>VFKA01000082.1 GCA_009885795.1 Rhodospirillales bacterium | reverse complement strand
TGGTTTCCTCAACGCCGCCGGCCTCGATTGGGCGGCCGCGTTGCTCGCCGACTTCCCCAACCCCAACTCGGAGCAAGTCCCATGATCCGCAAGGCCATAGCTGTCGCCCTCGTCGCCGCGTCCGTTTCCACATTGCCGGTCGCTGGCCTGGTTCGACCCGCCGCCGCCATCACCGTGTTCGATCCCTCGAACTACGCCCAGAACGTCATCCAGGCGGCGCGGGCGCTGGAGCAGATCAACAACCAGATCCAGTCGCTTCAGAACGAAGCGACCATGTTGCAGAACATGGCGAAGAACCTACAGCGCCTGGACTATTCTTCGCTCGGCCAGATCACCGGGGCGCTTCAGCGCATCGACGGGCTGATGATCCAGGCGCAGGGCATCGCCTTCGAGGTCGGCGCCACCGATGCCGCCTTCCAGCAGCAGTTTCCCGAACAGTATGCGGCCACGGTGACGACCGACCAGTTCGTGGCGGACGCCCGGACCCGCTGGCGCAATTCGATGAGCGCTTATCACCAGACCATGCGCGTGCAGGCGCAAGTGGTCGAGAACGTCCGGGTCGACGGCGCCACCCTGTCGGAGCTGGTGACGGCCTCGCAAGGCGCGGTCGGGAGCTTGCAGGCGCAGCAGGCGACCAATCAGTTGCTCGCCCTTTCCACCAAGCAGCAGCTCCAGATCCAGAATCTGATGGCCGCGCAGTACCGCTCGGAAGCGCTGGACCAGGCGCGCAAGGCGCAGGCGGAAGAAGCCGCGCGCGCGGCGACGGCCCGCTTCCTGGGCTCGAGCACGGCCTACACGCCGCGATAGCGGCGGGGCGCCAGAAAGGCCGAGGAGAGAGAGCTTCGCGACATGGACGATCTCAACGTCATCGACCGATTCATGGAGACCTTCATCCGCTACATCGATAGCGGGTTCGGGCTCCTGACCGGCGACGTCGCCTTCCTGACCACCATCCTCATCGGTATCGACATCACGCTGGCGGGCCTGTTCTGGGCCATGGATGGCGAGGCCAACATCTTCGGCCGCCTGATCAAGAAGGTGCTCTATGTCGGCGCCTTCGCGCTCATCTTGAACAACTTCAGCACGCTGGCCGACATCATCTATCGGTCGTTCGCCGGTCTCGGGCTTCGCGCCACCGCCAACAGCCTGACCGCCGCCGACCTGCTGAAGCCCGGCAAGCTGGCGGGCATCGGATTTTCCGCTGCCCATCCACTGCTGGAACAGGTCGGCGCGCTGCTCGGCTTCACCAGCTTCTTCGAGAACTTCCTGACCATCATCGTCCTGCTGATCGCGTGGTTCGTCGTCATCATCGCCTTCTTCATCCTGGCGGTGCAGCTCTTCATCACCATCCTGGAGTTCAAGCTGACGACGCTGGCCGGCTTCGTGCTGGTGCCCTTCGCGCTCTGGAACAAGACATCGTTCCTTGCCGAGCGCGTGCTCGGGAACGTCATCTCCTCCGGCATCAAGGTGATGGTGCTGGCGGTCATCGTCGGCATCGGCTCGAGCTTCTTCGGCGAGTTCATCACCGCGCTTCAAGGACGCGAGCCGAACATCGGCCAGGCGATGTCGCTGGTGCTGGCGGCGCTCTCGCTGTTCGGTCTCGGCATCTTCGGCCCGGGTATCGCGTCCGGCCTCGTCTCCGGCGCGCCGCAGCTTGGCGCCGGCGCGGCCATCGGCACGGCCGGGGCCGCCGCGGGCGCCGCCTTGCTGGCTGGCGGCGCGGTCATGGGTGGCGCCCGGCTTCTCGGCGCCGCCAGCTCCGGCGGCCTTGCCGCGATCCGTGCCGGCACGTCGGTCGGC
>VFKA01000027.1 GCA_009885795.1 Rhodospirillales bacterium | reverse complement strand
TCTACGAACGCTCCTCAGGATGAGGAATGTTTCCTCATGCCGGGGAGCCGCGAGCCTACTCCGCCGAAGCAGCCGCTTCGGCTGCGAAGGCTGGAAGCGGCGTCTCGAAGCATGTTGGTATCAATCGGTGGCGCTGGGCGCGTTGGCGTCGCGATGCAGCGCCGCTTGCGCCGCCGCGAGCTTCGCGATCGGCACGCGATAGGGCGAGCACGATACATAATCGAGGCCGATGTCGTGGCAAAACCGGATCGACGCCGGGTCGCCGCCATGCTCGCCGCAGATACCGAGCTTCAGCGTCGGCCGGCCGGCGCGCCCGCGATCGGTCGCTAGTCTGACAAGCTCGCCCACGCCCTCGACATCCAGACTCACGAAGGGATCGTGCTTGAGAATGCCCGCTCGCTCATAGGATTGCAGGAATCGCGCGGCGTCGTCGCGGCTGATCCCATAGGTCGTCTGCGTCAAGTCGTTGGTGCCGAAACTGAAGAATTCGGCGACACGCGCGATTTCCTCGGCACGCAGTGCTGCCCGCGGCAGCTCGATCATGGTTCCCACCTGATAGACCACGGCCGTGCCCGCGCCATGTGCTACCTCGGCCGCAACGCGATCGATCAGCTCCTTGAGGATCTCCAGCTCGCGCGGCCACGCCACCAGCGGAATCATGATCTCCGGTTCCACCGTCTCGCCCGTCTCTTTCCGCACCTCGATCGCGGCCTCGAAGATGGCGCGAACCTGCATTTCATAGATTTCCGGATAGGTGATGCCGAGCCGGCACCCGCGATGCCCCAGCATCGGATTGCTTTCCTTCAGCATCGCCGCCCGCTGGCGCACGGTGTCGATGCCGACGCCGGCCGCCGCGGCCACTTCTTCCATTTCATTCGTGCTGTGCGGCAAAAATTCGTGCAGCGGCGGGTCGAGCAGGCGGATCGTCACCGGCAGCCCCCGCATGATGCGGAACAGTTCGACGAAATCGGCGCGCTGCATCGGAAGAATCTTGGCGAGCGCCGCCCGGCGTCCCTTCGAATCCTCGGCCATGATCATCTCGCGCATGGCGACGATCCGGCCGTTATCGAAGAACATGTGCTCGGTGCGGCAAAGCCCAATCCCTTGCGCGCCGAATCGACGGGCCGTCTTGGCATCGGCGGGCGTCTCCGCATTGGCGCGCACCTTCAGCCGCCGCACGCCGTCGGCCCATTGCATCAGGGTGGCGAAATCGCTCGAAAGCTCCGGTTGGATTGTCGGCACTTCGCCGAGCATGACCTCGCCCGTGCCGCCATCGATGGTAATCAGATCCCCTTCTTCGATTCGGGTATCGCGCACTTGCACGACGCGCACGCGAGCGTCGATCCTGAGGTCGTTGGCTCCGGCAACGCAAGGGCGGCCCATGCCGCGCGCCACCACCGCGGCATGGCTGGTCATGCCGCCGCGAGCGGTCAAAATGCCGACCGCCGCATGCATGCCGTGGATGTCTTCCGGGCTCGTTTCCATTCGGACGAGGATGACTTTTTCGCCCTTGGCGGCCCGGTCTTCCGCGACATCGGCGCTGAACACGGCGTGGCCGCTGGCCGCGCCCGGCGAGGCGGGCAGGCCGCGCGCGATCACGGAACGCTTGGCCTTGGGATCCAGCGTCGGATGCAGGAGCTGGTCCAGCGACGCCGGGTCGATCCGGCCCACCGCTTCGTTGCGGTCGATGATCTTGTCATTGGCCATGTCGACCGCGATCTTGAGCGCCGCGGCCGCGGTTCGCTTGCCGCTGCGCGTCTGCAGCATCCACAGGCGATTCTTCTCGACCGTGAATTCGATGTCCTGCATGTCGCGGTAATGCGCTTCGAGCCGCTTGCGGATGACCTGCAGCTCGGCGAATGCCGCCGGCATCGCTTCCTCCATCGACGGCATCGGCGAGGCATTGGTCTTCTTGCCCGCGATGGTCAGCGGTTGGGGCGTACGGATTCCGGCGACGACGTCCTCGCCCTGGGCGTTGACCAGGTACTCGCCGAAGAACTCGGACACGCCGGTCGAAGGGTTTCGCGTGAAGGCAACACCCGTCGCGCAGTCCGCGCCCATATTGCCGAACACCATCGCCTGGACGCTCACCGCCGTGCCCCAATCCTCGGGAATGTCGTGAATCCGCCGATAGGTGACGGCGCGCGGTGTGTTCCAACTTCCGAACACGGCGCCGATGGCGCCCCAAAGCTGTTCCAACGGATCCTGCGGGAATGGCCTAGAAAGCTGCTCTTCGACCCTGGCCATGTAGTCCTTGACGATCTGGCGCCAATCCTCGGCGGTGAGCTCGGTGTCGAGGCTGACGCCGCGGTCCTCCTTGCGAAGCTCCAGAATCTCTTCGAAATAATGATGATCGATCCCCAGTACGACGTTGCCGTACATCTGGATGAACCGCCGATAGCTGTCATAGGCGAACCGCGCATCGTTCGATTGCCGCGCCAGTCCCTCGGCCGTCCGGTCATTGAGGCCCAGATTGAGCACGGTATCCATCATGCCCGGCATCGAGACCCTGGCGCCCGAGCGCACCGAAACCAGCAACGGATTGTGCGCGTCGCCGAACCGCCGCCCGGCGCGTTCCTCGATCCGCGCCAGGGCCGAGCGAACCTCGCCGTCCAGCCCGTTCGGATAGCTCTTGTTGCCGGCGTAGTAGTGCGTGCAGACCTCGGTGGTGATCGTAAATCCAGGCGGCACGGGAAGTCCGAGATTGCACATCTCGGCAAGGTTGGCTCCCTTGCCGCCCAGCAGCTCCCGCATCGCCGCCGACCCCTCGGCCCCGTCGGCGCCGAAACTATGAACCCACTTGGCCATCGGATTCCCTCAACCCTCGATCTTGGAGAAGTCGGCGACCAGGCCAAGCGTGGAGCGCATCCGCGATAAGATCCGCAGACGATTGGCGCGGATTTCCTTCTCCTCGCAATTCACCGTCACCCGGTCGAAAAATGCGTCCACGGGCCGACGCAGGCGCGCCAACGCGCTCATGGCCCCGGCGAAGTCTTCGCGGGCGAGCGCTTCGGTTACCACCCCGCGGGCGTCGGCCAAGGCGGCATCGAGCGCCCGCTCCTCGTCCTGGCGCAACAACGCGGGATCGGGTGACTCGTCATAGGCGCGGGCGTCCTTTTTCTCTTCGATGCGCACGATGTTTGTTGCCCGCTTCGATGCGGTCAACAGATTCGCGCCATCCTCGCCGTCGAGAAATTTCCGCAGCGCCTCGACGCGCGCCAGCAGCCGTACGAGATCGTCCTCCCCGCCCAGCGCGAATATCGCGGCGATCAGGTCGTGCCGCACGCCTTTTTCCTTCAGCGCGACCTTCAACCGGTCGGCGAGGAAATCCATGATCTCGGATGCCAATTGTTCGCCTCTTTGATCTATGTCGGCCATCAACAATGGAAACGACTCGGTAATCGTTACCGTGCCGCCCGTTCGTACTTCTTCCTCTCTGGCGTTTCGCTGCATTTGTGTTCTGATGCCGAGATCTATTGATCGAAACGCCACGGCAACGATCTGGCGGAGTGGTAGCCGGACCTGATTCTCAATGATGAGGCGAATGACGCCCAATGCGGCCCGACGCAGCGCGAACGGGTCCTTGGAACCGGTCGGCTTTTCGCCGACGGTGAAGAACCCGACCAGCGTGTCGATCTTGTCGGCGAGCGCCACGGCAACGCTGACGGGCGCCGACGGGCAGCGATCGCTGGGGCCTTGGGGCGCGTAGTGCTCGGCGATCGCGTCGGCCACGTCCGACCTCTCGCCTTCGGCCAACGCATAGTAGCGACCCATCACCCCTTGAAGCTCCGGAAACTCGCCCACCATCCCCGAGTTGAGATCCGCCTTGGCCAGAAGCGCCGCGCTACGCGCCCGGTCCAGATCGGCGCCGGGAACGTGGGGCGCAAGTTCGGCGGCCAGCATCTGCACCCGGCCGACCTTGTCCGCCATCGTGCCCAGCACGGCATGAAAGACGATGTTCTTCAGTGCCGGCACGCGCTCTTCGAGCTTGATCTTCCGATCTTGGTCCCAGAAGAACTTGGCGTCGGCCAACCGCGCGCGCAGGACCCGCTCATTGCCGGCGACGATTGCCTTGCCACCATCCTTGGTTTCGATGTTGGCGACCACGATGAAGCGCGGCGCCAGTTTTCCATCCTTGTCGAGCAGCGCGAAATATTTCTGGTGCGCACGCATCGCCGTGGTCAGCACTTCGGCCGGCAAGCCCATGAACGCCTCGTCGATTTGCCCCGCCAGCGCGGCCGGCCATTCGACCAACCCCGTGACCTCGTCCAACAGCGCGTCATCGCGCCTCACGGTCAGGCCGTGCTCCTTCGCCAACACCTCCGTCTGCCGGACGATCTTCGCCCGCCGCTCGGCCGGGTCGAGAATGACATAAGCTTCCTTCAGTTTCCGCTTGTAGTCGGCGATCCCGGCGACGGCGATCTTGGCCGGGGCGAGAAAACGATGGCCGACGGTCCGATCGGTCGATTCCAGCGACCGCCGCTCGACCTCTCCGCCAAGCTCGATCGTTACCGGCACGAGCGCCCCGTCGAAAATCACGACCACGCCTTGCAAAGGCCGTACCCAATTCAGGCGATATCCAGCCCACCGCATCGATTTCGGCCACGGCATACGCTTGATCGTTTCGGCGACGACGGCCGGCAGAAGTTCCGCCGTCCGCCGCCCCGGCGTCACCACCTTGGCAAACCAGAAAACTCCCTTGCCGGTATCGCGCTTCTCGCACCGATCGAGGCCGCCCAGCCCGGCACCCTTGAGAAATCCCTGTATCGCCGCATCGGGAGCGCCGTCGCGGGGGCCCCTCTTCTCCTCGACCGCTTCGGGCGTCTCGGTCGCCAACCCATCCACCACCAGCGCCAGTCGGCGCGGCGTCGCGAACGCCTCGGCCTTGGTGTAGGTCAGACCGGCTTCCGTCAGTTTCTCGGTGACGAGCCGCTTCAAATCCTCCGTCGCGCGCGCTTGCATGCGCGCCGGGATTTCCTCGGACAGGAATTCGAGAAGAAGCTCGGCCATCGTCTCAGGCCGCCGCCGTTTGGCTGGCGAGCCACGCCTCGCAGCAACCTTTGGCCAATTGACGCACGCGTCCGATATAGGCCTGCCGTTCGGAGACCGAGATGACGCCTCGCGCGTCCAGAAGATTGAAAATATGGCTCGCCTTCATGCATTGGTCATAGGCCGGCAGAGCAAGCGCGGCGTCCAGCAACGACATGCATTCCTCTTCCGCGTCCTTGAAATGGCGGAACAGCACGTCCGTGTTGGCGCGCTCGAAATTGTAGGCGGAGAATTCCCGCTCGGCCTGCAAATAAACATCGCCATAGGTGAGCGCGCCCTCGCCGGCGACGCCGTTCCAATCCAGGTCGTAAACGTTCTCCACCCCTTGCACATACATGGCGAGTCGTTCGAGCCCGTAGGTGAACTCCACCGAAACCGGATCGCACTCGATGCCGCCCACCTGCTGGAAATAGGTGAACTGCGTCACCTCCATGCCGTCGAGCCAGACCTCCCAGCCCAGCCCCGACGCGCCCAAGGTCGGGCTTTCCCAATCGTCCTCGACGAAGCGCACGTCGTGATCCTTGAGCGTGATCCCGATGGCTTCGAGACTGCGCAGGTATAAATCTTGGGCGTCGCTCGGCGAGGGCTTCAGGATGACCTGGAATTGGTAGTAGTGCTGGAGGCGGTTCGGATTCTCTCCATACCGCCCATCCTTCGGCCGGCGCGATGGTTGCACATAGGCGGCCCGCCATGGCCGGGGCCCAAGCGCGCGCAGCGTCGTCGCCGGATGAAACGTGCCGGCGCCGACCTCCATGTCGTAGGGCTGAAGAATGGCGCAGCCCTGAGCGGCCCAATAGCCTTGCAGTTTCAGGATAAGCGCTTGGAAGCAGGTATTGGGATCGGCGGCCCGACTCATCGCTTCATCTCAATACGGGCAGTCCGCCCGGCCGCAGGCGGTAGGCTCGCGCGTCGGCACATAGGCGCCGCACTTAGGGCACTTCTGCGTCTGCTCGATCCGGCTGCTTGCGTCGCCGGTGTCGGCGCGTGTCGGCCAAGGCCAGATGCTCTTGCGCTTCACCCCGCCGGCCCCACGCCTCGCCTTATCCATCTGGCCGATGAACTTGAACGCCGTCCACACCGCCATGATGATGGCGACGAGGACCAGCAGTTTCTGCAGGCTAGGAATGCTGAACACGGGTGCGTGCTTACCGGGTTGGGCGCGGCGCGGTCAAGCGGCAGCGTCCTTTCATCACAGCCCGTAACGCGCCCACAAGGCGCGCTCCTCGGCGGCGAGCAGGAGCCGCTGGGCCCAATCCTCGCCGCCGCCGCCAACTTGAAGACGGCGGCGCAACCACCCGCCGCCGGCATCGATTCGCTTCAGCTTCACTTTGTCGCCGAACCGACCGCGAAGGACCGCGCGCATATCGCCGATCCCATCGACGAGCCCCAACGCGGCAGCGCGTTGCCCGGCCCAGATCTCGCCGCTGAAGAGTACGCTCTCGTCCGCCTTGAGCCGGCCCCCCCGGCGCGTGCGCACCATGGCCTTGAAGTGCTCGTGCACGTCGCCTTGCAGCGCCTTTAGGGTGGCGACGTCCTCCGGCTTCTCCGGACTGAAGGGATCCAGCATGCCCTTGCGCTCGCCCACGGCGTGAAGCCGCCGCTCGATGCCGTATCGTTGAATGAGATCGGCGAATCCGAACCCGGCGCTGACGACGCCAATGGAACCTATGATCGACGACTCGTCGGCGTAGATCTCGTCGCCGGCGCAGGCGAGCCAATAGCCGCCCGACGCGGCGACATCCTCGACGAAGCTTAAGACCGGTACTTTGTGCTCGGCGGCGAGATCGCGAATGCGCTTGGCGATCAGGGCGGACTGCACGGGCGAACCGCCGGGCGAGTTGATGGCGAGCGCCACCGCGGTCTTGCGCGACAAAGCGAAGGCCTGCTCGATCGGACCCGACAACGCGTCCAGCGACAGCCCGCGCCGCAAGCCTCCGGGCAGTCCGATGGCGCCCGACAGGCGCAGCACGCCGACCACGGGCGCCCGGCGCCAGGGGAACGACGCTATACCACTTAATCGACTCTTGTTCATGATCGGCAACCTCAGAGTACCAGCCCGGCGCCTTCGCGCAAGACGGCCTCGGCGGCGGCGGTGTAGCGGCCGTCGGCTTCATGCAGGACCAGGCCGGCGGCGAGGCGCGAGGGTGAGGCAACGTCCTTGCGCGCGCGAACGAGTATCCGCGACGCCGGCCGGTTGCCCCCTGGCCAGAGCGGAAACACGACGATCTCTCCAACCCTGTGTTGCGCCAGAGCCGCCAGGAGTCGCTCCATGCGGTCGGCGCGATAGATGAACGTCACGCTGCCCTTGGGCCGCAGCATGTTGAGGGCGAAACGCACCCAGTCGGCAAGCACGGCCTCGTGCTCCCGGGTCGCCAAGGCCTTGCCCGAATCGGGGGGCGCATTGCCGGCGTCGATCGGAAGAAAGGGCGGATTGGCCATGACGTGATTGAAGGCGCCCGGCGCCAACCGCGACGGCGGCCGCAACAGATCGCCCAGCATGATCTCGACCCTGCCGCCGACGCCGTTGGCTTCGACGTTACTCCGCGCCAGATCGAAGAGGTCGGACTGCAATTCCACGCCGCGGATTCGGGCGTTGGGAATGCGCCACGCCAAACAGAGCGCCGCCGTGCCGACGCCGGTTCCAACGTCGAGTACCATGTCCCCCGGCCCGGCCGGCACGGCCGCCGCCAGCATCACCGGGTCGATCGCGGCGCGATAGCCTGCCGCCGGCTGGCGGAGGCGAATACGCCCGCCAAGCACGGTGTCTTCGGTGGCGTCTTGTGCCGCTTCGCCCGACATCATGCCATGCTTTCTCCCGCCGCGGCGAGCAAGCGCCGCGCGGCCGGCGCGTCATCATCGCCCACCATCAGTCGCCGCTGGATGGCGCCGATGCTGCCCTCGATGACGCTGGCGTGGGAATCCAAGACGAACACCTCGATGCTGGAATCCTTCAGCAGGGCCGTCAGCCAGGACAGGCGCACCGGATCGTTGGTTCGTAGCAATTCGACCATGCTTGACCCCGCGCGCGGCCCCACTATGCTGGCTCCCGAGACGCTCCTTATCACAATCAACCGGGTCCGGTCGCGGGTGGCCATCATTGTCAATCTTGACGAGGAGCGCGATCGCTCGCGCCGCCCGTCGCTGGAGCCGCTGAACGCGCTCGTTGGGGCCGATCTCGTCGAGGTCAACCGGCTCATTCTCCAACACATGCAGAGCCCGGTGGCGTTGATCCCACAGCTTGCCGGGCACATCGTCGCGTCGGGCGGCAAGAGACTGCGGCCGATGCTGACTCTGGCTTCGGCCTCGCTGTGCGGCTATCGGGGCACGCGTCATTGCGCGCTCGCGGCGTGCGTCGAATTCATCCACACGGCCACACTGCTGCATGACGACGTCGTCGACGACAGCGCCTTGCGGCGCGGGCGAGCGACGGCCAACTCGGTTTGGGGCAACAAGGCCAGCGTGCTGGTCGGCGACTACCTGTTCAGCCGCGCCTTCCAGATCATGGTCATGGACGGCTCGCTGCGGGTTCTCGATATCCTGTCGAATGCCTCGGCGGTCATGGCCGAGGGCGAGGTGCTTCAGCTCGTCACCAGCAACGACGCCGAAACGAGCGAGCAGACCTATCTCGACGTGATCCGCCGCAAGACCGCCGCCCTGTTCGCCGCCGCCTGCCGCGTCGGCCCGGTGATCGCCGAGCGGCCCAGGGTCGAGGAGGAAGCGCTCGACAGCTACGGCCTCAACCTCGGCATCGCCTTCCAGCTCGTCGACGACGTACTCGACTATGCCGCCCGCGAGATCGAACTCGGCAAGACCGTGGGCGACGATTTCCGCGACGGCAAGATCACCTTGCCCGTCGTGCTCGCCTTTCGCCGCGGCGACCGCGAGGAGCGCGAGTTCTGGCGCCGCACGCTCGAAAGCCAGGACCGGCGCGACGGCGACCTCGATCATGCCGTCGGCCTCATGCACAAGCACGGCGCGCTGCGCGATACGGTCGCCCGCGCCGCGCATTATGGCGCCGTCGCCCGCGACGCGCTCGGCATCTTTCCCGAGGGCCCGGCGAAATCGGCGTTACTCGAGATCGTCGATTTCTGCATCGAGCGCGCTTACTGAAACCAGGAGAAGCATAAGATGACGACCGCCAATGGATGGGGCGCAAACTCGGAATATGGCACCTTGCGCGACGTGCTGTTGTGCCGGCCCGAGAATTTCCGCTGGCTGCCGACGAGTTCCATATCGAAGGCGACGCTCAGGAGCGGCGCCAAGTTCGACGTGCAGCTCGCCATGCGCCAGCACCGCGAGATGGTCCAGGCCTACGAAGATGCCGGCGTCAAATGCCACTTCCTCGAGCCCGACCCGAACCTGCCCTACCAGGTCTACGCCCGCGATTCGAGTTTCATGACGCCCTATGGCGCCGTGGTCACGCAGATGCATCAATGGTGGCGGCGCGGCGAGTATGCGCCGGTGATCCGCTTCTACCAGGAGAAGGGCATCCCGATCTTCAACATGGTGACGGCGTCCGCCTTCGAGGGCGGCGATTTCGACGTCATCGAGCCGGGCGCCGCGCTCATCGGCTATTGCGGCGAGCGGACGCAGGAGCCGGCCGCGACCCAAGTCGCCGGCTGGTTGCGCGACAAGGGATGGGAAGTGAAGCTGGCGCCCATCGCCGAACACTATGTCCACATCGATCTCATGGTCTGCATGCTGGCGCCGAAGCTGGCCGCGGTCTGCCTCGACACCACCGATGACGATGTGATCGCCTGGCTGAAGGGCAAGAAGATCGAGCTGATCCCGGTCAGTTACCGCGACACCATGGAGCTAGGTTGCAACGTCATGGCGCTCGGCAACGAGCGCATCTTGTCCACGTCGCAGTCGAAGGACCTGAATGCGAAGCTCAGGGCGCTCGGGTTCACCGTCTACGATCCCGATGTGACGATGTTCACGCTGGGCGGCGGCGGCGTCCACTGCATGGCCCAATCGCTGCGCCGCGACCCGGCCTAGATCATCGCCATCGCCTCGATCTCGATCATCATGTCGGGGTAGGCGAGGACCGGCAGCGGAATGCCGGTCGTCGTCGGTCCGGGTTCGCGGAAGCTGCCCGAGCGGATGCGCAGGTTCTCGTGCAGCGCATCGCCGGACGCGCCGCCCACGTAGAAGGCGTTCACCTTCACGATGTCGTCGAGGCCGGCGCCGAAGCCTTCCAGCACCTTGCGGATGTTCGCCATGGCGACGCGCGTCTGCGCCACCATGTCGCCGGGCGCGAGCACGTCGCCCTGGGGCGAGAGCGCCACCTGGCCGCCGACGCAGATGACGTTGCCGCATTGGATGCCGTGCTTGTAGGGAAGGTGGATCGGCCAATCCCAATGTCCCTCGGGCCATACGTGGCGGCGAGGGAGCCGACGCCCGTCCTCGCCCAGCATCGCCACGACCTCGGTCTTGGCGACAAGGCCCGCCAGGTGGTGGCGCGGCACGGGAAGGCCGGTGGCCGCCGGCCCGGGCTCGGTGTAATAGCGCGCCCGGATCCTGGCCGCAACCTCCCAATCGGCCACGGTCCCCTGGCCGAGATAGCAGGTATCGATCTTGACGACATCGTCATGCGCCGCGCCGAATTCGGCGAGGAGCGCGGCGATGCGGTCCATGACGATCGCGGTCTGCGCGGCCATGTCGCCGGGCTTCACCACCGACCCGTCGGCGGCGATCGCGGCTTGGCCGCCGACGTAGATCATCTCGCCGCACCGGAGCGCGTGCGAGAGCGGCGGGGGCAGCGCCGGCAGGCCTTTGGCAATCGCGGCGCGGCGCGCCAGGCGCGTGGCCCCCGGCCCCCGCATGGCGATGGCCTCGATCTCGACGACCATGCCGGGATAGGCGAGCGCCGGCAGCGGGATCGTGGTGACGGCCGGCCCCGGCGCGGAGCGGAAGGACTTGGCGATGTTTGTCAGGAGTTCCCGTTCGCCGCCGCCGTCATCCACATAGAAGGCGACCAGCTTCACCAAATCGTCCATGCCGGCGCCGAGATCGGCGAGCACGCGGCCGATGTAGGCCATGACCTCGGCCGTTTGCGCGGCGAGATCGCCCGCATGGCGCACGGCGCCGCGCTCGTCGAGATCGACCTGGCCGCCGACGAAGATCATGGGGCCGCAAGCCAGCCCGTGCTTGTGGGTGAGATGGATGGGCCAGTCCCAATGCCCGGCCGGCCAGCTATGGGTTCGTGTCGGCATGGGTCCCCTTTGGGTTCGCCGCCTTAAAGGTTAACGGGGCGGTGAGAAAACGGCGCCAGAGACGAAGTTTTTCATGTTCGATCAATGGGTTAACATAGATTCCGACAAACATCGAGTTTTCATTTTCGGAGGAACAACCCCAGGGAAGACCGGCCGGGTGGGATTTCGCACAAGATATAGGGGGGCTCGACGTGCGGACCGGCGCATGGAGGTATTCACGATTTTCCGAGAACGCAATGACACATGCCATGATAGGATTAAGTTCTATGGATGTCAAGCGAAAAGTGGCTATCGGGGCAGTCAACTGGTCCGACTAGGGCCGTTCACCAGAGGAGGACATCAAGATCCCGCCTAGCCTAGGTGACTTCGCCATTTCCTCGGGAAACAGAATGTGGTGTTCTGCGTACCACTGCGCCGTTCGGTTCTCGCCGTGCTTGCGCCGCAGCTCAAGCAACGGCGTTGCCGATACGATGAACGCGGTCACTTCCGCGATGGGGCATCCGGCCACCCGGATGGCGGCATCGAGATGCGCTCCGATCTCGCGCGCGATCTTCACTTTTTTGCTGACGTCCGGTGCGTCTTCCTGCCTCATGCCGTGAGGCTCGATGAACACGAGCCGTTGACGACCGTTTGCCAGCAAGTGCCAAAGAATGAAGTCGGGGTAGAATCCCTCCGACTCGAAGAAACCGATCCCCTTCCCTCGACTCAGATTGCGGAGAAGAAAAATGCGCTCTCCGCGGTGTTCGGTCTCCTTCTTTTCGATCCAGTAATCCCGCAGCATTTCGACGAATTGCTGCTCGCTCTCCGTCAACAGGGCGGGAACGATCGTCAACTGCCTTTGCTGGTCTCGGTTTGGCGTTGTCTTGTTGGCGGCTAACCCGGCGTCGAGCAGCAGCGGCTGATAAAGGTGTTCGCCGAAGCGGGCCACCGCCGTAAGCGGCTCGGTCCGCGACCAGTCCTCCTTCGGGCAATTCCCCACCAACGCCTCAAGCTCGCGGATGAAATCGGCCGCCGACTGTGTCAGCCGCTGGGGGACGCGGATGCGATAGACGAACTTGTGGTTGGGGTGGTCGGCACTCAACATGGGCACGCGCATGTTTTGCGTTTCCCATGTCTGCTGGGCGCGGCGGTAAACTCGCTCCAGCGCGACCTTCATGAGGTCGAAAACAGCCTCTTCGAGGCGCCTTCGGTCGTCCCAACTCTCAATCTGGTGAAATTTTTCAGGCGCATGGAGGATCAAGTCGTCGGCGTGGTTCTCGATAAACTGCCGAACGTGGCCGAACCCAAATCCCAGGTTGTCGAATCCGCGCTCCCGGGCATGAGAGACAAGGCGCAGATAGAGCGCCTCGCGGTCGATGAAGCGCCTCCAACCGCACTCCGAAAGCTTCTTCTCCCGCTCGGGCGCCTCTCCGGCCCTAATGGCGTTGTCGTCGTCGCTTGCGAAGCTCTGGTAACGAAGGTCGCGGCGCACCGCGATACGCCGGCGGTCCGGCCGGTCGCCAAGGTGGCGAGGATCGAACAGCACCGCCGCCCTGTCCCGGAAGGCCGTTTCCCCCGGCCACTCGGGCATCGCCAAATCGGGCAGCGTCCCGTGTTCGATCATCCGCCAGAGTTTGAGCTCGTACTCCACGAACCCGCCGCCGTCCACGCCCTCGCGATCGATGATTTGCCTGAATTTTTCCATGTAGCGCGAGTCGATGGCGAATACGAACAAGCGTTCAAGAATCGGCAGGAACTTGGGGTGGGGTATCCCGCTGATACAGGTCGAACGTTTCAGCCCCCGATGCAGGCCAAGGAGGCGCACGCCGCGGCCGAAAAGCTGGATGATCTCCGATCCCTCGCTCTTGCCGATGTTCACCAAGCCCATCGCGCTGACGCGCCAACTCGACCAGCCCTCGATGAACATCTTGGCCCCAACCAGGAAGTTTACTGGAGAATCGGGCTCCTCGATGCGCGGAAACCAAGCGTCCGCCAGCGCGTCGTCGGACTGCTCGATGCCATGCTCGGGCAGGATCAGTGCTGTCAGATCGGAAGCCTTGCCGATGTAGACGAGACCGAAAGGCTGCCCGCCGCCGGCTTCCGAGGCGCGTAGCGCGATCTCGTTCTCGTTGCCCTTGATTCGGTGGATCACTAACCCGCCGCCAGTCGGCGAGTGAAAGACCTGCGCTGCAATGAAATCGAACAAGAGCTGCGCCGCCGCCAATCCGGCCGCGTCGAAATAGTCCCGCGCCTGCTTCAAGGCTCCACCGAGTCCCTGTCTGTGCAGCGGCGACGTGCCGGCGAGCAGTTCGTTCAGCCGTGCGACGCTCCAGCCATCCGCGTTCCGTAGGAAGCGGTGAAAGAACAGTAACGCCCGCAACACGTCCGATTTCGTTCGGTTGTCCTCCCCGCTCGAACCGGCGACCTGGCTGCCCACCATGAGCGCGAGCGGGTGGGCGACGTTATAGTTCGCCAAGATGGGCGTGTTGTTGCGATAGGCATGGACCTGGGCGCCGAACACGAACAGCCCGGCCAGCAACGGCCAAAGGGCCGACTCCTCGTCGTCGCCCCGGCTGTTGAGGACGGTAAAGTCCTTGCCGAAACCATCGTGCAGGAACCAGCGATAGGAGTAATCGAAGACGATGGCGGCGCCGTACTCGTCCCGGCGCGCCTTCTGGTCCTCGTCCTCGCCGGCGAAGGCCTGCTGGAAGGTGGCCGAGTACTCGAACACGAAACCCTCGTCGCCGGTCAGCGCCTCGCGAATCCGCCGTTGCACACCCTCTTCGCTCTTCGAGCGGTGGCCTTCGTCCACGAAAATCAGGTTCCGGCCCGAGAAGGACGCCGGCTCCACCCGCGTGCCCCTGTCCCTCTTCTCCGGCACGAAGCGGGATATCTCGATGATCTCGACGGCGTACGGATCGTCCGTGAAATCGCGCGGCCGCCCCGGTTCGAAGCGGCGGCACGGCAGGCCGGAGGCCCTTAGCTCCCGCTCATGCTGTTCGCTCAGGTCCTTGTTGGGGGTGACAAGAAGGATATTCGCGAGCGGCCTGCCGGCGTTGTAATGCAGGAACTGGCGGTAGTTGATGTGCAACAGCAACGTCTTGCCGGAGCCCGTCGCCATCATATAGGCAAGCTTACGTAAATCCGCGAGCCTGAAGCGCGGAAACTCGCGCCAACCCGCCGCCCTTGTCTCCTGGACGAAGCGGTTCAGGTCGGAACAGAGCTGCCTCGGCTGGGCGAACAGCCGATGCAGCACATGCTCGGTGTATAGGAGGGCCAGGTGCTGGAAATACCGAAGCGTGATCGGCTCCGCCCGCCGCTCGTTGATGGCATGAAGGTGCCGGCGGATGTTTTCGTCGTAGCGGCGAAGATGGTCGTCGGTCACGCTACGCCCGCCGCGTGCAAGCAACAGCATTGTAAGATAGGAAACGCCGTCCGCGGCGTAACCTTCCTGTACGTTCCGGCAGAACTCCAACGCTTGCTTCGTGGCTCCGTCGCCATTTGGGTCATTCGGAACGCTTGGGAACCCGAACTGCGCATGCAGCCAGCGCAGCAGGAACAAGCGCTGTACCAGCGTCTCCCCGCGCACGGTGGCAATGGCGCGGGTAGCGGTGCGGCGGGTGGCGGTGGCGCGGTGGGCGGGCATGTAGCCGCCGGTCAGGCGGTCGCCGGAGAATGCATCCGGCTCTTGAACTCGAGATCGAGGCAACGGTGCCCTTCGATGGCGCAAGCGGCGTTGACGTAGATGTGCATGGCGCCCGGCGCGAGCGTTTCCCGCTGCTGGCGCCACCAATCCTTTTCCATCTGCAAGTCTTGCTCCGACCAGCCCCGACAGTTGCGCCACAGCACGGCCGTCTCCGTGCCGTCGGAATGCAGCGTTCCGGTGTAGATCAGATAGCGGACGCCTTCGCGCTCGACCCAGAACCGTCGCCGCACATGCAGACCGATGAGATAGGCGAACGTCTCCGGCAGGTCCGGCCGCACCGTTACCGTGCCGGTCTCGCGGCGAAGCGTCAGCGTGTAGTCAAAAGGGGCATCGAGCGCCCCGACGGCCAGCCGCGTGAGACACTCCCGGCTTTCCCAATCGAGCGCATAACGCAACTCGTAGTCGCTGGGAAGCTCCAGATCCATCTGCTCGCCCGGTGCCGCAACATGGTTGAACTCGATGTTGTCGAGCGCGTCCTCGTAGCTCTCCAGGCGTAACACCTTGAAACAGTGCGAGACGCCGTTGTACGGATTGCGCTGGCTAGTTGGGTTGGCTTGCGGAGTCGGGGTGCCATCCTTCCAATCTTCCGAGAACACGACCTTCTGAAGGCGCGGTTTCAAAACCGTGTCGAAATACTCCCCCATTTCAACGAGGATGTATTTCCGCGCACCGCCGTCCTGGCGGTTCAGGCTAATAACCGCGTGGCCCGTAGTGCCGGAGCCAGCAAAATAGTCAATCACAGTTGATTCATCGTCCGACAAACCGGCTATCCAGATGCAATCTGCTACTGCATATGGCGATTTGGGATAGCTGAATGCCTGCACCCCAAATAGCTTTTTTAATGTCGCGGTACCATGCTCTGTGGCCGAATACTTTGGGTCTGTCCAGATTGTCGGTGGTGTTATACCTTCTGGATCAGGTCGGCGCTTGAAATACACTTGCCACTCGGTTCGCCCAGTCTTGCGGCATCTGACGATCCCAAGATTCTGACGGACTTTTTCAATACCCCACCGCCAGGTGCGTTGTACCCCCGCTCTGTCTCGTGGCCACACGACCACCTCGCCTTTGCTAGGCTCTTCACTAATGATCCATTCGGTGTGACCACCGTTCCATTCCATCATAGGAATTCGCACTTGCTCGCCCTTCGCATACAATGGATAGTGAAGCTTCGGTCGTCTGCTTCGCTCCGAATTTGCTCCCTCGCGTCGCAAATTTCTCCACTCGAATTCACCCACATCGTCATGCTCTGTGTAGCGCTCGTCTTGTTGCTTCGACCGTGCCATTTTTTGGATGATTGCGTCCGCTGATCGCTTTGCAAAAATTGCGTACTCGTGGCTGATTGAGAGTCCACCTGGCTCCGGTCGGCCGGAGGGATTTGCGCGGATTACAATAACTCCCGACACCAAGTCCTTTCCGAACGCACTCTCAATCGCGAAACCGAGTTCCTTAAACTCGTAATCATCGATCGTCGCGCAGAGCACCCCTCTGGTCGTAAGGAGGCGCCGCGATGCCGCAAGCGCTTGACTGATCATTGTGACCCACGACGAAGAGCGATATCCGTTCTTGTAGCTGATTGGTCCGGCATCGGTGTTGTATGGTGGATCAATGTAAATACTGCTGACTCCTTCTAAGAATGATTCTTGAAGGAGATTGAGCGCCTGAAAATTCTCCGATTGAATGATCAGGCCATCCATGTCGCCATCAATGTTCTCAATTTCAGCGATGAGATTGTCCACGAAAGCGCCGTTATACCCGAGGCTGGTGTCGATCATCATGTGCGAGAAAACGTCGAGAAACTCACGGGTGCGTGGCTCCGTCGTTGCGAGATCGCGCGGCCAGGCCGAAACCCGAAAGAGTTTTTCCCAAGCCTCCCATTGCCGGTCATTGGCGAGGATGGCGGCGTAGGCCTCGTCCTTGACCGCGGCCGGTATGCGGTCGAGCGTCAGGCACCAGTGGGTCTCGACGACGAATTTCTTCTTCTCGAACAGCGCCTTCTGGAAGTCCTCAAGCTGGGCGAGGAAATCGACGATTTCGCCGCCAAGTTTTTTGACCGCTTCGAGCAGGCGGAAATTGGGATCCGCCCGCAATTCGCCGGCGGCGAGTAGGTTGTCGAGATTCAGAACGACGCTCTTGATGAAATAATCCAACTCGCCGGACAGGAACCGCCGCAGGTTCTTGTGGATGAAGAAATCGGCCTCGTTCTTCATGGCCCAGCGATTGAGATGATGCCGGAGCAGCGGAATCGGATGGCCGCTCTTGTTCTGAACATCATTCCCGCCGGCGTCTTTTTTCGGTGCCATGAGCGCGGTTTCGAGGTGCGGAACACCGCCAACGACCGGATGCGCCCGCAACCTATCGACCGTGCGCGATGATATGTTGTCGCGGATCGTAGCCTGTTGGCTACCGCCGATGGCGCGTTCCTCGTCCGATGCGAGACTGCGGTAATGGAACGGCACGAGAAGGAGCGAGGCTTCGTCGTTCCACTCGATCCTGTCCTCCAGGGGCAAGTGAAATTTTTTGGCGCCATCCTTGTTGTTGGCCGCAGGCAGATCGGCTTCGGTAAGCCGGAATTCGATGGTGAAGGCCCTGTCCGCGGCGCGGCTTTGCCAGCGGTAGTGCGTGAACCGCTCGCCCGTCTTGACGTAGTACTGATCCTTGTTCGCCCAATGGAGGACGACTTCCTCGCCGTCCCAGGGAACGGCGTAGGTGTCGCGCCCGTCCGGCGCGAAGGACCGCCGGCGCTTCGGTATGAAGTCGCCCGTGTCGTAGTAGCGCGAGAAGAATTCGTAGAGGTGATTATAGATCAGCGGCTCCAGGTCGGCCGTGGGCCGGATCGGGGCGCGCCGCTGCTGGGCGAACAGGCGGGCGTATTCTTGCCCGGCGGGAACCGAACGAAGCGCCTCGCTCACAAGGTTGCCGTCGTCGTCGATGGCGTTGGGATCGACCGCGCGAAGCGTGACGCGCAGCCCCTCCAGTCTTGCCGCCAGGTCGTCATCGAAGGTTGGCGCCGCGCCTTGCAGGATTTGGCGGGTGCGGGCGGGAAAGTCCACCGTCAACCACCGTTCCAGCCGCTCCCGGCGCAGATTCATGATCCGGTAGACGCCGAAATCGAGGTCGGCGCAATCGAACTGGAGCAGCTCCCGGAGTAGCGCCTGAAATTTTTCAAGGGGTGTGGGCATGATGTCGGTTGGATTCTCCGCTCGTGACTATAATGCGTCGTCGAGGATGACCAGCAGGCCAAGATCGCCGTCGGACCCGGCCTCGCCGTTTGCGGCATTGCCCATTTGGCCGTAAGGCCGTATCTTTACTCGCTATTCTATGACATGCCATCCCAATTCCAAAGGCCCGACGGACACCGGGATTGCCTCTGACGGTGCGCGACCCCCTTGCGCTGGGCATTGATCGAGGAAGCGACGCGATGACCGACCTGACGCCTGATGAACTGATCGATACGATCGTGCGGAGCCTCGAAGCGACCGCGGAACGATTCGCGCCGAGAAACGCAAGCGTTGTCATTGAAGCACCCGATCGAAAAACGGACAAGCCCGCGCCGGATCGCGCCGGCCGCGCTCGGCCCGCGATCGGCTAACATTGAGAACCCCGGACTCCAGGTACCTGGGGTCGCCCCTCATGTTTCGTCCTTCGTCCCTCGACAAGCTCGGGATGAGGAAGCTCGGGATGAGGAAGCTCATGCTTCGACAGGCTCAGCATGAGGGTATTGTATTGTTCGATGCCGTCCGTTGAGGAGACCCGCCCATGCCCACGCCGCGCCTGCCCGCGCCGAAGAAGACCGCGCTCGACTGGGTCGCTGCCCACGAGAAGTGGCTGTCGGCCACCCATACCGACATCTGGAACTTCCACGAGACCGCGTGGCGCGAGTACCAATCCGCCGCCTATTACGTCCGCCTGCTGCGGGCGCACGGATTCAAGGTCAAGGAAGGGACCGCCGGCATGCCGACGGCCTTCATGGCGACGTTCGGGTCCGGCAAGCCCGTCATCGCAACATACGCCGAGTACGATGCGGTCCCCGGCCAGAGCCAGGAGCCGGTGCCCTACCGCAAGCCCCGCGCGGGCCTGCATCCGGAGGCCGCCGGCCATACCGATCCCCATTCGGCGCTGGGGCTGGGCGCGCTGGGCGGCGTGCTCGCGGCCAAGGCGGCGATGGAGAAGCACGGCCTCAAGGGCACGCTCAAGTTCTTCGGCGAGCCGGCGGAGAAGGTCTGCGGCTCGAAGCCCATCCATGCCGCGCACGGCTATTACGACGATCTCGACGCCGCGGTGAGCTTTCACCCGGCCTATTTCCGCACGCTCTCCAATACGACCATCTGGGACACGCATTGCGGGTCGTATTGGAGCAAGGTCTACACCTTCGAGTGCGACAACCCCGAAAGCTGGGCCGCCATGGGCGCCGCCGGCGATTCCGGCAACCCGCACACCTCGGCGCGGGCACCCGGCGCCATCGACGCCGTCTGCCTCATGTACACGATGACCAAGTACACCAAGGAGGCGATGCTGCCGCACACCGGCACCTGGACCATCAACGAGGCGATCCTCGCCGCGGGCCAGGCGACGGCCGACAACCTGCCGCCGCGCTTCAGCCAGATCCAATACGCGAGCCGCGCGCCGACGCTCGACATGCAAGCCCGCGTCTTCGCCATTCTCGACAACAACGCCGAACACGCGGCGGCCGTCACGGGCTGCACATTGCGCAAGGGTTGGGTGACCAAGACGCGGCCGGGCCTGCCCAATCACGCGATGGCGCGGCTCACCTACGACAACCTCGAGATCGCCGGACCGCCGGCGTGGGGCGCGGACGCGCGCCGGTTCGCCGCCGCGATCCAGAAAAATCTCGGGCTGAAGCCGATGCGCGATCCGATGGCGCCGGAGATGAGCCGGCTGACGCCGCCCGAAGAGGCGGAAGCCGCGATCCGCCAGGAGCTTCCGGCCTGGCAGAAGAATTACACCTCCGACGACTACACCGACTACACATGGCATTGCCCGACCGTGCGCCTCTACATCGGCCGCGCCACGTTGCGCCCGCCCGCGCCCAACTACCGCTATCCGGAATGGGTGTGGAACGCGCTCGGCGGCTATCCGGCGACGATCGACCCGACGATCTTCTCCGCCGCGCGGACCATCGGCCTCACCATCGTCGATCTCCTGACCCGACCCGCTCTCCTTGCCAAGGCCAAGGCCGAGTTCAAGGCCCGCACCGGCGGTGGCATCGGCGGCAAGAACTGGGTCGGACCGCTGTTGCCGAGGAAGTTCCCCGCCCCGATCCATTTCCGCTGGCCGGAATACGTGACCACGGCCAGAGGCGAGGAATGGTGGATACCGGAGGGGGCGTAACCGCATCAGGCGCCAATCCGCTGGAGCGGCCCCTTGAGGAAGGTCTCGAAGCAAAACAGATTCCCCTTGTATCGAGAACAAAACAAGAATATTGACAGTCGGCCGGCGCGGCCACAGGATTCGATGGGTTCAGGCCGATTCGAGTAAACCAGCTAAGATAAGGGGCTCGGCGGAATGCCGGTTCGAAACCCGTGACATCCATACAAGCGACCGGTGGGATGCTTGCCTCGGCGACGGCCATCGGTTCGCAGGCCGAGTTGGCGGCGGTGGCCCGCGCGCTCGCGGGGCCGAAGGCCCCGTATAGCACCCCGGAATGGAGTCTAGTTGCCGAGGGCAAGCCAGCCGCCCCCAACCTCATACGATCGGTCCGCGCCCTTATCGAGGCCGGCTCCGACCCGCTCGGCGAGGCCTTCTGCCTGCTGCGCCCGAGCGTCGCGCGCCGGGCGAGCGGTGCCGTGTACACGCCCGCCACTATTGTCCGGAGCATGGTCGGTTGGGCGGCGAAGCAAGGGGATCCGGCACGCGTTGTCGACCCCGGCTGTGGCTCCGGCCGCTTTCTCCTGGCCGCCGCGCGGAGCTTTCCCAAGGCCGCCCTGGTGGCGGTCGACACCGACCCGCTCGCAGTCTTGATGTTACGCGCAAATGCCGCCGTTCTCGGCTTGACCGGACGCCTCACCGCATGGTGCGCCGATTACCGACATCTGACCCTGCCGCCAATCGACGGTCCCACCCTGTTCATCGGCAACCCGCCCTATGTCCGCCACCATGACATCGGCGCGGAATGGAAGACCTGGTTCGCCGCGACAGCGACCGGCTATGGCTTCAAGGCCAGCAAGCTCGCCGGCCTGCACATCCACTTCTTTCTGAAGACGCGGCAGTTGGGCCGCGTCGGCGACCGCGGCGTGTTTATCACCGCCGCGGAGTGGCTCGACGTGAACTACGGCGCCGTACTGCGCAAGATGCTCGCCGACGGGCTCGGCGGCGCGGCGCTCCACGTGCTGACCCCGGAGTCCATGCCCTTCGCGGGCGCCGCCACGACCGGCGCGATCACCTGCTTCCGTATCGGTATGCGCCCCGGTGAAATGGTCATGCGCTCGGTAGGCTCGCTCGACCGGCTGGGGAACCTAGCGGGCGGAACACCCGTGCCTTGGCCGACCCTCGAGAAGGCGAACCGCTGGACCCCGATCCTCAAGCCGACCGCGCCGCCGCCCCACGGGTACATAGAGCTTGGCGAAATTTGCCGCGTACACCGCGGTCAGGTTACGGGTGGCAACGACACCTGGATCGCCGGGGCCTATCGCGGCGAAATTCCCGCCGCTTACCTCTTGCCAACCGTCACCAAGGCGCGTGAGCTTCTGGCAACCGGCGCGATTCTCGCGTCAGCCGACCGCCTGCGCCGGGTCATCGACCTGCCGGCCGAGCTTGACACGCTCGACACCATGGACCGCGAGCGTGTCGAGCGATTTCTCGAATGGGCCAAGGCGCGGGGCGCGCACCAATCCTACGTCGCCTCCGCGCGGCGCGCCTGGTGGTCGGTAAACCTTCGCGCGCCGGCGCCCATTCTCTGCACTTACATGGCGCGACGACCTCCGGCGTTTGTCCGCAATCCTTGCGGCGCCCGGCACATCAACATCGCACACGGCCTCTATCCACGCGAACGCTTGAGCGACGCCGACTTGATGGCGCTAATCGTCTATCTTTCGAATCACGTGTGTACCGGATCGGGGCGGACCTATGCAGGCGGGCTAACCAAGTTCGAGCCCAAAGAGGTCGAGCGCATCCCAATTCCCCGGCTGGAAAGACTTCATGAAATCACCTCGCCAATGGTCGATACGGCAGTTGCGGGACGACGCCGAGGAAGCGAAGACCATCTTCCGGCGTGAGCGTCTTGACGAACCCCTCGAAATCTATTCGCGTTTCTTCGGCGCGTTCGTTCCTATTTTCGAGTCCATCATCGACAAACTGCCGAACCTATCCGCCGCGGAACCCGACCCCGAGGTTCTGGCCGGCATGGTTCGCGACGCCGACCAGCGCACCGCCTTGCGTTACCTAACCGGCCCGCCGATCTCCGAGGACGACCTCAAGACCCTCGCCGAGACGACGCTCTCGCCCGCCGCGCTTCGGCGCGACCCCGATCAGGCGCGGCGAGTGCGGGACGTGGTTCTGCACATCATCGACCCGCACCGATTCCCCTGGGTCGGCCAACCGCGTGAACCGGCAAAGCACGAGCGCGAACAGGCCGTCGTTGCTTCCGCCGCCCTGGTCGCCGCCAGGAAAGTCGAAACCGCGCGTCGCAAGGACGCCAAGGACGCGCAAGAGGCGCAGGTGAAGGAATTGCTGCGCGGCCTAGGCTTCAAGGAAGTGCCGGCGCGCGAGATCGCTCTACTTGACCGGGCGCCGGCCCCCGGCGAATTCTGCGGCGAAAGCAAACTCGGCGACACCCGCGCCGACCTCGTCGTGCGGCTCGGCGACAAGCGCGTCATGGCAATCGAGTGCAAGGCGTCGAACAGCGCCGTCAACTCGTTCAAGCGTGTCAATCATGAGGCCGCCGGGAAGGCCGCCAAGTGGCTGCGCGCTTTCGGCGACCGGGCGACGGTGCCTTCCGCCGTTCTCAGCGGCGTATTCAATCCGGGCAATTTGGAAACCGCGCAGCAGGCCGGTCTCTCGCTGTTCTGGGCTTTCCGTCTCCAGGACTTGGCGGATTTCGTGGCATCGAGCAAGTCATGAACAGGGCAGCGCTTCAAGATGCTCCCGCCCCCATCCACTTCCGCTGGCCGGAATACGTGACGACGCCTCGCGGCGAGGAATGGTGGATTCCGGAGGGGGCGTGAGCTACGGTCCGGCGGATTTCAAATGAACTCTTGGGAGAACTCGATCATGGCGAACGGAACATCGATCCTCGGCACGGCCTTCGCGCTTGCCGTCCTCTTCGGCGGAATCGGGGCGGGCGTCGCGACCGCCCAGGACCAGCCGATCGTACGCAAGGAGCTGCTCACGGCGGATGTCACGGGAATCGATGGCAGGGAAGGCGCCATGTACACGGCCGAGTTCGGGCCGGGCCAGGCCGTCGGACGCCATACGCATCATGGCGACGAGTTCGTCTATCTCCTCGAAGGCACGCTCATCGTCGAGCCGGAGGGGAAAGACCCGATCACGCTGAAGCCGGGCGACACCGCTCACCTGGCGCAAGGCGTCGTGCATGCCGCCCACAACGGCAGCGACAGCGAGCCGGCCAAGGTCCTGGTGTTCCAGGTCAAGGAGAAGGGCAAGCCCTTGGCCGAGGCGGCGCAGTAGCAGCGCCGCCGCCCGCGTCGATCTACTTCGCCTGCAGGAACTCGAGCACCGCCGCGTTGAACTCGTCGGGCTTCTGCAGGAAGGCGAAGTGGCTGGCGCCGGGCAGGATGACCAGCGTCGCGCCGGGGATGGCGTCGGCCATCTCCTTGTTGTGCTCCTGGCGGATCGCCTCGTCGTGTTCGCCATCGGCGATGGCGACGGGCGCCGTTATCGTCGCCAGCTGTTCCGGCTTGTAGTCCGGCTGGGTCGCCCACATTTCGCCGATCTGGGCGACGAAGGCGTCGAATTCGGTGGGCGTCGGCGACATGCGCGCGTAGTCCGCGCCCGCGTTCTCGATGTACTTGTTGAAGACGGCGCTGTCGGCGATGTCGGCGCGCAGGCCGGCGACATTGGTGTTGGCGCCGAAGGCAAACAGCCGGTCCAGGCGCCCCGGGAAGTTGATGGCGATGTCGAGGCCGATGATGCCGCCGTCGCTCCAGCCGACGATCGAGGCCTTGTCGATCTTGAGATGATCCATGAGGGCGACGACGTCCGTCGCCATCAGCGCGTAACCGTAGGCTTGAGCCGAACGGGTGCTGCGGCCGTGGCCGCGGCTATCGGCGGCGATGACCTTGAAGTGCTTCGCCAGTTCGGGGATCTGATAACCCCAAACGTCGCTGTGACCGAGCCCGCCATGGAGCAGGATCACCGGGTCGCCCGCGCCATAGACGGCGTAGTACATCAGGATGTCGTTCACCGGCGCCAAGCCGCTCTCGGTGGCGGCCGGCATCGCCGGCAATGGCGGCAGCGTTTCCCAGACCTCCTCGGCGTTCGCCGGGCCGGCGGCCAGGCCGGCGGCGAGTCCCGCGGCCAGCGCCAAATTGCGGATAGCGTTCATTTGGGCCTCCCCCTGTTCAAGCTTCATTTTCGCGGAGTGTCGTGGTTTCAGCATGGATCACCGGCGCAGGCGTAGGCAACGAGAATCTTCGTAGTGATTCTTCATGAGTAACAATCGGTTAGGCCATGGCTGCTCGGCGTCCTTCGGGCCTTGGGCCGCATCCTGCTACATGTTGTGTCCATTTTATGGCACCCCCGCAAAATCTAGTTGCACATCGCGCGAGGCTGGATCACACTGCCTTGGTTGGTGGGGACTAGAACCAACAAATATCTTTTTATAACAAAGCGTTGCCGGACAATCCCGAGACATCGAGGGGTTTCATCGGCGAAGCGACCGAGAAATTAGCGGGGGCAAGGATGCGTTTCGAACGTCGGTTTACCGTCGCTGGGGAGTCACCCTACCGGAACGTCGAATTCCGGCAGGCCATCAGCGAGATTCGCAATCCGGATGGATCGGTCGTGTTCCGCCGGGAGAAGATCGAGATTCCCGCCGATTGGTCGCAAGTCGCGACCGACGTTCTGGCGCAGAAGTACCTGCGCAAGGCCGGCGTGCCGGCGGTTCTGGTTCCGGTACCCGAAACCGACGTTCCGGAATGGCTCTGGCGCCATGAGGCCGGCCCGGCCGCGGAAAGTTCCGATACGCCCGGCAATCGAACCGCCGGCGAGAGCAGCGCCCGCCAGGTCTTCGACCGCATGGCCGGGACCTGGACCTATTGGGGTTGGAAGGGCGGCTATTTCGACGCCGAGGCCGACGCCGGCGCCTTCTTCGACGAAATGCGGTTCATGATGTGCCGGCAGATGGGCGCGCCCAATTCGCCGCAATGGTTCAACACCGGGCTGCACTGGGCCTATGGCATCGACGGCCCCTCCCAGGGGCACCATTACGTCGATTTCCGGACCGGCGACCTGGTGGCTTCGGAGTCGGCTTATGAGCACCCGCAGCCCCACGCCTGCTTCATCCAGTCGGTGGCCGACGACCTGGTGAACGAAGGCGGCATCATGGATCTGTGGGTGCGCGAAGCGCGCCTCTTCAAGTACGGGTCCGGAACGGGGACCAATTTTTCGAAGCTTCGCGGCGAAAGCGAATCGCTGTCGGGCGGCGGCAAGTCGTCGGGCCTGATGAGCTTCCTGAAGATCGGCGACCGCGCCGCCGGCGCCATCAAGTCGGGCGGCACCACCAGGCGCGCCGCCAAGATGGTGACCGTCGACGCCGATCATCCGGATATCGAGCACTTCATCGACTGGAAGGTGATCGAGGAGCAGAAGGTCGCCGCCCTCGTCGCCGGCTCGCGGCTCTCCAACACGCACTTGAACGCCATCATCGCCGCCTGCCAGGACGGCGACGGCAAGGCCCGCTTCGAGCCGAAATCCAACCGCGGGCTGCGCCAGGCCATCCGGGCGGCCCGTCAGGTGATGATCCCGGAGAATTACATCCAGCGGGTGATCGAGTTCGCGCGCCAGGGCTATCAATCGATCGAGTTCCGCACCTACGACACCGATTGGGATTCGGAAGCGTACTTGACGGTCTCCGGGCAGAATTCCAACAATTCGGTTCGACTGCCCAACGCCTTCATCGAGGCGGCGCTGGCGGACGGCCCCTGGGACCTGGTGCGCCGCACCGATGGGCGCACCCATAAGACGCTGCGGGCGCGCGCGCTGTGGGAGCGCATCGCAACCGCCGCCTGGGCCTCGGCCGACCCGGGCGTGCAATTCGATTCCACCATCAACGACTGGCACACCTGTCCGGCCGGCGGACGCATCAACGCGTCGAACCCATGCTCGGAATACATGTTCCTCGACGACACGGCCTGCAACCTCGCGTCGCTCAATCTCATGTCCTTCGGGGGCGAGGATGGACGGTTCGATATCGAGGGCTACCGCCACGCGGTGCGGCTGTGGACCGTCGTGCTGGAAATCTCGGTCTTGATGGCGCAGTTCCCGTCGCGCGAGATCGCCCGGCTGTCCTATGACTACCGCACGCTCGGCCTCGGCTACGCCAATCTGGGCGGCCTTTTGATGTCGCTCGGACTTCCCTATGACAGTGACGAGGGACGCGCGCTCGCCGCGGCGCTGAGCGCGATCATGACCGGGACCGCCTACGCCGCCTCGGCGGAGATGGCGGGCGAGCTCGGCGCATTCCCGGGTTACGCCAAGAATCGCGAAAGCATGCTGCGCGTCATCCGCAATCACCGCCGCGCCGCCCATGGCGAGGCCGCGGATTACGAGGATCTGCCGGTGCCGCCGGTGCCGCTCGATGCCGAGAACTGCCCGGACGTGGCGCTTGTCGCGGCGGCGCGGGCGGCCTGGGACGAGGCGCTTGCCGGCGGCGAGCGCCACGGCTTTCGCAACGCCCAGGTCAGCGTCATCGCGCCCACCGGCACCATCGGCCTGGTGATGGACTGCGACACCACGGGTATCGAGCCGGATTTCGCCCTGGTGAAGTTCAAGAAGTTGGCCGGCGGAGGCTATTTCAAGATCATCAACCGGACCGTGCCCCGCGCGTTGAAGACGCTGGGCTATGGCGAGCAGGCGATCGAAGACATCATCCGCCACGCGGTGGGCCACGGCACGCTGGTGGACGCGCCAAAAGTCAACCACCGGTCGCTCAAGGCCAAGGGGTTCACCACGGCGGCGTTGGACGCGCTCGAGCAATCGCTCGCCGGCGCCTTCAACATCCGTTTCGCGTTCAACAAGTGGACGCTGGGCGAGCCGCTCTGCGTCGACGTGCTCGGGTTCACGCGCGCCCAGCTCGACGAAATCGGCTTCGACATGCTGGTGGCGCTGGGGTTCGCCAAGGACGATATCGACGCCGCCAACGTCTATTGCTGCGGCGCCATGACGCTGGAAGGCGCCCCGCATTTGAAGCCCGAACACCTGCCGGTGTTCGATTGCGCCAACCCTTGCGGACTCACCGGCAAGCGTTACCTGTCTTGGAAAAGCCATATCCACATGATGGCCGCGGCGCAGCCCTTCATCTCCGGCGCCATATCGAAGACGATCAACATGCCCAACGACGCCACCGTCGAGGATTGCAAGGAGGCCTACCTTCTGTCGTGGCGCCTCGGCCTCAAGGCAAACGCCCTCTATCGCGACGGCTCCAAGCTGTCGCAGCCGCTGGCCTCCACGATCATGGGCGAGATAACCGACGAAGACGAGGACGTCGTCGACATGGCGCCGGCCGCTCGGGCCTCGGTCGTGGCCGAGCGCATCGTCGAACGGATCATCGAGCGGGTTCGCGCCGAGCGGCGCCGCCTGCCGTCCCGGCGCAAGGGATACACGCAAAAGGCGATCGTCGGCGGCCACAAGGTCTATTTGCACACCGGCGAATACGAAGACGGCACGCTGGGCGAGATCTTCATCGACATGCACAAGGAAGGCGCCGCCTTCCGCAGCCTGATGAACAATTTCGCCATCGCCATCTCGATCGGCCTGCAATATGGCGTGCCGCTCGAGGAATATGTCGACGCCTTCACCTTCACCCGGTTCGAGCCTTCGGGCATCGTCGAAGGCAACGAAACCATCAAGATGGCAACCTCGCTGCTCGACTACGTATTCCGGGAACTGGCGATCTCTTACCTGTCGCGCAACGATCTCGCCCATGTGCAGTCCCACGACCTCCAGCCCGACAGCATCGGGGCCGGCAGCGCCTCGGCCGCCGGATCGGCGCCGGCGCGGATGATCGTCAGCACCGGTTATGTCCGCAGCAGCAATCTGTTCGTTCTCCACGGCATGGCCGGACAAGGCGGCGCGACGGCCGAGGCCACGCGCGCCATGGTCGGGAATGGCATGGCAATCGGCGCGGGACTCGCGGGCGGTGCCGTTGCCGTCGAGGCCGCTTTCGTTGGCGTCTTCGATCAGCGCCTTGAGAGGATTCGGGAAGCGCGACTCAAGGGCTACGAAGGCGATGCGTGCGGCGAATGCGGCAATTTCACGCTGGTGCGCGGCGGCACTTGTCTCAAATGCGCGTCGTGCGGTTCCACCAGCGGCTGCTCCTAGTGCGCGAAGAATCATAGAAGCGTGTTTCACCGCCCCGGCCCCCATGCTTCGACAAGCTCGGCATGAGGGCCTCATGCCTCAAGCCTGTCGAAGGATAGAGGCCCGACTCGGGTTTCAATGATCGCGGGTACTAGATTCGGTATCTGGAAATTCGATCGTTCGTGACGCGATCCGAGTTTTCCCTGTGAACTTCCGGGCTCCTCGGAGACGAGCGGGCCCGGATTTTTGTGTTGGGACGCCGACATTACTTTGATCTATGCTGCGCCTAGGACAACCCAATCGAGGCATCCCATGGCCGGCAAGATCGAGCAACGCCTGAGCGAACTGAAAATCGAACTGCCCAAGGCGGCGGCGCCGGTCGCTAATTACATACCCGTCGTCATCGTCGGCAACCTTGCCTTCGTGTCGGGGCAAGTCACGCTGTGGAATGGCGAGATCAAGTACCAAGGACGCCTCGGCAAGGAATTCTCGATCGAAGAAGGCCGGGCGGCGGCGCGGATGTGCGGCCTCAACATCATCGCCCAGTTGAAGGCCGCGCTTGGCGATCTCGACCGGGTCCGCCGCGTCGTGCGCCTTGGCGTCTTCGTCGCTTCGGCCGACGGATTCACCGACCAGCCCAAGGTCGCCAACGGCGCCTCCGACCTGATGGTGGAGGTGTTCGGCGAAACCAGCCGGCATGTCCGTACCGCTGTCGGCGTCAACGCCCTGCCGCTGAACGTCGCCGTCGAAATCGAGGCTGTCGTCGAACTGGCCTGAGGCACCCATGCCGGACGGCGGCGACGCGGATACGGTCCGGGTACTCTCGTCGATCGAGGCCGTCGATGCGCCATCGTGGAATGCCTGCGCCGGCGCGGGCAATCCCTTTCTCGCGCACGAATTTCTCGAGGCCCTGGAGGCGAGCGGCTCGGTCGGCGACGGCACCGGCTGGCGGCCCTGCCATGTGACGATGGCCGATCCGGCGGGCCGGCTCGTCGCGGCGGCGCCGGCTTACCTGAAGTCGCATTCCCAGGGCGAGTATGTTTTCGATCACGGCTGGGCCGCCGCCCTCGAACAGGCCGGCCGGACCTATTATCCGAAGCTGCTGGTAGCCGTGCCCTTCACGCCGGTTCCAGGTCCCAGGCTGCTCACACGGCCGGGGCCGCGGGCGCAAGCCGACCGGCTCGGCCTCGCGCAAGGATTGGTGGCGCTGGCCGAGCGCGTCGAGGTTTCGTCGCTCCACGTCAACTTCATCGGCGAGGCCGATGCGGCCTTGCTCGAATCCATGGGATTCCTCATTCGTCTCGGTTACCAGTTCCACTGGATGAACGGAGGCTATGCCTGCTTCGACGACTTCCTCCAGGCGCTGTCGTCACGAAAGCGTAAAGGCATTCGCAAGGAACGCCAGGCGGTTGCCGGCGCGGTCACGGTTCACCGCCTGACCGGACAGGCGATCGAGCCGCGCCACTGGGACGCCTTCTATCATTGTTACGTTGCCACCGGCGGCCAGAAGTGGGGCAGTCCCTATTTGACTCGCGATTTCTTCCACAGGCTCGGCGCCGCGATGGCGGAACGCGTGCTTTTGGTCATGGCCGAACACGAGGGCCGCTTTGTCGCCGGGGCGCTCAACCTCATCGGCGAGGATGCGCTCTACGGGCGCCATTGGGGCTGCCTCGACGAGTACCGGTTCCTGCACTTCGAAGCCTGCTACTACCAGGCCATCGAGTTCGCGATCGAGCGCGGGCTGCCCCGCGTCGAAGCCGGGGTCCAGGGCGAGCACAAGATCCGGCGCGGCTATCTGCCGGTGGCGACGCGCAGCGCCCATTGGATCAGGGATGCCGACTTCAAGGCGGCCATCGGCGATTTTCTCCGCCGCGAGGGCCCCGCGATCGAACATGAAATAAACGTACTCGCCGGCTTCTCGCCGTTTCGAAAGACGGATGAGGCGCGAACCTAATACCAAGTCTCGGAAACTTCGACTCGGCCGCCATGCTTCGAGACGCCGCTTCGCGGCTCCTCAGCATGAGGTTCATACAAAACGCCCTCCTCATCCTGAGGAGGCCCGTAGGGCCGTCTCGAAGGATGGACAGTCAGTCTCGGGACTTCGGTCCTAATGTTCCCTATTCGGCCAGCGCCGGCAACTTGCCGGCCGGAGGCAACGCCGCCGGCGGTTTCGGCGCGGGCCCCCGATAGTCGAAGGTCAGCTTTTCGTCCGCCATGTCGACACGCACCACGCCGCCTTTTTCCAGTTTGCCGAACAGAAGCTCCTCGGCGAGCGGTTTCTTGACGCTTTCCTGGATGACGCGCGCCAGCGGCCGGGCGCCATAGAGCGGGTCGAATCCCTTGCGCGCCAGCCAATCCCGCGCCGCATCGCTGAACTCGATCTGAACGTTGCGGTCGGCCAACTGCATTTCGAGCTGCAACACGAATTTGTCCACCACGCGGGCCACGATTTCGGGCGTCAGATGGAGGAACCCGATGATGGCGTCAAGCCGGTTGCGGAACTCCGGCGTGAACATGCGGTTGATCGCCTCGGTATCCTCGCCGACGCGCACTTCCTGGCCGAAGCCGATGGCAGCCTTGGCCATGTCGGCCGCGCCCGCGTTCGTCGTCATGATCAGGATGACGTTGCGGAAATCGACGGACTTGCCGTTGTGGTCGGTCAGCTTGCCGTGATCCATGACCTGCAGCAGGACATTGAATAGATCGGGATGGGCCTTTTCGACCTCGTCCAGCAGCAGCACGGAATGCGGGTGCTGATCGACGGCATCGGTCAGCAGGCCGCCCTGGTCGAATCCGACATAGCCGGGCGGCGCGCCAAGCAGCCGCGACACGGAGTGGCGCTCCATGTACTCCGACATGTCGAAGCGAATGAGCTCGATGCCCATGCTTCGCGCCAACTGGCGCGCGACTTCGGTCTTGCCGACGCCGGTGGGACCGGAGAAGAGATAGGAGCCGATGGGTTTTTCGGGCTCGCGCAGGCCCGCGCGCGCGAGCTTGATCGCGGCCGAGAGCGCTTGGATCGCTTCCTCTTGGCCGAAGACCATCGATTTCAGGTCTCGATCGAGGTTCCGAAGCACCGCGCGATCGTCGCGCGTGACGCTCTTCGGAGGGATGCGCGCCATCTTCGCGACCACGTCCTCGACATCCTTCACATTGATCGTCTTCTTGCGCTTGTTCTCGGGCAACAACATCTGCGCCGCGCCGACCTCGTCGAGAACGTCGATCGCCTTATCCGGCAGCTTGCGGTCGTTGATGTATCGCGACGCCAGTTCCACCGCGCTGCGGACGGCTTCGTTGGTATAGCGGACGCGGTGGTGCTTCTCGTAATAGGGCTTGAGGCCGCGCAAGATCCGCACCGAATCCTCGATCGAGGGCTCGTTGATGTCGATCTTCTGGAACCGGCGCACCAGCGCCCGATCCTTCTCGAAATAGTTGCGATATTCCTTGTAGGTCGTGGAGCCGATGCAGCGCAGCGTGCCCGACGCCAGCGACGGCTTCAGCAGGTTCGAAGCGTCCATCGCCCCGCCGCTGGTCGCCCCGGCGCCGATCACGGTGTGGATTTCATCGATGAACAGGATCGAGCCTTCGAGCGATTCGAGCTCGTTCAGGACCGCCTTGAGGCGCTCCTCGAAATCGCCGCGATAGCGGGTGCCGGCAAGCAGCGAGCCCATGTCGAGGCCATAGATGGTCGCGTTGCGCAAGACCTCGGGAACCTCGCTGCGCACGATGCGCCGCGCCAGGCCCTCGGCGATCGCGGTCTTGCCCACGCCGGCGTCGCCGACATAGAGCGGATTGTTCTTCGACCGCCGGCAAAGAATCTGGATCGTGCGCTCGACCTCCGCCTCGCGTCCGATGAGCGGATCGATGCGCCCGGCGCGCGCCTTCTTGTTGAGATCGACGCAATAGGCGTCGAGGGCCTCGGTCCCGGTCTTCACCACGCGTTCGGCCGCCGCTTCCGGCTCGGCGCCATGGACACGGCGCGATTCCGATCGGCCGCGCGCCTTGGCGATGCCGTGGCTGATATAGTTGACGGCATCGAGGCGCGACATCTCCTGCTCTTGCAGGAAATAGACCGCGTGGCTCTCGCGCTCGGAGAAGAGAGCGACCAGAACATTGGCGCCGGTCACCTCCTCGCGGCCCGATGATTGGACATGGATGGCCGCGCGCTGCAGGACGCGCTGAAAGCCGGCCGTCGGTTTTGCCTCGCTGACCCCGTCGCCGATGAGGTTCGACAGCTGGTTGTCGACGTATTCCGTGACCTCGCGCTTGAGGCGGTCGATATCGACGTTGCAGGCGCGCATGACGGCCACCGCGTCCTGGTCGTCGATCAACGCCTGCAACAGGTGCTCGAGCGTCGCATAGGCGTGGCGCCGCTGGCCGGCCAGGGCGAGAGCTCGGTGCAGGGTCTTCTCCAAATTCGCCGACAGCATCGGGCCTTACTCCTTCTCGAGCGTGCACTGCAACGGGTACTCGTGCCGGCGCGCGAAATCGACGACCTGGTTCACCTTGGTTTCGGCGATCTCGTACGTGTAGACGCCGCACAGGCCGACGCCGCGCCGGTGCACGTGTAGCATGATCCGCATGGCGTCGGCATGACTCTTCCCGAAAAAATGCTCCAGGACATGAACGACGAATTCCATCGGCGTGTAATCGTCATTGAGGAGCAGCACTTTGTACATGGACGGCTTCTTCGTCTTCGGCTTGGCTCGAACCAGCGTCCCCGTCCCTGGGTCGTCCTTGCGTATGACGTCCTTGTCGCTCATGTCTCGCAGCTTATCCCAAGAGGCGCGTTGTTATTATCATCTTACTAAAATGACTTTGGGGCGGCAAAGTGGCGATTGCGCGCCGGCCGGTTTGATGCCGCATCGCAGCATGATAAAATTATCATTTATAATCATATACATAAACCGGAGGCCGAGATTGCTATTGCCTTGCGTCATGGCCTCGATGCAACCTCGCCGCTTCGGGAGGCCGTGAACACACGCCGCGCCGGCAGCGCTCGATCCGAGAGAGCCCGCGGGCGGCTGACATCGCGGCGCCAACGGCCGGCGGCGTGGCGTCGAAGTTAGGCAAACCTTAAGGCCCTTGGCCTTCAATTATCATTGGTGGACAACGAATCGGCGTTTTCATAGATTTGCGGCAGACGGGCCGAGTCGCCCGGCGTTGGTGGGGGGTTGGGATATGGCCGGTCGCACGCTCGGCTGTTGGAAGCGATTCTACCCAAGCGTTCTTTGCGCCACCGTTCTTGCAGGGGCGATCCTTGTTGCCCCCACCCAACCGAGCGCGGCCGGAACCAGCGCCGCCATTGTCGTCGACGTCCAGACCGGGCGCATCCTCTTCGAATCGAAACCCGATGCGCGCGTCTATCCTGCTTCGTTGGCGAAGATGATGACGCTCTATCTGTTGTTCGAATCGCTCGACAGCAAACGGGTCGCGCTCGATACGCCGTTGTCGATATCCCGCCATGCCGCCGGCATGTCCGAAACCAATATCGACTTGCGCGCCGGCCAGTCCATCACGGTCGAACAGGCGATCAAGGCCATCGTCGTGCGATCGGCGAATGACGCGGCGGTCGTCATCGCCGAGGCGCTCGGCGGCGGCGAGACGCAGTTCGCGGAAATGATGACCGGCAAGGCGCTTCGTCTCGGCATGAAGAATACGCGCTTCCGCAACGCCTCGGGCCTGCCGGATGCGGCTCAACGCACGACGGCGCGAGATTTGGCGATTCTGGCGCGCGCGTTGATTCGCCAATTTCCGCACTATTATCATTTCTTCGACGATACGAAATTCAGCTACGGGGGCCGCACCTACGTGACCCACAACCGGTTCATGCGCAGCTATTCCGGCGCCGATGGGTTGAAGACCGGGTACATCCGGGCGTCCGGTTTTAACCTGGCCGCCTCGGCCAAGCGCGAAGGGCGACGCCTTATCGCGATCGTGACCGGCGGGCGCTCCGCCGGCTCGCGCGACGCCTATGTGGTAAAGCTGCTCGACAAGGGCTTCGACGCCCTGCGCAAGAAATCCGCTGGAACCCAGACCGCTTCGCTGCCGGACCCGCCGAAAAGCGCCAACGCGGGCGCCGGCGACGATCTGCCGCCGATCCCGACCCTAAAACCGGTCTTGGTCGCCGCCGCGGTCGAAACCGATGCCGATGCCATCGTCCCGATGAGCAAGCCGTCGAGCGGCGATTTCAAGTTGAGTTCGATGAACCCGATCGCGGCGGCGTCCGCCGCCGAACGCATCGGCGAGGTCGTCGTCAGCAGCGGCCGCTGGACCATCCAGGTCGGCGCCTATAGCAAGTTCGCCCCGGCGCATGACGTGGCGCTGAAGGCCCGCCTTCGCGTCCCCGAACTCCTCGCCAAGGCTCGCGTCGTCATCGACGAGCGCACCGACGAGGACGGCACGCTCTACCGCGCCCGCATCGCCGGACTGACCGAGGCGGTGGCGCGCGCGGCGTGCAAGAAGCTTAAGAAGACTCCGAATGGCTGCCTGGTCCTCGCCCCCAGCACCACGCTCGCGATGGCGAGCCACTAACCTCCCGCCGGCGGCCGGGCATGGCCCAATACTTCGGGCGGTTCGATTCCGGACCGGACCAGTTCCAACGCGAGCGCGCGCTGGATTCGATCGAGGCCGGATTCGTCCTCGGCCTCGCAGCGGATGACGAGGCTCGCTTGCGTGTTCGAAGCCCGCAGCAGCCACCAGCCGCCTTCCGTCTCGACGCGAACACCGTCGATATCGATGATCGTCGTGCCTGCGGCGCGCAACCGGCTCTTGACCTCGTCGATGACGGCGAATTTGCGCGATTCCGGACAATCGAACCGTACCTCCGGCATCGTCGCCATGACCGGCAGGGCCGCGCGCATGCCGGCCAGGGTGAAGGGCGACCGGCCGAGGATGTCGAGGAGCCGCACCGCGGCATAGAGTCCGTCGTCGAAGCCGTAATAGCCGTCGGCGATGAAGACGTGGCCCGAGAGCTCGCCCGCGAGCGGCGCCTTCAGCTCCGCCATCTTGGCCTTGATCAATGAATGGCCCGCCCGCCACATCACGGGATTGCCGCCCGCCTTGCGCACTTCGTCGAACAGCACGCGGCTTGCCTTCACGTCGGCGATGATGGTGGCGCCGGGCCGGCGCGTCAGAACGTCGCGCGCCAACAGCACGAGAAGCTGATCGCCCCAGACGATCCGCGCTTGGCCGTCGATGACGCCGATCCGATCGCCGTCGCCATCGAAGGCGACCCCAAGATCGCAGCCTTCCGACAGAACGGCTTCCTGAAGCTGTTTCAGATTCTCCGGCACCGTCGGGTCCGGGTGGTGCGATGGGAACCGGCCGTCGATCTCGGCGTTCAGGAGAACGTGGCGGCCGGGCAGGAGACTGGTGAGCCGGGTCATGACCTCGCCCGTGGCGCCGTTGCCGGCGTCCCATGCGACGGCAAGCGTTCGCCCGGTATTGCCGTAGCCTGCCGCCAAGCGCCGGACATAATCATCGATGATCGTTCGACGACTTATTGTTCCAGGCGCCGGCTTCGCTTCCTCGACTTCGAGCGCCATGCGCCCCAATTGTTGGATCGCGTCTCCGTAAAGGCTGGCCTCGCCGAGGACGAGCTTGAATCCGTTGTGGTCCGGCGGATTGTGGGAGCCCGTCACCATGACCGCGCCGCCGGCCGCCATCTCTCGCGCCGCGTAGTAGAGCATCGGGGTCGGACCAAGGCCGATCCGGCATACATCGATCCCGGCTTCGGCCAGCGCCTCGACAAGTGCTGCTTCCAACGATGGCGAGCTTTCGCGCCCGTCATAGGCCGTGACCACTTTCCGCCCGCCGCCCTCGCGCACCAGGCGCGCGAACACCCGGCCCAATGCGCGGGCATCGGCGAGCCCAAGATTTTCGCCGACGATACCGCGGATATCGTACTCGCGCAGGACCGTGGGATCGAAGCGGTGCCCGCCGCTCAAGCTTCGCCTCGCCCGGCCGGCGCGCGCCCGATGCTGACGTAGCGGAAGCCGGCCGCGGCGATGTCGGCCGGCCGATAGACGTTGCGCAGATCGACGATGATAGGCCGGCGAAGCAACGCCTTCATCCGAGCCAGATCGAGCGCCCGAAACTGGTTCCATTCGGTGATGATGACCACGGCATCGGCCCCCCGCATGGCTTCGTAGGCGTCATCGCAATACGCGACCCAGGGCATCAGCCGCCGGGCCTCGGCCATGCCTTCCGGATCGTAGGCGCGCAACGTGGCACCGGCATGCTTCAATGCCGGCAGAATAGCGAGGCTCGGGCTGTCGCGCATGTCATCGGTGTTGGGCTTGAACGTCAGGCCCAGCGCCGCGATCGTCATGCCGGACACCGATCCGCCGCAGGCCGCCACGATCCGGCCGGCCATGCCGGCTTTGCGGGCATCGTTGGCCGCCAGGGCCGTTTCGACGATGCTGAGCGGCGTTCCCGCCGCCCGCGCGGTCTCGATCAGAGCCTTGGCGTCCTTGGGGAAGCATGAACCGCCGAAACCCGGTCCGGCATGAAGGAATTTGGCGCCGATCCGCCCGTCGAGACCCATGCCCCTGGCGACGTCCTGCACATCCGCGCCGACCCGTTCGCAAAGATCGGCGATCTCGTTGACGAAGGCGACCTTGGCCGCGAGGAAGCTGTTCGACGCATACTTGATGAGTTCCGCCGTCTCGAGATCGGTGAAGATCATCGGCGTCTCGATGAGAAAGAGCGGCCGGTAGATGTCGCGCATGATCGCGCGGGCACGGTCGCTCTCCGCGCCGATCACGATACGGTCCGGCCGCATGAAGTCCTCGATCGCGGAACCTTCGCGCAGGAATTCCGGATTTGAAACGATGTCAAACTCGAGGTCCGGCCGAATGGCGCGCACGCGCCGCGCTACCTCGCGCCCCGTACCGACCGGCACCGTCGATTTGGTGACGACGACCGTGTCGCGGTCCAGGACGCGCGCGATCTCATCCACCGCGGCGTAGACGTGACTGAGATCCGCGTGCCCATCGCCGCGCCGGCTGGGCGTGCCGACCGCGATGAAGACGGCCGCCGCGCCGCGAACCGCCGCCGTCAAATCCGTCGTGAAGGATAGCCGGCCGGCCTCGCGGTTTCGGCGCACCAGTTCCCCAAGCCCCGGCTCGAAGATGGGGATCTCGTTGCGGGTGAGCGAGGCCACGCGCTCGATCGCGCTGTCCACGCACGCGACCTCGATGCCGAATTCGGAAAAGCACGCGCCCGACACCAGTCCGACATAGCCGCAACCGACAATGGCGATACGCATGGCTGGCCGATATCGGTTAGGTCAACGGCCGCCGGCCGAGGACACCGCCTCGCCGGAGGCATATCGCCGGACCAAGCGGCGCGCTTCTTCGCCGATCATCGAATCGCTCAAGGCATAGGCCAGGTTCGCCTCCAGGAACCCGATCTTGGCGCCGCAATCGAAGCGCCGGCCCTCGAATCGAAACCCATGGCATGGCGCCTCGCCGATCATGGAAGCCAGCGCGTCGGTGAGCTGTATTTCCCCACCGGCTCCGGGTTGTCGGCGCATCAGGTGCCGGAAGACGCCCGGCTGCACGATGTAGCGCCCGACGATGGCAAGCGTCGATGGCGCCGCCTCGGGCGTGGGCTTCTCCACCAACCCCTTGATCTCGATCAACCGGCCGTCGCGATGCCCTGGTTCGACCATGCCGTAGCGCGGCGCCTCGACCTTCGGCACGTCCATGACGGCGATCATGTTGCCGCCGCGCCGGCCGAATGCTTCCGCCATTTGCACGAGACAGGGTGCCGGCGCCCGAATGAGGTCGTCAGGCAGCAGGATCGCGACCGGCTCGTCACCGGCATATTCTTGCGCGCACGAGATGGCGTGACCGAGCCCCAGCGGTCGATCTTGCGGAACATATCTGGCCTTGGCCGGGTCGATGCATGACGAAATTATCGATTCCAGTTCCGCCTTGCGCCCGCGCCGGCGCAAATTGTCCTCCAAATCCGGCGAACGGCTGAAATGCGCTTCGATCGTTCGGTTGCCCGGCCTGACGACAAAGATGAATTCCTCGATTCCAGCCGCCCGCGCCTCCTCGACGGCGTATTGAATGAGCGGCTTATCGACGACCGGCAACATCTCCTTGGGCACGGACTTCGTCGCCGGCAGAAAGCGCGTTCCAAGACCGGCTATCGGAAAGATAGCCTTGCGCAATGTCATGCCGGCTCCCTTGGCCTTACGATGTGGCGATCGATGGATCACCTTCTTGCCACACCGCGCGGCGCGCGCGCAAGCCGAGCCCTAGCGGTCCCCAACCAACAGGTCGTGCGCGCGAATGATCTGCGCCGCCAGGTAGCCCGAACCGCCGTGATCGGGATGCAATTTCAGCAGCAGCCGCCGATAGGCGTCGGTGATGTCTTGCTTGCTTGCGCCCCGCTTCAATCCAAGAACCTGGAGCGCCTCGTCCTCGGTCATGGCGCCCGCGGGCGGGGCCGAATCTCCCGCCGATTTCTCGCTCGATTCCCGCCAAGCCGCGCCATGCTCGCGATCGAGAAACGCTTCGAGCAGCGTGACCGATTGAGCGTCCGCGGCCGCGCATTCCGCCAGCAGTTCGAGAAGCTCGGCCAATGTCAATGCGCCGAGCTCGCGCCCTTCAAAGCGGCCCGCCCGGACGCGGCCGGTCATGCGCCCGGAATCGTGGTCGAGCTTCATGTCGAGATATGCTGTTTCGACGCGCGAGGCCTGCGCCGGCGACGGCCCCATGGTCGCGCGCTGGCGCTGGCGTTGCGCGAACCGGCGCCCCAGGAAGGGCATCAGCAGGGCGGCCAGCATCATCAACAAGCCGGCGCGGCCATAAAAGACCAATATCGCGACGCCCGCCGCTCCGACGCCAATCGATAGCCATCGGACGGCGCGCGCCAAGGCGGCCGGGTCGGCGCCAGCCAGCCAGCGCAGGCCGCCGACGAAGCCAGCCATCAGCAGCAGGCCGAGGAAGAGATAGGCCAGCGTCATCGGCTGTTATCGCCGGCCCATCTGGTGCGACAGGCGCAAAGCGCCGCCCCCGGCGCGCCGGCCATACTTCTCGAGGGCAAGACGGCCGCCCGCGGCGAAGGCCGCGACGGCACGCAGAAGCTCGCGCAGCTGCCCGGCACTGCCGGCATCGAACGAGCAGTAGGCACCCTGCGTCAGCCGCGCGATCTCCTTGAAGGTCTTCGCCGCCACCGGATCGCCGCCCTCGTGGAACATGAACGCCGGCACGCCCAGCAGCCCAAGCCGCCCGGCAAGATGGCAAAGCTCGTCCACGTCTTCTTCCATGCAATCGCCGACAAACACCAGCGCGCTCACTCGGCTCCGCTCGGTCTCGCCAATCGCATGGGTCAGCAACCTGGCGATCTGCGTCTTGCCGCCGCGGCAGGCGACGCCGGTCATGTGCCCGGCGAGCGCGGCGGTATCGCCCAACCACGCCGTCGTTTCGAAGTCGCCGAATCCGCGGTAGTAGGCGAGTTGGATGTCGAGTCCGCCCAGCGATCCGGCTTCCGCGAACATCTCGCCTTGAATCTGGCACGCGATGTCCCAGCTGGGTTCGCGGCTGGCGGTCGCATCCATGCCGAACAGCAGGCGCCCGCGCTTGCCCATCGTTTTCGGCGGCGGCGTCGCCGCGACCTTTCGAAGGAATGCGTCCACCGTTCCGGACCGGCGCTCGCTCGGAAGTTTCTTGTCCGGACCCGTCATGCCGGCCTCACCCAGACCGCCGTGTCATGAAAGACGGCCCCGCCATTGGGCTGGGCGGCCTCGGCGCTGACGAGCGCGTTCACGCCCAGGCCTTCCTCGAACGCGCCATTGGGCCAGATGCTTTCGATGACGGCGACGCCCCGCTGTAGCCCGTCGAAACGCCGGGCGTGGACCACGATCGAAGCCTGCCGGTTGCCGACGCGGACGCGATCGCCCTCGCCGATGCCGAGACCCTCGGCGTCCTCGCCATGAATGAGAACGGTCGGGCGCTGCTCGCGGCGGCGCGAGCCCGGCGTCTCGGTGAAGCTCGAATTGAGGAACTGGCGGGCCGGCGCCGTCACCAGCCGGAAGGGATGCAGGGCGTCCGGCGCGTCGATGACCGCGTAGTGATCGGGCAAGGACGGCATGCCGGCATGATTGCTTCCGACCCGGCTCCAATCCGCCTTGAAGTGGAATCGCTTGTCGGGCGTGCCAAATCCATCCAGGAAATGCATGCCGTCGAAATCGAGCGCGCAGTCATGCCAATGCTTCGCATGAACGGTCTCCGCATCCGGCAGGCCCGAGGCGCGGAGCGTGGCGTCGATGATCTGCCATTCCGACATGGCGAAGCCCGGATGCTTCGCCCCCAACCGGCGAGCCAGTTCGCAAACGACCCAGTGATTGGGCCTCGCTTCGCCTGGCGGCTCCACCACCTTCCGCGCCACCTGGATGTAAGTATGGCCGCCGGCGATGTAAACATCGTCATGCTCGAGGAACGTGGTCGCCGGCAAGACGATATCGGCCATCGCGGCGGTGTCGGTCATGAACTGCTCGTGCACGCAGGTGAACAGATCGTCGCGCATGAAGCCCTGCCGAACTTTCGCCAAATCGGGGCAGACCGACATCGGATTGGTGTTCTGAATGAACAGCGCCGTGACCGGCGGCCCGTCGCCGAGGTCGCGCCGGTCGCCGGTCAAGATCGGGCCGATCCGCGATTGGTCGAGCAGCCTGGTCGAGCGGTCGAGGACGTCGAGCCCCTTGATGAGCGTCCGGTCGATCGGATAGAGGCCGCCATTGCTGTAGAGCGCTCCGCCGCCGCGATGGCGCCAGGCGCCCGTCACCGTCGGCAGGCAGGTGACCGCATGCAGATTGGAAGCACCGTTGCGCGAGCGCGAGAATCCGTAGCCGACGCGAATAAAGCTGCGCCGGGTTCGGCCGTAAAGGCGCGCGAAATCCACGATCTCCTCGACCGAAAGGCCGGTGATCGCCGCCGCCCATTCCGGCGTCCGGCTTTCGACATGCGCCTCCAGTTCTTTCGGCGCGTCGGCATAGCGGTTCATGTAGTCCCAATCCGCGAAGCCTTCCTTGAACAGGACGTGCATGACCGCGCAAGCGAGCGCCCCATCGGTGCCTGGCCGTAGCATGAGGTGGCGATCCGCCACGGCGGCCGTCCCGGTGCGATAGGGATCGACGACGACGAAGGGCGCGCCCCGTTCCTTGCGGGCCCGGCTGATGTGGGTCATCACGTTGACCTGGGTGGCGACCGGATTGCCGCCCCACATGACGATCAACTCCGAGTCCGCGATCTCGCGCGCGTCGACCCCGCGTTTCACCCCGACGCCGGCAAGCCAACCGGCATCCGACAGCGCCACGCAGATGGTCTCCTTTTCCCGCGAGTAGCCCATGGCATGGCGCAGGCGATCGATGCCGTCGCGCTGAACCAGCCCCATGGTGCCGGCATAGAAGTACGGCCAGACGGCTTCGGCGCCGTGACGCTCGGCCGCCGCTGTCAACTTTTCGGCCACCTCGTCCAGCGCATCGGGCCAGCTCATGGGTTCGAACGCGCCGATGCCGATGCCCTTGGCGCCGACGCGCCTCAGCGGCCGCGTGAGGCGATCCGGATGGTGCTGGCGCTCGGCATAGCGGGCGACCTTGGCGCAGACCACGCCCGCCGTGTAGTCATTGTCGCGGGCACCATGGACCTTGCCGATCGTCGATGGCCCAAGCCTCTCGACCTCGAGCGCGCAGGTACTCGGGCAATCGTGCGGACAGGTCGAATGGACGATGTCGAGAGGCATGGTTCGCCTTCGCGGGTTAGCCCGATGCGATACCCGATCGGGCTCTAGCAGGTTGCTGAAAAACGGTCGTGTCTCGCTTCAACGTCATCCTTCGACAGGCTCAGGATGAGGCTTCGAGACGGCCAGCCTGCCCTGAGCGAGCGCGAAGCTCGCGTCGAAGGGGGCCTCCTCGGGATGAGGTCGTTGTTTAGAAAAACAAATCCTCGCCCTGAGGAGCGACCCCGAGCTTGCCGAGGGGGAGCGTCTCGAAGGGCGGTTTGCGTGCATTTGCGATACCGGGATCTCGTCACTCATCGCCGCTTGCGCCGACGCACGGCCATGTCGCCGGCATCGTCACGGCCGGCGGCAAGATCGTCGTCGCGTCGCCGCAGGCCGAATCGATTTGCGCCTGTTTCAAATTCCGGACGGAGGAAAGGTCGGTGCCGACGATATTGGCCCGAAACAATTCCGCCTCCTCGAGATTCGCCCGTGTCAAAATGACGCCCTGAAGATTGGCGAAGGCGAGATAGGCCTGCACCAATTCCGCTTCCGTCAGATCGGCGCCGGAAAGATCGACCCGGGGCAGGCCCGCCTTGTTAAGGTTGGCACGCGCGAGCTTGGCGCCGGCAAACAAGGCGCGTCCGAACTCCGCCTTCTCCATTTTCGCGCCGACGAGCGTCGCCTCGCGCAGGTCGACGCGCGACATCCCCGCCTTGGTCAGATCGGCGCCATCGAGATTGGCGCCCCGCATGTCCGATCGATTGAACTCGGCGCCCACGAGAACGGCGCCGGACAGATTGGTTTTGACCAAGGATGCGCGCAAGACATCGGCCTTGGCGAGATTGGCGCCGCTCAGATTGGCGCCATCGAGTTTCACCTTGGTCATATGGGCATCGGCCAAGTTGGCGTTGCTGAGATCGGCCTCGCTGAGATCGCCGCGTCCGAAATCGGCGCCGGCAAGATTGGCGCCGCTCAGTTGCGCGCCGATCATGTGGCGCTTGTATTTGTCGCATTTCGACCAATCGACCCCCGGCTTCGGCGCGTCGCCGCAGGCCGCCAACCCGATCGCCGGCTCGACAACGACCGCCATTGCCGCCAGAGCAAGAAGCAAGAATCCGTTCATGTGGCGACATCCCAATTGTTTGTAGCCAAAGGCTTGTCGGGCATTATACCAGATGGCGGCATGACTGAAACGGTCGAAAGCATCGTCATCGGGGCCGGCGTGCTGGGCCTGGCGGCGGCCCGGGCCCTGGCCTTGGCGGGGCAAGATGTCCTTGTTCTCGAAAGATCGGCGACGTTCGGCGGCGAGATCAGTTCGCGTAACAGCGAAGTCATTCACGCCGGCATTTACTACCCGCCCGGGTCATTGCGCGCGCAACTGTGCGTCGATGGCCGCGAACGCCTCTATCGCTTCTGCGCCGAGCGTGGCATCGACCATCGCCGGATCGGCAAGCTGATCGTCGCCGCCGATGACGGCCAAATGGCGGCGTTGGCCCGGCTTCGCGCCAACGCAATCGCCTGCGGCGTCACCGACCTCGCGATCCTCGGCCCCGGCGACGTTCGCCGGCTGGAGCCGGCGGTCACGTGCGTGAGCGCGCTCCTGTCGCCCTCGACCGGCATCATCGACAGCCATGGCTTCATGCAGGCCCTGTTAGGCGAGGCGGAGGCGCACGGCGCCACGATCGTCTTTGGCAGCCCGGTCGAAGGCGGGATGGTCACCGCCGAGGGATTCATTCTTCGGGTCGGCGGCCGCGAGCGCATGACGATCGCCTGCCGCAACCTCGTCATCGCCGCCGGCCTGCATTCGCAAAGCGTGGCCGGCCGTCTGTCGGGGCTCGATACAACATCGATACCGCCGGCGTACATGGCGAAGGGCAACTACTTCACCTATGCCGGACCCTCGCCCTTCCGCCGTTTGATCTATCCGATCCCGTCCGAGGGCGGTCTCGGCGTCCACTCGACGCTGGACCTGGCCGGCCGTTGCCGCTTCGGGCCCGATATCCGCTGGGTCGATCGGATCGACTATGACATCGACGCCGACCGCGCGGCGCTGTTCTACCCATCGATCCGCGCCTACTTTCCCGATCTTCCCGACGGCAGCCTTCGGCCGGGCTACACGGGCATACGGCCCAAGCTTCAGCCGGCCGGCGCCGCGGCCCAGGATTTCGCGATTCGCGGGCCCGAGCATCACGGCACCCCCGGCCTGGTCGCCCTCTACGGCATGGATTCGCCGGGGCTCACGTCCGCGCTTTCGATCGCGGACCTGATACGGACGAAGCTGCAAGCCGGATGACTCTCTATGGATCGCCTGGAACGCCGTAATTGGGGGCCGCCGCCGGATCGAGGGCGCGCGTCAGGTAGTCGTTCATCTGCGGCCGATAGGCCTCCCAGAGGCCGCGCAACGCGCCGACCGGCGCCAGGTCATGCCAATCGACGCGCAGATCGACCAACGGCCAGGGCTGCCGGTCAACGACCAGTAACCCCGCCGATTTCACCGGTCCCATCTCCCCGCCCGCCGCCACGCCGACCTCGAGCGCCTGCAACAGCCGCTCCGCCAGATGCGAGGCCGGATTGGCCGCGAAGCTTCGGACCATGGCCAGTGGCACGTCGCGGTTGCCGAGAAGATTGCCGGCCGCGACGCAATGCGGCATCTCCGCCACCGCATTCGTGCCCAAGGTCTTGGCGCCGCTGTGGTGCGCCGTCCGCCCCTGGGCGTCGACGATCGTCACCTGGCGGTAGTCGGCGAAAGGATATCCTTCCAGCAGGCGCGCCAAGGTTTCGCCGGCGACGCCACCCTTGGCCATGAGATCGAGACCACGAATCCCGAGGCCCGGATCCGTGATGTTCTGAGTGGACACGGCACCGACGCCGGCGCGCGCCCACGGACAGCGGCTCGCCACGCAGATGCTCGACGTGGTGATGGCGATGCCGAGCATGCCGGTGCGCGCGCAGTGGCCCGCGATCGAGAATGTCATGGCCGAACGATCTACCCTTAAGTCTTTGCCCATCCGAACCTGGATTACTGAACATATATGGTATCGGGACTGGATATCCAGCCCGCGCGATGCTCGCGGACTTCGGCGGTCCGGCTTTACAAGCCGGCGCTGGAAGTCCATCATCGTCCATTGGGGAAAGCAAGCTGGGGGAATGGCATTGCCGCGCTATCGGGCGACTCAATGGACCTGGACCCACAGTCGTAAACCGGTTTCAATTTCTTGCGTGTTCCCCCACTACCCGCGCAACCGCGTGGCGGGATCGGAAAAACCAGTGGAGGCATCGTCATGGCACAGCCATCAGGTTCGGAAGGCAAGCAAGTAAGCTACGAAGGCGTTCACTACGAAACCGTCGGCGAGGAGTATTTCAAGAAACGCTCTCTGCGCCGCTATGCCGGGGTAGGCTCGCTCTGGGCACTCGGCGTGGGGGCCGTCATCTCCGGCCACTTCTCCGGCTGGAATTTCGGCATCGGCGTCGGCGGATTTGGCGGCCTGTTGGTCGCCGCCGTCATAATCGGCATCATGTATGTCGGCCTTTGCTATTGCTTGGCCGAGATGGCGCCGGCCTTGCCCCATACCGGGGCCGCCTACTCCTTCGCCAGATCGGCGATGGGACCCTGGGGCGGATTCGTCACGGGTCTCGCGGAAAACATCGAATATGTCGTGACCCCGGCCGTCATCACCTTTTTTGTCGGCGCGTATCTGGGGGGCATCTTCGGGACGGGGTCCGAATTCGAACCGGTCTGGTGGATCATCGCCTATGCCGTCTTCCTCGCCTTGAATCTCCTGGGCGTGGAGCTGTCGTTCAAGGTGTCGGTGATCGTGACCCTGCTGGCTTTGCTGGTCCTCGTCATATTCTGGGTCAGCGCCATTCCGCAATTCGATTTCCAGCGTTGGGCGCTCAACATTGGCGTCGATGATACCGGCGCCATGATCGAATTGCCGGAGGGCGGCGGGCCGTTCCTGCCTGTCGGCATTTACGGCATTCTTGCCGCCATGCCCTTCGCGGTGTGGCTGTTCCTCGCCATCGAGCAGTTGCCGCTGGCGGCGGAGGAGAGTCACGACCCAAAGAAGGACATGCCGCGCGGCATCCTGCTCGGCATCTTGACGCTGTGCATTTCCGCGACCCTCATCACTTTTCTCAATTCCGGAATTGGCATCGTTCGCGAGGTGACCTCTGTCGATCCCATCACGAACCTGGAGGTGACGACGCGGATCACCGGGGCCTTCGCCCTCGGCAGTTCCGGCGAACCCTTGCTCGACGGCTTCCGCGCGATCTATGGCGGGACCGCGGCGAACCTGCTGGCGCTGCTTGCGGTGATCGGCCTGATTGCCAGCCTACACACCATCATCTACGCCAAGGGGCGGCAGATATACTCCTTGTCGCGTGCCGGCTATATTCCACGGGTCCTGTCGCTTACCCATGGCACGCATCAGGTGCCGCATGTGGCGCTCATCGTCGGCGCGGTGGTGGGATTCGCGCTGATGCTGGTCGTGCGGTGGTGGAAGGGCGCCGACGCCGGAACGGTGATCGGCGGGACGCTGCTCAACATGGCGGTGTTTGGAGCCACGATCTCCTACGCATTCCAGGCGATTTCGTTCATGTTGCTTCGCAAGAACCTGCCGAACATCAATCGGCCCTACCGTAGCCCGCTCGGCAATCTGGGGGCGGTCGTCACGCTCGTCATCGCCGTTGTGACTCTCGTCATGCAGCTGCAGGACCCGGTCTATCGCACCGGCGTCTATGGAGCGGCGATCTGGTATGCGATCGGCATTCTCTACTTCGCGCTCATCGGGCGGCATAAACTGGTCTATTCGCCCGAGGAGGCGTTTGCCGTGAGCGAGCGCCAGAAGTCGCTCGGCCACGCCTGACAATGTCGACCAACGCACGGAATCGCCCATCGCGGCGGTTCCGTGCGTTCTTTTTTGACCCATGGCCGAACGAGGGATTGTCATGCGCGGACGACTGACGATCGGCGAGTTGACGCGGCTCATCAAGGCCGAGGAGATCGATACCGTCCTTGTGTGCATGGTCGACATGCAAGGGCGCCTCATCGGCAAGCGAGTCACCGGTCACTTCTTTCTGGAGAGCGCGGTCAACGAATCGCATGGCTGCGACTATCTGCTGGCCGTGGACATGGATATGGAGCCGGTGCCCGGCTACAAGGCCGCGTCGTGGGAGAAGGGCTACGGCGATTTCAACATGAAGGCCGACTTGGCCACGCTGCGCCGCGTGCCCTGGCTCGAAGGCACCGCGCTCGTACTCTGCGACGTGCTCGACCATCACGGCCACCCGGTTCCGCACAGCCCGCGCGCCATCTTGCGCAAGCAGATCGCGCGGGCGCGCGAGAAGGGGTTCGTCGTCAAGACGGCCGCCGAGCTCGAGTTCTTCGCCTTCGACGAGACTTACGACTCCGCGCGCGAAAAGCACTATCGCGACTTGAAGACCTCCGGCGCCTACATGGAGGACTATCACATCCTCCAGACCACCAAGGAGGAGCCGCTCATCCGCGCCATCCGCAACGGCATGGACGGGGCCGGCGTGCCGGTGGAGGCATCGAAGGGCGAATGGGGCGCGGGCCAAGAGGAAATCAATCTTAAATACGCCGAGGCGCTCGAGATGGCCGATCGCGCCGTCATCTACCGCAACGGCGCCAAGGAGATCGCCTACCTGCGCGGCAAGGCGATCACCTTCATGGCCAAGTACGATTACAACGCCGCCGGCAGCAGCTTCCACCTCCATTCCTCGCTATGGGACGCCAAGACCGACAAGGCGCTCTTCTCCGACAAGAAAGGGCCGGACGGCATGTCGAAGCTGATGCGCCGTTACCTGGCCGGCCAGCTCGCAACCGCGCGCGAGATGACCTATTTCTATGCCCCGAACATCAATTCCTATAAGCGCTTCCAGGCCGGCACCTTCGCGCCCACCAAGGCGATCTGGGCGGTGGACAATCGCACGTCTGGGTTCCGCCTCTGCGGCGAAGGTTCGAGCATCCGGGTCGAGTGCCGCATCCCGGGCGCCGACGCCAACCCCTATCTCGCCTTCGCCGCGACGATCGCCGCGGGGCTCCACGGCATCGAGAAGAAGCTCGACCTCGAGCCCAAATTCGTCGGCAACGCCTATGCCGCCAAGGGCATCCGCGAGATTCCGAAGACCCTGCGCGAGGCCCTGGCGCTGCTCGACAAGTCGAAGGTCTTGCGCGCCGCCATGGGCGATGATGTGATCGATCACTATCTCCACGCCGGGAATTGGGAGCAATTCGAATACGACCGCCGCGTGACCGATTGGGAACGCCTGCGCGGTTTCGAGCAGACTTGAGCCGCATGAGCTTCACCGGCAAGACCGCCGTCGTCACCGGCGCCGCGGGCGGCATGGGCCTTGCCGTCTCTCTGGGCCTTCTGGCCGAGGGTGCGAGCGTGGTGCTCCTCGACGTGAAAGACGCGCCATCCGATATCAAGCCGTTCGGCGCGCATGCGCTTTTCCTCAAGGGCGACGCCAGCGACGATGCCTTCGTGGCCGACGCCATGGCGCGTGCCTTCGTGCTCGGCCAGCGGCTCGACTATCTCGTCAACGCGGCGGGCGTGCTGTGGTTCGGCCGCGACCGGTCCTTGGCCGACATGGATCTCGACGTCTGGGATCGGGTCCTCGACATCAACCTCAAGGGCGCCATGCTGGCCGCGCGCCACGCCATTCCCATGATGCGCCGGTCCGGCGGCGGCGCCATGGTTCACGTCTCCACGGTCCAATGCCTGCGCGGCGACGACTCTCCCCAGGACGCCTACCAGGCTTCGAAGGCGGGCCTCATCGCCCTATCGAAATCGATCGCCATCCAGTTCGCGGCCGACAAGATCCGCTCCAACACGCTGCTGCCTGGACCGACCCAGTCGCCGATGCAGGATCGCTGGCTGAAAGACCCGGCGCGGAAGCACGCCACGGCACGCGTGGTGCCGTTGGGGCGTGTCGGCACGACCGAAGACATGGCGAACGCGGTCCTCTTCCTTCTCTCCGATAAGGCGTCCTACATTACCGGCACGGAGCTTATCGTCGATGGCGGCCTCATGGCCCGGCCATAGAGGGGGACTAGCAATGCCCAGCAGCCTCAAGACCATCACGCCCGTCGATGGCAGCGTCTACGTGGAGCGGACGCTCGCCACGGGAGCGGAGATCGCGGCGGCCGTTGCGTCCGCGCGCGCGGGCCAAGCGTCGTGGCGAAGCGTGCCGGTTGCCGAACGCGCCTCGCTGCTGACCAAGGCCGTCGATGCCTTCGTCGCCAAGAAAGACGAGATCGCCGAGGAGATCACGCGCCAGATGGGCCGGCCGATTTCGCAATCGCCGGGCGAGGTGCGCGGTTTCGAGGAGCGCGCGCGCCACATGATCGCGATTGCCGGCGAGGCGCTCGCCGATGTCGAGGTCGCCCCGAAGCCTGGCTTCACCCGGTTCCTGCGCCGCGAGCCGCTCGGCGTCGTCTTCGTGGTGGCGCCCTGGAATTATCCCTATCTCACTTCCGTCAACGCCATCGTGCCGGCGCTGATGGCGGGGAACGCCGTCATCCTCAAGCATTCGGCGCAGACGCCGCTCTGCGCCGAACGCTACGCCGAGGCGTTCAAGGCCGCCGGCCTGCCGCCGGGCCTGTTCCAGTATTTGCATCTCGGCCACGAGGATACGGCCAAGATGATCGCCGGCGACGGCATCGACTTCGTCGCCTTCACCGGCTCCGTCGATGGCGGCCATGCGGTCATGAAGGCTGCGGCCGGGCGGTTCATCGGCGCGGGCCTCGAGCTCGGCGGCTGCGACCCGGCCTATGTCCGCGCGGACGCCAATCTCGACCACGCTGTCGAGAATCTGGTCGATGGCGCCTTCTTCAATTCCGGGCAGTCCTGCTGCGGCATCCAGCGCATCTATGTGGCCCACGAGCTCTACGACCGCTTCCTCGACGGCGCCGTCGCGCTCACCAACAAGTATCGCCTGGGCAACCCGTTGGAGGCCGATACCAATCTCGGCCCCGTGGTGCGTGCCTCGGCCGCGAAGGCGATCGGCGACCAGATCGCGGCTTCGGTGCGCGCCGGCGCCAGGCCGCTCATCGATCCCAAGGGCTTTCCCGCCGCCAAGGACGGCACGCCTTACATGGCGCCGCAGATCCTCGCCGATGTCGATCACCGGAACCCGATCATGCGCGAGGAGTGTTTCGGCCCCGTCGTCGGCATCATGAAGGTCTCGTCCGATGACGAGGCCATCCGGTTGATGAACGACAGTCGCTATGGCCTCACCGCCGCGGTCTGGACGATGGACGAGAAAGCCGCGATCCGCATCGGCGCCCAAATCGAGACCGGGACCTGGTTCATGAACCGTTGCGACTATCTCGATCCGGCGCTGGCCTGGACCGGGGTCAAGGATTCGGGCCGCGGCGCCACGCTTTCCGCTGTCGGCTATGAACATTTGACGCGGCCGAAGTCGTTCCACCTGCGCACCGCGCTTTGACGGAGGATAATCCTATGACCGACGCCACCGCGTTGCGCGGCAACTGGAACTACCCGACCCATGTACGGTTCGGCGTCGGGCGCATTTCCGAGCTGGCCGATGCGTGCAAGACGCTGGGCATGAAGCGGCCGTTGCTGGTGACCGACCCCGGCTTGGCCGGACTGCCGATGATCAAGGACGCCGTCGCCGCCAACGAGAAGGCGGGGCTGCCGACGGCGGTGTTCTCGGACATCAAGGGGAACCCGATCGGCAAGAACGTCGAGGACGGGGTCAAGGCATTCCGCGCCGGGCGCCATGACGGCGTCATCGCGTTTGGCGGCGGCAGCGGCCTCGATGCCGGCAAGGCGATCGCGCTCATGGTCGGCCAGAAGCGCCCTATCTGGGATTTCGAGGACGTCGGCGACAATTGGAAGCTGGTCGATCCGGCGGGCATCGCGCCCATCGTCGCGGTGCCGACCACGTCCGGGACGGGCTCGGAAGTCGGCCGCGCCTCGGTCATCGTCAACGAAGCGACGCACGCCAAGAAGATCATCTTTCACGCCAAGATGCAGCCCGCGATCGTCATCGCCGATCCGGCGCTGACGGTCGGCCTGCCACCCAAGATCACCGCCGCCACCGGCATGGATGCGCTCGCGCACTGCTTCGAGGCCTATTGCGCGCCGGGGTTTCACCCGATGGCGGAGGGCATCGCGGTCGAGGGCATGCGCCTCATCAAGGAGAACTTGGGCCTAGCGGTGCGCGACGGCAAGAACCTGGTGGCCCGCGCCAACATGATGGCCGCCGCCGCGATGGGAGCGACCGCGTTCCAGAAGGGCCTCGGGGCGATTCATTCGTTGAGCCATCCCATCGGCGCCGTCTACGACACGCATCACGGCCTCACCAACGCCGTGGTCATGCCCTATGTGATGCAGTTCAACCGCAAGGCCATCGAAACGAAGATGGTCCGGCTCGCCGCCTGGCTCGGCCTCCCCGACCCGTCCTACCAGGCGATGCTCGACTGGGTGCTGGCCCTGCGCATGGAGGTCGGCATCCCGCACACCTTGAAGGAGCTCGGCGTGGGCAAGGACCGGCTCGACGAATTGTCGGTCGCGGCCGAGGCCGATCCCTCGACCGGCGGCAATCCGGTGCCGGCGGGCGTGGCCGAGATGAAGCAGATGTTCATCGCCAGCATCGACGGGCGGCTATAGCCCGGCGGAAAAAACAAGATCCGAGCGATCCACCCCATGTCCAGCGGGAAGTTGGCTGTCAGCTGTCAGCTGTCAGCTATCAGCTATCAGCGGTTGGTTCTTGGTTTTCGCTTGGGATAAAAAACAAAGCCGATTTTTCGACGATCTACCCCATGCAAAGCGGGAATCCCGCTTGGCGGAGCCGGATCGCTTGACGGCTGACGGCTGGCGGAAGGTCGTTTGCGTTCGTCAAAGGTCCGCCATCGTCCGTCGGTCGGAAGGCGGTAGAATCCCTCCGCCGCCCTTCCCCGCGACGCGCGAAGGGTGGTTTCTGATGGTCCTATTCACGATGTCAAAGAACAACGCCTGTCCCGCCGAGACGGAGGCATGGAACATTACAAGAACTCGGCCGCAATAGTCAAGAATTTTCGTTACGTATTGCGGGGCTGCCTATCGGCGCCTAGGCCGATTGCCGGAGGCAGGTTCGGGGGCTACCCTTGGGTTTGGGCGAGAGGCGGGGCGACGATGACCAGGCACGGATACCCGGGCAAAGGGCAAGACCCGACCCCTTTGACGTGGAGACTAGGTACGCCGAGGATCGGAAACCGTGGCGTCATCGGGCGGAACAACGCCTTCAATCCACTCGGGCGGAATCGGGAGTTCCGCACACACATCCCAAGCGCCAACTGATACTTCAACCCGTCCAGATGCTTCGAGCGCCAGTTCCAGCATTGTGGGTGCCAGGCGCCAGTTTGAACGCTTGCAAAAGCCGAGCGCCGGGATTTTTGCGACCACCACCGCGGGATTGCCAATCCCCTGAATTGCCGCCTCCAGCGCGGGCGATGCCATGTGGGCCAGTCTTTGGACTGCCTCTCCACCCCAGTGATCGAAGAACACGTCACACCCTCCATCATGCAGATAGCGGCGTAACGGCGTGGCCCACACGCGCGCCTCCCGGATCGTGAAACAATTATCGGTTAGATCCACACGACCAATGATTTCGCCGATTTCATCCTCGAAATCGGCGAGGCGTCTTTGCGCCGCCAATTCACGCAGCCGGGCAACACGTTCGTCAAGAACAAGTGGGCGAATACCATCGCGCACAACCTCGTTGAAATCGAGAAGGCGCGTCGCGTGAAAGACGCGGAGCTTCATTGCCTTCATTTGTTCCGTAATGACCAGTTGCGCGCGCCGGGTTAAAGGCTTTGGCGGTGGCGGCTTAAACCAGTGATCACCGGAAAGATCGAACTGGGTTTGCGCATCGTACTCTGCGATCAGTCCGTCCAGCTTTTCGTCGAGTTCCGACCGCACCTCCGCAGGCCACGACCCCAAATCATCCAAATCAACAACAACTTCAGCCGTGCGTAAGCATAACATGATTCGAACGGGTGAATGGAGGGCGCGTGCGGCTGACGCGCCGAAAGGGGTCAGGTCTTGCCTTTTGCTCATCCGTGCCGCCGAGCGCTGGCCCGGCCTCAAGAAGACGGCGTTCGAGCGGCGCCAACTCAAAGCGATCCGCGACGAACTTGACCGCGCTCACGCCAAGCGAACCGCCCCGGCGGCCAGCCCTACAGCCACCGCATCCCCAACCCGTTTATCCAGCAAAAACCGGACTTGACCGCGCAACCCTCCCAACCTCGCTCATCGCTGGGCAGGTAGCAGTGCAATCGGAGCTTGCCGCGTGGCTCATTATTCGCTAAAAAACACAACGGCTTACAGGCAGATTTGTTATCGCGCTTCGCGATATATGAAACAATGTCAGGGGACGATGCTTCCCGACGATCCTTAATGCTTGTGCTAGCTATATGATGGTGCAGTGCATGCGATCGCATAGGAGTGCCTGTAAGCCTTTTAATCTTTTTCAGGAATTGTAGGTGTCAGTACTTAACAAACTACAGGATGCAAAAACACTAGGGGACCTTGCGGCAATATTAGGCTACAAGCCGAGCGGGCTTTCTTACATCCTCTACAAGATTCCGGAAGCATCGAAGTATACGAAGTTCAAAATTCCTAAGCGAAGCGGTGGCGAGCGGGAGATAAGTGCTCCGATCAAGTCACTCAAAACTCTGCAGCGTCATCTGGCGAATGTGCTCTATGATTGTAGGGACAAGATCGATGCTGAGAGCGGTCGGCGCTCACTCTCACACGGCTTCAGGCGAAAGCACTCCATCATTTCGAACGCGCGCCGACACAGGAGGCGCCGTTATGTTTTGAATCTCGATCTGCAGGACTTCTTTCCGACGTTGAATTTCGGGCGTGTCAGGGGCTTCTTCATCCACAACAACAGTTTCAAACTCAACGAAAAGGTCGCAACCATTGTCGCTCAGATCGCGTGCTACGAGAACGCTCTACCGCAAGGCAGTCCCTGTTCGCCAGTCATCGCCGACCTGATCGCCCATCTCCTCGATGTTCGTTTGGCGCAGTTGGCGAAGCAGAGCCAGCTCACTTATTCGCGCTATGCCGACGACATTACCTTCTCGACCAGCCACCGGGATTTTCCGTCGGGCGTTGCTAAGTCCGATCCGGCTGGCGGGCCTCAATGGGTCCTGGGCGACGACCTCACGAAGGTGATTGACAAGACGGGCTTCGCGGTCAATCCGGCAAAGACCCGAATGCAGTTTCGTATGAGCCGGCAACTTGTCACCGGACTGACTGTCAACGCAAAGGTCAATACACGCCCCGAATACAACCGATCGGCGCGCCACATGTGCCATCGTCTATTTGAGACTGGCAGTTACTACCGCCCGGTCCCTGCGAGCAAGAACCCCAAAGAGGCTGGGGAGGAAATGCCCGCTCCCGAGCCGATCGAGTCACTCGCTCCGCTTGCCGGCATTCTCAGTCATATCCATCACGTCAAAGACACGATCGATGATCGGAAAGAGCCTGATAAGAGGATAAATGCGACCGCCTTCCGCAGACTTTATGCACGCTTTTTGAAGTATCGGTACTTCGTTCGTCTCGAAGCGCCGCTGGTTGTGTGCGAGGGCAAAACAGACAGCATCTATCTAAGGTACGCCATTCGGAAACTCACTCAGTTCCATCCCAAGCTCGGCGTTTGGGATGGGTCGGCCTTCAAGAGTGCCGTGGCATTCTTCAACTATAGCAATCAAGCACACCGCATTTTGGAGCTTGGCGGTGGTGCGAGCGATCTGAAATACTTCTTTATTAAGAACCGGTACGGTCAAGAGGTCCGGGCGTTTGGCCATCGTCCGCTGAAGCACCCCGTTATTGTGCTCATCGATAATGACGATGGTTCGAAGAAGATTTTTGGCACGCTCAAGGAGAACTACGGCATCGATGTCAATCTGGATTCAACTGATCCGTTCTTTCACATCACGGACAATCTCTACCTCATCAAAACGCCGCAACTGCAGGGGAAGCAAATGTCGTGCATTGAGGATTTCTTCGATCCGGTGCTGCTTGCGACCGAACTCGACGGCAAAAAGTACAACCCCAAGAAGGATCACGGCGCTGACGGTGAGTACGGAAAGTATGTTTTTGCGGAGAAGGTCGTGCGCCCAAAAGCAGGCACGATAGATTTTTCAGGGTTTGCGCCGCTATTGGACCGCATCGTCGCCGTCATAGATGACTATGTTCCGCCGCGCGAGTTTCATGCCTGATTTAACCACTGGGCAGTAGTCGTCCCATGTCCCATCTCGGTCCGACGGGGTCGAAAGGGGTCACCAAAAGGGGTCAGGTCTTGCCTTTTGCCTGTGCATGCCGATGGGGCAAGAGGTATAATTTGACCCCTGGGCCGGACCCCTACGTCGGATGTTCATCGCCAGCATCGACGGGCTTCTATAGCGGCGCGTCTTCCTGCAGCGACATGAGGCTGGCGTTGCCGCCGGCCGCCGTGGTGTCGATCGAAAGCGTGCGCTCGGTCGCGAAGCGGTGGAGGTAGCGCGGGCCGCCGGCCTTGGGGCCGGTCCCGGAGAGGCCTTCGCCGCCGAAGGGCTGCACGCCGACGACGGCGCCGATCATGCTGCGGTTGACGTAGGCGTTGCCGACGCGCAATCGCGCATGGATCCGGCGCACCGTTTCGTCGATGCGGCTGTGGATGCCGAGCGTGAGGCCGTATCCAGTCGCGTTGACGGCGTCCAGGACCTGGTCCAGCCGATCCGCCGAGTATGAGATTACATGCAGGATCGGCCCGAACACCTCGCGCGTCAGCCGGTCCAGCCGATCGATCTTGAACGCCTGCGGCGCCACGAACGTGCCATGCGCGGTTTCAGGCCCCAGCGGCGCCCGGTACAACAGCTCGCCCTCTCTTTCCATCCGCACGGCGTGCTCGTGCAGCGCCGCGCGTGCCGCCTCGTCGATGACCGGGCCGACATCGGTCGAGAGCAGGGCGGGGTCGCCGACCTTCAATTCCGCCATCGCGCCGGTCAGCATCGGCAGCAGCTTGCCGGCGATGTCACCTTGCACGAAGAGGATTCGGGCTGCCGAGCAGCGCTGGCCGGCGCTCTGGAACGAGGAGATGAGCACGTCGCGCACCACCTGCTCGGGCAGCGCCGAGGAATCGACGATCATGACGTTCTGGCCGCCGGTCTCGGCGATGAGCGGAACGATGGGGCCGTCGCGCCGGGCGAGCGCCCGATTGATCGCCCAGGCGGTTTCGGTCGAACCGGTGAAGGCGACGCCGGCAATGCGCGAGTCGGCGACGAGCGGCGCTCCCACATTCGGCCCGTCGCCGGGCAGAAGGTGCAGCGCCTCGCCCGGCACGCCGGCCTCGTGCAGGATCGCGACCGCGGCGGCGGCGATGAGCGGCGTCTGCTCCGCGGGCTTCGCCACCACCGTATTGCCGGCGGCGAGTGCGGCCGCGACCTGGCCCGTGAAGATGGCGAGCGGGAAATTCCACGGCGAGACGCAGGCGAATACGCCGCGCCCGGCCAGCGCCAGCAGGTTCCGCTCGCCCGTCGGCCCCGGCATGGCGAGCGGCGCGGCAAAATCGGCCCGCGCGCGTTCGGCGTAGTAGCGGCAGAAATCGACCGCCTCGCGCACCTCGGACAGCGCGTCGGCGATGGTCTTGCCGGCCTCGCGGGACGCGAGCGCCATCAGCGCCGGCATCCGCTCTTCCATCAGATCGGCGGCGCGTTCGAGGAGGCCCGCGCGCTCGCCGGCCGGTGTCGCGTTCCACGAGGGTTGAGCGCCAAGCGCCCGGGTCACGGCTTCGGCAACGTCCGCCGCGCCGGCCTCGAAGACGTTGCCGACCACCCGGCGCCGATCCGACGGGTCGCGGATCTCGCGCGATTTTCCGGAGCGGCGCTCGGCTCCGCCGACGATCGGAGCGGCGGCCGCCTCGCCCGACGCCGAATCCATCGCGACCGCCAGGGACGCCAGCGCGTCGGGATCGCTCAGATCGACCCCGCGGGCGTTTTTGCGCGCGCCGAAAATGTCACGCGGCAGCGGGATGCGCGGGTGCGGCTTCACCGTCAAATTCCGCCACCGTTCGACCGGATCGGCGATCAGCTCCTCGATCGGCGCACTCTCATCGACGATGCGGTTCACGAACGAGGTGTTGGCGCCGTTCTCCAGCAGCCGTCGCACCAGATAGGCGAGCAAGTCCTCGTGGCTGCCGACGGGCGCGTAGATGCGCACCGGACAGTCGCCGACGATCCGCTCATAGAGCGCGTCGCCCATGCCGTGCAGGCGCTGGAATTCGAAGTCCCGCCCCTGCCCGGCCATCTCCAGCACCGCCGCCAGCGAGTGGGCATTGTGCGTGGCGAATTGCGGATAGAAGGCGGCGGGGTCGCCGATCAGCTTCTTGGCGCTGGCGAGAAAGGAGACATCGGTCGCTACTTTCCGGGTGAAGACGGGATAGAAGGCGAGGCCGCGCTCCTGCGCCTGCTTGATCTCGCTGTCCCAGTACGCCCCCTTGACCAGGCGCACCATGAGGCGCCGGCGGTGGCGGCGCGCCAAGTCCGCGAGCCAGTCGATGAGCGGCAGCGCCCGTTTCTGGTAGGCCTGCACCGCAAGCCCAAACCCGTCCCAGCCCTTGAGCGCCGCGTCGCCGGACACCGCCTCGATCGCATCGAGAGAAATATCGAGGCGCTCGGCTTCCTCCGCGTCGATGGTCATGCCGATGTTGGCCGCCTTGGCCGCCTTCGCCAACTCCATGAGGCGCGGGACAAGCTCCACCATCACGCGTTGTTTTTTCGCGTACTCGTAACGCGGATGAAGCGCGGAGAGCTTCACCGAGATGCCCGGGCCGTCGACCGGCCCCCTCCCCGCCGCCGTTTGCCCGATGGCGGCGATGGCGTGGGCGTAAGATTCGGCGTAGCGCCTGGCGTCGGCCTCGGTCCGCGCCGCCTCGCCCAGCATGTCATAGGAATATCGGTAGCCGGATTTTTCCAGCACCGTTGCGCGCTCCAACGCCTCGTCGATGGTCCGGCCCATGACGAATTGGCGCCCCAGAATCCGCATCGCTTGCGTCACGGCCTGGCGGATGACCGGCTCGCCGCTGCGCGCGACCAACCCCCGCAGCAGCCCATAGAGATCGCCTTCCGTCTCGCGCTCGAAGCCAAGCACGCGCCCGGTCAGCATCAACGCCCAGGTCGAGGCGTTCACCAGCAGCGATTCGCTCGAGCCCAGGTGCTTGCGCCAGTCGGCGTCGCCGATCTTGTCCTTGATGAAGAGGTTCGCCGTCTCGGCGTCGGGGATGCGCAACAGCGCCTCGGCAAGACACATGAGCACGACGCCTTCGCGGCTCGAGAGCTGGTATTCCTGCATGAAGGCGTCGATGCCGCCCTGCCCCAGGCGCGCGGCGCGCACCTGGGTCACGAGTTCGCGCGCGCGGCCGGCGATGCGACCCCGCGCCTCGGGTGAAAGCTCGGCCTCGGCCGCCAGCGCCTCGACCGCCGCGGCTTCGTCCATGCGGGTTGCGGCGCGGACGCGCCGGCGGAAAGGATCGGGAGTAGGCGGCGGAGAGTCGAAGATCATGGGCGGCGCAACTCTCATACTTCGACAGGCTCAGCATGAGGACCTCGTGCCTCGCGCCTGTCGAAGGACGAGGCCGCAACTCGAAACCACGAAAGCAGCCACCAGTGTGGCATTCATCGGTGGCGGCGGCTATAAGATCGCGGATGCAAATCCCGACAATATCCGAAATCGAAGCCAACCGCGCGCGCCTCGCCGATTTCATCGTCGAGACGCCGGTGCATCATTGGCGCGGGCGCGAGATCGAAGCAGCGGCCGGGCGCGGCACCGAAGTCGTCCTGAAGCTCGAACTCTTCCAGCTGACCGGAACCTTCAAGCCGCGCGGCGCGTTGACGGTCATGCTCGGCCTCTCCCAGGCCGAACTCGCGGCGGGCGTCACCGCGGCCAGCGCCGGGAACCACGCCATCGCCACCGCCTTCGCCGCCAAGACGCTCGGCACCAACGCCAAGGTCGTGATGATCAAGACCGCGAGCCCGGCGCGGGTGGCGCGCTGCAAGGCTTATGGCGCCGAGGTGGTCCTGGCCGAGGACGTGCATGCCGCCTTCGCGGCGGTGAAGCGCATCGCCGCCGAGGAGGGGCGCAGCTTCATCCACCCCTTCGAAGGCCCACGAACGACGCTAGGCACGGCGACGCTCGGTCTCGAATTCGCCCGCCAGTCGCCGGGGCTCGACGCCGTCATCGTGCCCGTCGGCGGCGGCGGGCTTGCTTCGGGCGTGGCCACGGCCATCAAGCTCGCGAGCCCGTCGACGCAAGTCTTCGGCGTCGAGCCCGAGGGCGCCGACAGCATGCATCGCAGTTTCGCCGCCGGCAGCCCACAGGCGATCGACCGCGTCGCCACCATCGCCGACAGCCTGGGCGCGCCGCACGCCGCGCCCTACAGTTTCGAGCTTTGCCGGCGCCATCTCGACGGCCTGGTGAAGGTGAGCGACGAGGAATTGCGCCGGGCCATGGCGCTGCTGTTCCGCGAGATGAAGCTGGCGGTTGAGCCGGCCGGCGCGGCGGCGACGGCGGCGCTTTGCGGTCCGTTGCGCGAACGCCTCGCGGGCCGCCGCGTCGGGCTCATCGTCTGCGGCGCCAATATTGACCTGGCGACCTTCGCCCGGCATATCGAAGCGGCCGAAGCCGGCCACGTCCAATAGCTCCGAGGTACCGATGCCCTCTTTCGATGTCGTCTCCAAGACCGAACTCGCCGAGGTCGACAACGCCTTGAACGGCCTGCGCCGGGAAATCGACACGCGCTTCGACTTCAAGAACAGCAAGTGCTCGGTCGAGCGCCAGGAGAATCTGCTGACCGTCTTGGCCGATGACGACATGAAGCTGCGCCAGATGCAGGAATTGCTGAAGACCCATATGGTGCGCCGCAAGCTCGACGCCGGGGCGCTCGAATTCAAGGACCCGGAGAAGGCCGCCGGCAGTTCGTTGCGCCAGCTCGTCACCGTCAAGCAGGGCATCGACCAGGCGATTGCCCGGCGCATCGTCAAGGCGATCAAGGACGCCAAGCTCAAGGTGCAGGCGGCGATCCAGGGCGACGAGCTCAGGATCTCGGGCAAGAAGCGCGACGATCTTCAGGGCGCGATCGCCTTGGTGAAGGGGCTCAAGATCGAGCTGCCGTTGCAATACGTGAATTTCAGGGAGTGAACGAGGCCGCCATGGCGAAACACAATCCGCTCAATCTGAACGCGCTCCAGGCCAAGACGCTGGTCCTATTACAGGCGATGGCCAAGAACGAGGAATTCATCGGGCCCGAGCCGGAGCCGGGGCATGTGCTGGTGACGTCGATGCCGCACGCGCACGGCGATCATTTTCACCTGGGTGAAGCGGTCGTCCAGGCCAGCGACGCGACCGGGCTATCGAACCAGGCGGTGTTCGTGGCGCTGCATCGCAAGGGCCTGGTGAAGCCGCACCAACCGTCGGGGATCGTGATTACGCCGGCGGGTCTCGCCTACGACACCGGCATCGCCGACCAGATCCTGCACCGGCACGATCATTAGCCGGAAAAGGGGTCGGGAGTCGTTTTTTCTGGAAGGAGGTCGGCGGTGGTCGAGGAGAGCGCTCGAACACCCGGTGAAGCGTGGGACGCTATCCAGAATCGCATTGATCCGCTGATCCGAGCGAGAAAATTCGATCGGGCCATCTCACTGCTTCGGACGTGGCTCGAAAGCGAAATGCCGGTAGGCGAGCGATCCATCTATCTGGCCGAGCTGTCGCGCCTTTTGGGAGCAGCGCGCCGTACCGACGAAGCCATTGCCGTCATACATCAGCAGATCGCCCTCGATCCGGATAATTCGGAACCATGGCAGCGGCTGGCCGGCCACTATTTCTATTGCTCGAAGCCGGGCGGACCCAGCCAGGAGGACCTTGGCCAAGCGCTGCATGCTATCGATACGGCGGTGGAAAAGGCACGCGGGAGCGGAAACTGGCTGTGGTATTGTCTCGGTGATCGGTGCCGGATTGCTCTCGCGATGAAGCGTTACGACCTGCTTGAAGAATCGATGCGTGAATGTCTAGAGGGCCTGTCACGGCCGGACGATTCCTTGGACTACGGGCCCGAGGGCGAGTTCCTAGCGCGCATTCCGGAGGGAACTGTCGACTCGGCGCTCATAGAGCGCTTCCGCGCCGCCGTGGCGGCAAGTCGGGCGCGCCGGCCGCGCGACCGATCCGTGACTGGGCCATAGGGCGGCGGGGCCGTGTCGGCGAGTCAGCCTGGGCGGCTGAGCAGTATTGGGGGCAGGATTGCCGGAGTTGATCATCGATTTTAGGCGGCACTTCACGCTGCCCGCAGACGAGATTTACCGGCAGTGCGCGCTTCAAGAGCCGGAAAGTGCCAAACGACGCTGCCGCTTAGAAATGCCCTATCGGGAGCATCTTCAATGCCGTGCTGCCTCTTATTTTCAGCGTGTAGCACTTCCCGAAGACCGTCAAACGCAGGATCCCACCACTGCCATTCTGGCGCCAGAATAGGATGGTACCGCCACCGTCACCTCCTCCGATACCGGTCAAGAACCTAGCGCGCACCGATTTATAGTGAACTCGTCGTCGCGGGGGAGGTCTCGACAATGCGCTCGTTGAGTGCCACAAGCACCGGGGAGCGCACCGCAAAGGGCGGTTCAGATCGAATTGCCCTGCTTCAGAAGGAACTCGGACGCCCGCTCGCCGCTGGCGATGGCGGCTTCGATCCAGCCGGGATTTTCGTGGGCGTAGTCGGAACTGGCGAAGGCCAACCGCCCCGACGGCGCCCAAGTCCCAGCTTCCGCGACCCAGGGCGCGTCGGCGGGCATCGCCACCCAGGTCCCGCGCGCCCAGGGATCGTTCACCCAATCGTGCCAGTCCCAGGCGACGAACGCCGCCTCGGGGAAGAAGCGATAGAGTGCCCCCGCCACATCATGCCTGTCCGCCGGATCGAATCCGCCATCGGCCAATCCGAACCCCACGATCAGCGTCGTGCCGTCGGCGGCCTCGCGCTCCGCGACCATCCATTCGATGCCTTCGCCGCCGCCTGTCGCCAGCGTGCCGACCGTGACCCCGCGCGCTTTGATCCAGATTTTGACCGCGCGGCCAAGATGACCCCGCGCCGCCGCTTGCCTCTGCCGATCCGGCAAGGGCGGATCGAACGCGATCGCGCGGATGGCGTTCAGCGGCAGCGCCGCGACTAGCCCACGGACCCGCGCGGTCCCGCCGCCCGCGATTTCCACATCGACGCCGGACGACCCGGCACGGACGCCGGTCACGGCGGCGCCGAGATGAACGCGCGCCCCGGACGCGGCGAGCATGCGTTCGACCAGCGCGCCAGTCCCCGGCTCCAGCGTGTGTTGCAAGTGACGAAGCATGCCCTCGGGGTCGCCGTCGCCATAGCCGTTGCTCCATAGATATTCGGTGGCCGCCGTGGTCTCGGGATCGCCATTGCCGGAAATGGTCCACCAGGCGCGCACTTGCGATATGGCCTCGGGCGTCGCCGCGACGCGGGCGAGATAGGCGGCGAGGCTCACCCCGGCATAGGGCCTTCCCTCCCCGTCCATCGCCTCGCCCGCGCGATAGCGGCGCGTATCCTCGGCAACGCGGTCCATCGTTCGCCGATAGCCATCCATGGCGGCGGGCGAAGCGGGCGCGTCCAACCGTAGCGCGTGCCCGTCATGCCAGCGCCGGACGGCGATCGGCGCCGTCGGCCGCAGCCGAATGCCGTGGCGTTCGGCATGGCGGCGCACGCGCGCCTGGTTGGGCGTGATCCAGGCCCCGCCGAACTCAAGCACGTCGCAGCCGAGCGCGAAGTGCCTAGCGAAGCCGCGTCCTCCGACCCGGTCGCGGGCCTCGAACAGGACGACGGACTGCCCCTGTCGCGACAGCTCCCAGGCGGCCGTGGCGCCGGCGAACCCCGCCCCGATCACGGCGAAATCGGCGTCGAATTTCGTCATGACATCACGCCTCCAATCGTTCCGATTCGATCCTATCCCAAGTCTCAGAAACCTCGACCCAGCCGCTATGCTTCGAGACGCCGCTTCGCGGCTCCTCAGCATGAGGTATCATTTCGCGGCTCCTCGGCATGAGGTAACATATAGAACGTCTACCTCATCCTGAGGAGCGTTCGAAGAACGCGTCTCGAAGGATCGAAGGAGTCCGACCGATGGCCGATCTCGACCTTTGCTTCACACCGGCGACCGAGCTGGCGCGGCGCATCCGCGCCGGCGAGCTGTCGCCGGTGCGCGTCATCGAGAACAGCCTCGCGCGCATCGCCGAAGTGAACCCGAAGCTCAACTGCTTCTGCTTCGTCTATGCCGACGAGGCCATGGCAAAGGCGCGCGAGGCCGAACGCGCGGTCGAGAACGGCGCCGCGCTCGGCCCGCTCCATGGCGTGCCCATCGCCATCAAGGATCTGACGCCGACCAAGGGCAAGCGCACGACCCTTGGCTCTTACGCCTACGAACATTGGGTGCCCGACGAGGACGCGCCCATCGTCGAAGCGTTGCTCGAGGCCGGCGCCATCCTGGTCGGCAAGACGACCACGCCCGAGTTTGCCTATTCGAGCTTCACCGAAAGCCCGCTCTGGGGCATCACGAGAAACCCGTGGAACACCGCGTGCACGCCCGGCGGCTCGTCGGGCGGATCGGGCGCGGCCGTGGCCTCGGGCGCGGTGGCGCTCGCCGAAGGCTCCGACATGGGCGGTTCGGTGCGCATCCCAGCGGCGCTCTGCGGCATCGTCGGCTTGAAACCGAGCTTCGGGCGCATCCCCTTCACCATCCTGCCGAGCCAATTCGACCAGCTCTCGCATTTCGGGCCGCTTGCCCGTACCGTCTCCGACGCGGCCCTGTTCCTCAAGGTGACGCAAGGTCCGGACGAGCGGGACATCCAGTCCTTGAAACCGGCGCTCGACGTTACGATCCCGATCCCATCCGACGTGCGCGGCCGGCGCCTGGCATTGAGCGTCGATCTGGGGCGGTATCGCATCGATCCGGAGGTGGCGGAGAACACGAAGGCCGCGGTGGCGGCGCTGGCGGGCGAAGGCGCCATCGTCGAGGAAGTCGAACTCGACTGGGGCCTCGAGCTCAACGAAGCGTGGACGGCGCACTGGGCGGTCTATCTCGCGGCCTTCTTCGGTCACGTCCTCCCTAAGTACCGGGCGAAAATGGACCCGAACGTGGTGACGCTGATCGAGACCGGCCTGGCCATGAGCGCGGTCGACTTCAAACGGCTGGAGTTCATCCGCACCGAGCAATGGAAGCAATTGTCGCCGATCCTCCAGGTTTACGAGGCGCTGCTCTGTCCCACCATGGCGCTGCCGGCGCCGCCCGTCGGCGGTAACGACGCCGCCTATTACCGGAACGACGAGAACGGGCGTTATGTCGGCCTCGACATGACGGCGGTGTTCAACTTCGTGAGTCCGTGTCCGGCGCTCTCGGTTCCCTCGGGCTGGACAAGCACCGGCCTGCCGACGGGTTTGCAGATCGTCGGGCGCCGGTTCGACGACCTTGGCGTCCTACGAATCGGCGCGGCGCTCGAACGCGCGCGACCCTGGGCGCAGCGCCGGCCGCCGATCTAAATCGGCTACTGCCCCAGCCGTTTCAACTCGTCTCCCGCCGGATCGTAGCCGAGCAGGTCGGCGTAGCGGTACCAGCGCAGCGCCAAGGCGCGGTCGGATTCGACTCCGGACCCTATGTCGTACATGTAGCCGAGGTTGAAGGCGGCGATGGCCCAGCCTTTCGCGGCGGCCTCCTGGAACAGGCCGGCGGCGCGGGCGAGGTCCTGGGGCACCGGGTCGCCGAAATAGAACATGGTGGCGAGGGCGACGATCGCTTTCAAATCGCCGTACTTGGCCGCTTCGTTATAGAGGCCCGCGGCGCGCGCGAGGTTGCGCGGCGTGCCGTAGCCGTTCTCCGCCATGTAGCCGAGCCAGGACATGCCAGCTTCGTCGCGGTCGCCGGTCAACGCCGTGAAGCCGCTCACCGCCCGAAACGCATCGCCGCTGTAGTATTCCACCATCGCGGCTTCGATCTCGCTGAGCTCGACGTTTTCCGCCTTAAGTTGACGGGCAATGCGCTCGGCACCCGACAAAGCGATATCGTCGCCCTGATCGGCGGCGCGCTGGTACCACCGGAACGATTCGGCCAAGTCCTTCTCCTCGACCCAGCCGCGTTCATAGGCCGAACCCAGATTGCGCTGCGCGTCCACATGGCCCTGCTCGGCGGCATCGCGATAGAGCTCGACCGCCGTCGCATCGTCCTTGCCGACGCCGCGGCCGAATTCGTACATGACGCCGAGACGGTATTGCGCGGGCGCGTAGTCGCTTTCGTCCACCGCCTCCTGGTACCACCGCGCCGCCTGCTCATCGTCGGGCGCGGCGACGCCGCCGGTCTCGTAGATGACGCCCAGCCAATGCATCGCCTCGACCACGCCGTCCTCGGCGGCCGCGGCGAGGCCGGCAAGCGCATCGGTATGGCGCCCCGCGAAATACGCTTCGAGCGCTTCGTCGAGTTGCCGGGCGTTGGCATCGGCCCGCGCGGCGGCCTCGGCGGCGCGAAGCTGGGTGGCAAGCCAGGCCGCGTTGTCGACCTCGGCGGCATCGGCCGGCGCGACCAGGATCGATGCCGTCAGCAACGCCGCGATGGCGAGGGTCTTCATGCCGGTCATGCGCGGCCTGCTATATCCGGAGGCGCCCATGGGTGCAAGAGCGCCGCCCTTGCCGATGGACGCTCTCGTCCGGTATTGAAGACGGCTCATGCCCCAACCTCGGAATTCACGAACCGGCGGCCAGATTCTCGTGGAGGCCCTGGCCATCCACGGCGTCGATATCGTCTTTGGCGTGCCGGGCGAAAGCTACCTGGCGGCGCTCGACGCGCTCCATGACGCCAAAAACCACATCCGCTTCATCACCTGCCGGCAGGAAGGCGGGGCCGCCAACATGGCCGAAGCCTACGGCAAGCTCACCGGCCGGCCCGGCATCTGCTTCGTGACAAGGGGGCCCGGCGCCACCAACGCCTCGATCGGCGTCCACACCGCGTTCCAGGATTCGACGCCGATGATCCTTTTCATCGGCCAGGTGGCGCGCGGTCAGATCGAGCGCGAGGCCTTCCAGGAGGTCGATTACCGCCGCATGTTCCAGCCGCTCGCCAAATGGGCGGCCGAGATCGACGACGCCAGGCGCATCCCCGAACTCGTGAGCCAGGCGTTTCACCGCGCCACCGCCGGCCGCCCTGGACCGGTGGTGCTGGCCTTGCCCGAGGACATGCTGGCCGAGAGCGTCGAGACCGCCGATGCCGGACCCTATACCCGTGTCGAGGCGCATCCGGGCGCCACCGACATGGCGCGGCTGGGCGAGCTGCTGGCGGCAGCGCGCCGGCCGCTCATGATCGTCGGCGGCGGCGGCTGGACCTCGCGCGCGGTCGCCGACATCGAGGCCTTCGCGGCGGCGAACGACCTGCCCGTGGGCGCGTCGTTTCGTTGCCAGGACCTTTTCGACAACACCCATCGGAACTACGTGGGCGACGTCGCGATCGGAATCAACCCCGCGCTCGCCAAGCGCGTGCAAGAGGCCGACCTGCTGCTGGCCGTGGGCCCACGGCTGGGCGAGATGACGACAAGCGGTTACACATTGGTGAGCGTGCCGGTCCCGAAACAAATGCTGGTGCACGTTCATCCCGGCGCCGAGGAGCTGGGCCGCGTCTATCAGGCGACGCTGCCGATCAACTCCGGCATGGCGCCGTTCGCCGCCGCGGCGAAGGCGTTAAAGCCGAATTCGCCGGCACCATGGATCAATTGGACCGCGGCGGCGCGGGCCGATTATCTGGCCCATATCGCGCCGCGGCCGAGCAAGGCCAAGCTCAACCTCTCCGAAATCGTCATATCCTTGCGCGACCGCTTGCCGCCCAACGCCATCGTGACCAACGGCGCCGGCAACTACGCCGGCTGGGTCAACCGGTTCTATCAGTATCGAAAGTTCAGAACCCAGCTTGGGCCCACCAGCGGCGCCATGGGCTACGGCCTGCCGGCGGCGATCGCGGCCAAGGCGGTGCATCCGGACCGCACGGTCGTCTGCTTCGCCGGCGACGGCTGCTTCCTCATGACCGGCCAGGAACTGGCGACCGCGGCGCAGCACGACCTTCCCGTCATCGTGATCGTCGTCAACAACGCCATGTACGGCACCATCCGCATGCATCAGGAGCGCGAGTATCCGGAGCGCGTCATCGCCACCGATCTCGTCAATCCGGACTTCGCGGCCTATGCCCGCGCCTTCGGCGCCCATGGCGAGACGGTCGAGACCACGGCCGAATTCGCTCCCGCCTTCGACCGGGCGTTGGCGGCGGGACGGACCGCCTTGATCGAGCTTCGCGTCGGTCCGGACTCGATCACCCCGAACGCCGGCCTCGTTGAGATTCGCAAGGCAGCGCTCGCCAAGCGACGCTGACCGCCGTTCACGGTTCATTAAGCTCTTAGCTATACTAGAGCTTTAGTAATATATATCAAAGGATATACCGATGACCCCAGCAACGCCCGGGAAAGCCGTCCCGCGTCATCACGTTACTCCGCTCCAGCACCTGTCGGTGCTGGTGGTCGATGACAATCGGCACATGCTGAACCTGGTGAAGACGATCCTGCACGCGATCGGCATCAAGAACGTGCGCCTGGCCTCCGACGCGGCCGAGGCCTTCAACGAACTCAAGCACTGCCCGGCCGACATCATCATCACCGATTGGAACATGGCGCCCCTGGATGGTCTCGACTTCGTGCGCCTCATTCGAAAAGGCAGCGACAGCCCCAATCCCAGCGTTCCGATCATCATGCTGACCGGCCGCACCGAGATGCGCCTGGTGCTGGAAGCGCACCGCGAGGGCGTGAACGAAGTGTTGGCGAAGCCGGTGTCGATCGAGGCCATCTATTCGCGCATCCGCGCGATCACCGATGCCGCCGCCCTGCCCCGAATCGTCAATTGAGGCCCGCGGCAACCGGGTCGCCGAGCGGGGCGCCGCGCTAGAGCTTTCGCGCCAGCCGGCGATAGACATCGGCGTCGTTGCGCCGGCCGATCAGCACGATCTTCAGCGTCTGACCCGCGACGCGGTAGGTGATCCGGTACTCGCCGATGTCGGCCCGCCGAAAGAGCGCCGCGACGCCTTTCATCTGGATGGTGTCGGCGGCCAAGGGATCGGCGCGCAACGCCATGATGCGCGTCGCAACCTGGCGGCCGTGCTTCGGCGGCAATCGGTTGAGGAATTTGGCGGCCTCGCGCGATAGATCAACCTTTGGCACGCATCAGCGCCTTGAGCAGCTTCTCGCCTTCCTTGGGGCCGAGATACCCTTCCGCCTCCGCCGCCGCCGCGCGGGCGGCCCAATAGGCGTTCTCCAGGCCTTCCAGGCGCTCGTACTCCTCGACCGACAGGACCACCGCCACCGCGCGCCCGTGCTTTTCGATTGAAACAGGCTCGGCGCGCGCCGCGTCGAGAAGTTCCCCGAACCGGTTCTTGGCATCCTTGGCGGCGAGTGTTTTCATGGCTTTTGCCTAATAAAGCTATTTAAGTCAAAATAACCACTTTATCGCCGGAGTGCAAGCACGATGCCTCGGTCGCCGCCGACCCCGCCTCACCCGCGCATCCGTTCGCTCTTGGGATCGTAGAAGGGCGTCAGGCTGGCGCGGGCGGCGTAGCGAGTGCCGGCGATCTCGATCTCGTAGCGCCCGGCCTTCACATAAGCCGCGTCCACGATGCCGGGGCCGCGCACGTAGCCGAAGGCGAGCGCGCG
>VFKA01000020.1 GCA_009885795.1 Rhodospirillales bacterium | reverse complement strand
CCTACGAGGTGCTCGGCTGGGGCGGCTACTGGGCCTGGGATCCGGTCGAGAACGCCTCGCTGCTGCCGTGGCTGTCGGGCACCGCGCTGCTGCATTGCGCGATCGTCGTCGAGAAGCGCGATGCCCTCAAGGGTTGGACGGTGCTGCTCGCGATCCTCACCTTCGCCATGAGTCTGCTCGGCACCTTCCTGGTGCGCTCGGGCGTGCTCACCTCGGTCCACACCTTCGCCAGCGACCCCGAGCGCGGCCTCTACATCCTGGCGCTGTTCGTGGTCGCGGTCGGGGGCGCGCTCGCCCTCTATGCCGCGCGCGCGCCGGCGTTGAAGGGCGGCGGCCTGTTCCAACCCATCAGCCGCGAAGCGGCGCTGCTTCTCAACAACCTGTTGCTGTGCACGGCCTGTGCCACTGTCTTGCTCGGCACGCTCTATCCGTTATTCCTCGACGGCGTCGGCGGGGCCACGGTGTCGGTCGGCCCGCCCTATTACAACGCCACCTTCGTGCCGCTGATGGTGCCGCTGCTGGCGCTCATGGCGGTGGGGCCGATGCTCGCCTGGAAACGCGCCGACCTCGCGGGCGTGCTCGGGCGCCTTGGGCTGGCCCTTGTCGCGGGCCTGGCGGCGGCGCTGGCGGCATGGCGCTGGCAAAACGCGGGGCCGGTCCTGGCCCCGCTCGGCGTCGGCCTCGCCGCCTGGCTATTCGCCGGCACGCTGGTCGAACTGGCGGAACGGCTGGCTCTCTTTCGCCGGCCCGGCGAAAGCTGGCGCCGCGCGCGCCAATTGCCCCGCGCCGCCTACGGCATGAGCCTCGCCCATGGCGGGCTCGCCATCGCCATCGTCGGCATGATCGGCACGACCGCCTGGCAGAGCGAATCGATCCGGGTCATGCGGCCGGGCGACCTTGTCGAGCTCGCCGGCTACGCATTCCGATTCGACGGCGCGGAGAAATTCGCCGGCCCCAATTATGACGGCGAGCGCGGGCGCATCGTCGTGCTGCGCGACGGGCGCGCCGTCGTCGAGCTTCGCCCCGAGAAGCGCTTCTATCCGGTCCAGGAGACATCGACCACCGAGGCCGCCATCCACGCCACGATGCTCGTCGGCCTCTACGCGGTGCTGGGCGAGAGTGACGGGACCGGCGGCTGGACCGTGCGCATCTACACCCAGCCCTTCGCCTCGTGGCTGTGGGCCGGTTTCGCCATCATGGTGCTGGGCGGCCTGGTGTCGCTGAGCGACAGGCGCCTGCGGGTAGGCGCGCCCGCCCGCCGGCGCGCCGCGGTTCCCGCCGAATGACGGGCAAGCCGGCCCGCCTGCTGTTCCTGTTGCCGGTTTTGGCCCTCGGCGCGCTCGTCTTCTACCTCGCGAAGGCGCTCGATCCCGACCGCGATCCGGCGCGTGTCGCCTCGGCGCTGATCGACAAGCCGGCGCCGGCCATCGACTTGCCGCTGCTAGAGACGGGGGGCGGCCGCCTGACCAACGCGGATTTCGGCGGCGAGGTCGTGCTCGTCAACTTCTTCGCGTCCTGGTGCGTCCCCTGTCGCATCGAACACCCGATTCTCATGGAGCTTGGGAGCAAGCACGCCGTCCCGGTCTTCGGCATCGCCTACCAGGACAAGCCCGAGGACGCGATGGCTTTTCTCGCCGAGTTCGGTAATCCGTTCCGCCGCGTCGGGCAGGACGCATCCGGGCGCATGGCCATCGAGTTCGGCGTCTACGGCGTGCCGGAGACCTTCGTCATCGACAAGACCGGACGCATTCGAATGCGCCATGCCGGGGCGCTCGATGATGCGACGGTGGAGGAGACGTTGCTGCCGCTGCTGACGGAACTAGGCCGGTGAGGGGCTTCGCGCCTTGGCTGTTTGGCGCGGCGCTGCTGTTGGCCGCCGGGTCGGCCGTCGCCGTGGAACCCGACGAGGTGTTGAGCGACCCGGCGCTCGAAGCGCGCGCGCGCGCCATCGGCCGCGAGGTCCGCTGCCTGGTCTGCCAAAATCAGTCCATCGACGATTCCGCCGCCGATCTCGCGCGCGACCTACGGATTCTCGTGCGTGAAAGACTCGTCGCCGGCGATAGCGATGACGCCGTGCGGCAATTCCTGGTCGACCGCTACGGCGATTTCGTGCTGCTTCGCCCGCCGATGCGGCCATCCAACTATGCCTTGTGGTTCGGGCCGCCGGCCTTGCTGGCGCTGGGCGGCGTCGCGGTCTTCATCTATGTGCGCCGGCGCGGACGCGGGGCGGTGCCGCTCGCGGGTTTGAGCGAGGCCGAGCGCGGGCGCTTGGATCATATCATCGCCGACGAGCGGGAGGGTTAGGGCGTGACCATGGCGTTCTGGGCGATAGCCGCGCTCATGACGGTGGCCGTGCTCGGGTTGCTGCTGCGGCCGTTGCTTCGTCCGCGCGCCGATGTCGGCCGGCCGGCCGGCGCGCACGATCTCGCGGTCTATCGCGACCAGCTGCGCGAGATCGAGCTGGAAGGGGCGCGCGGTCGGATTGGCGAAAGCGAAGCGGCCTTGGCGCGCCTCGAGATCGAACGGCGCATGCTCGCCGCCGATTCAAGAACGCCGCCGCCGGCCCGTCGCCCGGTGCCGCTTTGGGCCACCGCGCTCCTGCTTGGCGTTCTCGCCGCCGGCGCGATGCCGCTTTACGCGCGCCTCGGCGCGCCGGGGCTGCCCGATAATCCGCTTGCCGGGAGATCGGCCGTCGCCACGGCACCGGGCCTGAGCGAGGCCGACCTCGCCGCGATCGTGGCGATGCCCGAAGCCGAACGGGAAGCCTTCCTGCGCGGCATGGTCGAAGGCCTGGCCGAACGGCTGAAAGGATCGCATGGCGATCTCGATGGCTGGCGGCGCCTCGCCCGCGGTTACGCGGTCCTGGGCGAAGCGGCTCTGGCGCGCGAGGCGTGGGCGAAGGCGGTTCACCTCGCCCCGGACTCGGCGGAGGCGCAGCTTGCCTACGCGGAATCGATCCTTGCCGCGGCCAAGCCGGGAACTCCGATGCCGCCCGCCTTCGGCGAGGCCGTGGCGCGGGCGAGGGCGCTCGAGCCCGGCAACCTCCTCGCCCTCTATCTCGCCGGTGTCGATGCGCTGGCACAAGGGCGGCGCGACGAGGCCGCGGTCTTGTGGCGCCAGCTTCTCGACAAGATGCCCGGTGACGCGCCCGAGCGCGGCCCGCTGCTCCAGCAGATCGAGGCGCTGGAAGGCGGTTAAGTAAGCGGCGTTGCCTCGCGGCCGGTACCGCCCCTATGATCTCGGCCCATGTTGCATCGAGATCGCCCAGCACCCGCCGCCGACACCGCGCCGGCGATGTCGTTGCCGGCCGACTGGTATCACGACCCCGGCATCTTCGCGCGCGAGCGCGGGGCGGTGTTCGGGCGCGAATGGCAGCTCATCGGGCCGGAAAGCGCGTTCGCGCATCCGGGCGACTACTTGGCGAGCGAGATCGTGGGCTGGCGCGTCTTCGTCATAAGGGATCGCGAGGGAACTTTACGCGGATTTCACAATGTCTGCCGGCATCGCGCGTCCCCGATCCTCGACGATGGGCGCGGCCATTGCGAGACTTTACGCTGCCGCTATCACGGCTGGGTGTACGACACCGCCGGCGCCTTGCGCCGATTGCCGGATTTCGGCGAGGTCTCGTTCGACAAGGCCGCGTACGGCCTTTTTCCGATCCGCGTCGAGACCTGGCGGGGCCTCGTCTTCGTCAATCTCGATGCGGCGGCGGGGCCGCTCGTCCCCTCGCTCGGCGAACTAGTCGAACTCGTCGCGCCCTATCCGATCGAGGACTTCGCCTTCGTCCGCGAGGAAGTCTTCGACATCGCCTGCAACTGGAAGACCTACACCGACAACTTCGTCGAGGGCTATCACATCCCCGGAATCCATGCCGGGTTGAACGCCGCCATCGACTTCAAGCGGTTCTCGACCGAAGGCCGCAACCGCATCGTCATCATGCGGGCGCCGCAGCGCGACGGGTCGATCTATGGCGGCGTCTGGCTGTGGTGCTATCCCAACATGACGCTGTCGGTGTTCCCGGACGGCATGAACACCTCGCGCATCGTGCCCGTCGATCGACGGCGCGCCAGGCTGGTCTACAATTTCTATTTCCGCGACGCTTCGCCCGAAGCGATGGCGCGCCACCAGCGCACGATCGATGTCAATTGCGCCATCGTGCGCGAGGATTTCGGCATATGCGAGTCGGCGCAAGGCAACCTCGAAGCAGGGGTGTTCGAGAACGGACCCTTGAGCCCGCTCCAGGAACGGGGCGTGCGCTACTTCCACGAGCTGCTGCGAAGGTCGCTTGCCGAGGATTCTTTTGCCTTGGCAGGCTCGGGCGGCCCTGCCTAACCTGTACGTCGAGGCGGCGGTCTCTCATTGGAGGCGTTCAAAACTGCAAACTCGAAACTCGCCAAGTTCGGTCAAGGGCGAAGCGGTGAAGGCGCTGGTCGTCGAGGACGTGCATAAGCGTTTTCTCGATCTTGAAGTGTTGAAGGGCGTGTCGATGTCCGCCAATGAGGGGGACGTGATCGCGCTCATCGGCGCCAGCGGCTCGGGCAAGAGCACGCTGCTGCGCTGCATCAATCTGCTGGAAACGCCGGATTCCGGCCGCGTCTATGTCAGCGGCGAGCTCATCCGCATGCGCGGTTTACGGAACGGCCACGCCGTCCCGGAGGATCAGCGCCAGGTCGACCGCATCCGTTCGCGCCTGGGGATGGTGTTCCAGAGCTTCAATCTCTGGTCGCACATGACGGTGTTGGAAAACGTCATCGAGGCGCCCATTCATGTGCTGAAGCTGCCGCGCGCCGAAGCGGTCGCCCGTGGCGAGGCGCTGCTGGCCAAGGTCGGCATCGCCGAGAAGCGCGGCCATTATCCAAGCCACCTCTCGGGCGGGCAACAGCAGCGCTGCGCCATCGCCCGCGCGCTCGCGATGGAACCGCAAGTGATGCTGTTCGACGAGCCCACCTCGGCGCTCGATCCCGAGCTCGTCGGCGAGGTTTTGCGCGTCATTCGCCAGCTCGCCGAGGAAGGCCGCACGATGCTGCTGGTCACGCACGAAATGGCCTTCGCGCGCGAGGTCGCGTCTTCCGTCATTTTCCTGCACGCGGGCCGTATCGAAGAGGAGGGCCCGCCCGGGCAGTTGTTCGGCGCCCCCCGCTCCGAACGCTGCCGGCAATTCCTGGCGAGCCATCTGGGCGAGGCGCGCCGGGTCAAGGCCTGACTTGACTGACATCGCCAAAATGTGGCTCTAACTTGTCCTTTGCTACTCGTGGAAAATCGCCGTCAACTTCAACCAGGGAGCAGATACCATGAAAAAATTGTTCGGAACCATGGTCGCCGCCGCATTCGCGCTCGTCATGGCCGCGAACGCGCAAGGCGAGACGGTCTATAAGGTCGGCATCGACCAGACCAACTACGAGCCCTTCGCGGCGAAGGACGCGAGCGGCAATTGGAGCGGCTGGGAAATCGAGCTCGTGTTCGCGGTCTGCGAATCGCAGGGCATGAAATGCGAACTTACGCCCACCGCGTGGGACGGCATCATTCCCGCCCTGCAGGAAGGCAAGCTCGACTTCATCTTCGCCTCGATGTCGATCAATGACGACCGCAAGCAGCAGGTCGATTTCTCGGACTGGTACTATGATTCGACCATCGTGATCATCGGCGCGAAAGCCGACACCACCAAGATCGACTTCGACAACCCCGACTCGGTGAAGGGCAAGGTGTTCGGCGCCCAGAACGCCACCATCCATTCGAAGTTCCTCGAAAGCCGCTTCGGCAGCGTCACCGAGGTCAAGAAGTATGACGGCTTCGACAACGCGCTTGCCGATCTCGCCGCCGGCCGCGTCGATTTCGTGCAGGAAGGGCAGTCCACCGTCGACGCCTTCATGAAATCGGACGCGGGCAAGGGGTTCGAGGTGAAGGCGATCGTGCCCGCCGATCCGATCCTGGGCTTTGGCGTGGGCGCGGCCGTGCGCAAGGGCGAAGCCGAGCTTCTGGCCAAGATCAACGCCGGCATCAAGGACGTGGTCACGAACGGCAAGTATGACGAGATCACGGCGAAGTATCCGGGGCTTGCGGAACAGCTCCAGAAGCCTTCTTACTCTATGTAAGATCCGAGGTTTTCATGCCTCCACAGGCCGCCCGAACGCGAGTTTGGGCGGCCTTTTTCCTGGCCCGCCGCATCGAGGATTGCGGGGTCGCCGCGCGCCCGTCTACTATCGGATCGTCAAGCAAGGAGTCTTACGCCCGTGGCGAGTAAGTCGGACCATTCGCTGTGGCTCGATATGGCGTGGGGGGCCGAAGGCTGGGGCGACGAGTTCGCTTATGGGCTGGCGCTGACGGTCCAGATTTCGCTTGCCGGCTACGCGATCGGCCTCGCCTTGGGGCTCCTGGGTGCCTTCGCCAAGTTGAGCGGCAGGCCGTGGCTTCGATTCATCGGCGATTCCTATACGACCACGATCAGGGCGCTGCCCGAACTCTTGCTCATCCTGCTCTTCTATTACGCCGGCACCTCGGCGCTGGAAAAGCTTCTCGTCCATGCCGGCGTGGCGAGCGAGGATCTGCAGATCAGCCCGTTCGTGGCAGCGATCGCCTCGCTTGGCCTCATCTACGGCGCCTATCTCGCCGATGTATTGCGCGGCGGTATCCAGGCGATACCGCCGGGACAGATCGAGGCCGCGCGCGCCTACGGCATGCACGCCCCCTTGCGCTTCCGGCGCATCGTCTTTCCACAGATGATCCGATACGCCATCCCCGGCATGGGGAACCAGTGGCTCAACATCACCAAGGACAGCGCGCTCGTCAGCGTGATCGGCGCCTACGAACTGCTCTCCGCCGGGCGCGGCGCCGCGACCTTCACCAAGGAATATATTTTTTATTACAGCGTCACCGCATTGGGTTTCCTCGGCCTGACGATCGTGTCGATGGTCGTGTTCGTCAGAATCGAACGCCGCGCCAATCGCGGCGTCAGGCGAGCGTGAGCAGGCGGGAAGCGAGCGCCCCATGATTTTCGACATCCCCTATATGGTGACGATTGTCTTGCCGGCTCTCCTCTACGCGGTGCCGACGTCGCTGCTGCTGCTCGCCTCCTCGGCGATTATCGGCAACATCCTGGCGGTTCCGGTGGCCGCGGCGCGGCTCTCGCGCAATCCGCTTCTTTGGATGCCGGCCTATGTCTTCATCCTGCTGATGCGCGGCACGCCGCTGCTGGTCCAGATCTATCTCGTCTATTATGGGCTGGGTCAGGCCTTGACGCCCGAGATCATGCGCGAGTTTCCGTTCCTGCGCGACGGCATCTGGTATGCCATTTTCGCGCTCAGCATCAACACCGCCGGCTACAGCGGGGAAATCCTGCGCGGCGCGATCTTGGCGGTGCCGCATGGCGAGATCGAGGCGGCCCGCGCCTTCGGCATGTCGCGCTGGGTCGTCTTCCACCGCGTGACCCTGCCCCGCGCCATACGCATATGCTTGCCGGCGATGAGCTCGGAGATGATCCTGCTGCTCAAGGCAACCGCGCTCGCGTCCACGGTGACGGTCTACGAGGTGCTCGGAGTCGCCCAGGCCATCCGTATCGAAACCTACCGCGTCTATGACACCTTGATCGGCGCCGCGATCGTTTACATCGCCATGGTCTTTCTGCTGACCAGAGTCTTGAACCGGATCGAGCGCTATCTGAACAAGGATCGCCAGGCGATGTCGGCACAAGCGGCGTGACGCGCGTGAAGCGCTATTTCCGGTACATTGCCGCCGCCGGTGTCGCCGCCATCGCCATCGCGGCGGCGGTCGTCGTCTATGTCGCCACGGCGCGCCGCGCCGACCCGAACATCATCCGTTTTGCCACCGACGAGGCCTTTCCGCCGTTCGGATATGTCGATGCCGAGGGCGTGCTTCGGGGTTTCGACGTCGACATCGCCGAGGCGCTTTGCGAGAAAATGAAAGTCGAGTGCCCGATCGTGGCGCGGGACTTCAACGCCATCGTCGCCGGCCTGCTCGACGGCGAGTACGACGCCATCGTCGCCCAGGTCGCGGTCGCCGAGGAGCAGGAAAGCGCGGTGTCGTTCTCCAAGATCTATCGCGAGATGCCGTCGCGCTTCTTGCAACGAAAGGGCGCCGGACACGCCATCACCGAATCGGGCCTCGCCGGCAAGACCATCGGCGTGCAAGGGGCAACCGCCCATGAGAAGTTCGTCCGCACCCGTTTCGGCGACGTGGCCACGGTCGTGCCCTACCCGACGCTCTCGGAGGCGCTTGCCGAAATCGCCGCCGGCCGCGTCGATCTGATTTTCGCCGACGGCGTGGCGCTCGGCGAAGGCTTCCTCGAGACCGATGCGGGCGTCGGTTTCGAGTTCGTCGGGACGGGCTTCACCGATTCCAAATGGTTCGGCGAAGGGACCGGCATCGCCCTGCGCGAAGACGACGAGGACCTCCGGCGCCGGCTCGACGAGGCCATCGACGCCATCCATGACGACGGCACGTATGGGCGAGTCTGGGAAGAGCATTTTCCCGCCGAGATCTATGGCGAGTGATCGTCGGGCCCGCGGGCCAAGCCTTTCGCCTCATTCATGAGCCAGTGGCGAAACGCCTCCACCTTCGGGCGGTCGGCGGCCGATTCCGGCGCCACCAGGTAATAGCTGTAATCGGTCCTGATCTCGATCGCGAAGGGTTTCACCAGACGCCCGGCGGCGAGATCGTCCTCGGCCAGGGCCGCGTGCGTCAAGGCGACGCCCAGGCCATCGATGGCAGCCTGCAGCATCAGGTTGGAGTAGTTAAAGCTCATGCCCGGAAGCTGGCTCATCGTGCCCACGCCGGCCTTGTCCAACCAGATTTGCCAGAAATCGATGTTCCAATCGGAATCCTGAAGCAGCGGGTGGTGGCGCAAATCCTCCGGCGCGCGCAGCGGTAACGGGCCTTCCAGCAGTTTGGGGCTGCACACCGGATAGAGGGCTTCCTGCAGCAGAAGGTCGGTCCGCAGTCCGGGCCAATGCCCTCGGCCATAGCGGATCGCCACGTCCACGTCCTCGCGATCGAAATTCACCAGCGTGGGGGACGCGGAAATTCGCACGTCGATATCGGGATGAAGCGCGCGAAACCGGCTGAGGCGCGGCACCAGCCACTTGGCCGCGAAGGAGGGCATGACACTGACGGTGAGCGCCCCGCCGGTCTCCCGCGCGCGCAACAGCCGCGACGCCTCGCCCAGCCGTTCGAAGGCTTGGCGCACCGGCCTCACATAGGCCTGGCCGGCGTCGGTCAGCACCACCGCCCGATTGACGCGCTTGAAAAGACGCACGCCGAGCCATTCCTCGAGCGCCTTCACCTGGTGGCTGACCGCGCTGTGGGTGACGTTCAACTCCGCCGAGGCACGGGTCAGGCTCAGATGCCGGGCGGCGGCCTCGAAATACTGAATAGCCTTCAGCGGCGGGAGTTTGGCAACCATGTCGTTACGTTAGAAAAACTAACAGAACATATGAGAAATGATCGTTTGTAGAGCATGGGATTCCAGGCCATGTTTCTCGTCACGAGGTCGCCGAATAAGGTGGCCTAACAGCGTGAGGAGATTAGACATGAACGCCAGGGGTTATCAACAGGTTTTGGCTTCCGGTTCGTGGATCGCCGGATTCGCTCATCTGGTGGGCGAAGGGCTTGTAGCGAACTTTGTCCGGTTCGACGAGGCCGTTGGCCGGTGGCAGGCGCGGGCCAATGACCGCCGCATGCTTGGTCGGCTGGACGACCGCCTGCTGAGCGATATCGGACTATCGCGCTACGACGTCGAAGGCGAGTTGAAGAAGCCGTTCTGGCGCAGGTGAGGCGCGCCCGATCAGTCGGCCTGGCGGCGATAGACCCAGACGGATGCCGGAGGGAAGTTGCCGAAGACCCGCTGGGTGAGGCCGCCTTGCAGCCCGTGGTGGGAACGCGAGATCGGCGACAGCCACGTGTAGGTGAATTGAATGAATGGCGCGCCGGGGGCAAGCACGCCAAGGCTTTCCTCGACGATCCGCCGCGCCATGGCGCGCGGCATCGCCGCCAATGGCAGGCAGGAGACGACGGCGCCGACCTGTCCGACGCCGTGCCGGCGCAACAAGGCCGTCAACTCGCCGGCATCGCCCCGGAGCACCGAGACCCCTGGAAAGCGCTCCACCAGCATCTGGTAAAAGATTTGTTCCCGCTCGACGACAATCAACTTGTCGCGTGGGATCGCGGCGTCCAGCAGGCCCCGCGTCACCGCTCCGGTTCCGCCGCCCAACTCGACGATCGGCAGCGCTACCGGCCGCGGCACTTCGCGCGCCATGGCCATGGCCAGCGCCTGGCTGCTGGGTGCCCAGGTGCCGACGCTGTGGGGCCGCTTCAGCCACAGTTTCAGGAACAGGCGCGATTCGCTGAGCATGGATCGAGTATGCTCTAGCCGGCGGGCAGTTGCAGCAACAGACGATTGATCGCCCGGAAAACTTCGTAGACGCGCGCGAAATCCTCCCGGAAGGCCGGCCAGGCCAGCCGCCCGCCATCCGCGGCGCTGACGATGCGGTGGATTTCGGCAAGCCCGCGCCGCCCGTCGACCGCCATCAGGATCGGGCGCGTGCGCGCCGGCAGCGGGAAGACCGCGCGCACGCCGTCGATGGAAACGCTGAGATCGTTCCCGGGCTTGAGGCCGGCCACCAGTCCCGGCGCATCCTGGCCGCGCAAGATCGGCACCAGGTCCGGGTCTTCTAGGCTCGCGGCCGCGCCAACGCCGCGCCCGGCCTTGACGGCATAAAAGGCGTGCGTCTTCAGGTTCCCGGCGATGAGTTCGGCCGCTTTCGCCCGCTCCACCAATCCGCCGGAAGCCAGCACGCGAACCAGCGCGGGGTCGCTCACGTAAGCAGTCGGCTCGTAGCGCCACGGCTCCATGAACGCGACGATATCGAGCTTGGCGCCCGTGGCCAGCGCCGCCACCTCCGGCACGCTATAGGCCCGGTCGCGCCGGTGCAGCAGCAGATCGTGGATGCCGGCATCGCCGAGGCCGATGTGATCGGCGACGGCGGCATTGCGCCTCAGCCAATTCGTCGGCGGTAGGTTGCGCAGCAGGCGCTTGGCCATCGCCAGGCGTTCCTTGGGCGCCATGCTTTCGGCCGGCGCCAGCCCGCGCAACAGCTCTTGCACGTGATAGACGCCGGTGCGCCCGATCGCGCCATAGACCATGAGGCCGAGGCCGCCTTCATCGGCGAGCGCGCCGACAAGCCGCGCGAGACCCGCTTCCGGGTCGGCCAGATGGTGCAGCACGCCGCAACAGTCGATGTAGTCGAATGGTCCGGGAGCAAGCTCGGGCAATTGCTCGATGGCGCCGGTGACGAAACGAATGTTGTCGAGCTTGCGCGCGGCCGCGCGCGCTTCGGCGATCCGCCGGGCGGCCTCCGACGGATCGACATAGACGATCTCCGCCGGACAGCCGCGATCGGCCAGTTGCCGCGCAAGCATGATGGTGCCGTCGCCGGTGCCGCCGCCGGCCACGAGCGCGCGAAACGGCCGGCGAAAGTCCCGGCGGCCGGCGAAAATGTAGTGGTTGATCTCGGCGAGGTGGCTTGGATAGCCCTCGATCAGGCGCTTGCCCTCATCGCGCGGATCGCGCGGCGGGTAGGGGTAGAGCTCGTAGTGATCGGCCGCTAAATCCGCCATGGCGATTACCGCGGCCTGTTGGTCGTCAGCACGATCTTGCCCGTGGATTTTCGGTCGCGCAAAAGCGCCAGTGCCGCCGCCGCCTCGGCGAGATCGAGGGCGGCGCCGACCGTCGGCCCGATCCGCCCCTCGCCCCACCAGTCGAGCAGCGTGCCCCAAGATTCGGCGACCAGATCGGGCTGCTTGCGCCGGTACGATCCCCAGTAGAAACCCATCGCCGCGATGTTCTTCACGAGAAGGATGTTCGCCGGGATCTGCGGCACGCGGCCCCCCGCGAATCCGATGATGACCAGCCGCGCACCCCAATTCGCGACCCGCAAGCTGGCGTCGAAGGCATCGCCGCCCACGGGATCGAAGGCCACGTCGATGCCGCCGGTGAGCGCCTTAACCCTCGCGCGGACGTCTTCCCGGGCGTAATCGATGAGATGATCGGCGCCATGCTCGCGCGCAAGCGCAAGCTTCTCGGGATCGCCGGCCGTCGCGATGACGGTGGCGCCGAGTGCCCTGCCCACCTCGACCGCCGCCAGCCCGACGCCCCCGCCCGCGCCGTGCACCAGCAGCACTTCGCCCGGCTTCAGGCCGGCGCGCCAGACGAGAGCGCCATAAGCGGTGCCATAGGCGATCGGGAACGCCGCCGCCGTGGCGAAATCCATGCCCGCCGGCAACGCCACGATGTCGCTCGCGCGCGCCGTCGCCTGTTCGGCGAACGCGCCGCGATCCAATACCGCGGCGACGCGCTGGCCGGACTTGAACGCGGTCACGCCGGCGCCAACCTCGACGACCGTCCCGGCCGCTTCCATGCCGGGCACGAAGGGCAGCGCCGGCTTTTCCTGATACTGCCCGCCGATCATCAGGATGTCGGCGAAATTGACACCGGCCGCCTCGACGGCGAGAAGCACCTCGCCCGAACCCGGCGTCGGTTCCGGAATCTCCGTGACCGAGAGCGCGTCGATCGAGCCGAAGGCGGGGCAGAGGATGGCGCGCATTCGCGGGCGGCTCAGAACGGGCAGTCGGCCGCCGGCCGCACCCGGCCGATCTCGACCCCGGCGCGGTTGAGGACCGGGCTTGCGAAAAGATCGCCCAGCGCCTCTGTTTGCGCCGGCGGCACCGCGCCCAACCGGTGCAGGACCCGCGCCAACGCCACCGACGCCGCGCGCCCGGCGCCGTCGTCGATCTTGAGGGCGACGCCGAGACCCAAGCCCGGCAGGGCGGCGGTATAGACGCCCTCGGCCCCGCCCTTGATCGCCGCCGTGCCACCGAGCGCGCGCATGAACACGGTATTGAACTCGTTCGTGCCTGCCACCAGGAAGGGCTCGGCCATCATGGCGGCGACGATGCTTCTTGCCGCCGCCGCGCGTTCGGGTTGAAGCGCCGCCGGATCGGCCAGCCGCGCCATGGCCAGCGCCACAGCCCGCAAGGGTATGCCGATGACGGGAATGCCGCATCCGTCGATGCCGCGCGGCGCGGACCCAAGCTCGAGGCCGGTCATGGCCTCCAGCACCGCCAGCACGCGTTGCTGAACCGGGTGCTCGAACCCGATGTAGCCGCTCGTGGTCTCGCCCCGGTGGCGTGCCGTCGCGAGCATGCCCGCATGTTTGCCCGAGCAGTTGTTATGAATCGGGCCGGGGCCGGCGCCCGAACGCGCCAGGGCCATGGCCGCGGGTTCGTGCGACGGCCATTGCGGCCCGCATTCGAGATCGCTTTCGGCGCAACCGATGCGCGCGAGCAAGGCGCGGGCGAGATCGACATGGCGCGGTTCGCCGCCATGCGACGCCGTGGCGAGGGCGAGCTCGGCCGCGCCCATCCCATAGCGTTCGGCGGCGCCCGTTTCGATGACGGGTAGGGTCTGCAGGGGCTTTAACGCCGAACGGCCATAGATCGGGCGCTCGACATTGCCCCAGGCGTGCACGAACCGGCCGGCGGCATCGGCCACGGCCACCGCCGCGCGGTGGCGGCTTTCGACCATATCGCCCCTCGTCACCTCGACGACGAGCGGGTTGGCGTTGTCGGGCGAGCGGGACTCTTGCGGCATGAAGCTCGATGATTTTGCAATGAAATGGCCGAAACGGGTCGCGTACCATGCCTTGACCCGCCCGACCAGGCAAGCCAACAGGCTTGCAAGCGAAGCGCTTGTTCCATATTAGTTTGCCGTCGTGGATCGGGTTCCCTCGTTGGCTTCATCCCCCTTGTGGGACCCCGTCCTTTTGCAACCGAAGGCAATTCTAGAAGGCGTGGCATGATCAACGTAAGATTCATGATGGCCCTGCTGTTGGCGGCGGGTTTCGTCGCGGCGGCGCCGGCCTTGGCGGAGGAGCCGCAATCGATCGGCGAATTCGGCGACTGGGAGGCGGCGACGTTCAAGAACGACGGTGACGCCGGCTGCTTCATGACCAGCAATCCGACGAAGTCGGAAGGCAAGTACTCCAACCGCGGCAAGGTCTATGCGCTCATCACGCACCGCCCCGCCGGCAACGCGCTCAATGTCGTGACCATCGTGGCCGGCTACACATATAAGGAGGGCAGCGAGGTCACGGTCTCGATCGCCGATCAATCCTTCAACCTGTTCACCGAGCAAGGCAGCGCCTGGGCAAGGGACGAGGACGACGCCAAGCTCGTGGCCGCCATGCGTATCGGCAACAGCATGATCGTGCAGGGCACGTCGACGCGCGGCACGCTGACGACCGACACCTTCTCGCTCCGGGGGTTCACCAAGGCCCACGGCGCCATCAGCGAGGCCTGCGGGGTCGCCCCATAGCGGGGCAGCCGATCGTGGGCGGATAGATTGAGTACCGCCGGGCACGCGCTCGCCTTCGCGCCGCCATCCGTGGCCGGACAGACGCGCCGGAACCTGATCGGGCTCGATCGGACCGAGCTGGCGGCGGTTCTGGCCGAGCTGGGCGAGGCGCCGTTTCGCGCCCGCCAGCTCTGGCACTGGCTCTACCATCGCGGGGCGACGGATTTCGCCGCGATGACGACGCTCGCCAAGGATTTCCGCGCGCGCCTCGCCGACCGGTTCGTGGCCGACCGGCCCGGCATCGAACTCGGGCAATGCTCCGAGGACGGTACCCGCAAATGGCTGCTGCGCTTCGCCGACGGCAACCGGGCGGAGAGCGTGCACATTCCCGAGGAGGACCGCGGCACGCTCTGCGTCTCCTCGCAAGTCGGCTGCACGCTCACCTGCCGGTTCTGCCACACCGGAACCCAAAGGCTGGTGCGTAACCTCTCGCCCGGCGAGATCGTCGGCCAATTGCTGCTGGCGCGCGACGAGCTTCACGAATGGCCCTCGCCCAGGGAAGGCCGGCTCATCTCCAACGTCGTCCTCATGGGCATGGGCGAGCCGCTCTACAACTACGAGAACGTGGCCAAGGCGGTTCGCATCCTCTTGGACGGCGAGGGCATCGCCATCTCCCGCCGCAAGATCACGCTCTCCACCGCCGGCGTCGTGCCGATGATGAAACGCTGCGGCGAGGAGCTCGGCGTCAATCTCGCGGTGTCGCTGCACGCCGTCACCGACGAATTGCGCGACACCCTCGTGCCCTTGAACCGAAAATACCCGATCGCCGAGTTGATGGCGGCGTGCCGCGCGTACCCCGGAATCCACAATGCCCGGCGCATCACCTTCGAGTACGTGATGCTGAGGGACGTGAACGATTCACCGGCCGATGCCCGCGCGCTGGTGCGCCTCATCGCCGGCATTCCGGCCAAGGTCAACCTGATCCCGTTCAATTCCTGGCCGGGCGCGCCCTACGAATGTTCGAGCGACGAGGCCATCGCCCGCTTCAGCCAGATCGTGTTCGACGCCGGCTACGCCTCGCCGGTGCGCGCACCGCGCGGGCGCGACATCATGGCGGCCTGCGGGCAGTTGAAGTCGGCCAGCGAACGGGCGCGTCGCGGCGCCGCTGCTTAACAGACCTCTGTTAAACTGAATCGCTCATCCTCCCACTTCGACAAGCTCAGTGTGAGGATGATCGGTTGCAGCAGTTCCGCCTCGTCCTGAGCCTGTCGAAGGACGAGGCGCGGCGCCGCTGCTTAGAACACGTCGTCGGCGGCGCGGTCGGCCTCCTTGACCAGACTTGCCACCGCCGGCAAGGGCGCTTGCAGCAGGCGGTCGATGTTGAGCATGCCGGCGGTGTTATCGCCCGGACTCTTGAAGGGCAATGGCGCCTGGCTCTTCTCCAGAAGTACCCGGAACGCTTCCACTCTCTGCCATGGCTCGGGATAGGCATTGGCGATCGCCGTCCCCTTCAACCGCAGCCACATGGAAGCCGCCGCCGTCACATGCGGCACCGCATAGGAGGTGCCCTCGCCGGTGCCATAGTCCTTGGGCGGCGCGCCCACATCCGCCCGCCAGATCGGATCGGCCGGCGCCCAGATATCGATGCGCGCGTAGGATTCGTACGGGTAGTAGAGGCGATTCGCGCGGGTGAACCCGGCGACCGAGATGGCGCGCCGGTGCTTGCTCGGATAGCAGACCTTGTTGGTCTCCTGGCCGGCGGCGGCCACGACGATGACGCCGTTCTCATAGGCATGATCGACGCCCTCGCCCATCTTCCGGTCGAACACGACCGGGAAACCCTGGCTGATGCTGGCGACGGCGCAGCCGGTGCGGTCGACGGCATCCCCGAGCGCGTCGCCGATGGCCCGGCAGGCGCGGGCGGATATGAGGACGTTGTCGTTGATGCGGTAGGGTATCAGCGGCAGCCGCGGCGCCAGGCCGACAATGCGCGGGCCGTCGCCCGACAGCGCGCTCGCAGTACGGGTGCCGTGGCCCGGGACCTGGAGCGGCACCTGGGTCAGCGGATCCTCGGCGGTGGGACGGTTCGGCTGAAAGAAGTCGCGGCCGAGATGGGCGAGCACGATCTGGTTGCGCCCCGCCGGCGTCCACGGGCCGAAAGCCTCGTGGCGCGTGTAGCCGGTGTCGAGATGGGCGACGCGCACCGTCCCCCAATCGACGGCGCCGGCGGCGGTTCGCGGCAGCCGGGCCAGCGCGGCGTCGGCCTTCACCTTGCGGATATTCCAGTCGTTCTGTGGCATGGCGGTTTCTCCTTCTAGGGAACCTTCCCCTTGCATCATAGCCCGCCTGCCGCGCGAGGCGCCCGTGTCAAACGGCGGGCCTTCGGTTATAGTCCGCGCCGCGCTCTACCGACGCCAGCGAGGAACCGCTTCCATGAAACGCGACGTGAAGAAAGTCGTTCTCGCCTATTCGGGCGGCCTCGATACCTCGGTCATTCTCAAATGGCTGCAACAGACCTACGCGTGCGAGATCGTGACCTTCACCGCCGATCTCGGCCAGGGCGAGGATGTCGAACCGGCGCGCGCCAAGGCCAGGATGCTGGGCGTCAAGGAGATCTTCGTCGAGGATCTGCGCGAGGAATTCGTGCGCGACTACGTTTTCCCGATGTTCCGGGCGAACGCGCTCTATGAAGGCGTCTATCTCCTCGGCACCTCGATCGCGCGGCCCTTGATCGCCAAGCGCCAGATCGAGATCGCGCATAGCGTCGGCGCCGACGCGGTCGCGCACGGCGCCACCGGCAAGGGCAACGACCAGGTGCGCTTCGAACTCGGCTATTACGCGCTCGATCCCGACATCCGCGTCATCGCGCCCTGGCGCGAATGGGATCTGACCTCGCGCGCCAAGCTCATCGAATTCGCCGAGGCGCACCAGATTCCGATCACCCGCGACAAGCGCGGCGAGGCGCCGTTTTCGGTCGACGCCAATCTGCTGCACATCTCGGCCGAGGGAAAAGTTCTCGAGGACCCCTGGGCCGAGCCCGAGGAATTCGTCTACAGCCGCACCGTGGCGCCGGAGCAGGCGCCCGACCGCCCCACCTATGTCGAGATCGAATTCCGGGGCGGCGATCCGGTGGCGGTCGATGGGCACGAGCTGTCGCCCGCATCCCTGCTCACGCGATTGAACGAACTCGGCGGCGCCAACGGCATCGGCCGCGTCGATCTGGTCGAGAACCGCTATGTCGGCATGAAATCGCGCGGCGTCTATGAGACGCCGGGCGGCACCATCCTCGCCACGGCGCACCGCGCGATCGAGAGCCTCACGCTCGACCGCGGCTCCGCGCATCTGAAGGATGAGCTCATGCCGCGCTACGCCGAGCTCATCTATAACGGCTTCTGGTTCTCGCCGGAGCGCCTCATGCTCCAGGCCCTCATCGACAAGAGCCAGGAGCACGTCGAGGGCACGGTGCGCCTCAAGCTCTACAAGGGCTCGGCCGCGGTCGCGGGCCGGAAATCGCCGAAGTCGCTCTACAGCCTCGCCCACGTCACCTTCGAGGACGACGCCGGCGCCTACGACCAGCGCGACGCCGCCGGGTTCATCAAGCTGAACGCGCTGCGGCTCAGGCTGATGAAGAAGGGCAGGGGGTAGCGACGATTGTGCTCCCAGCGGTCAACGTGAACGATCCCTCGATAGCGGGCGAACCGGCGGATCAGGGGGCTGAAAATATTCATGGACGCGCCGGAACTCGCAGAATTTTTGCAGTTCCCCGGATGAGAGGGGTTTGAGGAGCATAGCTCCCGACGATTCTTCCTGGTCGATGTAAGCGAGCAAGAAGGAATCTCCTTCAATCCGCAAGGGGTTCAATCTTGCGGGAGCCGGTGCATAGGGCGTCAGGCTGCCATCATAGACGCGCCAGCCTTTTGGCACGTCGGCCTGGTGGAGATCTTGTATTTCGCTCAACAAGACGAATGCCAGCAGATCGAGATCGGCAAGCACAATGGACTCGGTGGTGGGCTTTGGAGCTGAAGTTTGGCCGATTGCGACCGCAAATCGATCGGCCGAGACCGGCGGCGGATCACGCTTGAATTGATAGACAGTATCGACACGGCCATCGTTGTCGAAATCGTAAGCGACGCCACGAAACTCGCTGAAGGCCGCGTAAGGAACGATGCTGATGAAAGGCTGGGAATCGGCGATGCGATCGGTACTGATCACATCGTAGGGCGTGTCCCAAGGTTCGGCCGAATCGGCGGAAGTCATGAATCCCGATGACTTCGGAAGCATGCGCAAGACAACGTTCTTGGCATCTTGCGCCGGCACAACCAAGGATTCACACAGCGAGCGGTCGACGGCGAACGGAACCGCCGGGTTTTCATGGGTAGGTCGGCTGTACTGTTGTAGCGGATACTCAACCTCGTCGGTCGGGCCGCTCTCAAGGTATTCGCTGCGCGGCGGCGATCCAGTCGGCGCGAGATTTCGATGATACTGAGCGGTCGGACAGTGCCTCGGGGGTCACGAACGTGGCAACCGGGATCGCCACTAAGCAACTCGAAAATCGTCACGATCGTGACGATTACTCAAGAACACTAAAAACATTCGCACAATCAAATAATTACAGAGATAAATCAGCTTCTTCAACCCACTATCAACACCGGAAACTGCGGCCCATCGAGCGGGTCGCCATGCTTCAGCGCGACTTCGCGCATCGGCGGCGAGGTCGTGCGGCCCTCCTGGCGGAAGAACGTGGCGCCGTCGCCCACCAGCCGCAGCGAGAACGCCCGCCTTCGCGCCGAAGGCGAGGCATTGGCGGGCGCGCCGTGCAGCGACTTGTAATGAAACGCCACCGCGTCGCCGGGTGCGAGCGCCCAGCCGAGAATGTCGTAGTCCGCGCGGTTTGCGTCGATGTCCGGCACCGGCTCCAGGCCGTCATCCTCGTTAAGCGCCGTGCGGTTGAAACGCTCGGGCCGGAACAGCCTGCCCCAGCGGTGCGACCCGGCGACGAATTCGGGCGTGCGCTCGCGCGGCACGTCGTCGAGCGGAATCCAGAGGCTCACGCATTTCTCGCCCTCGACGCAGTAATAGGGCTGGTCCTGGTGCCAGGGCGTCGCCACGTCCGCGGCGGGTTCCTTCACCAGCACGTACTCGTGGAACAGCCGGACGGACTTCGATCCCATCAACTCCGCGGCCGCTTCGGCGGCGGGCGAGCGCCGGATGAATGCCTCGAACTCCGGAACTCGCGCCCAGTTGCAGTAATCGCCGAAGAAGCGCCCGCCCGCCGCGCCGTCATAAATGCGCGCGTCGGCGCTCGGGCTGGCGATGTTCTTCTCGATTCCGGCCCGCAGCGTCTCGACCCAATCCTTGAAGGCCCCGCGCAGTACCGCCGCGCCGTCGCGCCGGAACGCCTCGACCGCGGCCGGCGTTACCAGGCCCATGCCGGCACGCCGATGACGTGCGGGTGCGCGCCGATCAGAAGAACGTAGAGCAGGACTGCCAAGGCGATCCGCCACCATCCGAGATCGGCGATGGCGAGCCGCGCCCGGCGCTGTACGATCGCCGCCAAGGGCAGGTTCGAAGTCGCGGCGGCGAAGGCGGCCCACCGTTCCTCGCCCCAGGCGGCGCGCTTGCGCCTGTCGATGGCAAGCGTGCCGGCGAGCGCCAGAATGGCGAGCGACCCGAAGAGGATCATCGACGCGCCGTCGCCATTCGCCGCCAGGTGCGACAACGCCCAGAGCCCGATCGCCCACATCACCGGATGCCGGGTGATTGCAAGGATGCCGCGAGGCGATCCCGCCGCCAGCGCCGGCGCCATCACCGCGGTCGGATTGGGCGCGCTGACGCCGCCCACCAGCAGCAGCAGCGCGAAGGGCAGGACCGCGATCGGCACCAGCGCGAACCATGAAGGCGGCGACCACAGCGCCGCGAACGGCGCCGCCCCATAGTGCGATATCATCCCAACGAACAACGCCAGCGCGACGGCCGAATAGAGGCCGGTGTAGAGGCGTATGCCCAATCGCGCCACCAACCACGGCCGCGCCCCGGTGCTCGTTATCAGGAAATGGCCGCCGACGAAAAAAAGCGCGGCGGCGCCAAGCGTCATCATGGGAACCTCATTCAGGCAAGGGCACGCCGTGCTGGCGGCAGGCGGCGGTGAGCGTGTTCTGTAACAGGCAGGCGATGGTCATGGGGCCGACGCCGCCCGGCACCGGCGTGATGCCCCCGGCGTGGCTTAGCACCTCCTTAAAGGCGACGTCGCCGACCAGCCGCGTCTTGCCGTCGGCGCCTGGCACGCGGTTGATGCCGACGTCGATGACGGTGGCGCCCGGTGCCACCCAGTCGCCGCGAATCATCTCGGGCTTGCCGACCGCCGCCACCAGGATCTCGGCCCGCCGGCACTCCGCCGCGAGATCGCGGGTGCGCGAATGGGCGATGGTGACGGTGCAGCTTTCGCCCAGCAGCAGCAGGGCCATCGGCTTGCCGACGATGTTGGAGCGCCCGACCACGATGGCGCGCCGGCCGGAAAGTTCTCCCAACCTGTCCTTGAGCAGCATGAGGCACCCGAGCGGCGTGCACGGCACCAGCGCCTGGCCGCCCGTCGCCAGCCGTCCGGCGTTGACGACGTGGAATCCATCCACGTCCTTCGCCGGGTCGATCGCGTCCAGCACCGCCTGCGGGTCGATCTGCCTGGGGAGCGGCAGTTGCACCAGGATGCCGTTCACGGACGCGTCGGCGTTCAGCCTGGCGATGAGGGAAAGCAATTCGGCTTGCGCGGTCGTGGCCTCCAGGCGGTGCTCGAACGAGCGCATCCCGGTTGCGACCGTCTCGCGCGCCTTGTTGCGCACATAGACCGCGCTTGCCGGGTCCTCGCCCACCAGGACGACGGCAAGCCCGGGAACGATGCCGTGCCCGGCCTTGAGCAGGCCGGCCTTGGCCGCGATGGCCTGGCGCAGCCGCGCCGCGAACGCCTTGCCGTCGATGATCCTGGGATCGCCGGCGGCCGGCCGCGGTTGTGCCGCTATCATGGCATCTTTCATTGAACGCTCTTGGCTCGCTAGGATTCAAGCGCCGCCGGCGCCCCCGCGGATCGGATTTTCACAACAAGTATTCGGAGACCAGGTTTCTCGCGAGCACGAGAATGAGGATCAGAACAACCGGCGAAATGTCGATGCCGCCAAGGTTGGGAATAAACCGGCGCAGGGGCCTCAACGCCGGCTCCGTCACCCGGTAAAGGAAATCGCCGAGCATGTAGACGAACCGGTTGCGGGTGTTGACGACGTTGAAGCTGACCAGCCAGCTCAGCACCGCCGAGGCGATCAGCAGCCAGATATAGATGGTGACGATGGTGTCTATGAGAGCCGCCAGCGAATTCATGAAATCCCCGCGAGGGTTCGGACCGGTCAGAACGCCGGACAGTACCGTCACGTCCCGAGCGGTGCAAGGCGCCGGCGCCAAGGAAGGCGGCCCCAAGCCCAGTGGATCGGGGCCGGCCTTGCTCCCTTCTTGTCATGCCCGCGCTTGACGCGGGCATCCATCTTGGCCCACCGCGCCATGGATCGCCGGGTCATGCCCGGCGATGACAATGACGGGCCAATTGCGTCAGCCTTGGCCGCTCGTGCTTGACACCATCATGGGCGCTAACCATAGTCCCGGCGCCCGGATTCGTCGCCCTTGGGGCCGTAGCTCAGCTGGGAGAGCGCCTCGTTCGCAATGAGGAGGTCAGGGGTTCGATCCCCCTCGGCTCCACCAATTCTCCGTGGCGTCCTACTCGACGACCAGCTTCACCGGTCGGCCCGGCGTCAGGGCCTCGCCCGCGACGAGGCCGTTGAGGACGCGGAAGCGTTCCTCCCGAAAATCGGCGAAGGGCATCCGATCGGCGAGGCTCTCGACCGTATCTCCGGCTCCGGGCGTGACCACGTCGATCCGCAACGGCCGGTAGCCGTCGGCCTCGCCGGCATCTATCGCGCGGAACGTCGCGACGATCTGCTGAAACGCCTGGTCGAGCGACACCGTGTTCTCCGCCGGGCTCCCAAACGTGAAGCGGAACAGGGCGCCGTCCTTCAGATGGATCGCCAGCATTCGCAGCTCTGTCCGCCGCTCCAGGATTGTCGGCGCGGCCCGCCCGGCGGCGGCCTCGAAGCCTCCGACTCGTAACTGGTCGACCTTGTCGAAAGTGACGCTGGGCGCCCATTCCTTGGTCAGGTGGCTGACGACGCTGCGCTCGGTCGCGTCGTTGACAACCTCGAAGATGATGTCCGTCTCGGCCGGGCCCAGCAGGATGCGGCTGGCGATCATCGGTGTCTTGAAGCCTTCGGGCAGCGTGAAGGCGATACCAATTCGCGGATGATAGAACGTACCGGCGAGCAAATATCCGTCCTCGGGCGACTCGTCATATCGCAGTCCGTCGAATCGAGCCAGGAAGGTATTGTCCAAGGCGGCCGGCTCGGCACCCGCGCCGATTGTTGCCTCCACTTTCTCGATACGATCCTCGGTGCTGGGATGCGTGTTCAGGAACTCGAGCCTGTCCGAATGTTCCGGTCGGTCGACGATCTTGAAGAGTAAGCGCTCGTTGGCCAGGATCTTGGACATAAATCGCTTCAGGCCGTTAGGGTCGTAATTGGCGCGCGTCATCATCGCGATGGCAAGCTGGTCGGCTTCGAATTCCTGTTCGCGGGAATGAGAGCGCATGAGAATGCTGGCGGTGGCGCCTGCCGCGCGGGCATGCTCCGGAGTCGCCTTGCCGGCGTTCGAGCCCATGATGGCGCCGGCCAGAACAAGAGTCCGGCCAAGGCGCTAGGCCCAGTGGCGCGCCGTCACATGCCCCATTTCATGGGCGAGGACACTCGCTAGTTCCGTTTCATCATCGATCAGCGCGAAAAGGCCACGGGCCAGGAAGATATTGCCGCCTGGATTCGTGATGGCGACTGGCATGGGCGAATCGAGCAGGATGACGGTGTAGGGGAGATCCGATTCTTCTTCGGCCTCGCCGAGCCGTCGCACGATGCGGTCGACCAGGTCGGACAGCGCCGCGTCCTGGTACTCGCCGCCGTACTGCTCGACGGTCCTGTCGTGGAGCTTGCGTCCCAGCTCCGCTTCCGTCTCCGGCAGGATGACGATAGCCTCCCGCGACCCCGTGGAGCCGCAGCCGGCGAGCGCCAAAATCGCCACGACGGCGAAGGCAATCAACGTAGGCTTGCGGGGTGTCGTCATGAGAACACGACTAACATTCTAGAGCGCGCCGCGACCGGCCGATAGGCCGATTGTCGAGGAATCGGCTGGTTCAAGCGGTGGTTACTCGACAACGATCTTGACGCTATCGAGCTTCGGCAAGGGCTCGCCAGGGCCAAGCCCGTTCAACACGCGGAACCTTTCGACCTTGTAGTCCTCGAACGGCATCGCGTCGGCCAGACGTTGCACCGTGTCGCCGGGCCTCACCTTGACGACGCGAACGCGCTGGGGGCGAAGGCCCGCGGCTTCGCTCGCCGCGAGCCCACGGAAGCTGTAGGCCGTCTCGCGGAAAGCGTCGTCGAGGCGTTGCGTGAGCGACGGTGGGCTGGCGAACAAAAAACGATAGACGGTGCCGCTGTCGAAGCGGATGGCGACGAGCCGGACATCGACCTCGCCCCCGCCGGCGCGCCCTTGGGTGACGCCGGTCGCCGCGTCGTAGCCGTTGATGTCGAGGCCCGCGACCGCTTCGAGGCTCGCCTCGGGGGCCCATTCCTTCTTGAGATACTCGACCATGTCGCGACTTCCGGCCGCGGCGTCGGAATCGAAGATGACGAGCGCGCCCGATTCTCCCCGCGCGATCGCCTGATTGGGCCCGTTCATGAGCCGAAATCCCGCCGGGACCTCGAAGGTGAAACCAAGTTCGGGATGGAGGAAAGCTCGCCCGCGCACGTACCCTTGCTCCGGCGAGTCGCCATACATCAGACCGTCGATCTGTCCGAGATAGACATCGCGCTCCAGGATCGGGGAACCCGTGGCGGCGCTGCCGGCGGCGGCGATGGCGCGCTCGACGCGATCGATCGTGCGCGGGTGTGACGACATGATGCCGAAGGACTCGGCCTGGTCCGGACTGCCGGCGAGCGTGGCTTCGAGTCGGTCGTTGGCAAGGAGCGTCTCGAGAAAGCTCGCGAGCGCGGCAGGCTCGAACCCCGCCCGCGTCATGTAGCGCACGCCGAGCGAATCCGCCTCGTACTCCTGCTCGCGCGAATAGTTTTGCAGCAGCGCCGCGGCGCCGGTCCCGGCCAGGTCGGCCAGCCCGGAGCCGCCGCCGGCGACGCCGATCCCGATCACGGCGATGGTGGCCAGCAGCGACTGGCTGTAGCGCTCGGCCGCGTGGCGCGCGGCGACGTGGCCGATCTCGTGGGCGATGACGCCGGCCAGCTCCGCTTCGTTGTCGGCGATCGCCAGCAATCCGCGCGTGACGTAGACGTACCCGCCCGGCAGCGCGAAGGCGTTCACGATCGGGCTGTCGAGAACCGTGAAGGTATAAGTGACGTCGCGCCGCTCCGAGGTGGACGCCAGCAATTGTCCCAAGCCATCGACGTAGCGGGCGAGGTCGGGATCGTCATGGATGCCGCCGAACTCGGCCACGACCTTCTGGTGGGTTTCGCGGCCCATCTCGGCTTCGCTCTCCGATGACAGCAGGCCGCTGAAGCTCGACCGCCCGGTCGCGGGGTTGGTGGCGCAAGCCGCGGGGAGGAGCGCGCCCGCCGCCAGGGCCAAGAACATGAACGCACGGATTAGCATCGTCATGGTTCCGCTACCTCGATCTGTTCGGGATGCGTGATCTCTATCATGGGTCCGTTGAACGAATCGATCCAGCCCCGCGCCCGCACCATTTTTCCCTCAAGCGATTGCGGATCGACGCCAGAGTCGGCGAAGCGCCGGCGCGCCGGCCCATCGATGACCAGCGTGAAGTCGGTGCGCCAGTCGGCTCCGAAGTTGAGATAGGCGCGCCCGCCGGCAATAGCGGCATCGAGTACGCGGCCTTCGACGATCTGAAAGCTGTCGAGCTTGTCCCCGGACTCCGCCGGCGCCAGCACGCGGTAATAGGAATGTCCCCAGATGCCGCGCCGCGCCGCCCGCGCTTCGCGCTCGATCGCCAGCATGTCGGCGACCAGCGCCCGATTGTCGGCGAAACTGTAGACCCGCGCCAGCCCGAGGCGCAGCATCTCGCCCTGCGCCCAGGACTCGCCGGCGCCGTAGAGATGCGCCAGGGTCCTTCCGTGCCGGTCCTGCCGCCGCCCGCCAAAGTATAGTTCGACGGTTTTCCCTCGTACCAATGCTTCGAGCGCAGCCTTCGATTCCTCCGCCAGCGGCCATTCGCGAAAGTTCGCCCGGCCAAGCGCCAGTTTCGGTGCCTGTATGCCGACGAGGCGGACCTCCCGGCCGTCTTCCAGCACGACCGTATCGCCATCGATGATTTCGGTGACAATCGCGCCGCCGCCGGATTCGAGCCCCGGGGGCGCCGCCCACGCGGCCGCGGCCCAAAGCGGCGCAACGATCGCAAGAATCATCTTCCAGGCGCGCATGCGCATAGTATAGAAGGCGGCGTTCAGGAATCGATGCGTCGAATTCGTGTGACAAGGTGGATGGCATGGCGCGGACCGAGCTTTATCCCGAGATCGAACCCAACCGGACCGGTTATCTGGAGCCGGACTCCCTCCATCGCATCTATTGGGAGGAATGCGGCAACCCAAAGGGCGTGCCGGTGGTCTTCCTGCATGGCGGCCCCGGCGCCGGATCGAGCCCGGCGCATCGCCGGTTCTTCGACCCCGCGCATTACCGCATCGTGATCTTCGACCAGCGCGGCGCCGGCCGCTCCAAGCCCTTGGGCGAGTTGCGCGACAACACCACCCCGCATCTCATCGCCGACATCGAGGCCTTGCGCTCGCATCTCGGCATCGAGCGCTGGCTCGTCTTCGGCGGTTCCTGGGGCTCGACGCTGGCGCTGGCCTATGCCGAGGCGCACCCGGGCCGCGTCCGCGCGCTCGCCTTGCGCGGCATCTTCCTCTGCCGCAAGAGCGAGATCGATTGGTTCCTCCATGGCATGCGCGGGCTGGCGCCCGAGGCGTGGCGCGCCTTCGCCGAATTCCTGCCCGAGGCCGAGCGCGGCGACCTGCTCAAGAACTATTACCGGCGCCTCATCGATCCCAACCCGAGCGTGCACATGCCGGCCGCGCGTTCCTGGAGCGTTTACGAAGGCACCTGCGTCACCTTGCTGCCGAGCCCGGAAACGGTGGCGACCTTCGCCCATGATACGATGGCGCTCGGCCTCGCGCGCATGGAGGCGCACTATTTCATGAACGACATCTTCCTGCCGGAAGACTCGTTGCTCGAGAACGTGCATCGCATCCGCGCGATTCCGGCGGTGATCGTGCATGGGCGCTACGATCTCGTCTGCCCGATCGTCAGCGCCGACGATCTGCACCGCGTTTGGCCGGAAGCGGATTACAAGATCATTCCCGACGCCGGCCACTCGGCCATGGAGCCCGGCATCCGCGCAAGCCTGGTCGAGGCGATGGAGCGGTTCAAGACGCTCTAGACGCGGAAGGGCCGCGCTATTCCTCGTCCGTCACGACGATTTGCGGCGTGATGATGATCATGAGCGACTGCTTCTCCTTGTGAACCTTCGACGGCTTGAACAGGTGACCCAGAAAGGGAATGTCCGAAAGCACCGGAACTTTATCCTTCGTTGCCCCGCCCTCCGGGCCGCCGAGCACGACGACGCGGCGGTCGGTCAATTTGACGACGCTGTCGACGCGGTCGGTCCGTACCACCAATTCCGTCGGTTTTCCCTCGATCCCCTTGCCGATCCCGGTGCCCGATGTGTCGACAGGGGCCTCGCCGGTTCGCATCTTGTCGGTCCAGTCTTCGATGGCCGCCTTGGCTGCCCGCTCCGCTTTCTCCAATTCGTCGGCGACGGGCGCATCTCCCGGCGGTCGCAGGTCGATGACCATTGTCTGGCCGACGACGACGGCCGCGCCGATCGGCGGTCCTTGCGGGTCCGGGAAGCTGCCGCGCCGGCCGAAAAACTCGCCCAGGACCGGAAGATCGACAAGCGTTGCTTGTGCCTGCCGGTTGTAGCGCTGGACCGCGTCCTTGAGGTCGATTCCCAGCGCCCGATCGTCGAAGACCACGGAAATGAACCGGACCTCGATCGCGATCTGGGGGTCGCGGGGAAGCAGGAATCCGTCGAAATAACCCGATCCCGGCGGGTTGCGCCCCTCCGAGCCGAGGCCCGCGCGATCATGGTCATGATTCTGCGCATCGGCGGCGGCCGGATACCACAGCGCCAGAAACCCGAACACCAGTACCTTCGGCAGCGTCCGTATCATGACTTCCTCCATGGTTTCGTCCTATAATACTGCGCCCTCGGACATATTGCCGCAAGGGTCGGCGAGGCGACAGCGTCCCCGTAGCTCAGCAGGATAGAGCGACAGATTCCTAATCTGTAGGTCGTGGGTTCGAATCCCGCCGGGGACGCCAATTTTTTCGTGTCCAGCCCGGAGTACCCGCTATCCCGACTCCGCCGGCCAACACGCCCCCCCGGCGTCGATGGTCGGTCTCTTAACCGTGTCCCGGGTCCAGGCTTGATCTTCCAATTTTTGGATTTTCGCGCTAAGCTTGGCCGATGATCGTCATCGGCACTGACGTAGTCGTGGACTATTTCACCGACCACGCCGGCTACAAAGGGACCAGAGCCGCGCGATCGCAATACGATGCCTGGCTAGGCATTGTGACCCGCGCCGAATGGCGCAATCCGGGGGACGTCAAGATGTCTTACCCAAAGGCGAGCATTCTGAAGGCCGGCCGGGTGGTGTTCGACATCAAGGGCAACGATTATCGATCGGTTGCTCGCGTGCAGTATCAGGCGGGCGTTTTGGAGATCCGGTTCTTCGGGACGCATCCCGAATACGACGAGATAAACGCGGAGACGGTGTAATGGATACGACAATGATATTGATCGACAGCGATGCGGAACTCGCGCGCGCTCGTGCGCTCGTCGATCGGCTTTGGAACTCGAGCGATCCAACCGATTCCGCGCGGCTGGAGGCGCAGGCGCGCCTGATTGCCGCCTATGAGGAGCGCAAATGGCCGCGCCGGCCGCCGAGCATCGCGGAACTGATCTGCCACCTGATGGACCAGCACGGCCTCACGCGCGCCGACATGGTGCCGATCCTGGGCACGCCGAGTAGAGTTAGCGAAGTCCTGCGCGGCAAGAAGGGGCTGAGCATGTCAATGGTGCAGAGATTGCGTGCCCGATTCCGCGTGCCGGCCGACCTGCTTTTGCCGCTTCCTAGGAAGGCGCCGGCACGGCGTGCGGCCAAACGAGCGGCAGCCTGACCGTGGTCTTGGTGCCGGACCTTCCGAGATGCCGCGAGCGGCATGGCACGGCTTGGCGCGAATCCGCATTGTTCGTCATCGAAAGCTCGCTTCGATCCCCTCACCGCCCGCCGGAGACTTCGACGAAGCTCCCCGTGACATAGGACGCGGCGTCCGACAGCAGCCACAGAATCGCCGCCGCGACTTCGTCGGGCGTGCCCACCCGCTTCATCGGCACGCTCGGCAGAATGCGCTCGATCCGGCCGGCCGCGCCGACGGCGGCATGGATGTCGGTCTCGATCAGGCCGGGGCGCACCGCGTTCACGCGAATGCCCTCCTCGGCCACTTCCTTGGCGAGCCCCAGGGTGAAGGTGTCGAGCGCCCCCTTGGAGGCGGCGTAATGCACGAACTCGTTGGGGCTGCCCAGCCGCGACGCCGCCGAGGAGACATTGACGATGGCCCCGCCCTTGCCGCCGCGGCGGGTGGACATGCGCTTGACCGCCTCGCGCGCCGCCACGAAGCAGCCGACCACGTTCACCATCATGACCTGGGCGATTTCGGCGGCCGATACCGAATCCACGCGGGCGACGCGGCCGACGATGCCGGCGTTGTTCACCAGCGCATCGACGCGGCCGAGTTCGCGGTCGACGGTCTCGAACAGGCGCAGGAGGTCCGGCTCGCTGGCGCTGTCGGCCTGGACCGCGAGCCCGCGCCGGCCGGCCGCGCGCACGGCCTCGATGGTGGCTTGGGCCGCATCGGCGCGATCGAGATAGGAGATCGCCACGTCATAGCCGGCCCTGGCGGCGGCGATGGCGGTCGCCCTGCCTATGCCGCGTCCGCCGCCGGTGACGATCGCGATCCTGCCCATCGCCGCCTCTCGAATTTCCGCCGCCCCGTTCTCGTGGGAGGACCATATCAGGGCGCCGGTCAGTCGTCGCGGTTCGACAGAATGATCGCGTCGAGGATCAGCCCCGTCATTCCGGCAGCCAGATCGCCCGACGGGTCGTCATAGTAACCGTCGTCGTACCCGTAGGCCCCATAACCGCCGGGGAATGGCGCATACTCCGGCTGGCGGCTGTCGTAGTCGTCCCAATCGCTCCAATCATCGCGGTACCGGGCCAGCCCCGGCGACAGATCGCGGCAGTGACGCGACCGGCCTTCGCGAACGTTATGTGCCTTGAATTTCCTTTCGTGGCCGCATGCGTAGGCGCGGCCGCGGCCGTCGCGCCGGTCGTAACCGTCTCCCGGGTAGCGGCCGTGATAGGAGTCGTCGAACACCCGTCTCTCGACCTCGCCGAGAACCGGACCGGCGCCGTAATAGCCAGGGGCGGGCCCGTCATGCCCGGCCTCGGCCGCTTGCGGCAGGATGAAGCCGGCCGCAAGCGCGAACGTCAGTGCGATGAGGGAGCGGCGCATGGAAGTTCCTTTCCTATGGTCGAGCCCGCCTCAAGGGGCGCGGGCGAGCAGGACCATGCACAACGCTGCCTGAACCGGCGCTGAATGCGCCGGTCAGCCGGCCGACAGGAGAAGGAACGGAATAGCCTTAGCTACGGCGCCACGACCTTCATGTAGGGCGCCGGCGGTTTCTCGCCCGCGCCGGTCAAGGGTATGGAGGGCGATGCGATTGGCGGAAGCTCGCGCAGATAAGCGACGAGGGCGCCGGCATCCTCGTCGGTGAGAACCGCGTAGGCGTGCCACGGCATGATGCCCACGAGCTCGCGCCCATCGGGGCGCACGCCGGTCCGCACCGCCGCGACGATCTCCCCGTCCGTCCATTGGCTGATCTCGGCTTCGGGGGCGGGAGTGAGATTGGGCGGATAAAAGACGCCGAGCTCCGGTATCTCGAACCCGATGTCGCCGCCGCCGAGGTAGCGCGTCATGTCCGGCTTGCCGGCGAGGGCGCCCGGCGTGTGGCAGCCGCCGCAATCCATGATGCTTGCCAGATAACGGCCGCGCTCGATCTTGGCGTCCTCGGCCGCGGCGGGAACGATCCCGGCCAATGTCGCGGCCGCCCAGAATAGGATGATGTTCTGAAGATTCATGAGGTCCTCGTAGGCGTTATGCGCCAAGCGCGTCTCGCAGCGGTGCTAACTGCGCTTCATAGCGGCGCCAGCGTCCGATGGAGTCCTTGTAGATCGGGCGGCGAACCTGGTTCCAGCTCGCGGTGTTCACCGGCCGCTCGGTCTCATGGAAGGCGAGGCAGGACTCTTCCCAGTCGAGCCCGCAGAATTCGATGAGCCGCCTGGTCCAGGCCTCGGGCTCGTTGACGACGTCTTCATAGACGAATTCGAAGATGGGATTAGGCAGCACCGCGCGCCAATGCGCCATCAGCCGCTGGTACTGCCGATAATACTGCCCGATCGAGGTCAGATCCCACGCCCAGGGCGTGGCGTCGCCAAAGGCCGTCTCATAGCACGAGAGACCGTTGTCCATCGGGTCTCGCCGGCAATGAACGATGCGCGCCTTCGGGAACAAGGTGGCGATGAATCCGAGGCGCAGAAAATTGTCGGGCAGCTTGTCGGTGACGTGCCGCGCGTCCCGCGAAAGCCGGTCGAGCTTTGTCAGATAGACCTCGGCCGCGTCGCGGATGAAAGGCGGCGATTGCCGGAACGCCGCCTCGGGCGTCGGCGCCGACGGCACGGCGTCCTTCGCCCGGGCCAGCGCCTGGAGGCAAATGTTGGGAATATCGCGGAGTTCCCCGGCGCCGAAGACCCGCGAATGGCTGGCCAGGATCTGCTCGCAAAGCGTCGTCCCGGAGCGCGGCATGCCGACGATGAAGATCGGTCGATCGTTGGCGCTACCCGACGCGGTGGCTTGCGAAAGATACGCCGCGTCATAGGTCTCGATCAGGTAATCGATCGTGCCGGCCATCGAGCTCGCGTCGAACGTGCGCCCCTTGCGGACCAGATGCGCGCGTTTCAAATCGTTGGCTTGTTGAAGATGGGCGAAGGCGCGCGCGCGGGAGTCGCCCGCCTGGTCGCGATTGAAAAGCCCGAAGTGAAGGCGGCTGCGGTCGTCGGCCGACAGGCGCGGATCGTCGGCCAGCCGCTCGACCTCGCGCCAATGCCGCTCCGTCAGCCTCGATGCGTCGAGGTCGGCCAGGCCAAGCAGCGCCTGGATGAAGCCCGGGTCGATCGCCAGCGCCGCCTCGGCGTGGGCGATCGCGGCGCCAAAATCGCCCTTGACCCGGTAGAGCCGGCAAAGCCCGAGATGGGTGCCGGCCGAGCGCGAATCGATCGCCAACGCCTCGCGCAAAACCGTCATGGCTTCATCGAGCCGCCCGGCCGCGACGAGCGTCTGCCCCAGGTCCGATTTCAGCGTGGCGTCCTTGGGCGCGAAGGCGGCGGCCTGCCGGTAACGAGCCACGGCTTGATCCAGCTGCCCGGCCTCGCGATGGAAGAGCGCGAGATTGCGCAAGGCACCGACGTGATCGGCGCGCAGCGACAACGCCTTCTCGAGCGTCTCCTGGGCGCTAGGCCGCCCGAGTGCCACCAGCGCCGCCCCCAGGCTTGCCTGAACGTCCGCGTCGGCGGGCCTTAGCTTCGCCGCTTCCTCGAGGTGGGGAAGACCCGATTCCGCCTCGCCGCGCTCGGTCAGGAGGTTGCCGAGAAGGCAGAGCGCCGGGGCGTGCTTCGGGTGCGCCGCCACCGCCTCGCGGTAATGGGCGAGCGCGCCGTCCGGGTTATCCTGGCGGCGCATCAGATTGCCGGCATTCACATGCGCGTCGGCGTAGCGGGGGTCGAGATCGAGCGCCTCGGCAAAGGCCGCTTGCGCGCCCGCGAAATCGCCCACCGCCCCAAGCGCCAGCCCCAGCGTGTTGTGATAGGGCGGTGACGCGGGGTTGCGCAGGACGGCGGCGTTGACCAGCTCGATCGCGGCCTTTGGATTTCCCGTCTGGGCGGCAACGAGCCCGCGCAGGTGCAGCGCGTCGGGATTGTTCGGCTCCATCCGCAGCACCTGCTCGTAACCCGAATCCGCCTGCCGCAATTGCCCGCGCCGGTGCAGGCGGATGGCCGCCTGCAGCGCTTGGGCCGCCGGGCTTGGCGGTTGTTTCTCCGGGCTCGCGGGTTCGCTCATCGGGGTCGGCTCCTTCCGATTGGGATATCGTGGTTCTCATAGCGCTTCCCGCCAGCCGAAGGAAGCGGTTGCCGGGCGCGAGGGCTTCGGTTTATGTCCTCGACTTTACCCGGCGCCGGAGGCCACCCCTTGAAACCGCTTGTCGAATTTCCGTTGGCGGCGCGCGCGCGCATCATCGGCGTCCTCACCGACATCGACGATACGCTCTCGACCGATGGTTGTCTGCCGGCCGCCTCCTATGGCGCGCTCGAACGTCTTCATGCGGCGGGATTGATCGTCGTGCCCGTCACCGGAAGGCCGGCCGGCTGGTGCGACCACATCGCGCGGTTCTGGCCGGTGGCGGGCGTGGTGGGCGAAAACGGCGCCTTCTACATGCGCTATGACCGCGAGACGCGGAAGCTGGTGAAACGCTTCCACCACTCCGCCGCCGAGCGGGCGCAAGCGCGCCGGCGGCTGGAGGAATTGGGAGCGCGGATTCTCGCCTCGGTTCCGGGCACGGCGCTCGCCAGCGACCAGCCTTATCGGGAAGCCGATCTAGCCATCGACTATTGCGAAGACGTGCCGCGCCTGCCGGAGGAAGCGGTCGAGCGCATCGAGGCCCTGTTCGAGCAGGCCGGCGCCACCGCCAAGGTCAGCTCGATCCACGTCAATGGCTGGTTCGGCGCCTATGACAAGCTCGGCATGACGCGGGCGTTCCTCGCCGAGTGCTTCTCGATCGATCTCGACGCAAGGCGCGACAGCTTCGTCTTCGCCGGCGATTCGCCCAACGACGCGCCGATGTTCGGGTTCTTCCCCTATTCCGTCGGCGTCGCCAACGTTCGCGACTTCGCGGGAAGGCTCGACGCGGAGCCGGCCTACGTGACGGAAGCGCGCGCCGGCGCCGGCTTCGTCGAATTGGCGGACGCGCTGCTCGCGGCCGGAACTCGATGACCTTGGCCGGCGCTATCCTCGATTCCCTGGCGCGCCAGGGCAGGCCGGCCGCGACGCCTTCGGACCTCTATCCTGTCGATCAGCTTCATCCGCTGGGGCCTATGGCGACGCGGGCACTGGCCCGGCTCGCCGACATTCGCCCGGGCGAACGCGTGCTCGATCTGGGCTGCGGCATCGGCGGCCCTTCGCGCCTGCTCGCCGCGGAGTTCGGCGCCGCGGTCGTGGGGATCGATCTCTCCGGCGTTTTTGTCGCATGCGCCCGGACGCTGACCGCTTCCGTCGGCCCGGCCGAGCGACCGGTCTTCGTGCGCGCCGATGGGCTGTCTCTCCCCTTCGCCGAGGCTTGCTTCGATATCGTCTGGGTGCAGCAATCGGCCATGAACATCGCCGACAAGGAAGCCTTCTATCGCGCCATCGCCGGATCGCTGAAATCGGGCGGGCGACTGGCCCTCGCGGATTGTCTGTCCGGCCCGGCCGACGGCGCGCTCCATCTTCCCGTGCCATGGGCCGGCCGGGCCGAGGACAGCCATCTCGTCGATGAACCTACTCTTCGCGCCATCCTCGGTCGCGCGGGGTTCGCCGAAAAAACCTGGCAAGACGTCACGGCCGACGCAATCCATTGGTATCGTCGGCTCGCGGACCGGCCGAGCGGAACGGCGCCAGGCGCGGCGCTCGTCTTCGGTCCCGACTTCCCTTCCATGATCTCGAACCTCCGCCTCGACCTGGAGCAGGGGCGCGTCCGCCTCATCGAAGCGGTGCTCGAAAAAGGGGTCGGGAGTCGTTAATTTCCTTGGATTGTCATTGCCGGGCTTGACCCGGCAATCCATGGTGCCGCGTCGAGATGGATGCCCGGCTCGGGGGCCGGGCATGACAATAAGGACGGAATCATATGTCGGAATCGGTACGTTAGGACATGCGTCTCCTGTCGCCCGCCGGCTACCGCGTGATGAAGTGGAAGAACGGGCTTGGCGTCACCACCGAACTCGCGCGCCATCCGGACGTCCCGGGCGGCGGCCTCGATCGATTCGATTGGCGCCTCAGCATCGCCGATGTGGCGTCGTCGGGCCCGTTCTCGCGTTTCCCCGGCTGCGACAGGTTGCTGGCGCTGGTCGATGGGAACGGGTTGACGTTGCGTTTTGCCGATGGCGCTGGGATCGCGGTCGGCGCCGGATCGGGCTTTCACGCCTTTAGCGGCGATGCCGATGTCACCGGCGACCTTGTCGATGGACCGATCCGCGATTTCAACGTCATTGCCGATCGCGCGCATTGCGCCGCTACCGCGCGGATGCGGCGCCTGGACGCGCCCATCGCCTTCGGCGCCGACGGGCCGGAAACCCGCCATGCGATTCACGCGCTCGAGGGCGAGATTCGCGCGGAGGGGCCGGGGGGAAAGGCCGCGATAGCGTCCGGATGGACCTTGTTGTTGGCGCCGCTTGAGACTTGTGTCCTCACCGGCGAGGGCGCCCGCGCGGTCCTCGTCACGCTGAAAACGAAAACGGCGGCCCGTTAAGGGCCGCCGCCGCGTTTGGCCGGTGTCGTCCTTACGCGAGCGTAAGATTGACCGCCGCCGTTCGGCCGCGCTCGGTGGCGAGCTCGAAGTTGACCTTCTGCCCCTCGTTGAGGGTCGCGAGTCCCGCTCGCTCCACCGCGCTGACGTGCACGAAGACGTCCTTGGAACCGTCGCCCGGAACGATAAAGCCGAAGCCCTTCGCCGGGTTGAACCATTTGACCGTACCGGTCGCCATGTCGATCTCCTCGAGTTTCGTTCAAAGCAAAAACAGACCTTTGGCGCTTGCCTCTGGCCCAAGGCAATCCCTGGCTTCCGGTAATGCTCTTGAAGTCACACCGGCCATCGAAATTCGGCGGCGAAGCGGCAAGGCGGGCCGAAGCGAAGACTGCTGGCCCCTAAATGACCTTGCCCCCAATCGAAGTCAAGACCGGCGACGGCCCGGCGGGGAGCTTTGAGGGGGCGCTGTTCCGTGACGCGGCTGACGTCGCTGGATTCATGCGGGATGACGCCGTCGAGCGGGCCTAACTCGCCTTCCCATGGCGCCTGTTCGATCGACCGGCGCGCGTCTTCTCGATCTCCTTAGGCGTCGCCGAAACCGTTTAGCATGACGTCGATGCCCATGGGCTATGGCGGGGGGCTATGGCTGGGCTATGGTGATGGCCCATGACCAAACGCCGCATCATCATCGATACCGACCCAGGACTCGACGACGCGCTCGCCATATTGCTCGCCCTGGCCTCGCCCGAGCTGGAAGTCCTGGGCCTCACCACGGTCGCCGGCAACGTGCCCTTGGCGGGAACGGCCGCCAATGCGTTGCGGCTGTGCGAGCTTGGCCGGCGCACCGACATTCCCGTATTCGCCGGCTGCGACCGGCCGCTCCGGCGCAAGCCGACCACGACGCTTCGCCATGGCGAGACTGGCCTGGATGGCGCCAATCTACCGCCGCCCGCCATGGCGCTCCGGGAAGGACACGCCGTCACCTGGCTCATCGACCGGGTCATGGGTGCCGCCCCGGCCACGATCACGCTCTGCGCGCTGGCACCGCTCACCAATGTGGCAACCGCCCTCGCCGAGGAGCCGCGTTTGGCGAAGCGATTGGCCGGCATCGTCATCATGGGCGGCGCCGGCGATGGCGGCGGCAATGTTACGCCCGAAGCCGAATTCAACATCCATGTCGATCCGCACGCGGCGGAGATCGTCTTTGCCAGCGGCGCCGATCTCACGTTGGTCCCGCTCGATTTGTCGCGTCAGGTCTTGGTGAACGAGGCGAGGATCGCGCGCATCCGCGCCATTGGCTCGAACGTCGCCAGGGCCGCCGCCGGCATGCTGGAGTACTACAACAGCAAGGCCGAGCTCGCGGCCGGCAGCCCGCTGCACGATCCTTGCGTCATCGCGCATCTCCTCGACCCGACTTTGTTCTCCGGCCCCGTCGTCAACGTGGCGGTCGAGGTAGCCGACGGTCCGAGGCTGGGCGTGACGGCGATCGATTGGGACGGCCGCTCCGGACGGCCGGCGAATGCCCGAATCCTCAACGCCGCCGACCCGGACCGCTTCTTCGACCTCCTGATCGCCCGCCTCGCCTCAATTAGTGACGGTATATAGTTTTTAATTATATACCGTCACTAATTACGATTGGAGCCGCCATGCCCGCCCCGCTCGCCATCGAAACCGTCGAGATGCACACGGGTGGCGAGCCGGTGCGGATCGTCGTCTCCGGCTATCCGCCGATCGAGGGCGACACCATTCTCGCCAAGCGCCGCTATGCCAAGGACCATCTCGACCACTTGCGCCGGCTGCTCATCTTCGAGCCGCGCGGGCATTTCGACATGTACGGCGTCATTCCGGTGCGCCCGAGCCTGGCCGGCGCCGATCTCGCCGTCCTCTTCATGCACAACGAAGGCTACAGCACCATGTGCGGCCACGCCGTCATCGCGCTCGGCCGCTGGGCCGTGGACGCCAAGCTCGTGCCCGCCACGGAACCCGAGACCATCGTCAACATCGAATGCCCGTGCGGTCTGGTGCGGGCGCGCGTCGCGGTCGCGGACGGCCGTGGGGGCGAGGTGCGGTTCGAAAGCGTGCCGGCCTTCGCCTATGCGCTTGACCGGCGCATCGAGGTTCCGGGCATCGGACCCCTTGCGATCGACATCGGCTATGGCGGCGCCTTCTACGCGCTAGTGCCGGCGTCGGCCTTCGGCCTCGACGTGCGCGCCTCGCGCACGCGCGATCTCGTCGATGCCGCGGCGGCCGTGACGCAGGCCACGAAAGCACAAGTGGTACTGTCGCACCCGGACAGCCCCGATCTGTCCTTCCTCTATGGCACGATCCTGACCGACGGCCGCGACGCCTACGCGGAGCAGCCAACGGCCAATGTCTGCGTCTTCGCCGAGCGCGAGGTGGATCGCAGCCCGACCGGCAGCGGCGTTACCGCCCGCATCGCGGTTCAAATAGCGAAGGGGCAAATCCGGATGGGGCAGACGAGGACGTTCGAAAGCGTCACCGGCGCGATCTTCACCGGCCGCGCCTTGAGGCCGGCTTCCGTCGGCGCTCTACCGGCGGTGATCGTCGAGGTAGGCGGGCGGGCCCACTATACAGGCACCGCCCGCTTTACGCTCGAACCCGGCGACGATCTCGCCGGATTCCTGCTGCGTTGATCGGCCGTTTACGGCCCGGCGACGTAGCCGCCGCAGCGTCCGGCATCGTGCCAGCCGCCGGTCTGGCTGCAGTTGTTGTCGAAGAGGTTGTTGCTTGACTCGTACTTGCAGGCCGCAAGCCCGAGGCACAATGTGAACACGGTCAGGATGGCCACGGTAGCTTTTGCCATAATGATCCCCTAACTGGAATTGCCCAATTTAGCCCGCGCATTATCGGTCGAGAGAATAGCACAAGGCAATGGGGATGTCGGCTTGCCGCATCGGCTTTGCGCGCCTACCGTCCGGGGGCCGAAACCGACATTTCGAGAGAATTAACCATGGACTTCATATTTATGCTGACGCGCGATGACCGTACCATCGCCGACTGCGTCGAGGTTTACGAGTCGATCCGCCATTTGCCGGTCCGCCATGTCGGCTTCAAGGACGTGGGCGTGTCCCCGGAAACGCTGGCCCGCCTGCACGGGATGATGAAGATCGACGGCAAGACCACCTACATGGAGGTCGTCAGCACGACACCGGAAGCCGGCCTCGCCTCGGCCAGGATCGGGGCCGAGCTTGGCATCGACCGGCTACTGGGCGGCCAGCAGGTGGCTGAGATTATGGCGATCTTGAAGGGCAGGCCCACGGGCTACTATCCGTTTCCGGGCATACCCCAAGGCCACCCGACGCGGCTCGGCGGATCGCCCGAGCGCATCGGCGCCGATACCAGGGCCGCGGTCGCGGCGGGGTGCGCCGGGGTCGATCTCCTCGCCTACCGCGCCACCGAGGCCGATCCGCTCGATCTCATTCGCGCCGCCCGCGCGGCCACCGACCGCACCCTCATCGTCGCCGGCAGCGTCGATACGCCGGAGCGCATCCGGGCCGTGAAGGCGGCCGGCGCCGATCTTTTCACCATCGGCACGGCGGCGCTCTCGTGCGGCTTCGACCCGCGCCATGGCCTGCTTGCGAACCAGCTTCGCCGCATCCTCGACGCCGCCGCTTCATGATCGTCGGCGTCGATGCCGGCAGCCAAAGCCTCAAGGCTGTCGTCCTCGACGACCGCTTTCAGGTGCGCGGGACCGGCCGGCGATCCTATGTCGTCAGCCATCCGCGGCCCGGATGGGCCGAACAGGAGACGGCCCTATGGGAGCAGGCGCTGGCGCCGGCCATCGCCGAGGCGCTCGCCGCCGCTCGGTGCAACCCCGCCGACGTGTCGGCGCTAGGGATCGCGGGCCAGCTCGATGGCGCGGTCGCGATCGACGCCAACACTCGGCCCCTCGGCCCTTGCATCCTGTGGATGGACCGGCGCGCCGACAGCGTGCTGCCCAAGGTGGCGACACGCCTGCCGGCGACCGAGTTCCGCCGGCGCACCGGCTCCAATCTGGACGGCACGCATATGGGGCCGAAGATCCGCTGGTCCCTCGATCATCGGCCCGAGACCCGGGGCGGCGCCTGCTTCCACCAGCCGGTGAGTTATCTGGTCGAGCGGCTGACCGGCGTCAGGGTGATGGATCATGGCCAAGCTTCGACCACTCTGCTCTATGACCTGGCGGCGGGTGCCTATGCCGATGACCTGCTCGGCGCCTTCGATCTCCCGCCCGAACTCCTGCCGCCGCTGGCTCGGGCGGAAACGATGGCAGGGCGCCTCACCGGCGCCGGCGCGGCGCTCACCGGATTGCCGGCGGGCGTCCCGGTCGCGGTCGGCACGGGCGACGATTTTTCGACACCGCTGGGGGCCGGCATCGTCGCGCCCGGCATCGTCGCCAACGTGCTCGGCACCGCCGAGGTCGTCGGCGCCCTCGACCCGCGCCCGATCATCGACGACGCCAATTTGGTCGAGACCCATCGCTTCGTCGGCTCCGCGCTGCATTACATCGAGAACCCCGGATGGGTCAGCGGCGGCGCGCTCGAATGGCTGCGCGCGCTCCTCGGAATCGCCGACTTCCAGGCCTTCGACCGGCTGGCCGAGGGCGTCCCGCCCGGCAGCGACGGATTGTTGTTCCTGCCGGCGCTGACCGGCGCGATGACGCCCGAATGGATCGCGGGCGCGCGCGGCTGTTTCTATGGGCTGACGCCCTCGCATGGCGCCGGTCACCTGGCGCGCGCGGCGCTCGAAGGCACGGCCTTCGGCCTACGCGACGTGATCGAGGCCCTGCGGCGCATGGGTGTCGGTATCGATCGCATCCGCGCGCTGGGTGGCGGGTCGAAAAGCTTGCTCTGGACTCAAATCCGCGCCGACGTGACCGGCCTGCCGGTCGAACGCGCGCGCCACGCCGATACCTCGGCCATCGGCGCCGCTCTGCTGGCGGCGGTGGCGGCGGGCAAGGCCCGCGATTTGAGCGAGGCCGCCGGCCAATGCGCCACGGTTTCGGAGACCTTGGCGCCGGCCCCATGCCCGGCCTATGACGATGCCCACGGGCGTTATCGCCGTCTCTTCGCCAGCCTCAAGCCGATGTATCGGGCATGACCGAAGACGCCTCCCTCAAAGCCGATTGATATCCATTCACTTTTGCAGTAGACTCTACCGCTTGGGCATGCCTCGCCCACCACTGTCTAGATGTGGTAGGGCGAGGTGCCAAGCCGGCCTAGGCAGGTTTGGGTCAGCCCAGGCGCGCGGGGGGCGTGCTGTCTTGCAAGGCTCCCGGCCGCCGGCATGCGCGGGGTCGCAATCTGAGGGGGGGACGTCACATGGGCTCTGATATCGGCGCGCTCAACATCATTTTCACGGAGTTTTACTACTGGGTCACCATCGTCTTCATGTTCTTCATTCACGTTGGTTTCTGCATGTACGAGGTGGGGGCCTCGCGCACCAAGAACCACATGCATACGCTGATGAAGAACACCATGGTGATCCCGGTGGTCACCATCAGCTTCTTCCTGTTTGGCTGGTGGATCTATTTCGCGATGCCGAACGGCTGGCCGTTCGGCGACCTCATGGCGGCGCCCTGGGCGACTCCCTGGAGCGAGTTGATGGGTACCCATATGGGCGGCCCGGCGGCGACGCCGGGGCTCGATGAGGAACTTGCCGGCACGGCCACCAGCACTATGTACTGGGCGCGCTTGAATGGCGTGTTCTGGGCGGCCTTCCTGTTGTTCTCCTGGACCACGGCCTCGATCGTTTCGGGCTGCATCATCGAACGGGTGAAATCCGGCGCGTTCTGGATCATCGCGGTGATGCTGGGCTCGTTCACCTGGATCCTCGACGCGGCCTGGGGCTGGCACCCCGCCGGCTGGATGGTTCGGATTCTAGGCTATCATGACGCCTACGCCTCGGGCGTGGTGCATGCCATCGCCGGTGGGACGGCGCTGGCGGTCCTCATCGTGCTGGGCCCACGGCTTGGCAAGTTCAAGGCCGACGGCACGCCGCGCAACATCGTGCCGCAGAACCCATGGCTCGTCACCATTGGCCTGTTCCTGATTTTCTGCGGGTTCTGGGGCTTCTACGCCGCCTGCAACATTCCGATCTTCGACGTGCAGTCGGGCGACGGCGTGTTCTGGTCGGCGACCAACATCTATCTGACACCGACGACGCTCTCGGCGATCACCTTCAACTTCATCATGGCTCTGTCCGGTGGGTTGATGGCGACCTATATCGCCGCCCGCGGCGATGCGTTCTGGACCTACTCGGGTGGCCTCTGCGGTGTCATCGCCACGTCGGCCGGCAACGACCTCTACCACCCGATCCAAGCGCTGGTGATCGGCGCGATCGTCCCCGTCATCTGCTACCGCTTGCATGGCTGGGTTGAGCGCCGGTTCAAGATCGACGACGCGGTGGGCGGTGTCGCCGTCCATGGCTATGGTGGGTTCCTCGGCGTCGTGGTGGCGGGTTTCGTCTTGTGGGGGTATCCGTCCTCCTACGATCCCAGCTACGCGCCAATCACGCCGTGGGGCAATTTCATCGGCGCCGTGATCATGTTCTGGGTTCTCGGCTTCATCCCGGGATATGTCCTGTCCAAGATACTTCAGGCGTTCAACATGCTTCGCATCCCTCGCGAGATCGAGCTGGTCGGCCTCGACCTCTCGGAATACGCGGCGCGCTATATGGACGAAGACGACGTAAAGAAGGCGGAACTCGAGGAAGCTCGGGCCGCCGGCTATCTCAAGGCATAAGGAGAACGATCCATGACACTCGCTGAAGCCGGCAGTTGGGCGGGCAATATGGCCGAGCTCAACATTCTCTATCCTGGGCACGGGCTCGAAGAGTTGATGACCATTGCCTTGATCGTCATCTGGATTGGATGGCACGTCTGGCAAATCCGCATGGAAGAATCCAACTATGCGGACGATCTCAATACTTTGAAGCAGGGCGACAACATGTCGAGGGCGCTGAAGGGCGAACGCATCCTGCGCTCGCTCTAGGCGCTATCGTTTGACGCAAGGGAAGGCGGGTGCCGTGTTTGGGCGCCCGCTTTTTCCTGGGGCCGTGGCCCTGAACGATTCGATTCTTGGATAGGAGCGAGACAAGCAATGACGTCGAAGACGAGAATGGCCGCTTCGGACGGCGCCGGCCTGCACCGCACCATCGATTGGAAGGGCGCGTTCTGGGTCGCCAGCGGCGTCCCGGCGCTCGTGCTGTTTTCGATCGGCGGCATCGGCGGCATCGGCGGCACCGCGGCGTTCGCCATCTGGGTCGTGTCGATGCTGATGGGCTTCGTCCAGTCCTTCACCTACGCCGAGATCGCCGGGCTCTTCCCGAACAAATCGGGCGGCGCCTCGGTCTACGGCGCGGCGGCTTGGCTGAAATACGGCAAGTTCCTGGCGCCGCTGTCGGTATGGTGCAACTGGATCGCGTGGACGCCGGTGCTCTCGCTCGGTTGCGCGATCGCGGCCGGCTACATCATGAACGGCCTGACGCCGATCCCGGGCGCCGATTCGCCCGACGTGGTGGCGTGGCTCGCCGATCCCGTCAACGCCGGCAAGACCGTCGAGGAGGCGGTCGCCACCCTCACGCCCGCCTTGCAGACCTGGACGTTGGTGAGCTTCGAGATTCCCGGGGTCACCGTGTTCTCGATCGGCACGCCGTTCTTCATCGGCGCCATCCTGATGCTGATCGTGTTCGCCATTCAGCATCGCGGGATCCTCGGCACCGCGCGGGTGCAGATGATCGTCGGACTGGTCATCGTGATCGTGATGCTAATCTTCGGCGTCGTGCCGCTTCTGCAGGGCAAGGTCGACGCGGCGAATTTCACGCCGCTCTTGCCGATCAGCGGGGCGTGGGATCTCGGCGGGTGGACGCTGGTTCTGGGCGGCATGTTCATCGCCGCCTGGTCGACCTACGGCTTCGAGACGGCGGTTTGTTACACGCGGGAGTTCAAGAACCCAGGCACGGATACCTTCAAGGCGATCTTTTACTCGGGTCTCTTGTGCCTGCTGCTTTATATCCTGGTCCCGTTCACGTTCCAGGGCGTGCTTGGCGTCGCCGGCATGACCGACCCGGGGGTCGTCGCCGGCACCGGCGTCGCGACGGCCATGGCGCATATGGTCGGCGGCGGTCCGACCGTCGAAGGCACCCTGGTGATTCTGATGATTCTCGCCCTCGTCCTCGCGATCATGACGGCGATGGCGGGATCGTCGCGCACGCTCTACCAGGGGTCGGTCGATGGCTGGCTGCCACGCTATCTTTCCCGGTTGAATACGCACGGCGCTCCCACCAACGCGATGTGGACCGATCTTGCCTTCAATCTGGTGCTGTTGACCTTCGCGGCTTCCGACGCGGCCAGCTACTACATCATCTTGGCTGTGTCGAATTGCGGCTACATCATCTTCAACTTCCTCAACCTGAACGCGGGCTGGATCCATCGTGTCGATGCCGGGCATATAAAGCGGCCGTACCGGGCGCCGACGATCCTCCTCGCGCTCGGAACGATCCTGGCCTTCGTGAACGCCGCGTTCATGGGTGCCGGGGCGGCCGTGTGGGACTTGAATCCGGATGTTGGCATCGACCCGCTCTGGGCCGGCTTGATCGCGGCGGCGGTGATCGTCCCCGTCTTCTGGTATCGGCACTACGTGCAGGACGGCGGCAAGTTCCCCGTGGCGATGATGGAAGATCTGGGCATCAAGGACGGCAACGATCTTGGCGAAAAACGGGCCGGAGCCCTGCCGTACCTGGCGATTCTCGGGGGCATCGCCGTGATGCTGATCGCCAAATGGATCGCGGGGTAGTCCGAAGCCGATGAGGGGTGGCCCATGCGGCCGCCCCTCTTGATTCGCCTATCGGCGGTACCGGCGTGCATGTTGCGCGATTGATCGCCCGGCGCCTGGGCCTCGGCGGCGTGCCGCCGGTCGCCCGCCGGCTGCTGCTGGTGCGGGCCTTGCGCGGCTTTGGCGACAGCTTCGTCAGCCTCGCCATGCCGATCTATCTGCTGGCGCTCGGCTACGACGCCTTCCATGTCGGAGTGATCTCGACCGCCACGCTCGTCGGCTCGGCCGCGCTGACGCTCGTCGTCGGCATGGTGGCGCACCGCCATGACCGCCGGCTGCTGTTGCAGGCCGCCACGCTCATCATGGTGGCGACGGGCCTGGGCTTCGCCGGTCTCGACGGGTTCTGGCCGCTGCTCGTCGTCGCGGTGCTGGGCACGTTCAACCCGTCCGTGGGCGATGCCAGTTTCTTCATCCCCATCGAGCAGTCCCTGATGGGCGATACCGCGGCGCCGGAGCGGCGGACCGCGATGTTCGCGCTCTACAGCCTCACCGGCGCGCTTGCGGTGGCGCTAGGGTCGCTCTTCATCGGCGTGGTCGACTGGCTCTCGCCCCGCCTAGGCCTCGTCGAAACGATCAAGGGGTTGTTCCTGCTTTACGCCCTCTTGGGCGTGGCGGCCTTCACGATTTATCGGCGCTTGCCTCCGCAGGCGCCCACGGCGGAAGCCGCTCCTAAGACGGCGCTTGGGCCCTCGCGCGATAGGGTCGTCCATCTTGCCGCTCTCTTCAGTCTCGACGCCTTCGCCGGCGGGTTCGTGCTTCGCCCCCTGCTGGCGCTTTGGCTGCTCGAAACCTTCGACATGCCGATCGTCGCCGCCGGCACGGTGTTCTTCTGGTCGAGCCTGCTGTCGGCGTGCTCCTATCCATTGTCGGCAATGCTGGCGCGCCGCATCGGCCTCATCAACACCATGGTCTTCACGCATCTGCCTTCCAATGTACTGCTGATGCTGGTGCCGCTGATGCCCAGCGCCTGGCTCGTCGTCGCGCTGCTGTTGCTGCGGGCACCGCTCTCGACCATGGACGTGCCGGCGCGCACCTCCTACATCATGGCGGTGGTGACGCCGCCCGAGCGCGCGGCCGCCGCGAGCTTCACCGCCGTGCCGCGCACCATCGCCTCGGCCTTGAGCCCGACGTTCGCAGGCTATCTCTTCGCGCTCTCGCCATTCGGCTGGCCGCTGGTCGTGGCCGGCGCCTTGAAGATCGTCTACGATCTGCTGCTGCTGCGCGGCTTCGGCCGCCTGAAGCCGCCCGAGGAAGAAAGTTAGTATTCGATCCGCAGCCGATAGGTGAGGACGGTCTTGCCTTCGGCCGGGACTATCAGATCCCAGCTCACCGTGAACGCGCCGTCCTTCTTGTGCTCGTGGCTTTCCTCCAGCATCCGCCATTGGCCGGGCACATGCTCGACGAGCTTGACGGTCACCGGCTCTTTTTTGGCGTTCTTGGCCTCGATCTCGAACTCGACCTCGACGATGCGGTCGGACAGCCGTTCGAAATCGACCTGCTTGGAAATGGCGGTCACGTCGAAGGCCTGGCCCAGCGTCAAGCGCACGGGTTCGCCCTTGGGCGTGTGCGAAATCGAATCCTCGCCGACGAAGAGCGCGCTACCCTCGCTGTCGTCCTTGTAGACGCGCACGATGCCTTGGGGCAGCGGCTGGCCCAGATTGTCCTTCTCGGTGTTGTCGAAGGCGATGCGGACCGCGGCGTTGACGCGCCGGGGCTCCGCCATTTGGAAATCGTAGGCGTTGGAGATGTCGACGAAGCGGTACTCCTTCGTTACCGGGATGCCGGCGGCGGACAGCAGCGCCACCTGCTTGGTCTGGTTCTCGGCGATGGTCGTCGGGCGGGCCAGCGTGTAGAGGTGATAGTCGAACAGCGCCTCCTCGCGCATCGGCGCCGCCGCCACCTCCGCCATCGCGGTGTCCATCAACGCCGCCTTGGCCATCATCGGCTGCACCTGGTTCACGTCGCCGGCGACGAGCTGCAGTTTCGCGTCCCGGTAGGTCGTGCCGCTGGTGTTGGTGAGGGTCACCAGCCCGTTCAGCGACAACGTTTTCTCGTCCGCCGCCAGCTTGGCGACGTAGTCGGCATTCCAGGAGAGTCCGCCCGTCAGGTAGGTGAGCTCCACATCCGACGGGCCGGCGGCGGCGCTCTCGACGTCGAGGACCAGCGTCGGGCGCGCGCGCAGATCGGGCGGCACGTCGGCGAAGACGATCCGGCCGGTGGGCGCCGTTTCGATACGGTCGCCGATCTTGAGCACGACGCCGCCGGCGACGCTCAGCACCGTCGCCTCCTCGACTTTTTCCGCGCCGGTGTACCAGTTCGTGGTGACGACCCGCACCGTGCGGCCGACCGATTTCTCCAAGAGCTTTTCCGGCGTCAATAGATCGAAGTTGAAATTCTGCTCGAGGACGGCGAGCCTGCCATCGGGGCCGCGCAGCAGCGCGGTCTCGGGCCGGATAGCCGCGCTCACGTCGATGAAGGCGAGGCGGTTGATTCCGGTCTCCATCTCGGTCTTTCGCCGGTCGCGCACCAGCGCCAGGTTCTGGTTGTAGATGGTGACGGCGACGCCGGTTTGTTGCTCGATGCCGACGCGCCGCTCCTCGGGCTCGGCGGCAAGGGCGCCGGCGGCGACCGACAAACCGGCGACGGCGCCCACGAACGCCCGGACGAAGTGCTGCATGATCGTTCCTCCCTTGGGGTACGACAGGCCGCGATCCTCGCCGGCAATTTGGGCCGAAATGCGGCCAGGGCGAGGGAAATTCGGGGCGCCGCCCGTTAACCTCGCGGCTTGAATCTCTCCACTCCGGCCGCTTGGGCGGCTTTGTCGAGCGCGGCATCGCGCGTCGCCAGCGGCAACCCCTCGCGCATGGCGAGATGCAGATATGCGGCGTCGTAGGATGAAAGGCCGTAACGGCGGCCCAACTCGGTCAACATTTCCAACGGATAGCCGGTCAGATCGACTTCAATGGGTAACCCGGACAGCATGGCCAGGCATCGAACCGAATCGGCTGGAGTCGCGAGCTTTCGCCGTTCGGACACCAGGAGAGCGTTCGCGATCTCAAGCGGCCAGACCGACGGTACCACAGCCTGCGATGCCGCAAGCGACTCGAGCACGGAGTCGGCATAGGCGTCGACGATGCTCTCGAAATGCCAAGCCATGGCGATCAAGCAGTCGAGGACGAACCGGCTCAACGGCGTCCTTCCTCGATGAGTTCCTTGATCGTGATGCCCTCAAGGCGTCTGCCGCGGCGGAACTCCCTTATGGCGGCGATGGCTTCTTCGGGCGTCATGCGGGGTCGTGCCGCCGGAACCAACTCCGCGATGGGAACGCCATGACGAGTAATGGTGATGCGCTCGCCCTTCACGACCCGGTCGAGAAGCTTCGGGAGATGCGTCTTGGCTTCATAGACGCCGACGGTTGTCATGGACCGCTCCGCAATAATTCTGATCTGACCAAGACTAGACCATATTTGGCGGAACGGCCAATTGCAAGAGTATGCGACCTACTTCGTCCTCTGGACTGCGATTCCCGTCCAGTCGGCCGGCGGCGGCGCCGCCTTGAATTCGCGCGCGCGGCCGATCATGAGGCGCGAGGGGCGGTCCTCGCCGCGCAAGCCGATCGTGCGCTCGAACTGCGCGACCGCCTCGTCCCAGCGCCGGTCGAGATAGGCGGCATAACCCCGCTCATAGGCGTCGATCCACCCTAGCGTCCCCGAATCCACCTCGCCCTTGAGCCCAATCAACTCGAAGACATCGACGCCTTGCGCCTTGCCGTAAACGGCGACACGGTCCAGGCGCCGCGCCACCACCGCGCCCTTCGCGCCGGCATAAGTGTCCTCGCCGATTATGATCTCCGTCCCGTACTCCTTGTTGAGGGCTTCCAAGCGGCTCGCCACGTTCACCGGATCGCCGATCGCAGTGTAGTTGAGGCGCTCGCGGCTGCCGAAATTCCCCACCAGCACGCTTCCGGTATTGAGGCCGATCCGCGCCAGCATCGGCGGGCGTTTTTCCGTCGCCGGCTGCCGGCGCAACTCGGCGAGCCGCGCCTGGCAAGCGAGCGCCGCGCGGCAGGCGAGCTCGGCATGCGCCTCGGTCGTCTTCGGCGCGCCCCAGAACGCCATCACCGCGTCGCCGATGTACTTGTCGATGGTGCCCTCGCGCGCCTGGATCTCGCGCGACATGTCGCCGAGATAGTCGCCCAGATAGGGAATAATGTCCTCGCCCAGGCGCTCCGACAGCTGCGTGAAGCCGACGAGGTCCATGAAGAGGATGGTGAGCACCCGCCGCTCGCCGCCCAACTCCGCCTCGATGCCTTGCTCGAACAGCGTGCGCACGATTTCGGTCGGGATGTACTTCCGGAACGATCCCAGGCTGGCGCTCATCTGCCCGATGGCCGACGACAGCCGGTCGATCTCGGCGATGCGCGAGGGCACGGGCTGGATGGCTTCCAGGTTGAAGGTCTCCAGTCTGCGGATGTTGTCCCCGACCTTCACCAGCGGGTTGCCCAGAAGCCGGCGCGCCGCGATGGTGACGGCGCCGGCGACGGCCAGGATGAAGATGGCGACGGCGTAAAGCAGGCGCCGAGTGTTGGCGTCGATGTCGCCAAGCACGTCGCTCTCGGCGGTGACGATGGCGACGATGAGTCCCATTTTCACCAGTGGCTCGAAGGTCACGAAGAAGGTGTCGCCGAGCGCCTCGTCGCGGACCACGAGTTCGAAGCGCCCGGCGATCATGTTGAGGGGCATGTGCCCCTCTTCGAGCGCCCTCGCCGCCAGAAGGATCAGGGCATCGCCGGACTTGGCCAGCGTGCCGATTGCGGCCGTGCCGGTATCCGTCGGCATGGGGTTTTGCGAGGCGACCAGCTCGCTATAGACGTTGGTAAGGAAAATAGTCCCGCCCGGTCCGGCCTCCAGGCCGTCGAGGAAGGCCGAGACGCGATCGAGCTCGATCGACACGCCGACCACGCCCAAGGGTTCGCCAGCCGGCCCGCCGTTCTTCAGGACCGTCTGAGCCGTGGTGAGGCCGGGCTTGTCGCTCGCCGCCAGGCGGTAGATGTCGCTCCAGGGCGGCGCCTCGGCGTCGAACGCGGTCTTGTACCAGAGCTGCTGGGTGGGCGGGTGATCGTTGGAACCTGTTTCGGCGCGAAGCAGCACGAGACTTCCGTCCTCGGCCACCTCGAACTGCTCGGTAAGGCGCATGGCGGCGCCGCCCTCGGCCGCGGGCAGCGTGTTCTCGATGAGGATTTCGTTCTGGCCGATCCGGCGCATGACGAAGTAGCGGTCGTCGGGCCAACCGAACTCGACCGCCGACAGGGTCTCCGCGTTGCGCAGGAACGACAGGAAAAAGGCCCGGCGCTGCGCCCGGTTCTCCATGTCGATGACGCCCTCGGCGATGTTCTCGGCGATGACCATGCGTGCCGAGAGCGCGCCATCGAGAAGCCCATCCACCTTGCGCCCGATGGTTTCGATGAACTGGCCGTTCAGCCGCTCGCGCAGATCGGCGACGTTGGCCCGCGAGGTGAAATTCCACGGGAAATGAACCAGCGCCGCGGTGAGGGCCACCGACGCGATGGCGCCGATGGCGAGTGCCACGCGCAGCGATACGCGAAATTCGCCGTGGCGGCTCATAGCGGCCGGCGCGCCCTGAGCGCCGCCGCCAGCGTGCCGTCGTCGAGATAGTCGAGCTCGCCTCCCACCGGCACGCCATGGGCGAGCCGCGTGACACTCAAGCCAAGCTGGCCCAAGCGGTCGGCGATGTAGTGGGCGGTGGTCTGACCGTCCACGGTGGCCCCCATGGCTAGGATCACTTCCTTGACCCCGTCCGTGCCCGCGCGGGCCACCAAGGGGTCGATGGCGAGTTGGTCCGGCCCGACCCCGTCCAAGGCCGACAGCACGCCGCCCAGCACATGATAGCGGCCCTTGAACGCCCCGGTCCGCTCCAGCGCCCACAGATCGGCCACCTCCTCGACCACGCAGAGGATAGTGCCGTCGCGGCGCGAATCCTGGCACAGGCCGCAAGGGTCGACGGTATCGAGATTGCCGCACACCGAGCAGCCGCGAACCTTGTCGGCGGCCTCCGTCAACGCGGCCGCCAGCGGCTGCATCAGGCTTTCGCGTTTCCTCAGCAGATGGAGCGCGGCACGCCGCGCCGAGCGCGGCCCGAGGCCGGGCAGCTTCGCCAGCAATTGGATCAAGCGCTCGAGATGGGTAGGCGTCATCGGGACCGGGGCGGCGCGTGCGGTGAGGCGCGTTCTAAAACGGCAGCTTCATGCCCGGCGGCAGTTCGATTCCGCCGGTGAGCTTGCTCATCTCCTCGGCCAGCCTGGCGTCGAGCTTGGCCCTGGCATCATTGCCGGCGGCGACGATCAGATCCTCGAGGACGCCGACCTCGCCCGGCGCCATAAGGCCGGGATCGATCTTGACGCCGCGCATTTCGCCCTTGCCGTTCAGCGTCACCCGCACCATGCCGCCGCCCGCCGATCCGGTGATCTCGATGCGCGCCAGTCCGGCCTGCATCTCGGCCATCTTGGCCTGCATCGCCTGCGCCTGTTTCAGCATCTGGCCGAGATTCGTCATGCCTTCAATTCTCCTCGACGCTGTCGGGGTCGAAACCGGGGCCGGCGGCGGGGGCGGGGACATCGATCGTCCGCACCGCCTCGATGCCGGCGCCGGGGAATGCTTGAAGCACGGCTTGGACCAGGGGATGGCCGGCCGCCTCGGCTTCGGCCTTGCGTTCGGCGCCGGCCGACTGCTCGGCCAGCGTCGGCTCGCCGGGCTCGCTCGACACGGCGACGATCCATCGCCGCCCGGTCAATTCCGTCAGCTTGGCGCCCAGGCGATGAGCAAGATTGGCCGGCGCGCCCTCGGCCGGGTGAAACTCGATTCGGCCCGGCTCGAACGCGACCGGGTGCGCCTTGCTCCAGAGCAGAGCGTGCAAGATGGCTTCCTTGCGCTCGGCGAGCAGCGCCACCGTTTCGGCGAAGCTTTGCGGCTGGGGAGCCGCGGCCGGTATCGCCGCCGGCTCGGCCGGGCTTCGCGGCTGGGGCGCCAGCGCGCCGTGCGGTCGCCCCGCCGCGGGTGCCGACTGCCCCGAGGGCTTCGTCGGCGCCCGATCCGGTTCGCCGCCGGCGCCCGCCGTCAGCCGCGCCACCAGCTCGCCCGGCGTCGGCCGGTCGGAGAGATGGGCGAGACGGATCAGCACCATCTCGGCCGCCTGGATCGGGTAGGGCGCGCCCTGCACCTCGCCTAAGCCCTTCAGCAACATCTGCCAGGCACGCGCCAGCACCGGCAGCGCCAAGCGCTCGGCCATCGCCCGGCCGCGCACGCGTAAATCCTCCGCCACAAGCGGGTTGTCGGCGGTTCCGGGCACGGCCTTGAGGCGCGTCAGCCAATGGCAGACCTCGAGCAGATCCTGGATCGCCACAGCCGGGTCGGCGCCGGCTTCATAGGCGGCCTGCAGCAGATCGAGCGCCGCCTTGCAATCGCCGGCCATGAGCCGGTCGAACAGATCGAAGGATTGCGAGCGGTCGGCGAGGCCCAGCATCCGGCGCACCTCGCCCTCGCGCACCGGACCGATGGCGAGCGAGATCGCCTGATCCAAGAGCGACAGCCCGTCGCGCACCGAGCCGTCGGCCGCGCGCGCGATCAAGGCGAAGGCCCCCGGCTCGACCTCGACCCCTTCCTTCGCGGCGATGGCGCCGAAATGGGCGGTCAGCACGTTCGCATCCACCCGGCGCAGGTCGAACCTTTGGCAGCGCGACAGCACGGTCACCGGGATCTTGCGCACTTCGGTCGTCGCGAACACGAACTTGGTGTGCGCCGGCGGCTCCTCCAGGGTCTTCAAGAGCGCGTTGAAGGCCTTGTCCGAGAGCATGTGCACTTCGTCGATGATGTAGACCTTGTAGCGCGCCGACACCGGGTGGTAGCGCACGCCATCGAGAAGCTCGCGCATCTCCTCGACCTTGCTGCGGCTGGCGGCGTCCATCTCGATCACGTCGATGTGCCGATCCTCGGTGATCGCCCGGCAATGGTCGCACACGCCGCAGGGGTCCGCGGTCGGACCGCCTTTTCCGTCGGCGCCGATGCAATTCAAGGCGCGCGCGATGATGCGCGCGGTCGTGGTCTTGCCCACGCCGCGCACGCCGGTGAGGACGAAGGCGTGGGCGATGCGCGAGGCGGCGATCGAGTTGGTGAGCGTGCGCACCATCGCCTCCTGGCCGATGAGCTCGGCGAAGGTGGCGGGCCGGTACTTGCGCGCCAGCACGCGATAGGCCGACCGGCCGCCGGGCGCTTTCGCTTCAGGCGCGGTCATGGTCCGGGTTCATGCGGCTGAAATCCTTGAGCAGCGGTGGGAGGTTGGACGGCGACCCGGGCAAAAGCTCGTTACGGCTGCTTCCTTCCGGACCTGGCCGGGTTGGCGAGATGCCCGTCCGCCGCCAACCTCCCGCCGGGATTATAGCAGCATCGCCGCGGACGGGCGCAATGCCCTGGCGCGTTCTCTCGGAAGGCGATGGTCACCGCGCGATTTCCAGATAGTGCAGCGGCAGCGCGGTCGTGTACTTGATCTGCTCCATGGCGAAGCTCGAACTCACGTCGGCAAGCGGAATCTTCTCGATCAGGCGCTTGTAGAATCCGTCATAGGCGCGGATGTCAGGCACCACAACGCGCAGCACGTAATCGACCTCGCCGCTCATCCGATGGAACTCGACCACCTCGGGAAATTCCATGACCGCGGCAGCAAAGGCGCGCAGCCATTCCAGGTTGTGCTGATTCGTTCGCACCGCCACGAACACCGTGACCCCGGCATTGACCTTGACCGGGTCGAGCAGGGCCACCCGATTTCGGATCACGCCCGCCTCTTCCAGTTTCCGAATCCGTCGCCAGCACGGCGTAAGCGAGAGCCCGACGTGCTTGGCGATCGCGGCCACCGGCTCGGCGGCGTGGCGTTGGAGGATGGCAAGAATTTCGCGATCGATCGAATCCATGGCACCTCTTCCCAAACGTCATCCGAATGTTAGAATCTAATTCCAGCAGATACCGATTATACTAGATGAAAAGACCAATAAGTACCAAAAAACGGTAGTATACGAAAAATTATTCTAATATTTCTTGAAATTACCGGCGAGGGCGGTAAGGTCCGTCGGGTCGAGCGGAGCTCGGGAAATGTGGAGCAACTCGGGAGGGACGATGATGTCGACGGTTTTGAACGAAGTGCTTGGGGCCAACAGGGCCTACGCCTCGAATTTCGGCGATAAGGGCAAGCTGGCGATGCCGCCGGCGCGGCGTTTTGCCGTCCTTACATGCATGGATGCCCGTCTCGATCCGGCCAAGTTCGGGGGCCTTGCCGAAGGCGATGCCCACGTGATCCGCAACGCCGGCGGTCGGGCGAGCGACGATGCCATACGTTCTCTGGTCATCTCCTACAAGCTCCTCGGGACCAAGGAGTGGTTTGTCATCCACCATACCAATTGCGGGATGGAGACCTTCACCGACGACGTGATGAGGGGGCTGCTGGCGAAAAGCCTGGAGACCGCCGCGCTCGATGCCGCTGGCTGGCGGGACGTCGGCAAGAGCCCCGGATCGACGGAAGGCGATTACATTGACTGGCTCACCTTCAAGGACGCGGCCGGCAGCGTTGTCGCCGATGTCCGACGCATCCGCAAGCACCCGCTGGTGCCCGCGAGCATCCCGATCCACGGCTACGTGTACGACGTGAAGACCGGGCAGCTGCGGGAGGTTCAGGAGGCGGCCGCCGCTGCCTAGTGTCCTGCCCCGGAAATTCGTTTACGAATTTCTGGGACGGGACACCGGAGGACGATGGCTCCAGAACAATCTTGTTGCGAACGCAACCGTACAAGCCTGATTCACGCATGCCGCGACAGCGGCCGACGCCGCCTCACTCGAGTTCGAGCGTCACCCAGCTGCCATCCTTGGCCGGAAAGCGCACGCGCGCGATCTCGCCGTCCGGGCCGTACCAGACCTCGCGGACCACGTCGCCGCCGATGTCATAGCGCCGCGTCGCCATGACCGCGCCCCGCACCTCCAGGAGTTCGACGCCCTTGTCCGCCACCCGCACGTTCCAGACCTTGCCGCGGAAGGGATCGAACAGCGCCGTGGCCTCGACCGTATCGGGGTGCCACAAGCTGCCCGGCAGGATGCCGGCCGGCGCGCGGCGCGGGCGCCCATTATAGATGACCGCCAGTGTTTCGCCGTCGATCCGCGCCTCGACCTCCCGCGCCTCGCCGTCGTCATCGGTCTTCGACAGGAAAACGGCCAGCCTGCCATCGATCCACTGTTCGCGCGCTTCATGATGGAGGTGGAACAACGGAACACCCAGAAGCGTGATTCGGGCATCGATGCGGGTCTCGACCGTCAACCGCTCGCCCTCCGGGCGGAACTCGACGGTCTGCGTGCCGATTCTTTCGCCGTTGCGCAGGACGGCATACTTGAGCATGCCGGCCTTCACCATCGGGCCGGGATCGGCCGCCGCCGCTATCGGCAACAGAACGCATAGCAGGATCGCAAGCGCGCGCTGGGCTCGTCCGTGTTTCATGGCGATAGTCGATCCTAACATTGTGGCGGGGCGATGGCGCGGTATAACCAGTGTCCCGTCCCGGAAATTCGCGTACGAATTGCCGGAACGGGAATCCGGAGGACGTGAACCATGATCGAACTGCTTGGCGACGCGAACGCCTGGGTCAGTCTGCTGACCCTCACCGCCCTCGAGATCGTGCTTGGCATCGACAACCTCGTCTTCATCGCCGTGCTGGTGGAGAAACTGCCGGAGCACCAGCGCGCCACGGCGCGCCGGTTCGGGCTCGTGGCGGCGTTGGTGACGCGGCTCATGCTGCTGGCGTCGATCGCCTGGATCGTCGGCCTGACGGCGCCGCTCTGGACCGTCTTCGACCACACCATCTCCTGGCGCGATCTCGTGCTGATCTTGGGGGGCCTCTTCCTCATTTACAAATCGACGCATGAGATTCACGGCTCGCTCGAAGGCGAGGAAGGCGAGCGCTCGGCGCGCGTGGCCAAGGCCTTTGCCGCCGTGATCGCGCAGATCGCCGTGCTCGATATCGTGTTCTCCCTCGATTCGGTCATCACCGCGGTTGGCATGGCCGATCACATCGAGATCATGTTCGCCGCCGTGATCATCGCCATGGCGGTGATGCTGGCGGCGGCCGGGGCGGTCGCGGGCTTCGTCCACCGCCACCCGACCGTGAAGATGCTGGCCTTGAGCTTCCTGCTCATGATCGGCACCAGCCTGGTCGCCGATGGTCTCGGGTTCCACATCCCGAAGGGCTACATCTATTCGGCAATGGCGTTCTCGGTGATGGTCGAGGGCCTCAATCTCCTGGCCAAGCGCCGCCGCGCGCGGCCGGTCCATCTGCGCCAGCCCTACAGCACCGGGGAAGGCGGCCATGGCGGCTGAGCGCGAGAGGACCAACTACTATGTCGGCGTCGGCCTCGACCGGGCGGCGCACCGGCGCGCCGATTCGATCTGGCTGGCCGAGCGGATCGGGGATCCGGCGAGCGCCTTCGTGCCCGTCTGGCGTTCGCTGAACCTGATCCGCGAGGGCGCCCAGCCGGAGGCCGGCTACCTCGCCTTGCCGGCCGCGGCCGAAGCCGGGCGCCAGATCGTCTTCCTCGGCCTCGTCGAGGCGCGCGCGCATTTCGCCGTCGATCTATCGCATTGGGACGATCCGGCGCCGCTCCTGCCCGAGGCGCACGCCTTCGCCGACCTGCGCAGCGTCGGCCCGGTGTTGAGCCGGCGCGACGGCGCGCTTCTCGCCTATGCCCGCGGGCTCGTGCATTGGCATAGTCGCCACGGCTATTGCGGCGTGTGCGGCGGCCCGAGCGAAAGCGCCGCCGCCGGCCATTTGCGCCGCTGCGCCAATCCGGCCTGCAAGGCCGAACATTTCCCGCGCACCGACCCCGCGGTCATCATGCTGGTCGAGGATGGCGGGCGCATCGTACTCGGCCGGCAGAAAATCTGGCCGCCGGGCATGCACTCGGTCCTCGCCGGCTTCGTCGAGCCGGGCGAGAGCCTGGAAGACGCGGTGCGCCGCGAGGTGAAGGAGGAGATCGGCATCGAGGTCGCCGATGTGCGCTACCGCTCCTCGCAGCCCTGGCCGTTCCCGGCCTCGATCATGCTGGGCTTCACAGCCCGCGCGCTCTCATCGCGGCTCGACGTCGCCGAGGACGAGCTCGAGACCGCGCGCTGGTACACCCGCGACGAACTGCTGGCCTCGCCCGAGGACGAGCACTTTCGCCTGCCGCGCAAGGATTCGATCGCCCGCCGCCTGATCGAGGATTGGCTGGCGGAGGTTTAATCCCGCCCGCTTCGGTGGGCGTGGGCCGGATAGACCCCCAGGATCCGTACCTCGCGCGAGAAGAAGCTCAATTCCTCGAGCGCCAGGCGCACCGGGCGCTCGTCCGGGTGGCCCTCGATGTCGGCGTAGAACTGGGCGACCGCGAAGCTGCCGTCGGTAATGTAGCTTTCGAGCTTGGTGATGTTGACGCCGTTGGTGGCAAATCCGCCGAGCGCCTTGTAGAGCGCGGCCGGCACGGAGCGCACGCGGAAGACGAAGCTGGTGATCACCGGCCCTGCCGCCGCGTCGACGTCGATGGGTTCGCGCGCCATGATGATGAAGCGCGTGGTGTTGTGTTCCGCGTCCTCGATGTTCTCGCGCAGAATCGCCAACCCGTAGATCTCGGCGGCGAGCGACGAGGCGATTGCCGCGGTTGTCTTGTCGCCCTTCTCGGCGATTTCGGCGGCGGCCCCGGCGGTGTCGGCGCGCACCAGCGGCTTTAGCCCCATCTCGCGGATAAGATTACGGCACTGCGAGAGCGCGTGGATGTGGCTCGCCACCGTTTTGAGGCCGGCGAGGCTGGCGCCCTTGGGCGCGAGAAGACAGTGATTCACGCGCTGGAAATGCTCGGCCACGATATGCAGGCCCGAGCCCGGCAGCAGATGATGGATGTCGGCGACGCGCCCCGCCACCGAGTTCTCGATCGGGATCATGGCGAGATCGGCGCGGCTCTCGCGCGCGGCGGCGAAGGTGTCCTCGAAGGTCTCGCAGGGCAGCGGCTCCATCTCGGGGTAGGCGTGCCGGCAGGCGAGATTGGAATAGGCGCCAAGCGCGCCCTGAAAGGCGATGAGACGCTTCATATCGCGGGGGCCGTCGGTCATGAAGGCTTGGAATCGTGGGCGAGAAGCGCGCGGGCGCGCGCGAGGTCGGCCGGAGTATCGACGCCGAGTGGAATCGTGTCAACGAGCGCCACGTCGATGCGCATCCCGGCTTCGAGCGCGCGCAGCTGCTCCAGCCGCTCGCGAAGTTCGAGAATACTCGGCGGCAATTTAACGAAACGCGCTAGCGCGTCGCGGCGAAAGGCGTAGAGGCCGATGTGATGGTAGAGCGGCCCGTCCCCCGACGGCACGGGCAAGCGGCTGAAATAGAGCGCCCGCCCGATTCGAGTCGTGGGATCGATCGCCGCCACCGCCTTCACCACGTTGGGGTCGGTCCGCTCATCCGGCCTGGTGATTTCCGAGGCGATGGTGGCGATGGCGACCTCGCCCTCGTCGAGGGGAGCGAGCGCGCGCCGCACGGATGAGGGTTCGATGGTCGGCAGGTCGCCCTGGAGGTTGACAACGACATCGTGCCGCCGGCCCGGGTCCACCCGCTCGACCGCTTCGAAGATCCGGTCCGAGCCGCTGGCATGGTCGACCTTTGTCATTACCGCCTTGCCGCCGGCCGCCCCGATGGCGTCGGCGATTTCCTTGTCGCCTACGGCCACCACGACCGGGCCGATATCGGCGGCCACGGCCCGGCGCCAGACGCGCACGATCATGGGCTCGCCATGGATATCGGCGAGCGGCTTGCCCGGCAGGCGCGTGGCGGCCAATCGCGCGGGGATGATGACGATCGGGTTCAAGGCGGCGGTCATGAGAATGCGACCATACAGGCCGATGCGGCGCTCGGAAATCCCCGTCGTCGCGGCCCGACCGTTGGACAAAAGCCGTCCAAGCCGCTACATTCCGATTCATGTCCAGCCTGGAGTTCAACAAGATCGTCGGCGCCGTCTTGCTCGCGGGCATCGTCGCCATGGCGACGGGGTTCGCCGCCGATCTCCTGGTCCGGCCCAAGGCGACGGAACACGCTACGGCTGGCGTGCCCGAGCAAGAGGCGGCGGTCGAGGAAGCGGCCGCACCCGCCGAGGAAGCGGCGGCGCCGGCCGAGGAAGCCCCCTCGATCGCGGCCTTGCTGGCGGGTGCCGACCCGGCGGCGGGCAAAGATCTCGCCAAGCGTTGCGCCTCTTGCCACACCTTCGTGAAGGACGGCGCCAAGAAGGTCGGCCCGAATCTCTGGGACATCGTCGGCGCCAAGCCGGCGCTTGTGGCGGAGTTCGCGTATTCTCCCGCCATCGCCGGCCTGACCGAGCCTTGGGGCTACGAGCAGCTCGACAAGTTCCTCGCTTCGCCCAAGACCTACGCGCCGGGCACGAAGATGACATTCGCCGGCATGAAAAAGGCCGAAGACCGCGCCGCGCTCATCGCCTATCTGCGCACGCTCAGCGATTCCCCAAAGCCGCTCCCGTAGTACCGAATCTTGTTGACGATGACCCACCCCCAATTGTCATCGCCGGGCGTGGCCCGGCGATCCATGGTGCGACGGCAAGGATGGATGCCCGCGTCAAGCGCGGGCATGACAGCTATTGCCTAGCAAACCCAAAATGTCGCGCGTCGAAACACGCTGCCCGAAGGAATTTCTTGCCCTCGCCCATCGGCTCGCCGACGCGAGCGGGGCGATCGTACGGCGCTATTTCCGCGCCGGCGTCGAGGTCATGCACAAGGACGACCGCAGCCCGGTCACCATCGCCGACCGCGAGGCCGAGGCCGCGATCCGCGAGATCCTGGGGAAGCGCCACCCGGATCACGGCGTCGTCGGCGAGGAACACGCCGACCGTCGTCCTAGGGCCGAGTTCGTCTGGGTCATCGACCCGATCGACGGTACCAAGTCCTTCATCACCGGCCGGCCGCTCTTCGGCACCCTCATCGCCTTGACCCGCCGCGGCGTGCCCATTCTCGGCGTCATCGATCACCCGGCGCTGGGCGAACGCTGGATCGGCGCCCATGGCTGGCCGACGCTGATGAACGGCCGGGAAGTGCGCGCGCGGCATTGCGGGCGGCTATCCGACGCCGCCCTCTTCGCCTCCTCGCCGCACATGTTCAAGCGCGTCGCCGCCCCGGCCTTCGAGCGCGTGCGCAAGCGCTGCCGCCAGACGGTCTATGGCAGCGACTGCTACGCCTATGCGCTGGTGGCGAGCGGCTTTAGCGACCTCGTGGTCGAGGCCAACATGGACATTTACGACTATCTGGCCGCGGTGCCGGTGATCGAAGGGGCGGGCGGGGTCATGACCGATTGGCGCGGCCGGAAGCTGACGCTCGCCTCGGGCGACCGGGTCATCGCCGCGGGCGACGCCGCGGTGCACGCCCAGGCGCTTGCCCTCCTCAATGGCGCTAGACCGCGCGCGAAATCGGCAAAGCGCTAAATAGTTCGTCGCCCTCGAGCGTTTGCGCGGCGGCGCGTTCGGGCGGGAATCGAACCGTCACCACCGTGCCGACACCGGTTTTGCTGTCGATGGCAAGCGTGCCGCCCAGCAGTTCGGCCAACGACTTGGAGAGCGGAAGGCCGATCCCGCTGCCGCCGCGATGGGTGGTTTGCGGCCCCTGAAGTTGACCGAAAGGCGCCAGCGCCAGCGGAATGTCCTCCTCGCGCATGCCGACGCCGGTGTCGCGCACGGATATGACCGTTCCGCCGGGACTTTGCGCGACGGCGAGTACGACCCGCCCGCCCGCAGCCGTGAACTTCACGGCGTTGGCAAGGAGATTGACCATGATCTGGCGAATCTTGCCTTCATCGTTGTTCATTGTCATGGCGCCGTCGGCGATATCGGACAGTCGCGCCACGCCCGCTTGCGCCGCGACCGGATGCAACATCCTGGCGACGCCCGCCGCCGTCGCGGCTGGATCGAACCGCCCGCGGCGCACGTCCATGCGGCCGTTTTCGACGTTCACCAGATCGAGGATGTCGTTGACGATGGCGAGCAGGTGTTCGCCGGAATCGGCGATATCCGCCGCGTAACCTCGATAGCGCTCCTCGACGAGGGGACCTAGAATTTCGTCCCTGATCATCTGGGCGAAGCCGATGACGGCGTTCAGGGGCGTGCGCGGTTCGTGGCTCATGTTGGCGATGAAATCGGATTTGGCGCGGCTGGCGGCCTCGGCACGGGCCACGCCGGCGGCGAGTTCGAGATTGCGGGCGTGCGCCCGCTCCAGCCGCCGCTCGGCGCGCCAGACCACGGCCAGAAGCGCCGCGAACACCAGCAGCCCGGCCACGGCCAGAATCCCGATTTGCCGGCGTTCGGCGGCCTGGATGCCGGTCAAGGCATCGGTCACGTCGGCATAGACCTCGGCAACGGCTTCGACGCGTCCGCTGGCCGCGGGCCGCACCGGGACATAGCTCGATACCACCCAGCGTTCGGCGAGGACGCCATCGATCGATTCGAATTGTTCCGCAAACTCCAGTTCGTTGGCGGCGATGCCGAGCCGGGCGGATTGAAATGCCTCGTCGCTATCGTAACTTTCCCCGATCTGCCCTTCGGCCGTTGAAAAAGCGGTGAACGCGCCAAGATCGTAGAGCTTCACCTTGAGGACGGCGGTGCCGGCGACGAGCGACGCGACGGCGGCGCGCAATTCCGCCGTGCGGGCGTCGGACCTGATGGTGTCGGCGCCCTGGGTGTGGGCGCTTTCAATGAAACTCCCGAAGCGCGGCCACACATTGTTCGCCAGGATTCGGGCGATCGCGCCGTTGTTGCGATCGACTTGGCGCACGATGTTTTCGCGCAAGGCATCGCCGCTCATGCGCACGACCCCGTACCCGGCCAGTGTCAGGATTAGCGCGCTGGCGGCCGCGAAAACGCGCGTGAGAAACTAAGGAGCGCGGATGGGCCGTAGGCATCGGTGGAGCGATCCCGCCGGTTGGGGCTTAAGCTTGCGGATTGGACGCAGTTCAATGTACCTGAAATGAATAACGGTTCGGATAGTAAATTTGGTTAACGGCCGGCCGCACGGGCCGGCAGCACCAGCCGCTCGATCCAGTTGCGAACCTCGGCGCAGCGCACATCCTCGTTCATGACGTCCTCGTCGATCCCCAGTAACCAGGCGATGTCCTTGCGGCCGGGGTCCTGGTGCAGGGTTTCGAGCAGCCCCACGAAACGCTCCGCCGCCTCGCGGTCGCGGAAGAAGCCGAGGCTCACCAGCTTGGCGATCCGGCACCAGGTGAGCCGCGCCATCTCGTGCAAGTCGTATTCGGGGTGGTATTGCAACCCCCAGAACTGGCCGCCCTGGTGCGTCACCGCCACCGCCTGGACATGGGTAAAGGCGTTCGAGGCCAGCAGCACCGAGCCCGCCGGCAAATGCGTGATCTCGTCCACGTGGCTGATGAAGGCGTCGAACACCGAAGCCTTGCCCTCATAGAGCGGGTGGCCGCGCCCCTCGGGCGTGAGGCCGATCTTGCGCGCGATGCCCATCTCGCGCCCGCGCGGATTGGCGCGAACGATGCCGCCCGCCGCCGCCACGGCGATCTGCGCCGCCCAGCAACTGCCGAAGCTAGGGCGCCGCGCCCGGAAGGCGGCCTTGGCCAGTTCGATCTGCGCGCCGACGCGCGGGTCGTCCTCGTAGACGGTCAGGCTGCACCCGGTCCAGGCGATGCCGTCATATTGTTCCAGCGCCGCGCCCGCGGGCAATTTCGCGCCGGGATCGGACGGGAACAGGATGTCCACGCCGGCGCCCGGAAGGCAGCGCTTCAGCATGCGCTCGTAAAGGTCGCCGGCGCGGGCAGCGCCGCCTGCCGCCAGTTCCTCGCGGGCCTCGCGGTTGTAGCCATCGACGACCAGGAATTTCACGCTCATGCACGTCCCTCCGATTCCGGGGCAACCTTAACCGCTCGGCCGGCGCCCGTGAAGTCGCCGACCTCGGTCATTCGATCGACCTGCCGCAAGGCCGGGAACAGGCGCCACCAGATCGCCGCCACCGCCACTGTCAAGGCGCCGCCCGCGATCACGGTCGCGATGGCGCCCAGCAGCGCGGCGGCGCTGCCGGCGACAAAGGCCCCAAGTTCGTTGGAGGCGCCGATGAAGACCGCCTCGATCGCCATCACCCGGCCGCGATAGGAATCGGGCGTTGCCAGCGGCACCAGAGTCCCGCGCACATACATGCTGACCATGTCCGCCGCGCCGAGAACGCCCAGCGCGGCGAAGGACAGCCAAAAATCGCGCGACAAGCCGAACACGAGCGCCGCGCACCCGAACAATCCGATCGCCTGAAACAGCCGGCGCCCGACGTGGCGGTCGAGCGGCCGGCGCACGAGTAGCAGCGCCGTTACCACGGCGCCAAGTGCCGGCGCGCTGCGGAGCAGGCCAAGTCCGCCGGGACCGGTCATCAGCACGTCCTTGGCGAACACGGGCAACAGCGCCAGCGCGCCGCTGAAGAGCACGGCGAACAGATCGAGCGATATGGCGCCCAGCAACAGCGGATGGCGAAAGACGAATGGCAGGCCGGCAACCAGATCGACGAGGCCCATCCCTCGGCCTCCGGGCGCAGCCGGGCGTTTTCGCAAGGCCATGACGGCGCCGAGCGCCACCGCGAGACTAAGGGCGGTGGCGCCATAGGCCGCGGCCGGATGCGCGGCGTAGAGCCACCCGCCCAGCGCCGGTCCGCCGATCATCGCCACTTGCCAGGAGGTCGAACTCCAGGCGACCGCCCGCCCGAGATCCTCGCGCGCCAACAGCAGGGGAAGGAGCGCGCGGAAGGCCGGGTTGGCGAGCGCGCGCGCGATGCCGAAGCCGAGCGCCACGGCCAGGAGCGCCGGCACGCTGACGGCGCCCATCAACGCCAATCCGGTGAGCGTCAAGGCAAGCGCCACTTCCGCCACCACGCCGACGATCAGCAGCAGCCGGCGATCGATGCGGTCGGCCAGCGTGCCCGCCGGCAGCGCCAGCACCGCGGTGGGCAGGAATTCCATGAGCCCGACCAGGCCGAGCTGGAACGGGTCGCCGGTGAGGTCGTAGACCTGCCAGCCGATCGCCACGGCCTGCACGGCGCTGCCCACCGTCCACAGGAAGGAGGACGCGAGGTAACACGCGAAGTCGCGATTCTTCAGCGCTTCGAAGGCACCGAGCTTCACGGGCGTTTCAGCTCGCCTGGGCCAGGCGGTCGACCGCGGCGGGCAGGTCGGCGTGGCGCTCGCAAATGGCGTCGGCGCTGGTCTTGCTCCGGTCGGTGTCGCGGGTGGCCACGAACAGGATCGCCTTCATGCCCAAGGCCTGGGGACCCTTCACGTCGTTATGGTCGCGGTCGCCGACATGCACGATTTCGTCGAGGCGCACGCCCATCTGCTTCGCTGCCGATTCGAACATGTCTCGATGCGGCTTCGAATGTCCGACCTCGTCGGAGAAGGCGAAGCCGTCGAAGTGTCGCGCCAGGTCATAGCTCTCCAGCAGGCGGCGCAAGGCACGCCCCGGCGACACGATGGCATCCGACACGATGCAGATCTTGTAGCGCCCGTGCAACGCCGCCAGGGCCTCGGCGATGCCGGGGATGAGGTCCGGGCGGATGGTGACCTCCATCTCTTCGTGTTGACGCACGACCTCCGCCAGAACCGATTCCGGCAGGCTTCGCCCCAGCCCCTTCAGCAGCACGCCCAGGCGCTCGCCGATGGTCCAGGTGACGTGCTGGTCGTGCCACACCTTGTTGAAGGCGGCGTCCGCCACATCGTAGGCGAGGCCGGCCGTCGCCTGGTCGGTCGGCGCTTCAAGGTTGAGCGCCTCCCACACCAGTCGCCGCCGCTCGGCCTTCTTGCTCAAGAGGCCTTGCGCCTTGCGCTTGGGTTCGTCGGAATCGTCATGGACGATGGTGTCCCACAGGTCGAACGTGACGGCCTTGATCTTCGGCAAGGGGCTGTCTCCATATCGAAACGGGCGGCCGGACCCTATCGCCATTGCCCCATGAATTCATCTACTATCGCCGTCGAATCGGGCCGGGAAAGGGTCAAGAGGACGATGAACGGATATGCCGCCGCGTTGGGTTTTTTTCTGGTTCTGGCAGCGCTTCCCGTGGCCGCCGAGGAAGGGGTCCGCGTCGTCCACGCGCTTGCCATGCATGGCGAGCCCAAATACGGCCCCGGCTTCCAGCATTTCGATTACGTCAACCCCGACGCGCCCAAGGGCGGGACCGTCCGATTTTACACCATCGGCACCTTCGACAGCTTTAACCCCTTTATCTTGAAGGGCACGCCCGCGGCCGGCGCCGGCTCGGCGTTCGAGACGCTGATGACCGGCTCCGCCGACGAGGCATTCACCGCATACGGCCTCATCGCCGAATCCGCCGAGGTGCCGGACGACCGCTCCTGGGTCGCGTTCAATCTGCGGCCGGAGGCGCGCTGGCATGACGGCAAGCCGATCACGGTCGAGGACGTCATCTTCTCGTTCGAAATCCTGAAGGAGAAGGGGCACCCCTACTATCGCGCCTATTACGCCAACGTCGCCAAGGCCGAGAAGGTCGGCGAGCGCAAGGTGAAGTTCACCTTCTCCGGCGGCGTCAACCGCGAACTGCCGCTGATCGTGGGCCAGTTGACCATCCTGCCGAAGCATTACTGGGAAACCCGCGATTTCGGCGCCACGACACTGGAGCCGCCGCTCGGCAGCGGACCTTACAGAATCGAGAGCTTCGATACCGGCCGCTCGGTGACCGTGGTCCGGGTCGAGGATTATTGGGGCAAGGATCTCCCCGTCAATCGCGGCCAGGAAAATTGGGGGCGCATCCGCTACGAGTACTTCGGCGACGAAACCGTGGCGCTCGAGGCCTTCAAGGCCGGCGCCTACGATTTCCGCCAGGAGAGCAACTCGAAATTGTGGGCCACCGCCTACGATTTTCCGGCGGTGAAGGACGGCCGCGTGGTGAAGGAACTCATCCCGAACGAGAACCCCAACGGCATGCAGGGCTTTGCCTTCAATACCCGCCGCGAGATTTTCAAGGACCGCCGGGTGCGCCAGGCGATCGGCCAAGCCTTCGATTTCGAGTGGAGCAACCAGACGCTGTTCTACGGCCAGTACACCCGGAGCGAGAGTTACTTCTCCAATTCCGAACTCGCCTCGAGTGGGCTCCCCGAGGGCGAGGAACTGGCGATCCTCGAGCGCTATCGCGGGCTTGTGCCGGACGAGGTGTTCACCGAGGAATACCACGCGCCTTCCACCGACGGCAGCGGCAACAACCGGGCCAATCTGCGCGAGGCGGCGCGGCTGCTCAAGGAAGCGGGTTGGGTGGTCAAGGACGGCAGGCTCGTGAACGAGGCGACGGCCAAGCCGTTCGAGTTCGAGATCCTTCTCGTCAGCCCCGCCTTCGAACGGGTCACCCAGCCCTTCGCGCGCAACCTCGAGCGCCTCGGCATCGAGGCCAGGATCCGCACCGTCGACACGGCGCAATACCAGAACCGCATGGATCAGTACGATTTCGACGTGACGGTCGAGAGCTTCGGCCAATCGCTCTCGCCCGGTAACGAGCAGCGCGATTTCTGGACCTCGGCCAGCGCCGACATTCCGGGCGGGCGCAACACCATCGGCGTCAAGGACCCCGCGATCGACGAGCTGGTCGGCCTGGTGATCGAGGCGCCCGACCGCGACTCCCTCGTCGCCCGCGCCAGGGCGCTCGACCGCGTCCTCTTGTGGGGGCATTACGTGGTTCCGAATTGGCACATCCAGGCCTACCGCGTCGCCTCTTGGAACATGTTCTCAAGGCCCGCCGTCACGCCCAAATACTCGCTCGGCCTCAATACCTGGTGGATCGACCGGGAGAAGGCGGCGGCGCTCGGCCGGCCCGTCGATTGAGCATCGCCGTGCAAAACGCCCTTCGAGACGCGCCCCCTCGCCAGGCTCGGGGTCGCTCCTCAGGGCGAGGAATATTTCCTCGTGCCAACGACCTCATCCTGAGGAGGCCGCGAAGCGGCCGTCTCGAAGGATGAAGATGTCCCGCGAGTCATTCGCTTCGACGGCTCCCTAATGCTCGCCTATATCGCCCGCCGCCTGTTGCTGATCGTGCCGACGCTCATCGGCATCATGGTCATCAACTTCGCCATCATCCAGGTGGCGCCGGGCGGGCCGGTGGAGCAGCTGATCGCCCAGATCCAGGGGCGCGCGGTGTCGGCAACGGAACGCTTCAGCGGCGCGGGCGGTGAAACCATCGGCGCCGGCGCCGAGGCGCAAAGTGCGACCGCCGGGTCCGAGACCGGCAAGTACCGCGGCGCGCGGGGCCTCGACCCTGCTTTCATCAAGGAGATCGAGCGCCTCTACGGCTTCGACAAGCCGGCCCATGAGCGCTTCTTCAAGATGATGCGCCAGTATGCGGTGTTCGACTTCGGCGACAGCTTCTTCCGCGACCGCCCGGTGGTCGATCTCGTCATCGAGAAGATGCCGGTGTCGATCTCGCTCGGCCTGTGGACGACGCTCATCATCTACGCCATCTCGATTCCGCTCGGCGTCCGGAAGGCGGTGCGCGACGGCTCGCGGTTCGATATTTGGACCAGCGTCGTCGTCTTCGTCGCCTACGCCATTCCCGGCTTCCTGTTCGCGATCCTTCTCCTGGTGTTGTTCGCGGGCGGTAGTTTCCTCGATTGGTTTCCCTTGCGCGGATTGGTGTCGGAAGGATGGGAGACTCTCTCCTGGCCGGCGCGCATCGCCGATTATTTCTGGCACCTGGCGCTGCCGCTGACCGCGCTGGTGATCGGCTCCTTCGCCGGCCTCACCATGCTGACCAAGAACTCATTCCTCGATCAGATCAACCTGCAATACGTGGTGACGGCGCGGGCGAAGGGCCTCAGCGAGCGGCGCGTGCTTTACGGCCATGTATTCCGCAACGCCATGCTCATCGTCATCGCCGGGTTTCCGGGCGCCTTCGTCGGCATCCTCTTCACCGGCGCTCTTTTCATCGAGATCATCTTCTCCCTGGACGGCCTGGGCCGGCTCGGATACGAGGCCATCGTCAACCGCGACTATCCGATCGTCTTCGGCTCGCTCTATTTCTTCACGCTTCTCGGACTGGTGATGAATCTTGTGGGCGACCTCGCCTACACCGTCGTCGATCCGCGAATTCACTTCGAGCGCCAGGCCGGCCAATGAGCCCGCTCAACCGCCGGCGTCTCGCCCTCTTCAAGGCCAACCGCCGCGGCTACTGGTCGTTTTGGGTCTTCGCCATCCTGTTCGTCCTCTCCCTTGGGGCCGAGTTCATCGCCAACGACCGGCCGGTGTTCGTCTGGTTCAAGGGCGAGGTCTATCTACCGATCCTACGCTCCTATCCGGAAACGGCCTTCGGCGGCGAATTCGAGACCGAGACCGATTACACCGACCCCTATGTCATCGATCTCATCGAGGCCGAGGGCATGATCGTCTGGCCGCCCATTCCCTTCGGCTACGACACGACCGTGCGCGGCCTCGGCGTGCCGGCGCCGTCCCCGCCCAGCGCGCGCAACTGGCTCGGCACCGACGACCAGGCGCGCGATGTATTGGCGCGGGTGATCTACGGTTTCCGCATCTCGGTGGCCTTCGGCCTCATGCTCACGGCCGCCAGCACCCTCGTCGGCGTCTATGCCGGCGCCGTGCAGGGATATTTCGGCGGCTGGGTCGATCTGGCGTTCCAGCGCTTCCTGGAGATCTTCGGCTCGCTGCCGACGCTCTACATCCTCATCATCCTCTCCTCGGTGATCGAGCCCAGCTTCTGGTGGCTGCTGGGGTTCCTCCTCTTGTTCAGCTGGACCTGGCCGGTGGGGGTGGTGCGCGCCGAATTTCTGCGCGCCCGCAATTTCGAATACGTTCGCGCCGCCCGCGCGCTCGGCGTCGGCGACGCGGTGATCATGGTCCGCCATGTCCTGCCTAATGCCGTGGTGGCGACCCTGGCGTTGCTGCCCTTCACGCTCTCGGGGTCGCTGACGGCACTGACCGGCCTCGATTTCCTGGGCTATGGCCTGCCGCCGGGCTCGGCCTCGCTGGGCGAGCTTCTGCTTCAGGGCAAGGCCAACCTCCAGGCGCCCTGGCTCGGTTTCACCGGATTCTTCGTCATCGCCTTCATGCTGACGCTGGTGGTCTTCGTCGGCGAGGCGGTGCGCGACGCCTTCGATCCGCGGAAGCTCCAGCGTTAGCGCCATGATCGAAACTCTCCTCGCCGTTCAGGATCTCTCGGTCTCCTTCATGACGCCGGACGGGGAAACGCGCGCCGTCGTTGGCGCGTCGTTCATACTCGACCGCGGCGAGACGCTGGCGCTGGTGGGCGAAAGCGGCTCGGGCAAGACCGTGACCGCGCTCTCGATCCTCCAGCTCCTGCCCTATCCGCTGGCCCGCCACCCTTCCGGCAGCATTCGCTTTCGCGGTCAGGAGGTGGTGGGGGCCGGCGAGGCGGTCATGACCGGCATTCGCGGCAACAACATCTCGATGGTGTTCCAGGAGCCGATGACCTCGCTCAATCCGCTGCACAGCGTCGAGCGGCAGGTGAACGAGGTGCTGATCGTTCATAAGGGGCTGGACGCCGCGGCGGCCCGCGCGCGCACGCTGGAGCTTCTGCATCTGGTCGGCATCGCCGACGCGGAAAAACGCCTCGGCGCGTTCCCGCATGAACTATCGGGCGGCCAGCGCCAGCGTGTCATGATCGCCATGGCGCTCGCGAACGAACCCGATCTGCTGATCGCCGACGAACCCACCACCGCGCTCGACGTCACCATCCAGGCGCAGATCCTGAAGCTGTTGAAGTCGCTGCAGAAGCGCTTCGGCATGGCATTGCTGCTCATCACCCACGACCTCGGCATCGTGCGCCGCATGGCCGACAAGGTGGCGGTGATGAAGGAAGGGCGCATCGTCGAACAAGGACCGGTGGCCGAGCTCTTCGCCCATCCGCGCCACGACTACACCCGTCACTTGCTCGCGGCCGAGCCTTCGGGCGGACCCGGCCCGCGCGTGGCCAACGCCGAGGTGCTGCTGAAAGGCGAGGATTTGCGCGTCTGGTTCCCGATCAAGGCCGGGCTATTGCGCCGCGTCGTCGATCACGTGAAGGCCGTCGATGGAATCTCCTTCGAACTGCGCGAAGGCCACACGCTGGGCGTCGTCGGCGAAAGCGGCTCCGGCAAGACGACGCTGGGGCTGGCGCTGCTCCGCCTGATCGCGAGCAAGGGTGCCATCGTTTTCGACAAGGCGCCGATCGACCGGCTGTCGGCGTCCGAGGTGCGCCCGCTGCGGCGCCAGATGCAGATCGTCTTTCAGGACCCTTACGGCTCGCTGTCGCCGCGCCTCTCCATCGGCCAGATCGTCGCCGAGGGGCTGAAGGTCCATGGGATCGCCCCCGACCCGGCCGAACGCGAGGCGCTCATCATCGATACCCTCAAGGAAGTCGGGCTCGATCCCGACACAAGACACCGCTATCCGCACGAATTTTCCGGCGGCCAGCGCCAGCGCGTGGCCATCGCCCGGGCGATGATCCTGAAGCCGCGCCTGGTCGTGCTGGACGAGCCCACCTCGGCGCTCGATCTCTCGGTGCAGGCCCAGATCGTCGATCTCCTGCGCGAGCTGCAGACCCGGCACCGCCTCGCCTATCTTTTCATCAGCCATGACCTACGCGTGGTGCGCGCGCTCGCCGATGACGTGATCGTCCTCAAGGACGGCAAGGTCGTGGAGCAGGGGCCGGCCTCCGCGATCTTCGAGACTCCGCGCCAAGCTTATACCCAGGCGCTGATGGCCGCCGCCTTCCGCATGGAAGCGGTCGAAACCGGCGTTGTGTCGATGTGAGGGGGTGAATGATGGCGGTACTCTACAGCAGCCGGTCGTTGCCGGAGGGCGACCTCAAGGGCGAGCTTCTGAAGCGCGATCCCACCCTCGATTACCGGATCTGGCCCGATACCGGCGCGGTCGAGGACATCGAGTTCGCGTTCGTGTGGAATCCGGAACCCGGCGACCTCGCGCGCTATCCCAATTTGAAGGTCATTTTCAATCTTGGCGCCGGCGTCGAGAAGCTGCTTCTGGACAAGTCGATCCCGGCCCATGTCCCGATCGTGCGCCTGGTCGATCGCGCTCTCACCGCGTGCATGACCGAATACGTGGTGATGCACGTGCTGCGCCACCATCGCCGCCAGGTCGATATCGAGGCGAACCAACGCGCCCGGAAATGGGATCCGTTCGAGATGCCGCCGGCCTGGGAGCGTAAAGTTGGCGTGCTCGGCCATGGCGTCTTGGGCGGCGACGCGGCGGAGAAGCTGGTCCACATCGGCTTCGACCTGGCCGGCTGGAGCCGGCATGCGAAAACCCAAGCCGGAGTCGTTTCCTACCATGGATGGGACCAATTGCCGGCTTTTCTCGCGCGGAGCGAAATCCTCGTTTGTCTCCTGCCGCTGACGGCGGACACCGCCGGCATCCTCGACGCCAAGCGGTTAGCGATGCTGCCGCGCGGCGCCTCGGTCATCAACGCCGCGCGCGGCGGGCATGTGGTGGATAAGGACCTGCTGGCCGCGCTGGATTCCGGGCACATCGCCCAGGCGACCCTCGACGTGTTCCACCAGGAGCCGCTGCCGGCCGATCACCCTTATTGGGCGCACCCACGGGTGACGGTGACGCCGCACAACGCCAGCCTCACCTATGATGCGTCGGTGGCGCCGGGCCTCTTGGCGGCGATGGCGGATTTGAAGGCCGGGCGCCCACTCGCCAACGTCGTCGATCGCGGCCGGGGTTATTGACCGCGTAGGATTCTCGCCCGGCCGCGCCATAGAGCGAGATCGATCCAATTCGTATTTGAACGATTCAAAACGGAACGTGAGTCTTGCTCTGGATTCAACTGAAACGCGAGATGAACGATGGTGGCTGAACTCTTCAAATTCTGGTCTCGCATCGGCCCGGCGGAAACTGTCCACCCCGATGATCGAGACGTTTGGATGCGCGCCGCGCATCATTTTGAGCGCGGGTGTTTGCCTACTCCGTACATGGGGAAGCTCAAGACCGCCGCCGTCGTTCTGCTGTATCTCTCGCCGGGTTTTGACCAAGCCGACACCAATGAAGCCAAGACTAGGGTCGGCCAAAAAAGACATCGGTTGGAGCGAACCGGGTCTGCGCCGTTGCCGGACGCAGACCAGTTGGAGCTAGCGAATAGATGGATAGTAGACCGCACGCATTGCTACGACCGTCCGTGGACGGTTATCCGAGAGCATGTTGCGGTACTGGACATTAGCCCATATCACTCTCGGCAGTTTAAGGATGGACCGCTGTTGGCGGCTCTTCCCTCAAGCCGGGTAGCCTTGGAATACGCTCAGTCTGTACTATTCCCCGACGCATGCAGCGGGTCCGGACGGCGTGTGGTCGTGTGCCTTCGTGGCGCGCCGTATTGGGGACTTGCGGCGGGCAAGAGATATGGGCGCGCGCTGTTTGCGCCTCGCACAAACCGAAGTGGCCACATGGAGCACGGCGAACAGCGCGAGACGATCATACGTGTTGTTCGGCGCGCGATCGATCGCGGGCGGGGCGACTGATCGCGCGAGGCTCGCGCCCGGCGTTCGATATTCGCGTCACTCGCCGCTTCTTGGCGATGCCCTGCCCAACAAGTACGACACCGAACCGGTGAGTATGGCGGCCAGCATGGTCTGCGCCCATCGTCTCGTTTCGTCGCTCGCCGAGCCATCGAAGACGATCAGGTACATGCAGATCGCGCCGACGGAAAACACCCCAATAAGGACGACGACAAAGAGCGCGATGCCCTTGCAGTCGTCGATTGACTTTGACCTTCTGCTGATCGCTAGCCTTGCAGCGCGGTCGTCCGGGTGCTCCGGAGGAACAATCGTGACCTCGCTCTTTTGGAAGATCGGGTCAAAGTTGATGGCGGGATGGGTAGGCTCTGCCATCTTAGAGTGGCCCAACGATCTCCGTCTCGAGATTGCCCGAGTCGGAAACAAACCCGAGACGTTTCCCCTTGCGCTTGCCCTCATGAGCTACCTTCAACAAGGCTAGCGCCCGCCGAAGCACGTCGCTCTTAGTACCGCTTGTGTCGTCGGCCATTTGCTCAAGAAAACGGTTCACGTCCTCCGAAATCTGGAGGCTCAGCCGAACTTTTTCAGCCATCGGTTCTCTCCTTAGATATCTTCAAGATGGTATTATTGCGCTGTTTTGGCGCATTTTACAACCAAATAATACGCTATAAAAGCACCTGAAATGAGTTAAGAATGTGCGAAACACGCGCTAAATGAGTCGATCAGAGGTCCTCGCCACGCGTCTTAATTCGCGCCCTTCGCTCGATGTCCTGCGCTTCGGGGCGGTTGCGGTAATAGCGCCCGGCCGCGCCGTAAGCGGGCTCGAAATCCCACGGCGTGTTTCGCCCGACATTGAGTGCGCGCTGGACCAGCAATCGGCGGCGCTGGCTTACGCGCACGTCGCTTGCGATTGCGGCGCCGTCCCACTTCGCGGCGACCTCCTCGGCGAAATCCCGGGCGGTCGCCCGGTGCCCCTCGTCATCGGCCAGATTACGGCGCTCGCATGGATCGGCGTCGAGATCGAAGAGTTGCGGCGGATCGCCCTCGGCGGCGACATATTTGTGCCGGCCGCGCCGGATCATGAAGATCGGCGCCGTCGTGCCCTCGGCCATGTATTCGCCGAAGATAGCATCGCGGCGCGGGATCTGGCGCCCCTCGATCAGCGGCAACAGGTTCGTCCCGTCCTCGCCATCCGGCGCCATTCCCGCCATCGCCTGCAAGGTCGGATAGAGATCGGCTAGCGAAACGACATCCGGCACGCGCCGCGGCGCCCACATCCCCGGCGCCGTGAACACCAGCGGCACCCGCACCGCCCGCTCGAAAAACGTCATCTTGTACCAGAGCCCGCGCTCGCCCAGCATGTCGCCGTGATCGGCCGTGGCAATGACCGCCGTGCGCTCGAACTGCCCGGTCTCGCGCAGTGCCCCGAGCGCCTGCCCGATGAGCCCGTCGACGTAGTCGATCATGGCGTAGTAGGCGCGCCGCGCCGCGCGCACATGCGCCGCCTCGATGCGGTGCTCGCCGCGGTCATACAACTGATAGAGCCGCCGGCTGTGCGGATCCCGCTCCTCCGGCGGTATCGGCGCCACCGCCGGCATGTCGATGGCCGCGCCGTCATAGGCGTCCCAATTGGCTTTGGGGGCGAGATAGGGATCGTGCGGGTGGATGAAGGAGAGAGTCATGAAGAATGGCCGGCGGTCCGGCGCCCTCGCCGCCTCGCGGATCCAGCGCGCGGCGGCGAACGCCGCCTCCTCGTCATAGTCCATGGCGAGCGTGCGCCGGCAAGGGCCCGCCTCGGCGACGCTCGTCATGTCGTGATGCCAGGGTTCGACCCTGTCCGGCCGGCTCCAGTCGGGGGTCCAGCCGAAATCGGCCGGCGTCAAATCGGTATTCAAGCGCTCCTCGTAACCGTGCAGCTGATCGGCGCCGCAAAAATCCATCTTGCCGGCGAGCACGGTGCGATATCCCGCCCGGCGCAGATGATGAACGAAGGTCGGCGCGTCCGAAGCCAGCTCCGCTCCGTTGTCATAGGCGCCGATCCGGCTGGGCAACTTGCCGGTCAGCATCGAATAGCGCGACGGCACGCAGAGCGGCGCGCTGCAATAGGCGTTCTCGAAGACGATGCCGGTGTCGGCCAACGCCTTCAGATTGGGCGCGCGTACCAGCGGATGGCCGTAATGCGGCAGCGCCGCCGCCGACATCTGGTCCGACATGACGAGGAGGATATTCGGCCGTTCGCCAGAGGTCATGACGCGGGACGGCGCCGTTTTGCTTTGCTCTTGCCTTCTCCCTGCGCGGTATCGGCGACCAGCGCGTAGAGAGCGCGCAAGCCGGTGGCCTCGCCTCCTTCCGGCCGGCCCGGCCGGCTCCTGGGATTGGCGGCCAGCATGTCGATATGCGCCCAGGGCGTCTTGTCGCCGACGAATTCCTGCAGGTAGAGCGCCGCCATCACCGCGCCGGCATGGACGCCTTCGCCCGTGCTGCTGATGTCGGCGATGGCCGTCTTGAGGCCGCGCCGGTAAGGCCGGTAAAGCGGCAGCCGCCACAGCGGATCGCCGATGGACCGTCCCAACGCCAGAAGCCGGTTGGCGAGCCCGTCATTGTTGCAGAAGAGCGCCGGCAGATCGGGCCCCAGCGCCACGCGCGCCGCCCCGGTCAGCGTCGCGCAATCGATCAAGAGGTCGGGTTGCTCGCTGTCGGCCTCGGCGAGCGCGTCGCAGAGGATGAGTCGGCCTTCCGCGTCGGTGTTGCCGATCTCGACGGTGATGCCCTTGCGGCTCCTGACGATGTCGAGCGGTCGCATGGCATTGCCGGAAATCGCGTTCTCGACCGCCGGCACCAGCACGCGCAGGCGTATGGGCAGCCGCGCGCCCATGATCATCTGCGCCAGCGCCAGCACGTGGGCGCCGCCGCCCATGTCCTTCTTCATCTGCTTCATGCCCTGCGACGACTTGATGTCGAGGCCGCCGGAATCGAAACACACACCCTTGCCGACCAGCGTGACCTTGGGGCCGCGCCGGCCCCAGCGCAGGTCGATGAGGCGGGGCGGCCGGGAACTCGCGCGCCCGACCGCATGCACCAGCGGATAGTTGGCCTTCAACAGCGCGTCGCCGACGATGATCTTGATCTCGGCGCCGAATTCCTTGGCGACGGCCTTGGCGGCGTCGGCTAATTCCGCCGGACCCATATCGCCGGCCGGCGTGTTGACGAGATCGCGCACCAGGAACACAGCGCGCGCCGTGCGCTCGATATGGGCGCGGTCGCAGGTCCCAGGCCACGCCAGGCGGGCGAAATCGCGCCGCGGCGTCTTGTAGCGCGTGAAGGCATAAGCGCCGAGTGCCCACCCCAGCGCCGCCGCATCGGCCGGATGGGCGCCAGGTTCCGGATCGAGGCGATAGACGCCGGCGGGCAGCGCCGACGGCAGGCCGCCATAGGACCATATGTCCGCTCCCTCGCGCACGCCGACAAGCACCCGGTCCAGTCCCCCGTTCGCATGGGGCAGCAGCGCGTGGGTGCCGGGCTTGCCCTTGAACCGCACGGTCTCGACCCAGCGGGCCACCGGTTTCGGCGCCTTGGCGAGCCAGGTCTCGAGTGCGCCGGCATGAAGGGGGGTCAAGGGAATCGCCTTGGCGGCGCCGGCAACGAGATGAATGGACAAAATACGGACTCCTGACGCTAGGGATTGGATCGCGCAGCATGCCTCGAATCGGCCGAGATCGGAAGTGCCGCCACCGCTCCCTCGCACGCGGCGGCAATGTCGGCCCATCCGGCCTTGTCGTTCGGCGCGTCCATGAAACGCAGCGGCTGCCCGATGGTCAGGCGCAGCGGAGATGGCCTGGGCAGGAGGCGCCTCGGCGGCCAGGCGGCGAAGCACCCTTCGAGCCGGCATGGAACGACAGGCACGTCGGAACCGGCCACCAGCGCGCCTACTCCCGATTGAAAGGGCGCCATGCGCCCATCGCGGCTGCGCGTCCCCTCCGGGAACAGGATGTAGACGAGGCCATCCTCGATCAATCTCCGGCGCAGCGCGATCACGTCCTTCGGGCGGCTGCGCCGGCGCCAGATCGGAAGCGCGTTCACGACATAGGCCGCGAACAGCGCCGCCGGGACCGAGGCGAAGAACACGTCGCCGGCCGCGAGCGCGAAAGCGCGTCCCGCCGCCGCGCCCGGCAGCGCGCTGGCGAGCGCCAGGGTATCGAGATGGCTCGTATGATTGGCGACCAGCACGAAGGGCGCCGCCGCCGGCAGGTTTTCGCGCCCGGTCACCCGAAACCGATGGAACAGCGCCAGATAAAGCCGCGCCAGCCCCTGCCAAGTTGCATTCAAGATCCAGGTGCCGAGTCCGACCTCGCGCGCGTGGCTGCGCAGTCGCTCGGAGCGCGAAAGCCCAAGGTCGCGGGCCGGGCGCAGCTTCCAGTCCATCACCATCCGCCCGTGAATATCCGCGTCGGTTCATGCAACCCGAAGCCGACGTGATAGCCGATGAAATGAAACCCGGCCGGCGCCACAAGCAGCAGGCTGTTGAAGCGGTCGAGGATGCCGCCATGGCCCGGCGGGTAACGCCCATGTCCTTGATGCCGAGGTCGCGCTTGATGGAGGAGAGCATCAGATCGCCGCACTGGCCGGCGAAGCTGACGATCAACCCCAACAGGATCAGCAACAATGGATCATCCATGGCGGTGCCGCGGAAGATGGTCCAGCCGATCAAGGCCACCGCCACGCTGGTGGTCGCCAGGGCGCCGAGCGCGCCGGCAATTGTCTTGTTCGGGCTGGTCCGCGCCAGCAACTTCGCGCCGCCGAACAATTTGCCGAAGGTGAAGGCGGCGACGTCGTTGAGCGCCACCGCGGTCAGCAGCAGCAGCACGATCGGGCGGTAACCCGGATCGTTGGCCATGAACCCGAGATGCGCCAGGTCGGCGCCGAAGAGCGCATAGGCGAAGACGCCGAGCGCGGTACGCTGGATGTATCCCGCCGGCCGGTCGAGGGGAATGGTGGCGATGGCGATGATGCCGACGCTGAGCGGCCACAACGCCATGAAGAATCCGTACCAATGATCGAGCGCGGCGAAATTCGCCGCCAGGATGCCGACGACGACCACGGCGCTCATGAGCGGTTCGCGGAACAATCCCGTCGCGCGGTCGTATTCGCGTAGGCAAAGAAGGCCGAGCACGGTGACGGCGGCGATGGTCCAGACGCGCCCCGCGAGCACGGGCCCGATCATCAGCGGCAGCAGGACGGCCCAAGATCCGAGGCGCTGCCAAAGCTCGCGCCGCAACGCTGGGGTGCCGATGCCGGCCACGGACAAGAAACCCATGACCGCCGCCGCCAGCACCACCGCGCCCGTCGCCGCCGCGACGATCCAACCCGTCGCCGGATGGGCAAAGACGATCTCCATCACGGCTCCATCATCGTCCGCAACGCGCGCGCGGTATGGCGCAGCCGGCGGAGCGCGGTAAGGACGGAGAGCGCCGCGATCGCCGCGAGGACCAGGGCGGGCAAACCTATCCCGCTCCATTCCGACCAGCCCGTCGGACCGAGGCCGCACCAGACCGCCAGAAGGGTGACGCAGAACATACGCTGTTGCTTGGCCATCGGTCCGCGGAAATCGCTGGGCGCGCCCGCGGCCCGGCCGACCGCGCGGACGTAAGCCGTCGCCATGGCGGCCAAGGCAGCTGCGAGGCCAAGCGCCCAATCGCCTCGGCCGCGACGCCGACGCCCAGCAGGGTCGCGCAATCGGACACGCGATCCGGCACCTCGTTGTAAATCTCGCCGAGCGGCGAGGCCATGCCGCGTCGCTCGGCCACCATGCCGTCGAGCAGGTTGGCGGCAAGCCGCGCCTGGACGAGCACGGCGCCCGCGAGCCACAGCGCCCGCGCCCATTCCGGCGCCCACCATGTTCCGGCGAAGGTCAATCCCGCGGCGATTCCGCAGGCCATGCCGGCCAATGAAATGCCGTTGGGCGAGGCGCCGTTTCGCGCCAGCCATGACGCCGCCGCCGCGGCAATCTTCGTGTCGCGGACGGCAATGGGCCGCCGGTGGGCGTCTTCCTTGCCCTTGACGCGCGGGCGATCCGCCAAGACCTGCTACCTTGAATCGTGGAGGGACATTATGCCGGCGCGCGCCGGCGCCGTCACCCCTCCACCGCGTCCTCCAGCTTGCAGAGGACAGGCTCGCAGTCGGGATGGCGCGGGCCGGCCCAGGCCACGCCCGGACGAGCAATGTGTTAATCGACCGTTAATGAACATCGGGTACGTTGCGGTTCACTTTACCAGATTGCCATCAGTCTATCTCGATTCCATAACCGCGCCTCAAGATGACACCTATCCCCTATCCGAAGAACGAGGTGGAACGGCTCGGCGCCCTGCGCCGCTACGATGTGCTCGACACACCGTCGGAGGAGACCTTCGACCGGATCACACGCTTGGCGAAGTCGATATTGCAGACACCGATCGTGCTCGTGTCGCTGGTCGACGAATCGAGGCAGTGGTTCAAGTCGCGCCAAGGCCTGGATACTTGCGAAACCCCGCGTGACATCTCGTTCTGCGCCCATGCGATTCTGCGCGATGACGTGATGGTGATTCCCGACGCGCTCGCCGACGACAGATTCCGGGATAACCCACTTGTCACCGGGGATCCAAATGTCCGCTTCTATGCCGGCGCGCCCCTGCGCACGATGGGCGGCTACAACATCGGTACACTGTGCGCGATTGATCAGGTGCCGCGCGAGCTCTCGGTCGACCAGGTGAACGGGCTGCGCGATCTCGCTCAGATGGTCGTGGACGAACTCGAGTTGCGCCGTCTGGCGGCCACCGACAGCCTGACGGGGGCCCTCGGTCGAGGGAACTTCTTCTCCTTGGCGGAAAAAGAGATGAGTCGCGTAGGCCGTTACGGAAACCAGATCGGCTGCGTTGCTTTCGATCTCGATCATTTCAAGACGGTCAATGACACCCATGGGCATGCCGTCGGCGACATCGTGTTGCAGGCAACCGTGAAGTCTTGCCAGGAATTACTGAGGCCTTCCGACCTGCTGGGTCGGATCGGCGGCGAAGAATTCGCGGTGGTGCTGCCGCAGACCGGCATCGAAGGTACTCGGGCCGCGGCCGAACGGCTGCGCCAGGCCATCGCCGGCGTCAGGATCGCCATGGACGATGGAGAGCTGTCCTTTACCGCGAGTTTTGGGGCCACCGCCTGCGCCGGGCCGCTGGATACGGCGGCCGGAATGCTCAAGCGCGCCGACGTCGCGCTTTACGAATCCAAGCGGGCGGGCCGGAATCGCGTGACCGTCGCGTTCGACGATGATCCGGCGACCCCCGATGCGGTCAGCGCATCGCCTTCGTTGTGCGCGGCCTCGGCACGTAGGCCCGCCAGCGCCGCCTGATCCGCCGCCGTCGGCGTTACGCCTCCCTCGCGTCCTCCAGCGTCCTCATCCCCGGCCGCTTCGCCTGCACCAGCACCGCCATGTTTCCCGGCTTGTGCTCGTTCTTCATCATCTTGGTATGGGCGCGGGCGATGTCGGCCCAGGGGAACACCTCCGACAGGCAGGGGTCGATGCGCCGCTCGATCACCAGTTGGTTCGCCTGGCTCGCCTGCAACAAATTGGCGAAATGGCTGCCCTGGATGCGCTTCTGGCGCATCCACACGAAGCGCGAATCGAACGTGAAGTTGTAGCCCGTGGTGCCGGCGCAGAAGACCACCATGCCGCCGCGTTTCACCACGAAGCACGAAACCGGGAAGGTCTGCTCGCCCGGATGCTCGAACACGAAATCGACGTCGTTGCCCTTGCCGGTGATCTCCCAGATCGCTTTGCCGAACTCGCGCGCCTTCTTCATGTAGTCGCCGTAGCCGCCGGTGTCGTTCACCTCCGGCAGGCGCCCCCAGCAATCGAACTTGCCGCGGTTGATGACGCCCTTGGCGCCCAGCTGCATGACGAAGTCGCGCTTCGATTCGTCGGAGATGACGCCGATGGCGTTGGCCCCGGCGGTGGCGATCAACTGGACCGCCATGGAGCCGAGTCCGCCCGAGGCGCCCCAGACCAGCACGTTATGTCCCGGCCGCAGGATGTGCGGGCGGTGCCCGAACAGCATGCGGTACGAGGTGGCGAGCGTCAGCACATAGCAGCCGCTCTCCTCCCAGGTGAGGTGGCGCGGGCGGGCCATGATCTGCTGCGCCTGGACGGCGGTGAACTGGGCGAAGGAGCCGTCCGGCGTCTCGTAGCCCCAGATGCGCTGCGAGGGCGAGAACATGGGATCGCCGCCGTTGCATTCCTCGTCGTCGCCGTCGTCCTGGTTGCAGTGGACCACGACCTCGTCGCCGACCTTCCAGCGCTTTACCTTCGACCCGACCGCCCAGACGATTCCGGCGGCATCGGACCCGGCGATATGGAACGGCGCCTTGTGCGAGTCGAAGGGCGAAATCGGCTTGCCCAAGCCCGCCCAGACGCCGTTGTAGTTGACGCCGGCCGCCATCACCATGACCAGGACCTGGTGCGAATCGACCGCAGGCGTCGGCACGATCTCGACCTGCATCGCCTTTTCCGGCTCGCCGTGGCGCTCGCGCCGGATGGCCCAGGCATGCATGCGCGCCGGCACGTGGCCGAGCGGCGGAATCTCGCCCACCTCGTAAAGGTCCTTGGGCGCGGCCGGCGAGTTCTCGGCTTGCAACGCGGCGACAGCGGCTTGGCTCATGACGATCCCCTCGGTTCCGGTTCCAGACATCTATTGCAATGCAGCATAGCGGTTGCGGCAATGCCGCAAAAGTGCATAGTTTTGGCCATGGCCCCGCCGAACGAGACGCCGCCGCGCCGCGATCCGCCCTGGCTCTACCGGACCTATTCCGGGCACAGCTCGGCCACGGCCTCGAACGCGCTTTACCGCGAGAACCTCGGGCGCGGCCAGACCGGCCTATCGGTCGCCTTCGACCTGCCGACGCAGCTGGGGCTCGACGCCGATCATCCCCTCGCCAAGGGCGAGGTCGGCAAGGTCGGCGTTCCCATCGGCCATATCGCCGACATGGCGGCGTTGTTCGACGGCATCCCGCTGGCCGGGATGAACACCTCCATGACCATCAACGCGACGGCGCCGTGGCTGCTTGCCCTCTACGTCGCGGCGGCCGAGCGCCAGGGCGTGAAGCGCGCGGAGCTCGCCGGCACGGTGCAGAACGACATCGTCAAGGAGTATCTCTCGCGCGGCACGCATGTATTCCCGCCCGTGCCCTCGCTGCGTCTCACCGCCGACGTGATCGCCTTCACGCTCGACCGGATGCCGAAATGGAATCCGGTCAATGTCTGCTCCTATCACCTGCAGGAGGCGGGCGCGACGCCGGTGCAGGAATTGGCTTACGCTCTCGCCACCGCCATCGCCATCCTCGACGCGGTGAAGGCATCGGGCCAGGTGCCCGACGCACTCATGCCGCGGGTCATAGGGCGCGTCAGCTTCTTCTTGAACGCCGGCATCCGCTTCGTCACCGAGATGTGCAAGGTCCGCGCCTTTGTCGAAATGTGGGACGAACTCTGCGCGACCCGCTACGCCGTCGCCGATCCGGCGCTGCGGCGCTTTCGCTATGGCGTCCAGGTGAATTCGCTGGGCCTCGCCGAGCGGCAGCCGGAGAACAACGTCTATCGCATCCTGCTGGAAACTCTCGCCGTCACCTTGTCGAAAGGCGCACGCGCGCGCGCCGTGCAGCTCCCGGCCTGGAACGAGGCGCTGGGCCTGCCGCGGCCCTGGGACCAGCAATGGTCGCTGCGGCTGCAACAGATCCTGGCCGAGGAGACCGACCTTCTGGAGTACGAGGACATCTTCGACGGATCGCCGGTGATAGAAGCGAAGGTGGCGGAGCTCGTCGCCGGCGCGAAGAGCGAGCTGCAAGAGATCGAGGCGATGGGCGGCGCCGTGGCGGCGGTGGAGCGAGGCTGGCTGAAGACACGGCTCGTCGAATCGAATGCGCGGCGGATCGCCGACATCGAATCCGGCCGGCAAATCGTGGTCGGCGTCAATAGGTACCGGGAGAGCGCGCCCTCGCCGCTGACGGACTCGGAAGGTGGCGGCTTCTTGGCTGTGTCGGAGAGCGCCGAGGACGATCAAATTCGCTCGCTCAAATCCTGGCGCGCCAAGCGCGACGCGGCGCCCGCCGCCGCCGCTCTAAGCCAACTGAAAAATGCCGCGTCGGAGGGCCGGAACATCATGGAGCCCTCGATTGCCTGCGCCCATGCCGGCGTCACCACCGGCGAATGGGGCGAGGCCTTGCGCGAGGTCTTCGGCGAGTACCGCGCGCCCACGGGCGTGGCCGAGGCCGTGGTCGAGAGCGACGGCGCCGCCTTGGCCGAGCTGCGGGCGACGGTCGAACGGTTGTCGCGCCGCCTCGGCCGCAAACTGAAAATTCTCATTGGCAAGCCCGGCCTCGACGGCCATTCCAACGGCGCCGAGCAGGTGGCGCTCAGGGCCCGCGAGGCCGGGTTCGAGGTCGTCTATGACGGCATCCGCTGGACGCCCGCCGAGATCGTCGCGGCCGCGTTGCGCGAGGGCGTCCACGTCGTCGGCCTCTCGGTCCTCTCGGGCGGCCACGTCCATCTCGCGCGCGACGTACTGGGGCTCTTACGCGCCGCCGGTCTCGGCCACGTGCCGGTGGTGGTCGGCGGTATCGTGCCACCCGAGGACGAGCGCACGCTCCGCCAATCCGGCGTCGCCCGCATCTACACCCCCAAGGACTACGATCTCACCGGCATCTTGAGCGAGGTCGTCGACATCGTGGACAGGGCGACGCAAGAGGTGGCGTAGAGCCTTCACCCTCCCGCGCTTCCTCGTCCCGAGCCTGTCGAAGGACGAGGGACGAAGGAAGGGGGTGAGGGCACAACAAAGGGAGTCGCTCCCTCGCCCCCGAAACGGGGGAGAGGGTCGGGGTGAGGGGGCGGAATTTCGGTGACAGTGCACTAAATTCGGTAATAATTAGTGACGGAATTTCGGTGACAGTGCACTAAATTCGGTAATAATTAGTGACGGTATATAGTTTTCCAAACTATGTACCGCACCAGTTAGACCCCGTGGCGTCAGAGTCCCGTCGCCATGTCCGTCTTGGCGAAGTCCTTGCCCTTGAACAGCAGAGGTTCGCCCGTGACTTTGGCGAGCGCGTAGGCGAAGCAGTCGCCAAAGTTCAGACCGGCGACGTGGCGACCCTTGCCGAACTCGGCATAGGCCTGCCGCGCCACATGGGCCTGTTCCTCGGTCACCGTTTGGATCGACATGCCCGAGCGGCGGATGAAGTCGTCGAACTGCCGGCCGCCGCCGGCACCGGCCTGACTATCCACGACCACGGCGGCCTCGACGAAATTGACGGCCGACATCTTGCAGGAATCCGCTGTGGCGATCGCCTCGGCAAAGCGGATAGCGTCATGCTCGTCGAAGAGGACGGCGAGGACCGCCGATGTATCGACGATCATCGCGGCAGCCCGCGCTTGTCGTAGAGCAGCGCGCCGTGCTCCGCCGGCCGGCCCTTCAAATTCGCGGCGCATCGCCGCCCGATTGCCCTAAGTTCAGTCGCGGTCGCCCGCGCCTTCCGGCGCCTGCCGACGCGTGCCAGCCGCTCGCGCAAGGCCTCGACGACGGCACGGGTCAGCGTCTCGCCTGTCTCGGTTGCCAATCGGTGGGCCAGGTCGTGAGCCTCGCGGTTCTTGATGTTGAGCGGCATTTTTCCTCCAAACTTTACCTATTTCCTCCTGTCCTCCAAAATCTTGCAGATCTTTACACTTCCGTCAATGAATATCGTGCCTTCGCGAGCCATGCGGTGGTATATGATCGTCGGCGCGCGAGTCAATCCTCACGAGGAGACCGACCATCAACCGGCGCGGACTGAATGGTTCTTGATAGTTCTGCTCCTTGTAGCCCTGCGGGCGACGCCCGTCCTGACGCAAGACAGCAAGTGGGATAGCTTCATCGCGGGCGGCGAAGCGGCCTACAGGCAGGGCGACTACACCGAAGCCGAACGCCTGTTCGCCGCCGCCGCGGAGGAGGCCGAAGGGTTCGGAGAATCGGACCCGCGCCTCGCGACGAGCCTTAACAACCTGGCGACGGTCTATCAGTCTCTGGGCCGATACGCCGAGGCCGAGCCGCTCCATGAGCGCGTGCTGGCGATCCGAGAGAAGGTGTTCGGGCCGCGGCATCCGAACGTCGCGATGAGCCTCAACAACCTGGCGGCGATCTACAAAGCCCAGGGCCGATATGTCGAAGCTGAACCGTTCCACGAGCGCGCGCTGGCGATCTGGGAAGAGACGTTGGGGCCACAGCATCCAAGCGTGGCGGCAGGCCTCTCAAACCTGGCGGCGCTCTACCACGCCCAGGGACGATACGCCAAGGCTGAGCCGCTTTTTCTGCGCGCGCTAGCGATCCGGGAGAAGGCGCTAGGGCTACGGCATCCGGATGTCGCGCAGAGTCTCAACAACCTGGCGGTGGTCTACGAGGCCCAAGGGCAACACGCTGAAGCCGAGTCGATTTTGAAGCGCGCGCTGGCGATCTGGGAAGAGACGTTGGGGCCACAGCATCTAGGCGTGGCGACAAACCTCAACAATCTGGCTGCGGTCTATCAAGCTCAGGGCCGATACGCCGAGGCCGAACCGCTCCACGAGCGCGCGCTGGCGATTCGGGAGAAGGCATTGGGGCCGCGACATCCCGAGGTAGCGCAGAGCCTCAATCACCTAGCGACGGTCTATCATGCTCAAGGCCGATACGAAGAGGCCGAGGCGCTGTTCGAGCGCGCACTGGCGATCTTGAAGAAAACGCTGGGGACCGATCACCCCACCGTGGCGACAAGCCTGGAGAACCACGCCGCCCTATTGCGGGCAAACGGGCGGGCGGAAGAGGCGCAAGAGCTTGATGACCGCGCGAAGGCGATCCGCGCCAAGCTCGCGGAGTAAGGCTCCTTGAGCCCAAGAACGACACCAACGGGCGCGGCACGTTTTGCCTGGACTATTCCAGAACAATATCCTATATTTTCCGCTAGTTCTTTGACATCGTGAATAAGAAAAACCGGGCGCTAGGGCCTTCAGGCAGTCCTCTCGCCCCCGCTTGGGAAGGGATCAGGGCCGCAGGGTGAGGCGGTCGCCTTCGACCGCGTAGCCCGAGAGGCGCCCGAGGAAGCTCAGGCCCAGAAGCGATTGGCCCATCGCCGCCTCGTTCACCCCGGCCCTCACATCGTGGACTTGGATCGGGCCGATGGCGATGGCCCCCAACCTCACCGGGGCGCTGCGCCTGGTGCCATTGGCCGTGTTCACGATATCGGTGTAGTCGAGCCGGCCCGGATCGAAGCCCATCCTCGCGGCGTCGTCGGGCGCCAGAACCACCTCGCTTGCCCCGGTATCGACCAGGAACACGATCCGCACCCCATCCACGTCGGCCGCCACCCGGAAATGGCCATCGGCGCCGGCGCGACCAGGTCCAACCGGTCCTGTTCGTCCTTGCCGCACCAGGCGAGCTGCGGATCGAGGTCTCGGTTGCGGCGCTGGTAAGCGATCTGAACGGGGGACTTGTCCTCCTCCCGCATGACGCTCTCGAACTCCGCCGTTGGGATGTTCCGCCGCTTCGCGTCCTTGTGCTTCAGCGCCTCGACCTCGATCGGCTTCCTCGCCATTACGCCGCCCTGGTGACGGTGAGCGGCAGGGCAATGGTCTCCAGCGTGGTCAGGTCGAACCGGGTGGATGCGCCGTCGATATCGAAGCCGACGACCTGACCTTGCGCGTCGAGATCGACGATAAGACCCTCCGCCACTTCACGGGTCTCCACGCCGGGATCCGCTTTCAACTCGATATAAAGGCTGTCGGTCTCGGGATAGTAGTGCAGCTTCATGGCTTGCCCTCCTCGAAATTCCTGTCAAAGAACGCGTTGTGAATGGTTTCGCCATCATCCAGTGTGACGACACGAAGATAGCGCGGTTTGCCGTCCGGCGCATTACCGCCCGATCGCCCTGAGCTCGGTCGCGGTGGCCCGCGCGTTGCGGCGCCGCCTGACCCGCGCCAACCGCTCGCGCAAGACCTCGACGACGGCGCGGGTCAGCGTTTTGCCGGTCTCGGTTGCCAATCGGTGGGCCAGCCCATGGGCCTCGCGGTTCTTGATGTTGAGTGGGATCGTTCTTCCAAACTATACCCGCGTCTTCCAATCCTCAACGGCGTTGCCGACCGCGCCGCCGCCGTCAAGGTGTCTTGATCGCCTGGGGGTTCGGCGGCGAAGGTGACAGCGCCTGGGCTGCATGATTCCCCTCGATTTTTCCAGAACAATGTCCTATACTTCGCATCAGTTCTTTGACATCGTGAATAAGAAAAACCGGGCGCCAGGGCCTTCAGGCTGCCACCGCCCCCGCTTGGCGAAAAATGTCCCAAATGCGACATCCGGCATGTCGCTCCCCCGCTGGACATGGGGTGGATCGCTCGGTTCTCCCCTTCCCCCGCTTGGGCCGGGATCAGGGCCGCAGGGTGAGCCGGTCGCCTTCGACCGCGTAGCCCGAGAGGCGCCCGAGAAAGCTCATGCCCAGAAGCGACTCGTCCATCTCCGCCTCGTTGACCCCGGCCCTCACATCGTGGACCTGGATGGGGCCGATGGCGATGGAGCCCAACCTCACCGGGGCGCTGCGCCCGGTGCCATTGGCCGTGCTCGTGATATCGGTGTAGTCGAGCCGTTCCGGATCGAAGCCCAGCGCAAGGGCGTCGGCGGGCGCCAGGGCCACATGGCTCGCCCCGGTATCGACAAGGAATACGATCCGTACCCCGTCCACCTCGGCCGCCACTCGAAAATGGCCGTCGGCGCCGGCGCGGATGCCGACCGACCCGTCGGCGGCGGCGATGCCTTCGGCCGGCGCGATCTCGCCCCGCACACGCTCGCCGATGTCGGTCAGCAAATCGCGATAGCTATAGCCGACGATAAGCACGAGACCGATCGCGACCCAGATCGCGGCGTGGCGCAAGGCCGATTTCGGCCGGGCCCGCGCGTGCATGAGGACGCTGCCGGCGAGCAGGCCGAACCACGCCATGAGGGCGCCGAGCCGGACCCGGCTGTCTTGGTTCCGCAGCACGCCCGGATAGAGGTCGGCGAGATAGACGATGACGCCGGTGAGCGCGATCGCCGCCAGCAGAATCCACAACCAGAATGGAATCGGGCGCATGAAAATCCCTTCATCGGCAAGCCTGCCCCATCGCCGACTCGATTGCCAGTTCGCCGGAATTCTTCCAGGATCGTCTCCGCCGATAACGGGGGACTGACATCGATGAGCCTGCTCGACCGGGTGCTCGCCTGCCAGCGCCGCGACCTCGGCCGCTATCGCCGGTTCCTCATCGGCGAGTGCGCCGTGGGCTGGGTGGCGCCGGCCATCGCGGCAAGGCTCGCCGGATTCCCGTCCGTGTTCTCGGTCGAGGAGCGCACCGTTCGCCTCTCGCCCGATCTCGCCGACTTCGCGTCGCGGAGCCGCGCCGTCGCCGGCGTTCTCGCGACGTTGCGGGACGAAGGGCTGGTCCCAGGCTGGCGCGACGAATTCTATCCCGTGGCGGCCTCGTTCCATGACGCAGCCCTCATGCAAATGGAGCGCGCGGCCGTGCCGCTCCTCGGCGCGCGCGGCCATGGCGTCCATTTGAACGGCTATGTCGGGCGGGGCGAGGCGACGCGAATCTGGGTTGCGCGCCGCTCGCGCACGAAACCCACCGGGCCCGGCAAGCTCGACCACATCGTCGCCGGCGGCCAGCCGGCCGGCATCGGCCTCATGGACAATCTGGTGAAGGAATGCGCCGAGGAAGCGGCGATGCCCGAGGCGCTCGCCCGCGCCGCGCGCCCGGCCGGATTCGTGTCCTACATCACCGAGAATCCGGAGGGCCTGCGCGACGACATCCTCTTCGCCTATGACATCGAGCTGCCGGCCGGGTTCGTGCCGCGCAACACCGACGGCGAGATCGAGGAATTCTTCCTCTGGCCGGTCGCGCGCGTCATAGACACGCTGGCGAACACCGACAAGTTCAAGTTCAACGTCGCCCTGGTGATCGTCGATTTCCTGGTGCGCCACGGCTTCGTCTCGCCCGACGACCGCGATTACATCGAGATCGTGAACGGCTTGCGCCTCGCTCAGCCCGCCACCGCGTCGCGGATTTCAAGGACGCCCTCATAGATCATGGCGCAGGCGACATAGAAAATGATCGCGAGTCCGACATAGGCGATCCAGGGAAATCGCTTGAGCAGCCCGGCGATGAGGGTGGCGGCGGCGCCCATGAAGGCCACCGAAAGCACCAGCCCCACGATCAGCACCCAGGTGTGCTCGCGCGCCACGCCGGCCACCGCGAGCACGTTGTCGAGCGACATGGAGACGTCGGCGACCACGATCTGAATCGCCGCCTCGCGCATGGTCTTGGGCGGCTTCGCGATCTTGGCCGTGGCCTGCGGATGTTCGAGCTCCTCGAGCGCGACGGCCATGCGCCGCTGCTCGCGCAACTCGCGCCACAGCTTCCAGCACACCCACAGCAGCAGCACACCGCCCGCCAGCAACAGCCCGAGAACCTGCAGCAGCTGCGTCGTCACCGCGGCGAAGACGATGCGCAAGACCGTCGCCGCGGCGATGCCGAGAACGATGACGCGCGCGCGCTGCTCGCGCGGCAGGCTCGCCGCCACCATGCCGACGACGATGGCATTGTCGCCGGCGAGGACGAGGTCCACGACGATGACCTGGAGGAGCGCGCTGAGTTCGGCGACCGAGATCAAGGCTTTTACTATTTCATGATTTCTACTGGAACGGCGCGCCAACCCTTACATTGGGCGGACATCGAGCGCTAGTCCGAAAATCCGGCGAGCGCGCGGATTTCGGCCGGGGTCATCCCGGCTTCCCGTATCGCCCGGATGCCCTTCGCCCCGCCGCGCTTGGCCAGCCGCCTTCCTTCATCGTCCAGCACCAGCTTGTGATGATGATAGTCCGGCGCCGCCAGACCGAGCAGCGCCTGGAGCACGCGATGGAGATGCGTCGCCTCGGCAAGGTCCTCGCCGCGCGTCACCAGCGTCACCCCTTGCGCCGCGTCGTCGACCACGACAGCCAGGTGATAGCTGGCGCCGATATCCTTGCGCGCGAGCACGGCATCGCCGAGGCGGCGCGGATCGACCGGAACCTGGGCCGGCCCGCCTTCGTTCCAGGATAGCTCGCCCGCGATGCCGGCGGCGCGCTTGGCGTCGAGCCGCATCGCCGGCACCGCCCCGGCGGCGAGCCGGCGTTCCCGCTCACGGGCATCGAGCGCGCGGCAGAGCCCCGGATAGAGCGGCCCCTCGGGTCCCTGCGGCGCCTGGCCCGCTGCCTCGATGTCCTTCCGGGTGCAGAAGCAGGGATAGAGGACGCCCAGCGCGTCGAGCGCGGCCAGCGCCGCCGCGTATTCGGCGCGATGCTCGGACTGGCGCCTGACGGGGCGCTCCCAGTCGAGGCCGAGCCAGGCCAAATCCTCGTGGATCGCGTCCTCGAACACGGGCCGACAGCGCGTGTGGTCGATGTCCTCGATGCGCAACAGGAACCGCCCGCCGGATTGGCGCGCCGCGTGCCAGCCGGTCAAGGCCGAGGCCGCGTGCCCGAGATGCAAGTAGCCGGTCGGGCTCGGCGCGAAACGCGTCACCGTCATCTAGTGCCAGCAATCGTTGAAACGCGAGTCGGGCCTCTATCCTTCGACAGGCTCAGGATGAGGCCCTCATCCCGAGCTTCCTCATCCCGAGCCTGTCGAGGGACGAAGCATGGGGGCCGGGGCTGCGTAACGCGCTTCTATGATTTCGAGTACTAGTGCGCGACGATCCGCTTCAACGCCCAGACCGAATAGCTTTGGAACGGCTGCTCGGTCAGCACCGCCGGATCGGTATCGTACGGGAATACGATCCAGAGCGGCGCGTAAGGGGCGGGAAGCGGCGCGCCGTTCATGCGATAGGCGATCATGGCGCCGCGCTCGATCAGCGCCGCCATCGGGATGGCCGCGGCGTAATCGTCGAGCGCGCTGGCGACGATCTTGTCGCCGCTGGCCCCCACTTCATCCAAGAGCGCCTTGACGCTGGCGCCCTCGAATTCGACGACGCCGTCGGTCCAGGGTGTCGAGGTCGAGAACGCCGTCTTCTCCAACGCCTCCAGCATGGCCTGGTCGAAGAGCGCGGCCGTGCCGTCATTGCGATGCTCGATCGCGCCCACCACTTCCAGGATCGCGGGCCCTTGCGGTTTTTGCAGGTCGTGGGCGGCGGCGCCGAGGGATGCGGCGACAAGCCCGGCGATGAGGACGAGGACGGCGAGACGCATGATCGACACCTTCCTGGGCTGACAACGAACGCCAAGGTTAAGGCGGCGCGGGCTACAAGGGAAATGGAAATCTTGAACCGGCTCCGGAATGCGTTACATACAGTCACCGCAGCCGAACCATCGCCCCGAACATGAATTCGATCTTGTCACTCTCCGGGCCGTCGCGCCAACCGCTCGCCGGCGGCAAGCCCGGGCGCGTCGTCGTCTTCCTGCATGGCTACGGGGCCGATGGGCGCGATCTCCTGGAACTTGGGCAACTCTGGGCGCCGTCCATGCCCGACGCCCTGTTCCTCGCGCCCAACGCGCCCTTTCCTTGCGAGGCCTCGCCGCACGGCTTTCAATGGTTCGGCTTCGAGGGCCGCGACGATGGCGCGCGCCTCGCCGGCGTACTCGCGGCGGCGACGATTCTCGATGCCTTCCTCGACGAGCTGCTGGCGCGCCACGGCCTCGGCGCCGATCGCTTGGCGCTGGTCGGATTTTCGCAAGGGACGATGATGGCGCTGCATGTGGGCCCGCGCCGCGCCGCGGCGCTCGCCGGCCTGGTCGGATTCTCGGGCGCCCTGGTGGCGCCGGAGCGACTCGCGGGCGAACTTCGATCGCGCCCGCCGGTGCTGCTCGTACACGGCACCGCCGACCAAGTGGTCCCTTACGCGGCGATGAGCGTGGCCGTGTCCGCCCTCGAAGCCGCCGGCCTCGCGGTGACGGCCGAAAGCCGTCCCGGCCTGGCGCATGGCATCGACGAGGCTGGGTTGGCCATGGCCGCCCGGTTCTTGGCGGACTGCGTCGCCGGCGCCTAAGTCCGTGCCGCCGCTTGTGTTTGTCGGCCCTCTCGGCTATTTGTGGAAGGGGGTAGGAAGCAAGACAGAGCCGCTACCGTGCAGACCTCGCCCGAAAGTTGTCCCGCGCTCGTGCTCAACGCCGATTTTCGGCCGCTGAGCTATTTCCCGCTGTCGCTGTGGCCGTGGCAGGAAGCGGTGAAGGCGGTGTTTCTCGACCGCGTCAACATCGTCTCCGAGTACGACCGCACGGTGCGCAGCCCGTCGGTCGAGATGCGGCTGCCGAGCGTGATCGCGCTGAAGGAGTTCATCGCGCTGTCGCGCCGCCCGGCCTTCACGCGGTTCAACGTGTTCCTGCGCGACCGCTTCGCCTGCCAGTTCTGCTCGGGGTCCTATGCCACGCCGGAGCTCACCTTCGATCACATCGTGCCGCGCTCGCGCGGCGGGCGGACGACGTGGCTGAACGTCGTGACCGCGTGCCAGACCTGCAATCTCCTGAAAGGGAACCGGCTGCCGCGCGAATCCGGGATGTACCCGAAGCGCCAGCCCTACCAGCCCACGACGCTGCAGCTGCAGGAAAACGGCCGCCGCTTCCCGCCGAACTACCTGCACCAGAGCTGGCGCGACTTTCTCTATTGGGACTCCGAACTCGAACAGGGTTAGCGGCCCGCGGTGCTGCCGCCGTCGATCGACCAGTTGGCGCCGGTGACGAAGCCGGCATTGTCCGAGGCGAGATAGGCGATCACCTTCGCGATCTCTTTGGGCGTGGCGATGCGCTTCATCGGCACGAAAGCGTTCATCGTCCGCATATAGGAATCCTCGTCGCCGGCGAGCCTCCCGTCCTCGCGCACCATGTCGGTATCGACGCCGCCGGGCGAGACGCTGTTGACGCGAACGGCGGGGGCCAATTCCAGCGCCATCGCGCGCGTGAGATTGACGACGCCGCCCTTGGAGGCGCAATAGGCCGCGCTCAGGGGAAATCCCATGAGGCCGGATTCCGAGGCGGTGTTGACGATGTTGCCCTTGGAGCGGCGCAAGGGCTCGAGCGCCGCCACCGAACAGAAATAGGCGCTCTTGAGGTTGACGTTCAGCATTCGGTCCCACTCCGCCTCATCGAAGCTCTCCATCGGGCCGGAGCGGTAATGGCCGGCATTGTTGACGAGGACGTCGAGCCCGCCCAAAAGCGTGATGGCCCGTTCGACCACGGCGCGGCAGCCGGCGGCGGTGCCGATATCGCCGGCGGCCGGCAGCAAGTTTTCGCCGCCAAGCTCGCGGATCGTCGCATCGACGGCGCCGGCGTCACGGCCGTTGACGGCGACACGCGCGCCGCGCTTCACGAACAGCTTCGCCGTGGCCCTGCCGATGCCGCGCGTCGAGCCGGTGACGAGAACGCGCTTGCCCCCGAGATCCATGATTTCCCGCGACCGATGAAATGCCCGGCGCGACTATATCCCGATTTCACGAGGGTGCGTCAGCTTCACGAAGGCGACCGGCAGCACCGCGCGCTCGCTGAACTTGCCGGCCTCGTCTTTCTCGATGATGACGAGATTCTGGGTACGATACTCGCCGCCGACCGGGATCGCCATCCGCCCGCCGGACTTCAGTTGATCGAGGAGCGCCGGCGGCACCGATGGCGCCGCCGCGGTCACGATGATGGCATCGAAAGGCGCATGCTCGGCCCAGCCCTTCGATCCGTCGGAGGCCCGCACCTCCACGTTTCGATAGCCGAGGCGCGCCAAGCGTTCCGCGGCTTGGGCGGCAAGCGCCGGCACGACCTCGACCGAATAAACGCGGGCCACCAGCTCCGACAGCACGGCGGCCTGATAGCCCGATCCGGTGCCGATCTCGAGAACCCTATGATCGGGCTCGAGGTCCAGGAGATCGGTCATCAGCGCTACGATGTAGGGTTGCGAGATCGTCTGCCCATAGCCGATCGGCAAAGGCTCGTTAACATAGGCAAGGCGTTCCTCGGACGAGGGCACGAACTCGTGGCGCGGCACCTTGGCCATCGCGGCCATGACACGCTCGGAAAAGTGCCTCCGCCCGGTGTAATCCGCGGTCGCTGCCGCCTCCGCCGCGATCTTCTCGACCAGCGCGCGGCGCGCCCGCTCGTGCCGTTCCTCGCCAGCCCTCATGGGGTCATCTGCCTCCGCAGCGGCCAGCGGTCGATCGCGATCTCGCCCGTGAGCATGCGGCGCCAGAGCCGCGGCAGTTCCGCCAGATGATGGCGCACGACATTGTCGAGGCCCGGAGGCGCCGTCCGGCCGGGCTCGTGGAGTGCGACGCGCAGTTCGGCGATCCGCGGATCGTCGATCGGCCGGCCGATCTGGCTTACGAGATAGCATTCGGCGGCCGCGACCGCCGGAAACTCCTCCACGACCGAGTGGGCGATGAGCCCGGCCGCCAGGTTGTAGAGCTTGCCCACGTGGCTGATGGCGTTCTTGCCGGCGACCGCCTCCATGGTCATCGGCCGATAGGGGGTGATGAGCCCGTTCGCGCGGTTGCCGCGGCCGACTTCGCCGTCATCGCCCGCCTCGGCCGATGTGCCCGTGACGGTGAGATAGATGTCTTCCGGCCCCGGTCCGTCCGCCGCGTTGACGCAAACCTCGACCGGCTCGTTGGCGATGGCTTCGGCCGCGGCCCGCGCCGTCTCGCCGACCCACGCCTTGTGCCGCTCGTAATCGGCTCGCCCGGACAGGTAACGGTCGATGATCGCGGCCCCCACGGTCAGCGTTATTCGCGAGCCGCGGCGCACGGCCATCACCTTGATGTCCTCGCCCACCGCCGGCCGGTCGGCCCGCACCTCCTCGGCATTGAGGCGCTGCTCGACCGCGAGCACGATGGCCTCGAGCGGCGACAGCGGCGCGAAACCGGCCCCGATCGAGGTGTCATTGGCGAGCGGAACCGTTTTGCCTTCGCCGCGGCTGAACAACGAGGCAAGATCGACCGAACCGGGCCGGATGAGACAGTGAATGCGCACATGCCGGTCGGCGTCGAGCGCGTGCATGTGGCGCTTGAGCCAATGGACGCAGGTATCCTGCGTCAGCGCCTCGATGGGAAGCTCGGCATCGCCGGCGCGGCGCGTGGCGCGCCCGGCGATGTAGATGTCGATGGGCTCGTCGATCCGTCCGCCGCCGAAGGCCGGCCGCGCCCGGCCGCCGCGTAAGAGCGCCTTGTCGACGTTGAAATGTAGCACCCGTCCGAATCGGTCGAGATAGAATTGGGTGAGCGCCAGGCTCAGCGCTTCCGCCAGCGCGTCGCATAGACTGTCCGGGTGGCCGAGGCCCTTGCGCTCGACGATCTCGACCGGACGCAACTCAGGCCGCCGGGCGCCATCGCTGTCGATGACGATCTCCATGGCGCGGGCGGCGGGCCGTTCAGCGCACGATCAGGCAGGGGGACGTGGCAAGGCTCGACACCTTGAGGGAAACGCTGCCCAGCAGCATGCCCGGAATCTCGCCGAGGCCGCGGCTGCCGATGACGATCAGATCGGCCTTGCTGCGCTTGGCGAAGTCGAGGATCACCCGTGCCGGCTGACCGCTGGCGGCGGTGGATTTCACGACCTTGACGCCTTTCTTGCGCGCGTGGCGCTCGGCCTTGCCCAGGACCTCCCTGGCCATCTCCTCGACCAGATCCTCGGGCTCGCCCATGATCTGCTCGACGTTCATGTAACGGCGGATGCTCTGCGTCACCCGTGCCGACGGCTTCTTGGTCACCGTCAGGAAGTGAATCTTCGAACCATACTTGGCCGCGAGATCGATGCCCGCGACCGCTGCTTGTTGCGAGAATTTCGAACCGTCCAATGGTACCAGAATATTCTTGAACATGGCCGCTCCCTTGAAATGGCTTCACCCCGGACCATCGGTATCAAAGCATCGGACTTACAGCCAGCCGCGCCGGGCGACGACTCGCATTGACCTGAATCAACAACAGCCGCGCCGCCGCATCGTATTCTTTCCCATACGACGCGGTGGGGACGCTGTTCCTCGCTAAAGCGTTGATTTTGATTGGAAGACTTGATGATGGAAAGGGGTATTGACATTAACTTGCGAATGATTATCATTTGCATTCATGGACCTGACCGAACCACGGGTGAGGAGAAAATGATGCGGACTTTCACGATACCGGTAGCGATCCTGTTCGCGGCGGCTCTATGGGCGGGCACGTGGCCGGCCGCCGCGGGCGAGAGCTACTTGGTTGTCTTCACGGATAACCGGCTCGATCCGGCCGAGCTGCATGTGCCGGCCGGCGCGCCGTTCGAACTGGTCGTACGCAACGCCGATGCGACGCCGGAGGAATTCGAGAGCCATGATCTGGATCTGGAGAAAGTGATCCCCGGCGGCACCGAGGCGCGCTTCGACATCGATGCCTTGGAGCCGGGGCGCTACGAGATCTTCGGCGAATTCCACCCGGACACCGCCCAGGGCGTCATCGTGGCGGACTGAGCCATGCTCGGCGCCGCCATCATCCTGTTCCGCGAGGTCCTCGAAGCCTCGCTCGTCATCGGCATCGTGATGGCGGCAACGCGGGGCCTTGACGGCCGCGGCCGTTGGGTGCTGGGCGGGATCGGCGGCGGCGTATTGGGCGCGATGGTGGTGGCGCTCTTCGCCGGCGCCATCGCCTCGGCGGTGGCCGGGGCAGGGCAGGAGCTTTTCAATGCCGCCGTCCTGTTCGCGGCCGTCGCCATGCTGGGCTGGCACAATGTCTGGATGACCCGGCATGGGCGTGAGATCGCGGGCCAGGTCGCGGCGACGGGCCACGCGGTGAAGGCGGGTGAGAGGCCGCTCTATGCGCTCGCCGCCGTGGTCGGCTTGGCGACCTTGCGCGAGGGCAGCGAGGTGGTGCTGTTCCTCTATGGGATCGCGCTTGGCTCCAGCAGCACCGCGCCGGAATTGGCGATGGGCGCGGCCTTGGGCCTTGCCGGCGGCGCGGCGCTCGGGTTCGCCATCTATTGGGGCCTCATTCACGTGCCGATGCGCCACCTGTTCACCGTCACCGGGTGGATGCTCCTGTTGCTCGCCGCCGGCATGGCGGCGCAAGGGGCCGGCTACCTCGTCCGCGCCGGCATTCTTCCGACGCTGGGCAAGCGCATCTGGGACAGCGCCTGGCTCCTGCCCGAGGACGGCGTCATCGGCCAGATTCTCCATGTGCTGATCGGCTATGACGACCGGCCGAATGGGATGCAATTCCTGGCCTGGCTCGCGACGGTGGCTATCATCGGCCTGCTCATGCGTCGCTTCGGCCGCGCCGAGGGGGTGCCCCGCGTCGCCGCCGTCAGCGGCGAGTAGGATCGATCACGGCCGGCCCGCCCGCACCGCTTCGAGGTGTCGGGCGAAGTCCGGCGCCGCCATCAACCGCTGGCAGCGCTCGAAGCGCCGGATCGCATAGGCCCAGAAATCATCGACCGGGTTCTTGTTCGCCCACTGGATGACGCCCCACAGCGTCCATAAGAGGTCGCACATGGCCTTGTACATGACCATGCGCCCCACCTGGTCGGCGGGCGGGCTTCCGTCGAAATAGGCGTCCAGCATGGCCCGGTCCTGGTCGGGGCCGAACGCGGCCTCGACCGAAAGGTCGCCCAAATCCCACATCGGATCGTTGTTGCCGGCATATTCCCAATCGACGATGACCATGCGCAGGCCGGTATCGAGGAAGTTCTCGGCCAGCGGATCGCAATGGCAGGGGACGAGCGCCGCCGGATGGCGCCCGAGCGCGTCGCGCACGGCCTCGGCCTGTTTCTGCACCGCCTCGTAACCATCGGGGATCTTCGCCTGCTTCTTGCGCAGGAGATCGAGGTAGCCGTCCATCATCTGGAAAAGCTCGAAACGCGAGACGAAGGCCTTGTCGCACCGATGCATGCGGCGAAAGGCGAGCGCCGCCCTGGCGACCGCGGCGAGATCCTTGAAACGCTCCTCGTTCATGGTGACGGCGCCGTCGATGAAGCGCGCCACCTGCACGCCGGTCGCGCCATCGATGTGGATGATCTCGGCGTTGACGCCGGCCTCGGCGGCGATGCGCGCGTTCACGGCCTCGGCGCGTCGGTCGATGTATTCCGCCGTGCCCTCGCCCGGGATGCGTAGCACGAAGCGTTCGCCCCCGGCATCGATCCGGTAATTCCGGTTGGTCAGGCCGGCGAGGCGCTCCACGTTGACGCCGCCGGGATCGATGCCGGCGAAACGCGGGATTGTGGCAAGAGCGGAGAGAACCTCGTCCATGCGACCAGCCTTCACGCCTTCAGGCGCTTCATGAGCGGATCATAGAGCGGACCGTCATGGCTGGTCGCGGGAAAAACCTCGCCATAGGCCTCGATCTCGAAATCGCGGTGCCCTGCTTCCTCGGCGGGCAAATAGCCATAAAGGATCGGCTTGCCGATGGTGTGGCCGAAATTGCCGCTGGTGGCGACGCCCAGAACCTTGCCGGCGCGCATGATGGCCTCGCCGCCCTGGACCATGGCGAAGCGCTCGAGCGTGAACGTGCAGAGCTTGCGCGAAGGCCCCTCGGTCTTGATGCGAAGCAGCGCCTCGCGGCCGATGAACGCCTCCTTGCCGAGCGCGACCCGCCCGTCCAACCCCGCCTCGAAGGGGTTGTAGTCGGGGGTGATGTCGCTGCTCCAATAGAGATAGCCCTTCTCCATGCGCAACGTGTCGATGGCGCGGTAGCCGACTTCGGCGATGCCATGGGCCAGGCCGGCGCGGCGAAGCGTGTCATAGACGTGCAGCGCGAATTCGCCGGGCACGTGAAGCTCCCAGCCGAGCTCGCCCACATAGCCGATGCGAACCGCCAGCACCGGCGCCGCGCCGATCGTGATCCGCCGGCAAGTCGCATAGGGGAAGGCGGCGTTGCCGACATCTTCCTCCACGACTTGCTCTAGGACCAGCCGCGCCGACGGCCCGCAGAGATTGATGACGGCATAAGCCGAGGTCATGTCGGTCAGGATCGCCGAACCGTCTTCCGGCAAGTGGCGCTCGATCCAATGGCGGTCATGCGGGCCGAAGGCGCTGCCGGTGACGATGTAGAAACGATGTTCGGCCAGGCGCGCGATGGTGAGATCGGCCTCGATGCCGCCCTGTTCGTTGCACAGCTGGGTGTAGGTAACGCGGCCGATTGGCTTGGCGAGGTCGGCGGCCGCCAGCCGTTGCAACGCCGCCAGCGCGCCGGGGCCAGCCACCTCAAACTTGCTGAACGAGGTCTGGTCGATGAGCGCCACGCGCTCGCGCACGGCGCGGTGCTCGGCGCCGACATGATCGAACCAGTTGGGCCGGCCGAAGGACGGCTCGTCGCGCGGCGTGACACCCTTCGGCGCGAACCACAACGGCCTTTCCCAGCCGGCGCGCGAGCCATGCACGGCGCCCAGCGATTTCAGCCGGCGGTGCAAGGGGCCGAGGCGCAGGTCGCGGGCGCTGGCATGTTCTTGCGCCGGGTAGTTCATCTTGTAGTGGTGGCCGTAGAGTTCGACCGCGCGCGGATACATGAAGGCCCGCGTGTTGTGATGGAACGAGAACCGGCGCACGTCGAGCGGCCACAGATCGAGGCTCGGTCGTCCCTCGACGATCCACTCCGCCATCATCTGCCCGGCGCCGCCGCCGGCCGCGATGCCGTAGAGGAATCCGGAGGCGACGAAGTAATTGTCGAGCTCCGGCGCCTTGCCCATGATGAAATCGGCATCGGCCGAATAGGGGATCGGGCCGTTGACGAGCTGGCGCACGCCCACGGTTTCCAGAATCGGCGTGCGCCTGGCGGCGAGCTTGGCCAACGGCTCGAAGCGGTCGAAGTTGCTTGGCAATAACTGCTGGCCGAACTCCGGCGCTATGCCGCCCTCGCCGAAGGGAATCGTGTCAGGCTCGTAACCGCCGACGGCAAGCCCGCGCACCTCCGGCTTGTAATAGACCAGCAGATCCGGATCGCGCAGCGTCGGCATGTTCGCCGGCATGTCCGGGATGGGGAGCGTGACCAGGTATTGGTGTTCGAGCGCCAGCGCGGGAACGCGCACGCCGCTCATGAGTCCGAGCTCGCGCGCCCACATGCCGGCGGCGTTGACGACGACGTCGCAGGTGAAGCTGGTTTCGCCGGCGATGATTTCGACCACGCGCCTTCCATCGGTACGTACACCGGTCACCCGCATGTTCTGGAAGATGCGGGCGCCCTTTTGCCGCGCGCCTTTGGCGAGCGCTTGCGCGACGCTCGCGGGGTCGATATGCCCGTCGCTCGGCAGATAGATGGCGCCAAGGACGCCCTCGCCGCTCATCAGCGGGAACAGGCGGCAGGCCTCATCGGCCGAAAGCGTATGCATGTCGAGGCCGAAGCTCTTGGCCATGGTGGCGAGGCGCTTGTTCTCCAGCACGCGGTCGGGCGAGGAAGCCAGGCGCAAACTGCCGACCTTCTTCCAGTCGATCGCCTGGCCGGTCTCGGCTTCGAGCGTGTCGTAGAGCGCCACGCTTCGTTGCAGCATGCGCGTCACGTTGCGCGAGGATCGAAGCTGTCCGACCAACCCGGCCGCGTGCCAGGTGGCGCCGTGCGTCAGCCCGCTTTTCTCCAGGATCGCCACGTCGGGCCGGCCCATCCGCGTCAGGTGATAGGCGATGGAGCAGCCGATGATGCCGCCGCCGATGATGACGACGTCGAAGTGATGCCGCTCGGTCATGGGTCAGGGCCGGATTTCGGAATTATGGGACTCGCCACCCCGGCCCTCATGTTTCGACAAGCTCAACATGAGGGCCTCGTGCCTCGAGCCTGTCGAAGGACGAGGCTCGTGCGGGGAACCGCAATTCCAAGCATCAGGGCAACAGGCGTCTGGCGATGGCGGGAAGGCCGGGCGCCAGCCCCTGGCGCTCGGCGAAGGCGACGAGCAACGCCTCGTCGCCCAACAGAAAGTCGAGTACGCCGCCGAGGAACGCGGGCTCGCCGATGCGCCGGCGTAAACTCTCGGGCGAGAGCCCGCTCAGGGCCAGGAACCGGCCGAGCCGATCCGGTTCCTCGGCGACGAAAGCCAGCGCCTCCGCGGCGAGCGCCTCGGCCCCGGCGCGATCGAGCGCCTCGGATCTAGTTCGTTTCATATCGAATCTTTCGAACTGTCATTCCGGCGAAAGCCGTCGGCATCGTCAAACTCTCCTGTCGCACCGGCGAAAGCCGGTGCCCATGGCGAAGCGGCTCGATGGATTCCGGCCTTCGCCGGCATGACAACGTTGAGTGACGCGACTTGCCCCGCGAAAGGCGCCGTGATCTTCGGCAACGCGCGGCCGGCCGATCAAGCCGCTGCTTCGGCCACGACGCCGCCCTGCACGCTCAAGGTATCGTCGATGGCCGCGGTGAAGGCGGCGCAATCGGCCTCGGTGATCGGCAGCGCCAGGCTGATGAATCCCCGCCGCGCCATGAAGAACCCGCGCTCGATCATCTCCAAGTGAAACAGGCGTTGGAGATCGGCCATGCGCGCCGCGCCGGCTGGATCGTGCGGCTCGGCGTCGGCGGGACGGCGGATGCGCCCGGCGTGGAAATGCAGCGCCATGATCGAGCCCACGCCTAGCGCCTGGAACGGCAGCCCATGTTTGGCGGCCACTCGATTGATGTCCTCGCGCAACTTGTCGCCGAGCGCGTTCAGCTTCACCGCGGCTTCGGGCGTGAAAAGCTGAGTGAGGCCGGCGAGTCCGGCCGCCATCGACAGCACGTTGTTGTTGAAGGTGCCGTGATGGCCGAAGGCGTCCGCGCGGCGCGGGTCGAACCTTTCCATGAATCGCCGGCGTCCGCCAAACGCGCCGAAGCTCGCCCCGCCGCCCAGATACTTGCCGAGCGTGGTCATGTCGGGAATGATCCCGGTAGCGCCCTGCAGCCCCGACGGCGACAGGCGCGATGTCATCACCTCGTCGAACACCAGCACGATGCCATGGCGGTCGGCGGCTTCGCGCAAGGCCGCCAGGAATTCAGTGTCGGCGGCGATGCCGCCCCCGGACCCCATCATCGGCTCGATGATGATGGCGGCCAGATCGGCGGCGTGGCGTTCGATCGAGGCCAGCGTGCCCTCGGTATCGTTGAACGAAGCGGTCACGAACGGGAACGGTACGTTGAGCGGCGAGCCGCCATGGCCGAAGGTGAAGACACTGCCGTGATAGGCGCCGTCGAACACCATGACTTTGTCGCGCCCCGTGATCGCGCGCGCGGTCGAGAGCGCCAGCAGATTGGCCTCGGTGCCGGAGTTGCAGAACCGCACCAGCTCGATCGAGGGAAACCGCCGGCACAGCTCGGCCGCGAGGTCGGCGTCGTAACGATTGGGGCCGCCAAGCCCGATGCCCCCTTCGAGCGCCCCTTGCATGGCGGCGCGAATGACGGGGTTGGAGTGGCCGTAAAGGCCGGCCGTGAACTCGCCGAGGAAGTCGGTGTAGGCATGGCCGTCGAGATCGGTGAGGGTGGCGCCTCCCCCCGATGCCCAGGTGAGCGGGAAGGGCGAATAGAACAGCACGGAGCGTGTGTTTCCGCCCGGCATCGACTGGGTCGATTGCTCGTAACGCGCCCGGCTCCTCGGGTTGGCGGCGGCGTAACGGGCATCGGCCTCGGCGGCGGCCTCGCTCGCGTTTCGGTTTCGGCGGCTGTCGTCGGCCATGATCCTAGCGCGCTCCTTCCTAGTACATTGCTTCCGAGGATCGAATCATACCACCGGAACCACAGAGGCACAGAGGCACAGAGACGATTTCGGTCCTAACTCTGTGTCTCTGTGGTAAATCCTTGCTCGGGGCACATGAGAGGTTTCATGGAATCGATTTGCTAGGCGGTGGCGGTGGCGGTTAGACCAAGGAGGCGTCTCGCCTCGGCGGGGCTCGCCGGGTGGCGATCGTAACGCCCGCAGAGATCGGCGACGCGGCGCACGAGCTCGGCGTTGCTGGAAGCGAGCCGGCCCTTCTCGTAATAGATATTGTCCTCGAGCCCGGTGCGGGCATGACCGCCCCGCCGCAGCGCCCAGTGATTGGCTTCGAGCTGGAAGCGGCCGATCGCGGCGGCCGTCCAGGTGGCGCCCGGCATCTGGTCGGCCAACTCCTCGATCAGGAAATCGAGTACGCGTTCGCGCGCCGGCAGCGCGTTCGGGATGCCCATCACGAATTGGACATGCGCCGGCGCCTTCAACAGGCCGCGATCGATGAGGCCCCGCGCGTTATAAAGCATGGCAAGATCGAAGATCTCGACCTCGGGCTTCACGTCGAGGCGCAGCATGGTTCCGGCAAGCTCGTCCACCAGTTGCGGCGCGTTCTCGTAGATGCGATTGGCGAAGTTGACCGAGCCGGTGGCGAGCGAGGCCATGTCCGGGCGCAAAGAGAGCGCGCTCGCGCGTTCCCGCGCCAACCGTCCGCGGCCGCCGGTCGAAAACTGCACGATCATGCCGGGACAATGGCGGGCGATGCCGGCCTGCACCGCGGCAAAGCGCGACGGGTCGGAAGATGGGTGCCCTTCGTCGTCGCGGACATGAATGTGCGCCAGCGACGCGCCCGCCTCGTAGGCCTCGTGCGTGCTTTCGATCTGCTCGGCCGGCGCGATCGGCACGGCCGGATTCTGCGCCTTGGTCGGCTGGCTACCGGTGATGGCGACGGTGAGGATGGCGGGTGCGGACATTGCCGAGGGGCTGATGTTGAGGCGCGAGCTTACCGAGCCGGCGGCACCTTCGACAAGGGCGTTACATAGTGGTTCGAGTCCAACACCCGCCCCCCCTCCTGTCATGCCCGCGCTTGACGCGGGCATCCATCATGCCGCCGGACCATGGATCGCCGGGTCATGCCCGGCGATGACAATGAGTTTTCGGCGGAGTCTCTTGTCGGATTGCACCCCGCTCAGAACTTCTCGGTCCAGGGCCGGAGGTCGAGCTCGAGCGTCCAGGCGCTGCGTTTCTGCCGATAGAGTTGCCAATAGGCCTCGGCGATGGCGTCGGGGTCGAGCAGCCCGTCCTCGCCTTTGGCGCCGCGCTCGCGCCCGGGGCGGTGATCGGCGACGATCTGGCCGTCGATGATGACGTGGGCCACGTGGATGCCCGCGGGCTGAAGCTCGCGCGCCATGCTCTGCGCCAGCGCCCGAAGCCCGAACTTGCCGACCGCGAGATTGGCGAACCGGGCGCCGCCCCGCAAGGACGCGGTGGCGCCGGTGAAAAGAATGGTCCCGCCCTTGTCTTTCATGCGCCTGGCGGCCTCGCGCCCGACCAGGAAGCCGCCGAGGCAGCCGATTCGCCAGCAGCGCTCGAATTCCTCGGCGCTGGTCTCGAGAATGCTTTTGGCCACATAGGCGCCGGCATTATAGACGACGAGCCGAGGCGCGCCATGGTCGCGCTCGAGCCGCTCGAACATCGCCGCGACCTCGGCTTCGACCGTGGCGTCGCAAGGATAGGCGGTGGCACCCACGCTCTCGGCCAATCGCTTCAGCCGCGCGCCGTCGCGGGCGCTGACCGAAACCTTGAGGCCGCCCTCGATAAAGCGCCGGGCGAGCGCCGCTCCGAGCCCCGGACCGGCGCCGACAACCAAAGCCGACTGATGTTTCGTAGACAATTTGCGACGCCTTTTACATGTGTTGCGGGTTCCGGAAGTCGATTCGTTAACGCCGGCGGCGCCACGAGGCCGATGGAGGCGCCAGCGATCCGCCGCCGCGACAGCGCTCAACCGCCGATTCCGCGCCGCTTCGTACAGGGTAGGCCCGGCGATCGATAAAATGCCAGACAAATTGCCGCAAGTAATAAATAGGGGTTCGAAGCGTTATTCTTGATCGGCACGGCACGGCTAGAGGCATCCGCAAGACGCCCCGCCGTTTAACCGATCGTTCATTTCTGAACGCCAAGATGCCTTTTACCGACAAGACATTGGTCGTCGGAAGTCATCACCAGGAGGAACTTCAAGATGCGCAAGTTGTTCAAGAGTTTTGTTTCCGACGAGAGTGGCGTGACCGCCATCGAGTATGGCCTCATCGCCGCCCTGGTCGCGGTTGGGCTGATCACCGCGTTGACGTTGCTGGGTGATGAGCTGGCGATTACGTTCGATTCCGTCGCGGACGAGTTGGTGACTGCGAACAGCGGCACGCCGGCCCCGGCTCCGGCTCCGGTTCCGTAATCGGCGCGGCGCTTCGGCGCCGCCCGGTGTCGATGGCCTAGGCCGGTTCTTGCCTCCCCCCGGCCGCCGGCCCAGGCCCCTCGACTTGTTACAGCCCCGGCAGGAGCCTCGCCTTGTGGCGGCTCTCCTGCCGGGGTTTGCTTTTTGGGCTCGTTCCACGATGCCCGGCCTTTACACGGCGGTAAGCGTTGCCGGTTTAGAGTAGCGTCATGTCCATCCAGCAGCTAGACGGCCCCGCGGCAACGGTGGCGCGAGCGCCAGCCGGAGGGCGATATCTCTTCGGTCCCGTCGTCGATTTCCTCTGCCTGGGCGGCGGCACGTTCCTGGTGCTTCCCGTCCTGCTGCTGTTGCCCGTCGATGTCTATCGGCCGAGCGTCGCGGCGGTCATGATGTTCGCCGCGCATTTCATCAATCACCCGCATTTTGCCCATTCCTATCAGATCTTCTACCGAAATTTCGCCGCCAAGGTTCGCGGGCACGGCTACAGCCGGGGCATGCGCATCCGTTACATCGTCGCCGGCATCGTGGTGCCGATCGGGCTGACCGCGTTTTTCGCGGCGAGCGTTCTGGCGGGCGATGCAAGGGTGCTGGGCTACGGCGCCAACATCATGGGTTTCTTCGTCGGCTGGCATTACGTCAAGCAGGGCTACGGCATGCTGATGGTCGATGCCGTGCTTAAGAAGCGGTTCTTCCAGAACACCGAAAAGAAGGTGTTCCTGTTGAATTCCTATGCCGTCTGGGTTCTGGCGTGGCTGAAGTTCAACGTTGTCGCCGCCGAGAACGCCATGTGGGGCCTCAAATACTACACGTTTCCGATCCCGGACATGGCGGTGACGATCGCGACGGTGGCCGCGGTCGCGACCAGCCTGATGGCGGTTTGGACGCTCGCGCAAGCCTGGCGCAAGAACGGCGGGAGCCTGCCCTATAACGGGGTCATGGCCTATGGGCTCAGCCTCTATCTCTGGCTGCTGTTCGCGCGCGTCCACCCGCTCTTCTTGCTGGTCATCCCGGCGCTGCATTCGCTTCAGTATCTGGTCGTGGTCTGGCGCTATGAAAGCAATTACGAGAAGGCCAAGCCAAACGCCCAGAAGATCCCGGATGTGAAGCTGATCGGGCGGTGGATCGGCCGCCAGTACCGGCTGAGTTTCGGCGCGTTCGTGTTCCTGGGCGGCCTGCTCGGTTTCCTGGGCTTCTGGTTCGCGCCGATGTTTCTCCAGGTCGTCGTGCCCTACGACAAGGGTGTGTTCGGCGCCAGCCTGTTCCTGTTCATCTTCTGGATCTTCATCAACGTGCACCACTACTTCCTGGACAACGTCATGTGGCGTAAGGGAAACCCCGACGTGCAGCGCTTCTTGTTCAGCTGATCGCGGGCCGCGCGGAACGCTGCCGGAAGGGGCGCCCCGCCCGGGTCGCTACGCGTCCCCGACCAGGGTCTCCAACCGCTTTGCGATTCGATCCCCCACGGCGCCGCCATCGCCTTCGATAGTCTTCTGGAAAATCAGGTGCAACGCGTCGAGATGCTGGCGCACGAGTGCGAGATCGACCGTGGACCGGTCGCGGATTCGCAGCAGCCGGCATGCCGACTGGCCGATGCGCGTTGCAAGTTCGTAGCCAAAGCTGCCGCCCTGCCCCTTGATGTCGTGGACGATGCCGAAGACCCGCTCCAGCCGCGGGCCCCGCAGGGCGGGGTCGGCCGCCGCCTCGTCGAGGGCTACTCGTGCTTCGGCGAGGTCGTTCAATGACCACTTCGGATAGTCCCGGCGCAACTCGGCGATCGCCGCGTCGGCGCGGGCGAGCAGATCGCCGGGGATGCCGCCGGCCTGCATTTCATTCGCCAGCGGCCGCGGCCGCCGGCCTTTCGCTTAGGCCCCGGTTCGGCGTTGGCGCCCACTCGGATATCGCTTGCAGCAGCTTTGCGGGGTCGATCGGCTTCGAAAGATAGTCGTCCATGCCGGCGGCCAGGAGCCGCTCGCGGTCGCCTTGCAGCGCGTTGCCGGTGAGCGCCACGATCGGAACCCTGGCGGCATCGCCGGGCAGCAATCGAATGAGCCGCGTCGCCTCGACGCCGTCCATGCGCGGCATGCGTTCGTCCATCAGCACGACGTCGTAGCGCGTTCGGGTTACCGCCTCGACCGCGTCGGCGCCGTTTTCGGCCACGTCGACCTGATGGCCGGCGCGGCGAAGCAGCGTCGTCGCCAGAAGTTGATTGGCGGGGTTGTCCTCGACCAACAGAATGTTGCATCGAGGCGCTTCGGATTTGGCCGCCGGCCGCGCCACTGGAACATCGGGTAGGGCCGCCTCGGAGCGGCGAAAAGTGGCGATGAACCAGAACCGGCTGCCGCGCCCGGGCTCGCTCTCGAACCCGATGTCCCCGCCCATCAACCCGACCAGTTCCTTGCAGATGGCCAGGCCAAGGCCGGTGCCGCCAAACCGCCTGGTCGTGGTCTGGTCGGCTTGGGAGAATTTCTGGAACAGCAGGCCGCGTACCGCCGGATCGACGCCGATTCCCGTATCCGTGATCGTGAATCGCAGGCTGACGCCGATGGCGTCCTCGGCTTCGGCCGAAACCGCGAGGAGAACCCGGCCGCGCTCGGTGAACTTGATCGCGTTGCCGACGAGGTTGAGAAGAATCTGGCGCAGCCGGGTCGGATCGCCGATGACCGCGCGGGGCGTCCCCGGCGTCATGGTGACGGCGAAGTCGAGCCCGCGGTCGCGGGCCTCGAAGGCGCAGACCTCCTCGATTCCGGAAAGCAGCAGGGCCAGGTTCATCTCGATATTCTCGAGGCGCAGGCGGCCGGCTTCGAGCTTCGAGACATCGAGGACATCGTTGATGATGGTCAGCAGCGATTCGGCCGATTCGCGTAAGACCTTGGCGAAACGCCGCTGCCCCTCGCTCAAGGTAGAATCGAGCAACAGGCCGCTCATGCCGATGATGGCGTTCATGGGTGTCCGAATCTCGTGGCTCATCATGGCGAGAAAATCGGACTTGGTGGCGTTCGCCCGTTCGGCGATGTCCCGCGCGGCCGTCAGTTCGGCTTCGATCTTCTTGCGCTGGCCGATGTCGTGCCAGACCTCGAGCAGCACGGTCTGGCCGCCAAGCTGCACCGGCGTCAGCGTCGCCTCGATGAGCACATCGCCGCCATCGACGTGCCGGTAGGTCCATTCGAACCTGTTATAGCCGGTCTCATGGGCGATGGCTTCCATCTCCGGCGACTTGCGCTCGGACACCCGGCCATCGGGCTGCAAGGGGGGCGAGAGCGTCACGGGGGAGAGGCCGAGCAGCGAGGCCCGCCCCGCATACCCGAGAATGAGCGCCGCGGCGTCGTTGCAGTCGATGATCCCGTCGGGCCCCATCAGCAGGTGGCCGTCGCTCGCCTGTTGGAACAGGATTCGGAAGCGCTCCTCGGCGGCGACGATTTCGGTGTGATCGAACAGCGCGCCGTCGAGATGGAGCAATCGGCCATCGGCGTCGAAGATCGGCTGGCCTTGGCCGCTGACCCAGCGCAACGAGCCGTCTCGATGGCGGATGCGATACTGCAGGGCAAAGGGCTTGCGCCCGAGAATGGCGTCCTCGACCGTGCAGCTCAGCATCATTCGGTCGTCGGGATGGACCAGGCTGCCATAGGACAGCGTTCGATTGAGAACCAGTTCCTCGGCGGCGTAGCCGGTGATGTCGGCCATGGCGTCGGTGGCGAACAGCAGGGTCCAGTCGCCATCGACCCGGCAGCGGTATAGCGAGCCCTTCATGTTGGCGACGAGCGATCTGATCTGACTCTCGTTCATTTCGAATCCGCTGGCGGCGGGATCGTTCGATTCTATCCTAAAAGACGTAGATATGCTATTAGTCATATAATAGAAAGATAGACAGCAAAGGTAAATGGCGGGTTAACCGACGGCACGCCCAGGCTAGAAGCGGCGCGGCAGCCACCGGGCGATGAGCGCCACCGCCGCCAGCCACAGACCGGTGGCGATGAAGACCGCGTCGAGGTCTAGGAAGCTGAGAAGAGCCGCATAGATGCCGGCCGGTATCAGTTCGGCCACCTCGATATAGGTGCGGAAGACGGTGGTCATCTGCGGGCGCTCGAGGGGGCGCACCGAGCGCAGGAACGGAATGTTGCCCAATCCGTCGAGGGTGACGGCGGCGAGCGCCGCCAGCATCAACAATGCCGATACCGCCAAGGGCCATTCGAATACGAACCCGGCGAGGAAGGTCGAGGCGCCGCACCCCGCCAGCGCCACGATGATGGGCCGGCGCAGGCCGACCCGTCTTGCGATCCAGCCGGCGATAGGGGTGAGCAAGAGCAAGGAATTGCCGGCGGACACCAGCAGCGAGCCCCAGACCGCGTCCTTGCCGGAGGCGACCATATAGATCGGCCCGTAGACGAAGAACATCGACCACCAGCTCGAACGCCCGACGGCGATGAACCAGGCGAGGCGCAGGCGCGGCTGCGACGCGAACCTTCGAATGGCGGTCAGGGGATCGGGCGGCGGCCTGGTCGCGGCCGCGACCGCCGGGTTTTCGATCAGCCGCAGGTACCAGAAATAGGCGATGATCGCGACGGCCACGGCGGCGCTCAACCCCTCGGCGGCGCCGGTCCCGAAGCGCTTGTGGAGGTAAACGCCGAGCGTCGGGCCCACGACCCAGGGAACCGCGCTGAACATCATGCGTAGCGGCTCGGATCGGACCATGGCGCGCGGGCGGATATGGTCCATGACGTAGAGATTGAGCGTGATGCCGAGCGAGGCGGCGCCAAAGGCGCGCACCATCATGCCGAGCCCTTGGCCGAAGAGCGTTCCGGTGGCGAGCAGGAGAGCCGCGAGGATCAGACAGCCCGCGCCCATCGTGTAGACCCACCGCCGGCGGAACCGGCGGACCAGCGCCGGCACCGCGAAGCTCAAGGCGAAGCCGCCGAACGCGGCGCAGAAATAGAGCAGGCTTACGTCGCGCGCGTTTTCATGCAGGATCTCGAAGGCCTGCAAGGGGATCACGGTGACGATGACGCCGCGCGCCAGGCTTTCCAGCGAAAACATGATGGCGAACGCCACCGCGCCCGGCTGGCGAAGGGCGGCGATCCAGCTGGCATCCGATGAGATCATGGCGGGAACGGGTTATCATAATTTCGGTGACAGTGCACTTAATTCGATTTCGAATTAAGTGCACTGTCACCGAAATACCGAAATACGAAATATGTCACCGCAATACGAAATTGGACAGAGCCGGCGCGGCCGGGGTGGGGTATGCTGCCCGTCATGACCGTGCCAGGCTCCGCTCCGCCCTCGCCCCGCGAAAATTCGCGCCGGCGCGCTCGCCGCGAGGCCGGCGGAGTCCGCCAGCCGCCGTGGCGCGCTATCGTCAACCCCTATCGCCCGGTCGAGGTGCTGGACCCGGAGAGCCTGGAGCGCATCCATGACGCGTCCTTGCAAATCCTGGAAACGACCGGCCTCGAGTTCATGAGCCCGGCGGCACTCGACATCCTGGCCAAGGCCGGCGCCGACATCGACCGGTCGTCGGGCCGGGTGCGCTTCGATCGCGGCCTGGTGTTGGAAAGCGTCGCCAAGGCGCCGGCCGAATTCACGCTCCATGCCCGAAATCCCGCGCGCGACGTACGCATCGGCGGGCGCCACGTCGCCTTCTGCGCCGTATCGAGCGCGCCCAACGTCTCGGACCTCGACCGCGGCCGGCGGCCGGGAAATTTCGCCGACTTTTGCGATCTCCTCCGCCTGGTGCAGAGCCTCGACATCATTCACCTGGCGTCCGGCTATCCGGTGGAGCCGATCGACTTGGCCCCGGCCACCCGACATCTCGATTGCCATCATGCCTACGTCACGCTCACCGATCGCGTCTGGCAGGCCTCGGCCATCGGCGCGGGAAGGGTGGAGGACGGCATCGAAATGAACTGCATCGCGCGCGGCATTTCGCGCTCCGAGATCGAGGCTCGCCCCGGGCTCATCACCGTCGTCAACACCAACTCGCCGTTGCGGGTCGATGGCGCCATGCTGGATGGGCTGACGGCCATGGCGAGCGCCGGCCAGGCGGTGGCGGTGACGCCGTTCACGCTTGCCGGGGCGATGGCGCCGGTGACGCTCGCCGGCGCGCTCGCCCTCCAGAACGCGGAGGCGCTCGGCGTCATCGCCTTCCTGCAGATGGTGCGGCCGGGCGCCCCTGTCCTCTATGGCGGCTATACCTCGAACGTCGACATGAAATCGGGCGCGCCCGCCTTCGGCACGCCCGAATACACCCGCGCGGCGATGGCCGGCGGTCAGCTTGCAAGGCGCTACAACCTTCCCTACCGCTCGTCGAATGCCTGCGCCGCCAATGCCGTCGATGCGCAAGCCGCTTACGAATCCGAGATGTCGATATGGGGCGCCGTCATGGGCGGCGCCAATCTGGTGAAGCACGGCGCCGGTTGGATGGAGGGCGGGCTCGTCGCCTCCTATGAGAAGCTGATCGTCGATGCCGAGATTCTGCAGATGATGGCCGAATTCCTGAAGCCCCTCGAAGTGAACGACGACACGATGGCGCTCGACGCCGTCGCCGAGGTGGGTCCGGGCGGTCATTTCTTCGGCGCCAGGCATACGCTTGCCCGGTACGAGACGGCGTTCTACGCGCCGATGATCTCCGACTGGCGCAATTTCGAGAGCTGGCGCGAGGCCGGCTCGCCCGATGCCGCGCGGCGGGCCAACACCGTGTGGAAGCAGCTCCTCGCCGACTACGAACAGCCGGCCCTCGACCCCGCCATCGACGACGCGCTCAAGGACTACGTCGCGCGCCGGAAATCCGAAGGCGGCGTGCCGGTGTAATTCGGCTCGTGGCGCCACGCTTCGCCGCGCAAGGTCCGCACCTCCGCGCGCAAGGCGGCGATTTCGGCCAACACGGCCTCGGTGTCGCCGTGGCGCGACCGCGTCACCTCGCGTTCATGCTCCGCCTGCATGGCGTTGACCATGACGGCGATGAACAGGTTCAGCATGGTGAAGGTGGCGACGAGAATGTAACAAAGGAAGAATATCCACGCATGCGGGTAAACCGCCATCACGTCGCGCACGATCTCCGGCCAACCTTCGAGTGTCATCACCTGGAATAGCGAGAAGAGACTCTCCCCCAACGTGCCGAACAGCTCGGGAAAGGCGCCGCCGAACAGCTTCGTGGCGATGACGGCCGACACGTAATAGATGATGCCCAGCACCGCGACGATCGCGCCGACGCCGGGAATCGCGGTCAGCAGTCCTTGAACGACACGGCGCATGCGCGGAAAGATCGTCATCAATCGTAGCACCCGCAATACGCGCAGCGCCCGAAGCGCCGAGAGGGATCCGGTTGTCGGCACGAGCGCCAACCCCACCACCACGAAGTCGAACAGGCTCCAGGGATCGCGGAAGAAGCGCGCGCCATGCGCCACCATCCGGCCGGCGAGCTCGATGACGAAAATGCCGAGGATCGCACGATCGAGGATCATCAGAATGCCGCCCGCGGCATTCATCGCCGCCGGCCAGGTCTCCAACCCCAGCACGACGGCATTGACCACGATCAGCGTCGCCACCACTCGCTCCATGCCTGTGTTTCCGAGGAAACCGGCGAGGCGTCCGCGCCAGCCGGCTGGCGCTTCCGCCATGGCGGCGGCGGTCGCCGTGTCTTTCATGACTGCCTCCGCCTCTCGATTTGCGCCTTTGCCTGTACCGGTTCCTCGGGCGGGCTGCCGGGCACCCATCCGGTGGGAAGCGCCGCGGCCGGTTGGCGCCGCGGCCATAGGAACGACAGCAGGATCGAGCCCAGGATCAATACGGCGGTGACGGCGAGCGCGGCTTCGACCGGCACCACTTTCTCGCCGAAGACGCCATTGGCGATCATCTTGGCGCCGATGACGACGAGGACCAGCGACAGCCCGTATTTCAGGTAATGGAAGCGATGGACGATGCCGGCAAGCGCGAAATAGAGCGCCCGCAGGCCGAGGATGGCAAAGACGTTGGACGTGAAAACGATGAATGGATCCTGTGTGACGGCGAAAATCGCCGGAATAGAATCCACGGCGAAGACCAGGTCGGTGAACTCGATCAGCAACAGCGCGAGGAACAGCGGTGTCGCCCAAAGCACGCCGGCGCGGCGCACGAAGAAGCGCTCGCCGTGAAACTCCTCGGTCACCCGCAGGCGCCGGCGCGCGAAGGCAAGTATTCGGTTGTTCTCCAGCGACGGCTTCGCTTCGCCGGCCAGCAGCATCTTGACGCCGGTGACGATGAGAAAACCGCCGAACAAGTACACGATCCAGTGAAACGTCTCGATCAGCGTGGCGCCGAGCAGGATGAGCGCGCCGCGCATGACCAGGGCGCCGATGATGCCCCAGAACAGCACCCGGTGCTGATAGAGCGGCGGCACCATGAGATGGGAGAAGACCAGCACGAACACGAAGATGTTGTCGACGCTGAGGCTCTTCTCGATCAGGTAGCCGGTGAGGAACTCATAGCCCGCCTGCGGTCCCCGGAAGTGGAACACGCCGGCGTTGAAGAGCCCTGCAAGGGCAAAATAACCGAGGCTGAGCCACAGCGCCTCGCCGACGCGGATCTCGCGCTGACGGCGATGGATGACGCCCAGATCGAGCGCCAAGAGGGCAAGGACGAAGGCAAGGAACCCGAGCCAAAGCCAGAGCGGCGTATCCATTCGAACTCCCGGTTTCGAACCACCCAAGAACAGGCGCGAAAGAGAATCCGACATCGCGACCGATCGCCGATCGCCAGAGGGGCCCGGACCCGATTTTCGATATTGGGAGGTCGCGCTAGGCTTTCAAGGGTGATTCGGCGCGCCTGAACGCGAAGCGCAGGACCGCATAGCCGAAAAGGCCCGAGGCGAGCGAACCCGCCAGCACGCCCAGGCGCAAGGGGGCCGCGAACGCGGTGCTTTCCCAGGCGAGCGTGCCGATGAACAGGCTCATGGTGAAGCCGATGCCGGCGAGGATTGCCGTACCGTAGAGCATGGGCCAGGTGACGCCATCCGGGCGCCGCGCGAGGCCGAGCGCTATGGCGGCCGCGACGAAGCCGAAGACACCGATTTGCTTGCCGAGAAAGAGGCCGAGCGCGATGCCGAGGATGATCGGATTGCCGAGGCCTTTGGCGTCGATGCCTGCCAAGGAGACACCGGCGTTGGCAAAGCCGAACAGCGGCATGATCAGGAACGTCACCCAGGGGTGAAGCATGTGTTCGAGATGCGTGAGCGGCGATTGCGTTACCATCCCGCGCCCCTTCAACGGGACCGCGAAGGCGATGGCGACGCCGGCCAAGGTCGCATGCACCCCCGATTTGAGCACGCAGACCCAGAGGACGATGCCGAGAAGCGCGTAAGGCGCGATCCGCGTCACGCCAAGGCGGTTGAGTGTCAGTAGCAAGACCAGGATTACAGCGGCCGCGGCAAGCGCGCCCACCGAGAGTGTGCTGGTATAGAAGACCGCGATGATGATGATGGCGCCCAGATCGTCGAGGATGGCAAGCGCCAGCAGGAACACCTTGAGACCGGCCGGCACCCGCCGGCCAAGCAACGACAGCACGCCCAGCGCGAACGCGATGTCGGTGGCCGCCGGTATTGCCCATCCGTTCAACGCCGTTGGATCGCCGGCATTGAATCCCACATAGATGAGCGCCGGTACCAGCATGCCGCCGGCCGCCCCAATGCCGGGCAGGATCGCTTGGCGAATGGTCGCGAGTTCGCCGGCCAGCAACTCGCGCTTGATCTCGAGACCGACGAGCAGGAAGAACACCGCCATCAGTCCGTCATTGATCCAGAGCAGCAACGGCTTGGCGATGGCGAAAGCGCCCACCCGGAATTCCACCGGCAAATCGAGAAACCGCGCATAGATCGGCGCAAACGCGCTGTTGGCGGCGATGAGGGCAACGACCGCGGCCGTGAGCAGGAGCACGCCTCCGGCCACTTCGAGGCGCATGAACTCGCGAATCTCGTCGAGCGCTCGTTTGTAGACAACTTCGCCCACGCCATCCCTCCGCCGGCCTCGACGCCGGTCTAGTGCACGCTTATACAGGAGTCCAAGCGGGACCTCATCCTTCGACAGGCTCGGGATGAGGCGCTCATGCCGAACTTGTCGAAGCATGGGGGCTGGCGTCATGATCGATGATCTTCACCGCTTGACCGCCACGGAGGCCGTCGTCCGCATGAAACGGCGCGAGATATCGCCGCTCGACCTCGTCGAGGCGGCGCTGGCGCGCATCGCCGAAGTGGAACCGGCTTTGAACGCGCTGCCGACACTCTGTGCCGAACGCGCGCGCAAAGCGGCGCGGCGCATCATGGCGGCGCCGGCGCCGGAGGATGGACGGGGCTGGCTCGCCGGCCTGCCGATCGCGGTGAAGGATCTCAACGATGTGGCCGGCGTGCGCACCACTTACGGCTCGCCCATCTTCAAGGACCATGTGCCGGCGCGCTCCGACATCATGGTCGAACGGTTGGAGGCGCGGGGCGCCATCGTCTTGGCCAAATCCAACACGCCCGAATTCGGCGCCGGCGCCAATACCTTCAACGTAGTTCTCGGCGACACCAGGAACCCGTGGAACACGGCGCTCACCCCCGCCGGCTCGTCGGGCGGCTCGGCGGCGGCGCTGGCCGCGGGCGAGGTATGGCTGGCGACCGGCTCCGATCTCGGCGGCTCGCTGCGCACGCCGGCCGGTTTCTGCTCGGTCGTGGGCTTGCGCCCCAGTCCCGGCCGGGTCGCGAACGGGCCGAGCGAGCAGCCTTTCAACACGCTCGCGGTCGAAGGGCCGATGGCGCGCAATGTCGCCGACGTGGCGCTGATGCTGGATGCGATGGCGGGCCGGCACGAAGAAGACCCGATGTCGCTGCCGGCGCCGGACACGAGCTTCGCGCTGGCCGCTTCCGGCCCACGATTGCCACGCCGCGTCGCCTATAGCCCGGACCTCGGAATCACGCCGGTCGATTCGGCGGTGCGCCGGATCTGCGCCGCGGCGGTCGAGCGCCTGGCCGGCGCCGGAGTCGCGGTCGAAACGACGGTGCTCGACTTCTCGGAGGCACCGGAAGCATTTCAGACGCTACGCGCCGCCGGTTTCGTCGCCTCGCTCGGCCCCCACTACCGCCTGCGCCGGCACATGTTGAAACCGGACATCATCTGGAACATCGAAAAGGGGCTGGCGCTCGGGCTCGAAGCCATCGCCCGCGCCGAAAGCGCGCGCGGCCGCCTCTACCATCGGATGGCGGCGTTCTTCCGCGACCATGACCTGCTCGTCTGTCCGGCGGCCTGCGTCCCGCCCTTCCCGGTCGAGACCCGCTGGGTGCGGGAAGTGGAGGGTCAGGGGTTCGACAATTACGTCGAGTGGCTGCGTATCACCTCGGCGATCACGCTCACATCCTGCCCGGTCGTGGCCCTGCCGGCCGGGTTCACCGCCGCCGGCCTTCCGGTCGGGCTGCAACTGGTAGGCAAGCCGCATGGCGAGGCGGCGCTGCTCTCGGCCGCGGCGGCCATCGAAGCGGTCCTTGGCCTTTCCGGCCGGACGCCGATAGACCCCCGCTGCTAACCAAATCGTCATTATTGCCCCGCACCATGGCGGAACCCCTTGCGTTCCGACGAATCTTGACCGATTACTGTTGCGCTGCAACATGGCAGATTGACACGGGTTTCTTGGGGGAAAGGTCGGCACAATGGACGAGTTAAACGGGCACTACCTGGACGACCTGAAGGCCGGCATGACGGCGATCTTCGCCAAGACCATCACCGACGCCGACATCGTGATGTTCGCCGGCGTTTCGGGGGACATGAACCCGGTACATCTCAACCATGACTACGCCAGCCAAACCCGATTCGGCGGGCGCATCGTGCATGGCATGCTGACGGCGAGTTTCATCTCGGCCGTGCTTGGCACCAAGCTTCCGGGGCCGGGCTGCATCTATGTGAGCCAGAACCTTCGCTTCCTGGCGCCGGTGCGCGTGGGCGATACCGTGTGCGCCCGGGTCACCGTGGTGAACGTCGATCAAGAGAGCAAACGCGTGAAGGTCGAGACCACTTGCACCGTGGGCGACAAGGCGGTCGTCGCCGGCGAAGCCGAACTAGTCGTTCCGCGCCGCGCGGCGCTACAGGCCGCCGAGTAGAATTTCCGGCGGCTAACTATCCTTGGGGTCGATCCCGAGATATGTTCTGCCCCTCGCCCATCGTGGGGCGCGAGGATTTGGCCGGCCCGATGCGACTGTTTCGCCATCATACCGAAGTACCCGTGGAAGCGCGCGGCGCCGTGCTGGCGATCGGCAACTTCGACGGCGTGCATCGCGGCCACCAGGCGGTGATCGCGGCCGCGGCCGAGCGCGCCGCTTCGCTCGGCGCCAGCCTCGGCGTCCTCACCTTCGAGCCGCACCCGCGCGAGTACTTCCAGCCCGGGCGGCCGTCTTTCCGTTTGACGCCGTTGCGCATCAAGGTGCGCCAGCTCGAAGCCAGCAGCGTCGATTGCCTGTTCGTTCTGCACTTCGACGCCGAGCTCGCCGGCAAGAGCGCCGAGGCCTTCGTCGTCGAGGTTCTGTCCGAAGGGTTGGAGGCCGCGGAAGTCGTCATCGGCTACGACTTCGTGTTCGGGCGCGGCCGGCGCGGTAACGCGGCGCTGCTGGCCGACCTCGGGCGTCTTCACGGTTTCGCGGTGACCGAGGTTCCGCCGGCAAGCGAGAGCGGCGAGGTCTATTCATCGACGCGCATCCGCGAGTGCCTGATCGCCGGCCGGGCGCTCGAAGCCGCGCGCCTGCTCGGCCGGCCGTGGGAGATCGCGGGCCGTGTCGTTACCGGCGACCGGCTCGGGCGAACGCTCGACTACCCCACCGCCAATATCGAGATCGACGATTATCTCCAGCCCGGTTTCGGCGTCTACGCCATCAAGGCCGGCATCGACGAAGGCCGCGAAACGCGCTGGCACGATGGCGCCGCCTATATCGGCCGGCGCCCGGCGGTGGCGGGAAAGGACGTCCGGCTCGAAGCGCATCTGTTCGATTTCGACGCCGACCTCTACGGCCGGCAGTTTCGGGTGGCGCTCATCGACCATGTGCGCGCCGACGCGACCTTTGAAAACCTGGCTGCCCTGAAGGCCCAGATCGGCGTCGACGCGGCGGAGGCACGCCGCCTTCTCGCCGCCTACAAGGGACCGCCGCCGGGGACGGCGCCCTTGTTGCGGGCGGCGTCGGGGCACAATGTAGCGGGCCGGCGCAACGTCTATGATTCCGCCCTTCGTCCGCGCCAGAACGTCCGATGACCATCGACTACAAGTCCACCGTGTTTCTGCCGCGCACCGATTTCCCGATGCGCGCCAACCTGCCCGAGCGCGAGCCGCCGTTGCTGAAGCGCTGGCGGGAGATCGACCTCTTCGGGCAGTTGCGCGCGCGTAGCCCGGGGCGCCCGAAATTCGTACTCCATGACGGGCCGCCTTACGCCAACGGCCCGATCCATCTCGGCACCGCGCTCAACAAGATTCTGAAGGACGTCGTCAGCCGCTCGCAGCAGATGCTGGGCAAGGATTCGAACTACGTGCCCGGCTGGGACTGCCACGGGCTTCCGATCGAATGGAAGATCGAGGAACGCTACCGCGCCGCCGGCAAGGACAAGGACCAGGTGCCGATCATCGAATTCCGCAAGGAATGCCGTGATTTCGCGGCCCACTGGATCGACGTGCAGCGCGAGGAGTTTCGGCGCCTGGGCGTGGAAGGCGATTGGAGCCATCCCTACACCACGATGGCGCTCGCCTCCGAGGCGCAAATCGTTCGCGAGATCGGCAAGTTCCTCATGAACGGCGCCCTCTACCGCGGATCGAAACCCGTCCTTTGGTCGGTGGTCGAGAAGACGGCGCTGGCGGAAGCCGAGATCGAGTATCACGACCACGTCTCGACCACGATCCACGTCCGCTTTCCCGTGTTGCGCTCGCCGGTCCCGGCCTTGGCCGGGGCGGCGGCGGTGATCTGGACGACGACCCCTTGGACGATCCCGGGCAATCGCGCCATCGCCTACGGCAAGGACACCGGCTATCTGGCGATCGAGGTGGTCGAGATCGCGGACCAAAGCCAGGCCCGGGTCGGTGAAAAGATCGTCGTCGCCGAGGCGCTCCTGGACTCCTTTCGCGCCGAGGTGGGAATCGCGGGGCATCGCGTCCTTCGCGCGTTCCCAGGCGCCGATCTCGCCGGCACGGTCTGCCGCCATCCGTTGCACGGGAAGGGTTACGATTTCGAGGTGCCGCTGCTGGCGGCGGGATTCGTCACCACCGAGCAGGGCACCGGGCTCGTGCATGTCGCCCCCGGCCACGGCGCCGACGATTTCGAGCTTGGTGCCGCCCATGGCATCGAGGTGCCGCGCACCGTGGACGAGGACGGCTCCTATGCCGCCACGGTGCCGCTCTTCGCCGGCAAATGCGTGCTTACGCCCGCGGGCAAGACCGGCGACGCCGACGGCGCGGTCGTGGCGGCGCTTGGCCTAGCCGGCGCGCTCATGGCGCGGGGCAAGCTCACGCACAGCTATCCCCATTCCTGGCGCTCCAAGGCGCCGCTGATCTTCCGCAATACCGCGCAGTGGTTCATCTCCATGTCGGCGACGGGCTTGCGCGAGACCGCGCTCAAGGCCATCGCCGAGACGCGCTTCGTGCCGGCGCAGGGGCGCAACCGCCTTCAGGCGATGATCGAGCAGCGGCCCGACTGGTGCATCTCGCGCCAGCGCGCCTGGGGCGTGCCCATCGCCGTCTTCGTCGATAAGGCGACCGGCGCGCCGCTGCGCGACCAGGGCGTCATCGACCGCATCGCCGCGGCTTTCGAAAAAGAGGGCTCCGATTCCTGGTTCGCGTCCGATCCGCAGCGCTTCCTCGGCGCCGATTACAAGGCCGCCGATTACGAGGTCGTGACCGACATCGTCGACGTGTGGTTCGAGAGCGGCTGCACCCACGCCTTCGTGCTGGAGCCGCGCCGGGACAGCGATCTCGCCTGGCCGGCGCAGCTCTATCTCGAAGGCTCGGATCAGCATCGCGGCTGGTTCCACTCGTCGCTATTGGAATCCTGCGGCACGCGGGCGCGCGCGCCCTACGAGACGGTCTTGACCCACGGCTTCGTGCTCGACGAGCAGGGCCGCAAGATGTCGAAATCGCTGGGCAACAACGTCGCCCCCCAGGACGTGATGAAGCAGCATGGTGCCGACATCCTGCGCCTTTGGGTGGTGGCGTCGGACTATGCCGAGGATTTGCGCATCGGGCCCGAGATCCTGAAGCAGCACGCCGAGGCCTATCGCCGCCTTCGCAACACGCTGCGCTATCTTCTGGGCGCGCTCGCCGGCTTCGAGGAACGCGAACGCGTGACGCGGGCCGATATGCCGGAACTCGATCGCTGGGTGCTGCACCGCCTGTGGGAGATCGACCGGCAGGTGCGGCAATCGTGCGACGATTTCGCCTTCCACGACCTCTTCACCGCGCTTCATAACTTCTGCGCGGTCGATCTCTCGGCCTTCTATTTCGACGTGCGCAAGGATTCGCTCTACTGCGATCCTGGCGATGCGCCCGGGCGGCGTGCCGTGCGCACGGTTCTCGATCATGTCTTCTCGTGTCTTACCGCCTGGCTCGCCCCCATCCTCTGCTTTACCGCCGAGGAAGCATGGCTGTCGCGTGGAACCGGAACCGAGGCCAGCGTTCACTTGCGCGAATTCCCGGCGATTCCGGACGAATGGCAAGACGAGGCGCTTTCCGAGCGCTGGACCAGGCTGCGAACGCTGCGCCGCGTCGTCACCGGCGCCCTCGAGATCGCGCGGGCCGAAAAAAAGATCGGCGCCAGCCTGCAGGCGCACCCGCGCGTCTTTGCCAATGCCGATTATCGCACGGTTGTGGACGGCATCGACCTGGCCGAGATCGCCATCACTTCGGGCCTGATACTCGTAGACGGCCCGCCGCCTGCCGGCGCCTTCATGCTGCCGGACGTACCCGATCTGGGCGTCGTGATCGAGCTGGCCGAGGGCAAGAAATGCGAGCGCTGCTGGAAGGTGCTGCCCGAGGTTGGGCGCCGCCCCGATCATCCGGCGGTCTGCGGGCGCTGCGCCGATGTCGTCGCGGCGCTTGCCGAAACCTGAGGTCGACATGCGACCGAAGCATCTTGGCTGGGCGGCGGCGCTCGGCGCCGTGGCGGCCGACCAGGCGAGCAAGTGGCTGATCCTGAACGTGGTTATGGCGCCACCCCGCGAGATCGAGATAACGCCGTTCTTCAATCTCGTGCTGGCCTGGAACAAGGGGGTGAGTTTCAGCCTGTTCCGCTCGGACTGGCTTTACGCCCCTTATGTCCTCTCCGGCGTCGCTCTCGCCGTCGCCGCCGGGCTCGCCTGGTGGCTGCGGCGTCAGGACCGCGTCTTGCCGGCGCTGGCGATCGGCCTGGTGATCGGCGGGGCGGTTGGGAACGTCATCGACCGGCTGGTTTTCGGCGCCGTCTTCGATTTTCTCGATGTTCACGCCGCCGGCTACCATTGGCCGGCCTTCAACCTGGCCGATACCGCGATATTCTGCGGGGTGGCCGGGCTTGTCATCGATGGGTTGTTTAGCGACCGCGAACGCGCTAGATAAGGGTCTTCGATACCTTTGGCGTTGGGAATGGGAGGTTGCGATGCGCTTCGGCATCTCGATCGCGATTGGCGCTTTGATGGTTGGCTCGGCCGGATTTTCCGGGTGTAGCCAGACGCGCGAGGCGCTGGGCCTGGAAAAACAGGCGCCCGATGAATTCCAGGTTCTGGCGCGGGCGCCCTTGAGCCTGCCGCCGAACTATACGTTGCGGCCGCCGCAACCGGGCGCGGCGCGCCCGCAGGAACTGTCGGCGCGCGACCAGGCGGCGGCGGCGATCTTCGCCAACACCGAGGGCGGCGTTGTCGCGGTCGAGGGCGCGAGCGGGGGCGAATCGGCTCTGCTGCAGAATGCCGGGGCCGCCGGGGTCGATCCGAACATTCGCCAATTGGTGGATACGGAGACCAAGGAAGATATGGAGCAGGACGAGCAGTTCATCGACCGCCTGGTGTTCTGGCGCGATCCCGCGCCCGCGGGCACGGTCATCGATCCCTTGGCGGAAACGCGGCGGCTGCAGGAAAACGCGGCGCTCGGCCGTTCGGTAACCGAGGGCGATACGCCGGTGGTCATCCGCAAGAAGCGGGCGTTGCTCGAAGGCATATTCTAGACCGGTGTGCGAACTATTTGATTCATGCCCTCAACATCCCTGTCGTCCCGGCGAAAGCCGGAACCCATCGCGACATGGGCTCGATGGAGTCCGGCTTTCGCCGGAATGACGGACTTGGAGCATGATGGGCGGGGGAGCGATCCCATCCGGTCGGATTATACACTGACAGCCGGCATCGTCATGCGCGTGTTTGCACGGCTCCGCCGGGGCGCGGCGGGGCTCGCGGTCTCGTTCCTCGTGCTTGCCGGTGCTTCGGGCGCCCCGGCGGCGGCGCCGTTCGAAGCCGAGACCTTCGTCCTCGCGAATGGCCTCGAGGTCGTGGTGATCCCCAATCGCCGCGCCCCCATCGCCACGCAGATGGTCTGGTACAAGGTCGGCGCCGCCGACGAGCCGCCGGGCAAGTCCGGCATCGCCCACTTTCTCGAACACCTGATGTTCCGGGGCACGACGACGATGGCGCCGGGACAGTACTCCGCCGAGATCGCCCGAATCGGCGGCAACGAAAACGCATCCACCTCGTCGGACTACACCATCTATCACCAGACCGTGGCGGTGGAGCACCTCGAGCTCGCCATGCGCCTCGAAGCCGACCGCATGGTCAATCTTGTCCTCACCGACGCGGTGGTCCTGCCCGAGCGCGATGTCATCCTGGAGGAGCGCCGCCAGCGCATCGACAATGAGCCGGCCTCGCAATTGGGCGAGGCGATGTCGGCCGCCCTCTACCGCCACCACTCTTACGGGACGCCGACGATCGGCTGGGAGCATGAGATGCGCGGGCTGACCAGCGCCGATGCGATCGACTTCTATCGCCGCTGGTACCGGCCGAACAACGCCATCCTCATCGTCGCCGGCGACGTCGAGGCGGCAGCGGTGCGAAAGCTGGCCGAGACCTATTATGGACCGATCCCGCGCGGCGCCGTTCCGGCGCGCGAACGCCTGGTCGAGCCGCCGCACCTGGCGCCGGTCCAAGTCATGTTCAAGAGCCCGCGCGTGCAGCAGCCGAACTGGGTGCGGCGCTATCTGGCGCCGAGCAGCGGCAAGGATCCGAACGGGCATGCCCATGCGCTCGAACTTCTCGCCGAGATCGTCGCCGGCGGGCCGACCAGCCGCTTCTATCGCCGGCTTGTCGTCGAGGACAAGGTGGCGGCCGGTGTCAACGCCTACTATGAACCCGACCGCATCGACGAGGGGAGTTTCGCCATCTCCGCGAGCCCGCCGGTCGGCGGCAGCGCCGAGGCGGTTGGCGAGGCGGTCGAGGCCGCCATTGGCGAACTCCTGCGCGACGGCGTCAACGCGGCCGAGCTCGCGACGGCAAAGACCCTCCTCGTCGCCGATGCCATCAAGGCGCGCGACAGCTTGACCGGTCCGCCGCGCATCGTGGGCGCGGCGCTCGCGACCGGCGGTACCCTCGACGATGTGGAAGAATGGCCGGCGCGCATCCGCGCCGTAACCATCGAGCAGGTGAACGCGGCGGCGCGCTACGTGCTGCGGCCGGAATCCTCGGTGACCGGGCTGCTGCTCGCGGCACCGGGGAGCTGACGCGGGACCATAAGGACCATGATCCCAGCCCGTCCGCGTCCCCCTCACCCTTGCACGCTAACCCCCCTCTCCCCTCCGTGGGAGAGGGTCGGGGAGAGGGGGAGCGCGTCGGCGCGTCGCATGAGTCGATATTTACGGCCGTTGGTATTATCGCTCCCGATCGTCGCGGCGTTGTTCGCGGTGGCGCCGCCGCCGGCGGCCGCGGCCATGACCGTCCAGGAGGTCGTGAGCCCCGGCGGCATCCGCGCCTGGCTGATCGAGGACCACGCCAACCCGATCCTGTCCCTGTCATTGGAGTTTCGCGGCGGTTCGGTGACCGATCCGCCGGGCAAGGAGGGCCGCGCCGAGTTCGTCAGCGCGATGCTGGACGAAGGCGCCGGCGATCTCGATTCCACGGCCTTTCAGCAGCAGCTCGCGGATCTGGCCGTCGATCTGTCCTTCGGCAGCGGCCAGGACAGTTTCGGCGGACAGCTGCGGACGCTGACGGAGCACCGCGACGCCGCCTTCGACCTTCTTCGCCTGGCGCTCACCCGGCCGCGTTTCGACGAGGGGCCACTGGAGCGCATACGCGGACAGCTTCTCGCGCGTCTCGCCGGCGAGGTCCATGATCCCGACGCGCTCGCCGGCCGTACCTGGCGGCGCGTGATTTTCGCCGGCCACCCTTATGGCCGGCCCGGCGACGGGACGGTGGAGGGCGTCAAGGCCGTCACCGGCGCCGACCTCGCTTCCTTCGCCGCCGAGCGGTTCGCGCGCGACAATCTCCTCATCGCCATCGTCGGCGACATCGGGGCGGCGGAACTGGCGCCCCTGCTGGACAGTACCTTCGGCGGTCTCGCGGCGAAGGCCGCGCCGGTCGCGGCAACGCGCACGGCCCCGTCCGCCGCCGGGCAGGTCATCGTCGTCGACAAGGACATCCCTCAAAGCGTGATGCTGTTCGGGCACGAGGGCATCCCCCGCCACGACCCCGATTTCTACGCCGCCTATCTGGTAAATTATATGCTGGGCGGCGGCGGGTTCTCGTCGCGGCTCACAAACGAAGTGCGCGAGAAGCGCGGGCTCGCCTATTCGATCGACACCAACCTCCTCGCCATGGATTACGCCGAGCTGATCATGGGTTCCGTCGGCACCCAGAACGCACGCGTGGCCGAGACCCTGGCGCTGGTGCGCGAGGAATGGGCGCGGATGCGCGAGGACGGGCCGGGCGTTCGGGAACTGGCCGATGCCAAGACCTATGTGATCGGATCCTACGCGCTGCGATTCAGCAGTACGGCCGGCATCGCGCGCATGTTGACGGGATTGCAGCTCGATGGTTTCGGGCCGGACTACCTGACCGAACGCAACGGCTATTTCGCCGCCGTCACGCATGCCGATGCCGTGCGCGTGGCCAAGCGCCTGCTCGATCCGGCGAAGCTCACGGTGATTGTCGTGGGCAGGCCCGAAGGCGTCGTCCCCACGGCGCCGGCACCCAAGGACAACATGTGATGCCGCTCGGCATCCTTTGCGCCATGGCGCAGGAGATGGAGCATCTGGCGCGCGATCTCGATGGCGCCGGCCGCGTGCAGGGGGGCAAGGGCTACAGGCGCGGCCGTCTCGACGGGATCGAGGTGGTGCTGGCCGAATGCGGCATCGGCAAGGTGGCGTCGAGTGTCGCCGCGACGTTGCTGGTCGAACGGTTCGGCTGCGGGGCGCTCCTGGTCTCGGGCGTTGCCGGCGGCGTCGATCCGGCGCTGGGGATCGGCGACGTGGTGATCGCCGACCGGCTGGTGCAGCATGATTACGGCGCCATCGTCGGCGAGACGATCAGGAATTTCCGGCCCGGCGTCCCGCCGCTGGGGCCTGCGCGGGACGCGCTCCATTGCGACCTCGATCCGGATCTGCGCCGGCGCCTCGATCGCGCGCTCGCCGGTCTGGCGCTCGCGGCGATGCCGGCGAATGTCGCCGGCGGCCGGACTCCGATCCTAAGCTTCGGGACCATCGCGACCGGGGACCAGTTCGTCGGCTGCGACGCGACGCGCCGGCGCCTCCATGAACGCCATGGGGCCCGCGCCGTCGACATGGAAAGCGCCGCCGTCGCCCAGGTCGCCGAGCATTTCGGCCTGCCTTGGGTCGTGGTACGCAGCCTCAGCGACCTCGCCGGCAGCGACAGCCATATCGACTTCACCGCCTTCATCGACGCGGCCGCGAAGAACGCCGCGTCGGTCGTCCGCCGCGTGCTGCCGGCGCTGGCGGGCTAGTATTCGGAATCGCGGAATGACGGTACGCGGGAGCGGCCCTCGTGTTTCGACAGGCTCGACATGAGGGCCTCGTGCCTCGAGCCTGTCGAAGGACGAGCCCCGACTCTCGAACTTGTGAAAGCGAGCGCTACCCCATGCTTCACGCCCTGCGTTCGGTAGCCTCGCTCCTGCTCGGCGCCGGCATCCTCGTGCTCGGCAACAGCCTGGTGAACATCGCGCTGCCGATCCGCATGCATGCCGGAGGATGGCCGTCCGAGACCGCCGGCCTGGTGATGTCGGCCTATTTCGCCGGCTTCGTGCTCGGCAGCCTCTACGGTAAGACGATTATCCTTCGCGTCGGTCACGTCCGGGCCTTTGCCGCCTTCGCGGCGATGGTGTCGGCCGCGGTCCTGCTCTATCCGCTGTGGGAGGCGGCGTGGCCTTGGGCGGTCTTGCGCGCGGTCGGCGGATTCTGCATAGCCAGCCTGTTCACCACCATCGAAAGTTGGCTGAACGCTCGCAGCGCCAACGCAGGCCGCGGCCGGATCCTGTCGCTCTACATGGTGACGGTCTATCTCGGCGCCGGCGGCGGGCAGCTTCTGGTCAATGCCTGGAGCGTCGAGGGCGTCGAACTCTTCACCCTGGCGGGCCTGCTGATGAGCCTGTCGCTGGTGCCGGTCATGTTGACCAGGGTGGCCGGCCCCGAGCTTGGCCGCACCGAGCGGCTGGGGTTCGCCGAGCTCTACCGGATTTCGCCGCTTGGCGTCGCCGGCGCATTCGGGGCCGGAATCATGAGCGGCGCCTTCTTCGGCATGGGCCCGATCTTCGGACGCGCGATGGAGTTGAGCGTGTTCCACATTTCCCTGCTCATGGGGTCCGCGGTCCTCGGCGGTCTCGTGCTGCAGTATCCGGCGGGCTGGCTCTCGGACCGGTTCGACCGGCGCACCGTGCTGTCCTTCGTGCTGCTCGTGGCGCTCGTGGTCTGTGCCGGCGCCTATGCGTGGTCGGTTCTCGGCGGCGGCGGGCTCACGCCGCTCCTGGTCCTGATCGCGCTCTATGGCGGCGCCGCGACGACCATCTATCCGATCAGCGTTTCGCACGCGTTCGATTTCGTCGTCCGCGAACGCATGATCGAGGCGTCGAGCGGACTGCTTCTTGCCTGGTCCTTGGGCGCCACCATCGGCCCCTTGGCCGCCTCCGCCGCCATGGGCCGGTTCGGTCCGGCCGGCCTCTTTCTCGTGCTCGGGCTCGTGGCGGCGCTGCTCGGGCTCTTCACCCGCTATCGCATGCGCCGGCGCGAGGGCAAGCCGCCCGACGAGCAGGCGAAATTCGTGCCCTTGCCGGTGGCCGGAGCCGCGTCGCGGGAACTCGACCCGCGCACGCAAGCCCCGACCGAGATTGTCGATGAGGACGGCAATCAGGGCTTGTAGTAGCCGCAGCCGAAGACATAGCCGTCGACCGACTTCACCCAGGACGATTTGGGTTCGACCTCGCCGCTCACCGGGTTCTTGAATTTGTAGTCGACCCACGCGCCCTCGGCCGGCGCCGCCGCCAGTTCCGGGCCGTAGAGCTTGCCGTCGACGTCCTTCAGCTCCATCACGTTCATTCCGATCCGCGCGGCGTCGGCGCCGTGCGCGGCGATGATTTTGTCGGGGCCGATGACGAAGATGTAGAGATCGCGATCGACAAAACGCCCCTTGCGATCGTTGATCTCGGCGAAGGCCGCCTCCGGCCCGGCCTCCTGGAAGCGGGCGATGGCCTTATCGACCAGGGCTTGGGCTTCGCCGGCGGTGCCGCGATCATTGTTGTTCCAGGTGCATGATCCGGCAAGCAGCCCCAGGGCGACCGCGACCATCATGACAAGTCTTCCGCGCATATATTCCTCCTATCGATTGCTGAGAGTTGCTCCGGTGGTCAGGGCTTGTAGTAGCCGCAGCCGAAGACGTAGCCGTCGACCGCCTTCACCCAGGACGATTTGGGCTCGACCTCGCCGCTCACCGGGTTCTTGAATTTGTAATCGACCCACGCGCCCTCGGCCGGCGCCGCCGCCAGTTCCGGGCCGAAGAGCTTGCCGTCGACGTCCTTGATCTCCATCGCGTTCGTTCCGATCCGCGCCGGGTCGACGCCGTGCGCGGCGATGATTTTGTCGGGCCCGATGACGAAGATGTAGAGATCGCGATCGACGAACGGCCCCTTCGAATCGCTGATCTCGGCGAAGGCCACGTCCGGGCCGGCCTCCTGGAATCGGGCGATGGCCTTCTCGACCAGGGCTTGGGCTTCGGTTGCGCTGCCACGATCCTTGTTCCAGGCGCATGATCCGGCCAAGAGCCCCAAGGCCACCGCCGCCATTACGATAAACTTTCCACGCATCGTTCCCTCCTCGATTGTTGTTGATCGCACTAGTGCCTCGTTTCCGAGGATCGAATCATAGGCTCAAAACCATCGCAGAAACCACAGAGGCACAGAGGCACAGACGCACAGAGGCGCCTTTGGTCCTGGCTCTGTGTCTCTGTGCCTCTGTGGTGAATCCTTGCTTGGGGACATGAGAGGTTTCATGGAATCGCTCTAAGAGTTCGCGTGCTTGATCGGGCCGGGACCGCCGACGTGGAAGGGGCGGTACTCGGGCGTTAGCGGCGTGCGTCCCAGCACGATGTCGGCCGCCTTCTCGGCGATCATGATCGTCGGCGCGTTGAGATTTCCGGACACGACGGCCGGCATGATCGAGGCATCGATGACCCGCAAGTTCTCAAGGCCGCGCACGCGGGTCGTCCCATCCACCACGGCCATGTCGTCGGTCCCCATCTTGCACGTGCTGGAGGGGTGGAACGCGCTTTCCACGTTCGCGCGGACGAAGGCATCGATGTCCTGGTCGGATGTGACGGCGGCGCCGGGCGCCAGCTCCTGCCCGCGAAACGGCGCGAAGGCACTTTGCGCGAAGATCTCGCGCGACCAGCGCAGGCCCTCGCGCACTTCGCGGCGGTCGTGCTCCGTCTGCAAATAGTTGAAGAGGATGCTCGGCGGCTCCTTGGGGTCGGCCGAGCGTAGCGTCACCGAGCCTCGGCTGGTCGGGCGCATCGGCCCGGCATGGAGCTGAAAGCCATGCCGATCCTGCGACGCCGAGCCGTCATAGGAAACCGCGACCGGCAGGAAATGAAATTGCAGGTTTGGGTACGCGACCTCGGTATTGCCGCGCGCGAAGCCGCCGGCCTCGAAGCCGTTGCTGGCGCCCACGCCGCGGCGCAGGAACAGCCAATCGAAGCCGATCTTGAGCTTGGCCAAGGGCTTGGTGGCGCTGTAGAGCGTGATCGGTTGCGTGCATTCCATCTGCACGTAGATCTCGATGTGATCTTGAAGATTTTGTCCGACTCCCGGCAGGTCGTGGATCACGTCGATACCCAGCGCCCGGAGCGCGTCCGCCGGCCCGACGCCCGACAGCATGAGAAGATGCGGCGAGTTGATGGCACCGCCGCTGACGATCACCTCGGCCCGCGCCCGCGCCTGGACCTTGGCGCCGTCGCGGGCGTACTCGACGCCGACGGCGCGCCTGCCCTCGAACAAGATGCGGGTCGCCAGCGTGCGCGCGATGACGGTCAGGTTGGGGCGCCTTCGGGCCGGGTGCAGATGGGCGCGGGCCGCGCTGCATCGCCGGCCGCGCCCGACGGTCATGTCCCAGGGGCCCACGCCTTCCTGCTGGTAGCCGTTGGTGTCCTTCGTATAAGGCAAGCCCGCCTGCCGGCCGGCTTCGATGAAGGCATTGAACAGCGGGTTTTCGCAAGGTCCGGTCGCGACCTCCAAGGGGCCTTCGCCGCCGCGGTAATCGTCGGCGCCCTTGGCCCGCGTCTCGGCCTTCTTGAAATAGGGCAGGACGTGGGCATAGGACCATTCGGGCAGATCGTTCCTGGCCCAGTTGTCGTAGTCGAGCGCGTGGCCGCGGATATAGACCATGCCGTTGATCGAGGACGAGCCGCCGATGACGCGCCCGCGCGGGCACTTGATTTGGCGGTTGTCGAGGAAAGGCTCGGGCTCGGATTTGTAGAACCAGTTGTAGCGTTCGTCGCCCAAGGCGTAGGAGAAGGCGAGCGGCATGTGGATGAAGAGATTGTTGTCCTCGGGCCCCGCCTCCAGCACCAGCACCGAGACCGACGGATCGGCGCTGAGGCGATTGGCCAGCACGCAGCCGGCCGAACCCGCGCCGACGATGACGTAGTCGTATTCCGTGGCTTGTGTCATGTCGGCCCTAGAACTGTCATTGCCGGGCTTGACCCGGCAATCCATGGTGCCGCGCCGAAAAGCCCTCATCCTGAGCCTGTCGAAGGAGGATGCCCGGCTCGGGGGCCGGGCATGACACCAGGGATGGAACCATGTGTCGGAGCCGATCCACTACCCGGTCGCCTTCATGCCGCGCTTCACCGCCGCGCGCGCGCCGACCTTCTTCGCCCAGCGCTTGAGGTTGTCGAAACCGCGTGCCTTGGCGATGATATCCTTGCGCACGACGACGGTCGGATAGAGCGCCACGTCGGCGATGCTGTACTCGCCGGCGAGGTAGGGGGCCTCGCCCAGGCGCTTGTCGCAATGCCGCAGGGCGTCCATGAGCCGCCCTTCGAAATACTTGCGCGCGCGGGCCGGCTTGCCCGGAACGTACATGCCCAAATAATACGCCACCGTGCTGGTCGGCGCCACGTCGGTCATCACCTGCATGAACCATTGCAGGGCAAGCTCCTTGCGCTCGGCCGATTTCGGCAGCAGCTTGCCGCTCTTGCGCGCGGCATAGAGGATGATGGCGCCCGACTGGCTCACCGCCAGGGGCTTGCCGCCGGGACCCTTGTGATCGACGATCGCCGGGATCGCGCCCACCGGATTGATCTTCAGGAACGACCGCTTCTTCTGCTCGTCCTTCTCGATGTCCACGCGATGGACACGGTAGGCAAGCCCGCATTCCTCGAGCGCGACGGAAGCGCGCCGGCCATTGCTCGTTTCGAAGGTGTAGAGGTCGATCATTCCAGGCTCCTTGGATTGACGCTGTTCGATGCGCGCTTTCTTAGCCGTTATCGGGGATGACGGCTAGGCCAGAAGAACCTTGATCAAGGGGGCCCGCTCCAGCTTCATGGGGGTATGGCACATAGCCCAACACCGCGCCGGGTCCGCGCCCTGCTGTTCGACAAGGACGGCACGCTGATCGATTTCCGCGCCACCTGGCTGCCGGCCTATGAGGCGGCGGTGATGGACATTGCCGGCGGCGACCCCGCCCGGGCCGACGAGCTGCTGACCGCCGGCGGCTATCACCGCAAGACCGGCGCCATCGACCCAAGATCGCTGCTGGCGGCGGGAACCAATGTGGAGATCGCGGCGCTATGGGCGGGGATGGCCGGCATCGCCGACGCGGCGGCGCTCGCGGCCAGCCTCGACCGAAGGTTCCAGGCTCATGCGCGCGCCGGGATCGCGCCGGTCGGCGACCTGAAAGCCCTGTTCGCGCGCCTTCGCCGCAATGGCTACGCGCTTGGCGTCGCCACCAATGACAGCGAGAGCGCGTTGAAGGCCCAGATCACGGCGCTCGGCATTGCCGGCGCCACCGATTTCCTCGCCGGCTTCGACAGCGGACACGGCGCCAAGCCCGGCCCCGGCATGGTCCAGGCCTTCGGCAAGGCGCTCGGTGTGCGGCCGGCGGAGATCGCGGTCATCGGCGACAGCCTGCACGATCTCGAAATGGGCAGACGGGCGGGGGCGGGCCTGCTGGTGGGCGTGTTGACCGGCGCCAGCGACCGGCGGACGCTGGCGGCGATGGCTCATCATGTCCTTGAAAACGTGATGGAAATCGAGCGGGTGCTTTAACGGTAAACCGTGGTCAATGCCATGCGGTTACCACTTACTTGCCACAGCGGAAGGGTCTAGGATCGCCGATCCGCGATTCAACCGGCATGAGGGCGATCCAATGGCCAAGGGCAATGGTAAGGGCGCGCAAGCGCTGATTTTGGCCGGAACGGTCGCGTCCGAGCTGCTGCTTGGCACGAACGGCGCCGATTCGATCCTGGGCGATGCCGGCGCCGACACCATCCTCGGCGGCAACCAGAGCGACACGCTCGACGGCCAGGCGGATAACGATTGGCTTGACGGCGGCAACAGCGACGATTTGCTGCTCGGCGGCCTGGGCGATGACACGCTCGACGGCGGCAACGCCAAGGACAGCCTGGACGGCGGCGAAGGCAACGATCTCTTGCTTGGCGGCAACGGGGTCGACACGCTGCGCGGCGGCCTGGGCAGCGACACGCTCGACGGCGGCACCGGCAAGGACCTCATCGACGGCGGCGACGGATTCGACGTCTGGCAGTTCAGCGGCAACGGCGGCATTTCGGTCAACTTGGCGACGGGCAGCGTCGGCGGATCGGCAGGCAAGGACACGCTGATCGGCATCGAGGGCGCGGCGGGCGGCGGCGGCAACGACGTGCTGACCGGCGATGCCAACGCCAATCTATTGTCGGGCGGCGCCGGCGACGACACGCTTTCGGGCGCGGGCGGCGCCGACACGCTGAACGGCGGCGCCGGCAGAGACGTCTTGGATGGCGGCGCCGCCGATTTGGCCGCGGACGTGTTCGATTTCAACGCCGCGTCGGAGTCGACCTCGGCCGCGCGCGACACCATCCTCAACTTCGAGGGCGCCGGCGTGGCCGGCGGCGACGCGATCGACCTCGCTGGCATCGATGCCGACACGGTCGCGGCGCTGGACCAGGCGTTCCTGATCGTGGGGGCTGCGGCGACCGGGTTTGCCGAGCTCGTTCTCGACACCACGACCATCGCCGGCAGCACGCGTCTCTTGGGTTACACGAACGGCGATCTCACCGCCGATTTCGAGATCTTGGTCTCGGGCGTCACCGGACTTACCCAAGGCGACGATTTCTTGCTTTAAGCCTTCTCGCCCCGCCGTCCCTTGCGCCGGCGGGGCGCTTCCGGTGGCCCGCCCTCGCCCTGCCTATGGGTGCCGGCGGAAACCGCGCCCAGCCGTTCGGCGACTTGATCGACCGTGGGCGGCTCGCCCGGCTCGTAACCCCGGAGCGAATTCCTAATCGCCGCCAGATGCCCGGGCGTGGTGCCGCAGCAGCCGCCGATGATCCGGGCCCCGGCGTCGCGCGCGAGGCGCGCGTAGTCGGCCATCAGCACCGGCGTGCCGTCATAGACGATGCGCCCCTCTTGGAAATGCGGCACGCCGCAATTGCTCTTGGCCACGATCACGTCGCCCGGCTCCTCCGCCGCGCGCATGTTGACCAGCGCCGCCACCAGCTCGGCCGCGCCGGTGCCGCAATTGGCGCCGTAAGCCGCCGGCCGCGGCACCAGCTCATGACAGAACCGCGCCACCTCGGCGGGCGTCACCCCCATCATGGTGCGGCCATTGGTGTCGAAGCTGAGCGTCGTGACCAGCGGCAGCCCGGCGGTGCCGGCGCCCTCGACCGCCGCGCGCAGCTCGTCCTTGGACGACATGGTCTCGATCCACAGCATATCGGCGCCGCCCTCGGCGAGGCCCAGCGCCTGCTCGGCGAAGGCGGAGGCGCCTTCCGCGACGGTGAGCGGCCCCAACGGCTCGAACAACTCGCCCGTGGGTCCCATCGAACCCGCGACGGCGATGTCGCGCTTGAGGCTGGCGCCGACCGTATCGGCGACCTCGCGGGCGATCCGGGCCGCGCGCCGGTTCAATTCGACCACGCGCGCTTCCGCGCCATGGAGCTTCAGGCGATAACGGGTGCCGCCGAAACTGTTGGTGAGGATGATGTCGGCGCCGGCCTGGATCATGCGCCGGTGCAGGTCGGCCACGCGCTCCGGGTGATCGACGTTCCACATCTCCGGCGCGTCGCCGGCCTGCAAGCCCATGTCGAAGTAATTCGTGCCGGTGGCGCCATCGCTCAGCAGATAGGGGCGGTCGGCCAGCAGGCGGGCGAGGCGGTCGGACATGGGAATCGGAGTCGTTTGGCTGTGGAATCGATTTTGACGGTAGGCGCTAATCCTCGCGCCATCAAGTGCCCGAAGCGACGCGCGGGACGCGGGCGCCGATCCGGGTAAGGATCTCGTAGTCGATCGTGCCCAGCCTTTCGGCGATGTCGACGGCGGTGATTTCCTCGCTGCCCTGCCGGCCGATGATGACCCCCTCGTCGCCCAACGCGACCCGCCCGCGCAAGGCGCTCACGTCCACAAGGCTCTGGTCCATGCTGACGCGGCCGACGATCGGGCATCGCATCCCGCCCAGAAGAATCACGCCCTTGTTCGAGAGGTTGCGGGGGAATCCGTCGCCGTAGCCGATGGGGAGCGTCGCAATCAGCGATGCCCGTTCGGTGCGGAACGTGTGGCCGTAGCCGAGCCCGGTTCCCGGCGCCACCTCTTTTAGGAACACAATCCGCGTCGTCCAGTCCAAAACCGGACGAAGCTGGCGCAGGGCCGGATTCGCCATCGCGGGCGAAGGCGCGATGCCATAGATCGAGATGCCGGGCCGCACCGCGTCGAAATAGGAATCCGGCAGGTCGAGGATGGCGGCGCTGTTGGCCATGTGGCGGATGAGCGGGCCATGCTCGCGCGCCGCCTCGGCGACGGTACGAAAGCGCGCGATCTGCGCCATGGCGTCTTTCTTGTCTTCCTCGTCGGCGCGGGCGAAATGGCTCATCAGGCCCTTCACCCGCACACCGGAGAGAGCGCGGCAATGACGCAAGTATTCGCCGGCCTCGCCGGGCGCCACGCCGATACGCGCCATGCCGGTGTCGATCTTGACGTGCACGGAGATGGTCGTTCCGGCCTTGCGCGCCTCGCGGTCGAGCGCCTCCAGGGCTTCCCGGTTCGCGACGACCGGTTCCAACCCCAGCGCCACCGCTTCTTCCGCCTGCTCGGGCAGGATGGCGGAGAGGATGACGAATTTCGCCTCGAGGCCGGCGCCGAGGAGTGCCGCCGCCTCCGCGACATGGGCGACACAGAAGGTCGAATAGCCGAGGTCGATCAGATGCCGGGCGACGATCCCGGCGCCATGGCCATAGGCGTTGGCCTTGATCGCCGGCCACATCGGTCGGCTTCCCACCAGGCCCTGAAGCAATTCTACGTTATGGCTCAGCCGGTCGAGATGGATGACCGCCTTTGTCGGGTGCGTGACGGTGACGGGCATCAAGCCAACGGCCGCGAATGTTGACTCATGCGGCGCGCCGACGCGCTCCCCCTCACCCCGCCCCTCTCCCACGGAGGGGAGAGGGGGACTACCGCGCGACGGCACGAACTTACCCTCTCCCCTTGCGGGCTACGGCATGCACACATTTCAAATTTTCTTGGTTCGGGATTGAAGACATGATTCT
>VFKA01000050.1 GCA_009885795.1 Rhodospirillales bacterium | reverse complement strand
GCTTCGAGACGCCGCTTCGCGGCTCCTCAGCATGAGGTAATATTTTGATATATAACGCATACTTCATCCTGAGGAGCGTTCGTAGAACGCGTCTCGAAGGATGGGCCATAGGTCGTGGGCGTCGAGATTCGGCATCAAACGCGCAAACGATGTATGATGGCGGATGCCAATCGGGGAGGGGTTCGTGGCCGGGACATTCAAGGTCGCCTGCATCCAGAATTGCGCCGAACGCGACATGGCGCCCAGCATCGCCGCGTTGGAGCCGCTCATTCGTGCCGCGGCAGGCGCGGGGGCGGACCTCATTCAGTTGCCGGAGATGGCGACGATGATCGAGCCGCGCAATCCGCTCGTGCTGGAGAAGGCCGTGCCGGAAGCGGCCGATCCCGGCCTCGCCGCCTTCCGCCGCCTGGCCCGCGAGACTGGCGCCTGGATTCTCGTCGGTTCGCTGCTGTTCAAGGAGCCGGGTGGGCCCCGTGTCGTCAACCGCTCGCTGCTGCTCGACCGGACCGGCGCCATCGTGGCGCGCTACGACAAGATCCATCTCTTCGATGTCGATCTTCCCGGCGGCGAAGCCTATCGCGAATCCGCGACCGTGCGCGCCGGTGGCGAGGCGGTGGTCGCGCCGACGCCCTGGGGCCTCATTGGACTGTCGGTCTGCTACGATCTCCGCTTCGCCTATCTCTATCGGGCCTTGGCGCAAGCCGGCGCGGTGTTCCTTTCGATTCCCGCCGCCTTCACTTACACGACGGGCAAGGCGCATTGGCACGTGCTGGCGCGGGCCCGGGCCATCGAGACCGGGTCTTATGTCTTCGCCGCCAACCAGTGCGGCGTCCATGCCGAGGACCGGCGCACCTTCGGTCATTCGCTCATCGTCGATCCCTGGGGCGAGGTCCTGGCCGATGGCGGCGAATCGGTGGGTTACGTCATGGCCGAGATCGATCCCGCCAAATCGGCCGAGGCGCGCGCCAGGATACCGGCGCTGAAGCACGATCGCGCGTTCGGCGAATCCGGCGCCGCCACGACGATGCGAGCCGCCGCCGGCGAATAATCCCTGGGCGAGTGCAAAGGCGTGGCGGACCGCCGATCGCATCTTCGTGGCTTGATGATCACAGCCGGCGGCGCGCTGGCCTTGACGCCCGACGTGGTGCTGTTGCGCCTCGTCTCCGCCGATCCCTGGACCATCGTGTTCTGGCGCGGCGTGCTGATGGCGGCGGGCCTAGGCCTCGGCCTGGGCCTCGCCTATCGCGGCCGGGTCCTCGACATCTGCCGCGGCATTGGCGCGACCGGGCTGTGGGTGGCGCTCTTCTACGGGATCGAGGCGGTGCTGTTCGTGTTGGCGCTCGTCAACACCTCGGTCGCCAACACGGTCATCATCGTTGCGACAGCGCCGCTGTTCGCCGCGCTGATGAGTTGGGCCTTCCTTGGCGAGCACATCCCCGGGCGCACCTGGGTCGCCATCCTCGCGGTTGTCGTGGGCATCGCCGTGGTCATGGGCGACGGAATGTCGCTCGGCACCGCATGGGGCGACCTGGCGGCGGTCGCGTCGGGAACCGCGTTCGCAGGCGCGCTGGTCCTGGTGCGGCACGCGCGCCACGCCGACATGCTGCCGGCGACCGCGCTGGGCGGCCTGCTGTCGGCCGTCGCGGTTTTGCCCTTTGCCGCGCCCTTTGCCATGGCGCCGTCCGACATCCTGCCGCTCTTCACGACGGGGCTGGTCATTCTGCCCTTGGCGTTCGGCGCCTTCACGATCGGGCCGCGCTACATCGCCGCGCCCGAGGTCGGGCTTCTGATGCTGCTCCAGGCGGTGCTGTCGCCGATGCTGGTCTGGATCTTCCTGGGCGAGGCCATGACCGTGCCGGGGCTGGTGGGCGGCGTCATCGTCATCGGCACGCTCGCCGTCCATTCGGCGATGGGCCTGCGGCTCACAAATAGCGGATGAGGACGACGATCAGCACGACATAGAACGCCGCCTTGATGAAGACGACGAAGCCGGGACGGCGTTGTTGGAACGTAAGCGGCGGCTCGCCCGGCAAGGTCAATGCCGGAATGTAGCGGCCAAGCCATTGCATGCTCGGTCCCGGAGCCGGCGGCTGGAACAGCGCGACCTCGCGGGCCTTGAGTACCAGCAGCAGCGCCATGCCGCTTACAAATCCGCCGATATGGGCCCACCAGGCCACGGCGCCGGACGAGGCGTGCGGCGGATTGGGCGCCAGGAACACCACGTCCCAGCTTGCCGCGATATTGAGCGCGATGTTGAAGCCGACAACGACCGAGGCCGGCGCGATCACCGGCGCCACGTTGAAGGCGAGGATCAGAATGCGGGCGCGGGGATGCAGCAGCAGATAGGCGCCCATGACCGCCGAGATGGCGCCGCTGGCCCCGATGATCGGCGCGTAAGGATTGGCAAGCGCGCCCTCGAGCGCCGCGGCGGCCGCGGCTGTCGCGAAATAAAAGACCAGATACCGCCAATGCCCCAGCGCGTCCTCGATGTTGTCGCCGAACACGCGCAGCGCGATCAGATTGGCGCCGACATGCAGCAGATCGCCATGCAGGAACGCATAGGCGAAGAGGCCAAGCACGCCATGAAGCGGGCCCGGCTCGGGGCCGAATGACCAGAGCTGGGCCGGGAAGAAGGCGTAGCGCGGCCAGAACACCAGGCCCGACAATTGCAGGACAAAGACGACAACGGTCGCGCCGATCAGCCCCATGTTCACCCACGGCCGCCGGATTCGGACCAGCGGATTGCCGTCGTGCAGGATCAGCATGGATCGCTATTGGCCGGAACCACAGAGGCACAGAGGCACAGAGGCGCCTTTGGCCCTGGCTCTGTGTCTCTGTGCCTCTGTGGTGAATCCTTGCTCGGGGACATGAGAGGTTTCATGGAATCGATCTGCTAGACATTCGGCCCGCTGCCCGGATAGCGCGGCAGTTCGTCGGCGGTGTCGAACCAGGAGATGCGGCTCTCGGTGAAGATGTGGTGCGTGGGCGGAATCGCGCCGGGGTCGTCCAGCGTCGGCGAGTTGATCGAGACTGTTTTCGCGCCTTCGATCGGCCGGTAGAGGATCGGCGTGCCGCAGTCCCGGCAGAACAGGCGCTCGCCCCAGGAGGACGAGCGATAGACCGCCGGTTCGCCCTTGACGATGGCAAAACCGGCCACCGGCACCTCGGCCGAGGCCTGGATCGGCGCGCCGGAATTCTTCTGACACATGCGGCAGTGGCAGATGGCCGCCGCGACCGGCGCCTGGGTCACGCGATAGCGCAGTCGCCCGCAAAGACAGCCGCCTTCGAGAGGAAGCTTCATCGCCGTCAACTCCTGTACTGGACGCCGGGAAACACGCAGAGCATTTCGAAGAGCAGATTGGCGCCGGTGAGCGCGGTGTTGCCGGAAGGGTCGTAGGGCGGGGCGACCTCGACCAGATCGGCGCCGACGATATCGAGCCCGCGGCAGCCGCGAATGATCTCCAAGGCCTGCGGCGTGGTCAGGCCGCCGATCTCCGGCGTGCCGGTGCCGGGCGCGTAGGCCGGATCGAGCCCGTCGATGTCGAAGCTGAGATAGACCGGGCCGGCGCCCAATTGGCGGCGGATGTCCTCCATCAACGGCGCCAGGGATTTATGCCAACATTCCTCGGCCTGGACGACCCTGAAGCCCTGCTGGCGCGGCCAATCGAAATCCTCGGCGGCATAGCCGGTGGCGCGCAAGCCGATCTGCGCGACGCGCCGTCCGTCGAGCAGCCCTTCCTCCACCGCGCGGCGGAACGGCGTGCCGTGGGCGATCTTCTCGCCGAACATGTGATCGTTGATGTCGGCATGCGCATCGACATGCACCATGCCGACCGGACCGTACTTCCGCTTGAGCGCGCGCAGGATCGGCAGCGCGATCGTGTGATCGCCGCCCAGCGTCAGCGGCTTGCAGCCATGGGAGAGAATGTCGTCATAGGCAGTCTCGATGATGGCGACGCTTTTTTCAATGTGGAAGGTGTTTATCGCCACGTCGCCGATATCGGCGACCGACAGGCTGTCGAAGGGGGCGGCGCGCGTCGCCATGTTGTAGGGCCGGATGAGGCAGGACTCGGCCCGAATTTGCCGCGGCCCGAAACGCGCCCCGGCGCGGTTCGAGGTGCCGATGTCGAACGGCACGCCGACGAAGCAGGCGTCGAGCCCGGCGGCGCTCGGGAACGACGGCAGGCGCATCATGGTGGCCGGCCCGCCGAAGCGCGCCATCTGGTTGCCGCCGAGCGGCTGGTGAAAAATCTTGCTCATGATGAAACTGCCTCATGGTTCGAGACGGCCGCTGAAGCGGCCCCCTCACCATGAGGCTCACTATAGGCTTCCCTCATCTTGAGGAGCGCCCGCGAGGGCGCGTCTCGAAAGAGGAGGGAAGCCGATCGCGGTCAACTGCGATTGCACGGCCTTTGCCGGCGAGATACTCGTCGATCAATTCGCGGTGGCGGTCCGGGCCGAAGCTCGGGAAATGGCCGCCATGGACGACGCGCACCGGCAATCGCCGCAGCCGCTCCATGCTGGCGATGTAATCGTCGATGTTCGAATCGTCGCTGTCATCGATCAATGGTCCATCATAGGTGGCGTCGCCGGCGAACAGGATGCCGGTCGCCGCTTCCCACAACGCGATCGAACCGGGCGAATGGCCGGGAACGTGCAGCACCTCGAACCGCCGGTCGCCAAGGTCGATGGCGTCGCCATCGGCAAGGATCCGCGTGGCCGGCGCCGGGGTCACGCGGTAGGCGGCGGCGCTGAAATCGCCGGGCGGCAGGGCGGTGAAGATTTCCGCGGCGACGTACTTGTCGGCGAGTGTGCGCGGGCGGTCCGGCGCGGCCAAGATTCCGGACTCGGCCGCGTGCACGGCGCGATCGGCGAACTCGTGGTGCGAGCCGACGTGATCGAAATGGGTATGGGTGGCGACCGCCAGCACCGGCCGCTCGGCGAGGAACGCCACCTGGGCGCGAAGGCTGACGACGCCCATCCCGGAATCGATCAGCAGATCCCGGTCGCGGCCGCGCAGGTGCCAGATGTTGCAGCGGTAGAAGGGCTTGATATGGGGCTCGCCGATCAGCGTCACCCCGTCGGCCAGTCTTGTCGTCTCGTACCAAGTCTCGGGCGTGGCGATACGCATGCTCTTACTCTATAGTCCCGGCAACGCGGAGAACGTCATGCTGACATTGTACGATAATCTGTCTTCGGGCAACGGCTACAAGGTACGCCTGCTGCTCTCGCAGCTTGGGCGCGAGTTCCGCCTGGTCCGGAAAGATACCGTCAAGGGCGAGACCCGCACACCCGAATTCCTCGCCATCAACCCGAATGGGCGGATCCCGGTTCTCGTGTTCGATGACGGCCGTAAGCTCGCCGAATCCGACGCCATCCTGTTCTATCTCGCCGAAGGGACGCCGTTCCTGTCCATGGACCGCTTCGCCAGGGCCGAGACCCTGCAATGGATGTTCTTCGAGCAATACAGCCACGAACCCTATATCGCGGTGGCGCGGTTCTGGGTTCATGTACTCGGCAAGGGCGAGGAATGGCGTGACAAGCTCGCGGAAAAGCAGGAGCGCGGCTACCAGGCGCTGGCCGTCATGGAGAAGCACTTGGCCAGCCGGATGTATTTCGTGGACAACCATTACGGCATCGCCGACATCGCGCTCTATGCCTATACGCATGTGGCCCATGAGGGCGAGTTCGACCTCGCGCCCTATCATAACGTCCGTGCGTGGTTGGCGCGCGTGGCCCACCAGCCCGGCCACGTCACGATCGACAAGGCCGATTTCGGCTGACATCGATGACGGATGCCATCGGCCGGCCGATCCGGCGCAAGGAGGACGAACGCTTTCTCACCGGGCGAGGGCGCTTCGTCGATGACATCGTGTTGCCGGGTCAACATCACGCTGTATTCCTGCGCTCGCCGCACGCGCATGCGCGGATCCTAAGGATCGACGTAGGCAACGCTGGGGCCATGCCGGGTGTCGCGGTGTTGACGGGCGCGGACATGGCGGCCGATGGCATCGGCTCGCCGCGCTGCGACTGGCTCGTAACCGGGCGAGGGCGTCGCCCGATGGTCGAGCCGCCGCACCCGCCGCTCGCGATCGATCGGGTTCGCCACGTCGGCGATCCGGTGGCGATGATCGTGGCCGAAACGCGCGCGCAAGCGCTCGACGCGTTGGAGCGGATCGAGGTCGCCTACGAACCGCTGCCCGCCGTGGCCTCGCTGGAAACGGCCGTGGCCGAAGGCGCTGCCCTGGTCTGGCCGGAGGCGCCTGGCAATTTCTGCTATGACTGGGACATCGGCGACGAGCGGGCCGTCGAAGCCGCCTTCGTAGGCGCGCGCATCGTTCGCCTCGAGTTGACGCAGAACCGCGTCGCGCCGGCGCCGATCGAAACCCGCGCCTGCATCGGCGAGTATGACGCGGCGTCGCGCCGTTACACGCTCCATACCACGACGCAAGTGCCTCATCTCGTGCGCCACATGCTGGCGCATCATACCTTGAAGGTGCCCGAGGATAGGATTCGGGTCGTGGCGCCCGACGTGGGCGGCGGCTTCGGGGTCAAGGCCTATCACTATGGCGAGGAGGTGGCCGTGCTGTGGGCGGCGCGCCGGCTTGGCCGGCCGGTGCGCTGGACCGCCGATCGGGGCGAGGCGTTCCTTTCCGATACCTATGGCCGCGACCATCGCACCATCGCCGAGCTCGCCGTCGGCGCCGACGGGGAGTTTCTGGCGCTACGCGTGCGCACCGACGCCAATCTCGGCGCCTATCTTTCGACCTTCGCCAGCGCCATTCCGACCTTCTTCTATGCCGGATCCCTGCCGGGGCCGTACGTGATCCCCGCCATCTACGCGCGGGTGCGCGCCGTCTTCACGCACACGACGCCGGTCGATGCCTATCGCGGCGCGGGTCGGCCGGAGGCGACCTATCTGCTGGAACGGCTCGCCGACCGGGCGGCGGCGGAGTTCGGGCTGGAGCCGGCGGCTTTACGCCGGCGCAATCTCGTCCCCGCCGCCGCGATGCCTTACCGCACGCCCTTACTGTGGACCTACGACACCGGCGATTTCGCCGCCGCGCTGGAGAAGGCTTTGGCCGCCGCCGACCACGCCGGCTTCCCGTCGAGGCGAGAAGCGGCAAGAGCGCGCGGGCGGTATCGCGGTATCGGCATCGCGTCCTATCTCGAGCCCGCCGGGATGGGGCCGTCGAAACTGGTGACCGCGCATGGCTGCCGGTCCGGGCAGTTCGAAACCGCCGAGATACGCGTCGATGGTTCGGGCGGAGTCACCGTCCTCACCGGCAGCCACAGCCACGGTCAGGGGCACGAAACCGTGTTCGCGCAATTGGCGGCCGAGCGGCTCGGCATTCCGTTGGGTCGCATCGATGTCGTTCATGGCGATACCGATCTTGTGGCCGAGGGCGTCGGCACCTATGCGTCGCGCTCGCTGGTGGTCGGCGGGGCGGCGATTTCGATCGCGGCCGACCGCATCGTGGCCAAGGCGAAGGCCGTCGCGGCGCGGCTTCTCGAGGCGGACGAGATAGACATCGAACTCGAGGCCGGTCGTTTCAGAATCAAGGGAACCGACCGCGTGATCGGTTGGGGCGAGATCGCCGCCGCCGCCGACCTTCGAGAAACCGAGCGTTTCGATCCACCCGATTTCACCTTTCCTCACGGCTGTCACGTCTGCGAGGTCGAGGTGGATATCGAAACCGGCCATGTCGCCGTCGTCGGCTACTGGGCGGTCGATGACGTGGGGCGCCAGATCAACCCGATGATCGTGGAGGGGCAGATTCATGGCGGCATCGCGCAAGGCATCGGCCAGGCGTTGATGGAAGCGTGCCGTTACGATTCGAAAGGCCAGCTTCTGACCGGCTCGCTGATGGACTACTGCCTGCCGCGCGCCGCCGATCTTCCCGCTTTCGTCATCGGCCATCTGGAAACGCCGGCAACCTCCAATCCGCTGGGTGCCAAGGGCTGCGGCGAGGCAGGCGCGATCCCATCGCCGGCGGCGGCGATCGGCGCCGTCCTCGATGCGCTGGCGCCGCTGGGCGTGCGCGCGATCGACATGCCGGCGACACCCGAGGCAGTCTGGCGCGCGGTCGAGGCGGCGCGGAGTTGAGCGCTACTCCCGCGCCGCGCCGCGTCATCCTCAGCTGAACCCGACGCCGTAGCGTTGCAGCACGCCGGCCAACCTCTCCTCATCCGTCAGGAGCGGCTCCGTGGCGGTGAATCGGAATGCGCCCGGCGAACGCTCGAAGAGTGCAATGCAGATCTGCGCATTGTTCCAGCGGGAGCGATAGAGAAGTCCATCCGGCGCGTCGGGATGCTCAAATAGGGCCAACGCCCATTGGCGCGAGAGCGCATAGTCACCGTTGATTGACGCGCTCGTCGCGCCTACTTGGAATAGGCCGTCGTCCAGCAGACGCACCAGCCGCAAGGGTCGCAGAGTCTCACCCACACTCACCGCAACCTTGAGAAAAATTTCGCGCGGCAGCAACATGCCATTTGCGACGCGCAGGAATTTTTCGACGAAACACGCTTCGAACGATTGACCCAAATACATTACCCTATACTCTCCACCCGGTGCGTCGAACCGCTGGCCGGGAGGATCGCTTGGCGCTGGGCCAAAGTAGAGCGGATCTTTGTTGGCTGAATGAATTCGTAGCCAAGTTGTGCCGACCGTCACTGATTCGATCGGCAATCGCCGGTGGGCGAGATCGGACAGCGGTGCCGGCGGCCGCGCAGGATTGTCCGGAGCCGGCCCCGGCAGGATCCGCGCGGCCTTAACAGTGGGTGCCACCGTTGCCGGCGCTGCCAAGACCGTGCTCGGCAAGAACGCAACAACCTCCCCAAGGTTCGCCAACGTTTGCCACGGCATCGATACTGGCGCCATGCCGGCGGCAATGAATGAGACAGCGATTCTGCCTTCGAGTCGTTCGTCGAAAGTCGAGCGAAAGACGATACCGGTATCGGCAGAAACTTCATCCCGTAGGCGGTTCACGGCCTCATCGACTTCGAACAGCGTCAGGTCGCTTCCCCCTGTGACGTTCACGATGAGGGCCTTTGCGCCACTCAATGACACATCGTCAAGAAGGGGATTCGAGATCGCGGCATCGGCCGCGAGCCTTGCGCGAGCCTCTCCTTCGGCCTCACCCGCGCCGACTGCTGCCTTGCCCCCGCGCGTCATTGCCGCACGGATGTGTGCGAAATCGACATCCGGCGTGGCCATTAGTTCGGTAATTACGCGCACGCCGCTGTGCAGCACATCGTCCGCCATGTTGAACGCGTCGGCGAAGGTCGTCTTCTCGTTCGCCACCCGAAATAGGTTCTGGTTCGGGATGATGATGAGGGTGTCGACGTATTGCTGCAGCTCCTGGATACCGCTCTCGGCCTTGTGCATGCGGAACATGCCCTCGAAGGCGAACGGCTTGGTGACCACGCCGACGGTCAGGATGCCGTGCTCGCGCGCGGCGCGCGCGAACACCGGGCCGGCGCCGGTACCAGTACCGCCGCCCATGCCGGCCGTGATGAACAGTATGTTGACGCCTTGCAGCGCCTCGAAGATTTGGTCCAGCGACTCTTCCGCGGCGGCGCGGCCGATCTCAGGCACGGTGCCGGCACTCAGGCCTTGAGTCAAACTTGCACCGAGCTGGATCCGTCGCCCGCACTTGGCGTTATCGAGCGAGAATTTATCGGTGTCCGAAATGAAGAGATCGACTCCCTCGATCGGTGGCAGAGCCAATCGATCCATGGCGGCTCGCCCCGCTCCGCCGACACCGATAACCGCAATGCGCGGAGTGTGTTCGAGAACGGCGCTGGCGCCGAGCCCAGAGCTAAGAATCATCGTAGGCCATGATCGCCGCGGCGGCGATCTCGGCACGGCCTTCCCTCAATGCTTGCAGAGGGGTTTGCCCGCCCAGATTGGGATCGGGCGTCAGGATCGTCTGGAGGCGGAACCACGGATCGTCGGTGCGGAACGCCGCGAGAAGCCGGTCCATGCCCGGAAGCGTGCCCCGATCGTCGAATTGACATGCGGGGAACTTGAAGTCGCCAGTGCCGGTCGGGAGTGCTAGCAACTTGTGGAGGCTCCTACGTTTGGCCACGGACTGTCGTTGGATACCGAGTAGCTCCGCGACCCGCTCGCCGCTCAACAGCCCGCCGGCCTGCGCAATCAAGCGTTCCTTTAGATCGATGCCACGCGCAAGTGCCTGAGCCAACGGATCGCGGCGCGCTACATGTGCCGATTCCGGTAGGAAATCGGACACGATTCTCGTTAGCACTTCGTAGTCGCTGCCGGCGGCGGACAGCGAGGTCAACTCGGCAGGGGAAGCCTCTGTCGCCATCCGATGAATCGCCCGAACGGCTCGCTCGAAAACAATCTTCTTGAGGTTCTCAGGCCCGCGCGCCAGCGAGGTCGGGCGCCTTGCTCTAATCGATTGCTTCACCGACGTGGCGCCTGCCGCCTTCTTTGCGATGCGAGCGGAGAGGTTGTCCCTAATGCGACGCTGCGCCATTTACCTGGTTCATCCTTGGTAAGAGTGACAAAATCTACGTAACGCAAATTCGTGTTTTTGTCAACCCACAGTTCCGGACGCCACGCACTCGACCCCCACCTACTCCCTTGCCGCGCCGAGAAGCTGCCTTCGCGCATAGTGCAGGTGATTGGTGACGATGGCGACGGCGGCGTCCACGTCGCGGCTGCGGATGGCCTCGTACATGGCGCGGTGCTGGCGGTTGTACTCGCCGATGCGCTCGGGCGTCAGCACCTTGCCCTTCATGGCATTCCATTGGGCGTGGGTGCGCACCTCGTTGATCTGGCGGTAGAGGAACAGCATCAGCGGGTTGTGGGTACTCTCGGCGATGACCACGTGGAACTCCTCGTCGAGCCGGCTGAAGCTTTCGACGTCGCCGCCGACGCCGTCCAGCCGCCCGACCGCCTGCTCCAGCCGCGCCACGTCGCGCGCGGTGGCGTGCAGCACCGCGAGGCGCACCATGTTGGGTTCGACGCCGAGCCGCACGTCGATGAGTTCGAGCGGGCTGGTGGATTCGACGACCTCGGCGGAATCGAGCGGATTGGGAAAGTTGACGAAGGTGCCGCTGCCGATGCGCCGGCTCACCAGGCCCTCATTTTCGAGATTGTCGAGCGCCAGGCGCACGGTCGTGCGCGACGCGCCGAACGCATCGGCCAGATGGCGCTCGGCCGGCAGTTTGTCGCCGTGTCCGTAGCCGCCTTCGAGGATGGCGTGGCGCAATTGGCCCGTGATCCATGCGGAGCCCCGCGCCGGATCGGCGATGATTCCGGCCTCGGCGGTGCCCGCGTCGCGGCGGGCGGGCTGGCTGGAACCAATTCTCGCCATATCCCACACCTTTGTGAAAAATTGGTTTGAAATCGGACCAGCACAGATTGTAGGATGCCGATTATTCCGTCAAGCGCGCCGCCAACAACTAGGGGCCGCGCAGGCGGTGGAGGAGGGACCCCGGGCCATGGCATTCCCAACGCATGCGAAGTACCTGGTCATCGGCGCCGGCATCCACGGCCTCAGCACCGCCTGGCATCTTGCTGAAAATCTTCGTAAATCCGGCAAGGGCGGCGGCAAGGACGTGCTCGTGATCGACAAGGCCGGCATCGCCGCCGGGGCGTCGGGCATCGCCTGTGGCGTCATCCGCAACAACTACTTCCAGCCGGCCATGCGCCGCCTCATGGCGCACAGCGTATCGGTATGGGAAAGCGACCCCGAGGCCTTCAGCTTTCACCCGGTCGGCTACATGCAGATCAGCCCGGAGGTGATGCACGAGGACGTGGCCCAGATCGCCCGGCAGCAGAAGGAGATCGGCTACGACTCCCAGTTCATCGAGGGTGAGAAGGACTGCACGACTTACATGAAGGGCCTGCTCGACGATTGGCAGGCCGAAGGCATCACCTCGGTGCTGCACGAGAAGAAGGGCGGCTACGCCAACAACACGAAATCGATCTATGGTCTCGCCAAGAAGGCCGAGGCCGAGGGCGTGCGCATCATGACGGGTGTCAAGGTGATCGGTTTCGAGAAGGACAATGCGGGCGCGGTGAAGGCGGCGGTCACCGACCGCGGCACGATCGCCTGCGACCACGTCATCGTCGGCGTCGGCCCGTGGGTGAAGCAGATTTGGGACATGCTTGACCTGCCGAAGGACATCGACATCAAGGGCCGCGACGGCCAGACGCACCGGGGCGTGCCGATGTGGGTCTATTGGAGCCTTCAGGAGGGAACGCTGGGCGTCGATCCCAAGCTGCAGCGCACCAACGACGGCAAGATGCCGCCGGTGATTCACGTCGATACCGACGCGCCGCTCGTTTCCGACGTGGACGGCTCGCTCATCACCGACAAGCTCTGGGGCATCTACTACAAGCCCGATTTCAATTTCGGCGGCATTCAGGGCGGCGCCATGCCGTACAAGATCGAAACGCCGGCCGACGAGGTGGCGGTCGATCCCTACGGCCCGGACTCGCCGGATTTCATCGTCGGCGACGATTTCGCCCATATGTGGTGCTCGGCGCTGGCCTTCTGCCAGAAACGCTTCGAAGGGCAGATCCCGAAATACAAGAAGGAACCGTCCGGCGGCATCGGCTGCTTTACCGCAGACAGCTTTCCGGTCTTCGACAGCTTTTGCGAGAACGTCTATGTGATCGCCGATTCCAATCACGGCTACAAGATGATCGGGGTTGGCAAATTGGTGGCCGACGATATCATGGGGCACGCGAGCGATCTGCTCGAGCCTTTCCGCTTTTCGCGTTTCGCGGCGGGGCGCCTGCATCCGGTGTCGCACAGCCCGTTTCCGTGGAGCTGAGAGCGGCGGCGTCGCGCTAGACTAGAAATAGGCGTCCGGCTTCGACGGTCGCCGCCAATGGGGGGATCGAGATGACCGACTTGGAAGCTCATGTCAGCCAGAAGGGGCGCAAGGAACTCGTCAAACAGGTTCGCGCCCGGATCGACGAGCTTGGAATTCAATACATCTATTACCAGTTCGTCTCGGTGACCGGCCGCGTCGTCGGCAAGGGCGTCCCGGCGGATCATTGGGAACAGATCGCCGAGCGGGGCTTCCAGCTCGTCTACGGCTCGACCGCCAATCTCTTCGTCGACCGGCACCGCAACTACATCGGCTACGGCCCCGAGGCTTCGGAGCTTGTCGGCATTCCCGACCCGGAGACGTTCTGCCAATTGCCGTGGGACAAGCGTGTCGCCCGCGTCTTCTGCACCTGTTTCCGCAACCGCGAGGAAAAAGTCGATCCGGGCGGGTATCTCACTTCGGACTGCCGCGGCAATCTGCGGCGCATCCACGACCAGTTCCAGAAGGACCACAAGGGCCTGCATCTGCGCCACGGCTGCGAGCCGGAGATGATGTGGCTGAAGAAGGGTGCCGACGGCTTGCCCGATGGCGGCTTTTCCAAGCCCAACTGCTACCACATCGACCAGTTCGAATCCTTGCGGCCCGTGTTCCTGCGCGCCATCGAGTATTCGCAGGCCATGGGCCTCGACATGATCCAGGGCGATCATGAGGACGCGCCGGGCCAGCTCGAGTTGAACTTCATGTTCGACGACGCGCTGCGGACCGCCGACCGGCTCACCACCTACCGCCAAATCTGCGCCCAGGTCGCGCGCGAATTCAACCTGATCGCCTGCTTCATGGCCAAGCCCTTCATGGGCGTGTCGGCGAATGGCTGCCACCACAATCTGTCGCTGTGGCATGGCGGCGAGGACAAGGTGAACAACCTGCACCACAAAACGCTGCCGGGTCTCGCCGAGAACTTCACCTACCGCAAGGGCGGCGAGAATACCTTCCTGCCGCGCAAGGGCGAGAGGAAGCCGGGTCCGATCGGGCTCCATTCGATCGGCGGCCTCATCAAACACGTCGGCGCGCTCACCGCCATCGGATCGTCCACCGTCAACTCCTATCGCCGGCTGTGGGACACCGGATTCTGGGCGCCGGTCTATGCCGATTGGGGTTATCAGAACCGCACCTGCGCGCTGCGCATCTCGGCGCCGGGGCGCTTCGAGTACCGCTCGGTGGATTCGACGGTCAATCCCTATCTGATGGCGGCGGGAATCTTGAAATCCTTCGACGACGGCATTCGCCTCAAGCTCGATCCGGGCGAGCCGGAAGAGCGCAACATCTATCAGGCGATGGCGGCGGGCAAGAAGGTGAAGAAGCTGCCGATGTCGCTGGGCGACGCGCTCGCGGAACTCGACAAGGACGAGGTCGTCAAGTCGGCGATGCCGAACGAGATGTACCGTGTCTTCACCCATTACAAGCGCGACGAGTGGGAGCGGTTCATGTCCACGGTCACGCATTGGGATTTGGAGCAGTACTGGGACTATCTGCCGTAATTCGGGCTGGCAAGGGAGCGTTACGCCATGTGTGGCATCGCGGGACTCATTCATCGAAAAGGCACCGGCGACATCGGCCGCGAAATGACCGCCATGTTGCAGTCGTTGAAGCATCGCGGGCCGGATTCCACCGGTTACGCCCTCTATGGCGAGCCGAAGGGGGAGGAACTCGTGCTCCGCTTCAAGGTGGCGGAACAAGAGGACATGGCGAAGGGCTTCGACATCCACCGCCAGGTGACCGAGCGCAAGCAGAAGGTCGATGGGCGCATCGTCGAATTGGGCGGCAAGATTCTCGAGGAGGATCTGGCCACCGAGTACGCCTATCGCTACCGCATCGCGTTCTCGGGCGATCTGCGGAAATTGGCGAACTACATCGAGGACGTGGAAGGCGCCGAAATTCTGTCGATCGGCCACGGGTTGGAGTTGATCAAGGACCTCGGCGACGCCAAGCGCGTGTCCGAGCAGTACGCGCTCCCCGGCTTCAACGGCACCCATGCCATCGGCCATACCCGCATGGCGACCGAATCCGACGTCGATATCCGCTCGGCGCATCCCTACTGGGCCTATCCCTTCGCCGACGTGTCGGTGGTGCATAACGGCCAGCTCACGAATTATTGGAAGGGGCGCCGGGAAATGGAGCGGCGCGGCCACCGCTTCATGTCGAACTGCGATTCCGAGCTGATCGCCGTTTACCTTGCCGACCGGATGCAGCAGGGCGCCGCGCTCGAAGACGCGATGAAAGACTCGATCGACCGCCTCGACGGCGTTTTCACCTATCTGGTCGCGACCGCCGACAAGCTCGGCATGGCCAAGGACGTGATGGCGGCCAAACCCATGGTGCTCTACGAGAGCGACAAGTTCATCGCCTTGGCGTCCGAGGAAGTGGCGATCCGCAGCATCTTCCCGCACGAGATCGACACTGTCGATCCCTACGAGGGCGAAGTGCGGGTGTGGAGCAGCAACGCGTGATGCGGTGTCCTGGAGCTTCGACCCCGCCGCCATGCTTCGAGACGCCGCTTTGCGGCTCCCCGGCATGAGGTAACATTCCTCATCCTGAGGAGCGTTCGAAGAACGCGTCTCGAAGGATGGGCCACGGGTCTCCGGCGTCGAGAATTGGTGTAAGGTCACGAAGGATGAAAACAGAACACAAATCCCATGAGTTCGGGATGCACACCGAGCAGCTTGCCGGGCGCACCCAGCAGCGCTTCTTCTCGCCGGAGGAAGAGGAGAATTTCCTCAGTCCCGGCGCCTTCGACGTCGACTACAACAAGCGCACCGAGCTCGATTGCGCCAAGCTGTCGGTGCAGGCGATTAACCTGAAGTTGCGCGATCTCATGGCCAAGGGCTACGGCACCATCGTCCTCAAGAATCCCGGCGCCAAGCATGGCATCGCCGTCGGCATCTTGAACCGCCTGCAGCTCTACATCGAGGGCAGCCTCGGATATTTCGGCTGCGGGCTCATCGACGGCCCCAATATCCGCATCAAGGGCCGGGTGGGGTGGTCCTGCGCCGAAAACATGATGTCCGGCACGTTGGTGGTGGCGAAGAACGCGGGCTCCACCTTCGGCGCCGCGCTGCGCGGCGGCGATCTCGTCTGCATGGGCGATGTCGGCGCCCGCATGGGCATCGACATGAAGGGCGGCACCATCATCGTCGGCGGGCGCTGCGGCGCCTTTTGCGGCTTCATGATGCAGCGCGGCCGCATGGTCATCCTCGGCGATGCCGGCAAGAACCTCGGCGATTCCATGTATGACGGCACGATCTATGTCGGCGGCAAGATCGCCGGGCTCGGCGTCGACGCGGTGCCGGGCGAGATGACCGACCTCGACGCCCAGTGGCTGGAGCGCAAGCTGAAGATGTACGGCCTCGCTGCCCCGAAAGGCGTCAAGAACCTGACCAAGATCGTCGCCGGCAAGCAACTCTGGAATTACGACAATCTCGAGCCAGCCGAAAAGAAGATCGTTCTCTAGAATCCCTTAATAGGACGGAAATCTCCATGGCCAAGCGCAAACTCGCCCCCGCTCCGGCGCTTCGGAAGAAGCCGAAGCGCAACGTCAACGTCCTCGGCCATAGCCAAATTTTCACGCCCGAGGTGATGGATGACATCCACATCAAGTCGGAGCTCGGCCGCTACCGCATGCGCGGTTTCTCGCTGTTCAAGAAGATCCCGACCTGGGACGACCTCACCTTCCTGCCCGGCACGCTGACGAGATTCGTCATCGAGGGCTATCGCGAGAAATGCCTGACCGAGACCATCATCGGCCCCAACGCGAAGCGCCCGCTGGTTCTCGACATCCCGATCTACATTACGGGCATGAGCTTCGGCGCGCTCTCCTTCGAAGCCAAGATCGCGCTCGCGCGCGGCGCCACCATGGCCGGAACGGCGACTTGTTCGGGCGAGGGCGGCATGATCCCCGACGAACGGCGCTATTCCTCGAAGTGGTTCTATCAGTGCATCCAGTCGCGCTACGGCTTCAACCCGAACCACCTTCAACTCGCCGACGCGGTGGAATTCTTCATCGGCCAGGGCTGCAAGGTGGGCTTGGGCGGCCATCTCATGGGCCAGAAGGTGACCGACCAGGTGGCCGAGATGCGCTCGCTTCCGGCCGGCATCGACCAACGCTCGCCCGCGCGCCATCCCGACTGGCTCGGGCCCGACGATCTCGCCCTCAAGATCCAGGAGATCCGCGAGGCTACCGACTACCAGGTGCCGATCCAACTGAAGCTGGGCGCGGCGCGGGTCTATGACGACGTGCGCATGGCGGTCAAGTGCGGACCGGACAGCATCTATATCGACGGCATGGAAGGCGGCACCGGCGCCGGCCCGCATATCGCGACCGAGGAGACGGGCGTTCCCGGCATCGCCGCCATCCGCCAAGCCAGGAAGGCGCTCGACGACCTCAACATGTCGGGCCAGATCTCGCTCGTCTATGCCGGCGGAATCCGCAACGGCGCCGACGTGGCCAAGGCGCTGGCGCTCGGCGCCGACGCGGTCGCCATCGGCCACTCGGCCCTGATGGCGCTCAATTGCAACAAGGACATCCCCGAAGCCGATTACATGAAGGAAGTCGGTGTCGAGGCCGGCTCCTGCTACCACTGCCACACTGGACGCTGTCCGGTGGGTGTCACGACGCAGGATCCGGAGTTGCGCAAGCGCCTCGATCCCGACGAGGCCGCGGAGCGCGTCTATAACTTCCTGCATTGCCTCGCCATCGAATGTCAGATGATGGCGCGCGCCTGCGGCAAGACCGACGTGCATTCCCTGGAACCGGAGGATTTGGCGGCGCTCACCATGGAGGCCTCGGCGCTCGCCATGGTACCGCTCGCCGGCACCCAGCACACCGTCGGCCGGCCCGACATGACGCGTTACTAGGAGATCGGCCATGCCCGGCGCCAAGAAGCCCGACATCAACAAGTTCCTGAAATCGACCGGTCTCGACAGCAAGCGCGAGAAGGAGATCGGCCAGCACATCGGCTATCGCTACGACGTCAATCTGCTGCCCGACTACAAGCGGCTGACGCCGTTCCTGCGCAAGTACATGGAGCTGATGGGCTGGGACGACCTCAATTGGCTGGAAGACGTTCACATGGGCTACGAGGAAGGCCGCGCGGCGGTCTTCGACCGCAACGTCAATGGCTGGGTCACGATCCCGAAAAACATGAAACTGCCGGATAACCAACAGGACCGCGACATGATCGCCCGCGAAATGCTGATCAAGTTCCAAATGTCGCCGCGCCATCCGATGGTCGAGTTGCGCAAGGCGTATAAGAAGTTTTAGTCCGGTTCGATTCGAGCGCCGCTGCCATGCGTCCAGTCGGGCGTGAAGCTCACGACACCGATGCCGGGCGGCATGCGCGGGTTGAACAGTCGATTGTGCCAGTAGGTCGCCTGGTAGAGATCGTCGGATGGCGCCAGCAGCCGCACGCGGCACGGCAAGCGATAGGATTGGTTGAATTGCTCGAACGCCAAAAGGCATTTCCCGAAATCGAGCAGGCGGAGCATGATGCCGGAGCCTTCGCCGAACAGCGCGGTCAGGACGTCGGCGAACTCATGCGGGCGCTGGAAATACATCCCGGCCATGATCTCGAGCGCCTTGTCGTGTCGTTCGATCGGGTCTTGCGTCTTCAGGACCTGGTAGCGGAATTGCTGGATGGCTTCCAAGGGCTCGGCCTTGTTGACGAGTACGACGATGCCGGGCGAGAGTTCGTCGCCCGTGGGCGAGAACACGCGCGGGCGCATGCCGGCGCTCGGCCGGCCGCCGCCTTGGCGCATGGCGATTTGGCGCACCCGGCACTGCCAGAAGATGAACTCGGCCCTCAGCGCCTCGGCCGCCGCTTCCAGCAGGACCACGTTGTCGGTTGTATCGCTCATGACCGGTTTCCTTCTCGATCGCTCGGGATTGACGCCAGTTTGCGCCAAGCGTCAAACTGGGCCAAAGGTAATCGGTAGCCGCCATGCCCTTCGGATTATTGAAGTACGGACTCTCGCGCAAGCACCCGGTGGAGCGCCATTTCCCGCTTCCGACGGAGCTTAAGCCCGCCTATGACGTCGTCATCATCGGCGCCGGCGGCCATGGGCTCGCGGCCGCTTATTACCTGGCCGCCTATCACGACATCACCAATGTCTGCGTGATCGACAAGGGCTATCTCGCCGGCGGCAATACCGCGCGCAACACCGCGATCATCCGCTCGAACTACCTGACGCCCGACGGCGTGCGCTTTTACGAGGAATCCCTCGCCCTCTACCGGACGTTGAGCGAGGAACTCGACTTCAACATCCTCTATTCCGAGCGCGGGCATTTCACGCTGGCGCATACCGACGCGGCGTTGCGGACCAGCCGGTGGCGCGCCGAGGTGAACAAGCATATGGGCGTCGATTCGGAGCTGATCTATCCCGACGACATCCACAGGCTTTGCCCGTCGCTCAACCTGTCGCATGACGTGCGTTATCCGATCCTGGGCGCGCTCTATCATCCTCCCGGAGCGATCGCCCGCCACGATGCCGTCGCCTGGGGCTATGCGCGCGCCGCCACGCGCCGCGGCGTCGAGATTCATACCAACACCGAAGTCATCGGCATCCATGAAGAGAACGGGCGCGTGACGGCGGTCGAGACCACGAAGGGCGTCGTTCGCTGCGGCCTGGCCATGCAGGCGGTCGCGGGTTCGAGCGGCCGGGTGGCGAAACTTGCCGGCTTCCGCCTGCCGATCAAGACGATCCCGCTGCAGGCCTGCGTGTCGCTGCCGTTGAAGCCCTTTCTCGACCAGATCGTGGTCTCGGGCAGCCTGCACATCTATATCTCGCAGACGCCGCGCGGCGAACTGGTCATGGGCGGATCGACCGACCCCTACGGCCTCTACTCGTCGCGCTCGACGTTGGACTTCAAGGAAGGCCTGCTCGGGCACATGCTCGAGCTGTTCCCGTTCCTCGGCGACGTGCATGTGGCGCGCCAATGGGCCGGCATGGCCGACATGACGCCCGATTTCAGCCCGATCATGGGACTGACGCCGCTCGACAACTACTACATCGATTCCGGCTGGGGCACCTGGGGCTTCAAGGCGACGCCGGTGTGCGGCCGGCGCATGGCCGAACTCATCGCCACCGGCCGCGTGCCGGACATCCTCTATCCCTTCCGCCTCGAACGCTTCGCGGAGTTCGCGCAAGTGGGCGAGAAGGGCGCGGCGTCGGTCGGACACTGAGCGGAGTCGCTGTCATGAAAATCATGAACTGTCCGTTGAACGGCCCGCGCAACATCAGCGAATTCGCCTGGGGCGGCGAGTTGCGGGCGATGCCGGACCCGAATACCTGCGGCGCGCATGAATGGGCCGACTACGTCTTCCTCGAAAACAACACGGCCGGCATGGTGCGGGAATGGTGGTGCCATGTGCCGACCTCGTTCTGGTTCATCGCCGAGCGCGACACCGTGAGCGACGAGATCGTCCGCACCTACCGCGCCACCGAGGTCTTCAAGGACCGCGTCGAGTTCAAGACGGCCCCCTTGCCGGGCGAGCCCGGGTCATGATCGCCGACAACCGACTGCCGGAGCCCTATGGGAGGCTGATCGACCGTCGGCGCCCGATCGACTTCACCTTCGAGCGCCGCGCCTATCGCGGACTCGCCGGCGACACGATCGCCAGCGCGCTTGGCGCCAATGGCGAATGGCTGCTCTCGCGCTCGTTCAAGTACCGCCGGCCGCGCGGCGTTCTCACCATGGCCGGCCAGGACGGCAACACGCTCGTCCAGATCGGGTCCGAACCCAACGTGCTGGCCGATCTGCGGCCGATCGCCGAGGGCCTGGCGGCCGAAGGCCAGAACTACGACGGCTTTCTCAATCAGGATCGCGGTCGCGTGGTCGAGCGCCTGGCCCGCTTCATGCCGGTCGGGTTCTATTACAAGGCGTTCTTCAAGCCGAAGGGCGCCTGGAAATTTTGGGAACCGATCATCCGCAACCGCGCCGGCCTCGGCAAGGTGGATGTCCACGCCCATCACGGTTATTTCGACAAACAGTATCTCTTTGCCGATGTCGCCGTGATCGGCGGCGGGCCGGCGGGAATGTCCGCCGCCTTGCAAGCGGCGTCGTCGGGCGCCGAAATCGTCCTCATCGACGACATGCCGGAGCTTGGCGGCTCGCTCGGTTATGCCCGGTTCGAATCGCAAGGGGTGCGGGGCGCCGCCGTTGCCAGCCGGCTGCGGCGCCGCCTCGCCGGCCACAAGAACGTGACGGTGCTGTCGAATTGTACCTGCACGGGCCTCTATGGCGACAACTGGCTGGCCGCCGTGGCGGGGCAGCGGCTCTACAAGATTCGCGCGAAATCGGTCGTGGTCGCGACCGGTTCCCTGGAACAGCCGGCGGTCTTCCGCCATAACGATCTGCCGGGAATCATGATGGGGTCGGCGGCGCAGCGGCTCATTCATCTCTACGGGGTAAAGCCCGGCCGCAAGGCGGTCGTGCTCACCGCCAACGCCGATGGATATGGCGTTGCCCTCGATCTCGATGACGCCGGCGTCGAGGTGGAAGCGGTCGTCGATATGCGCGAGGCGCCGGTAGCAACGATCATGACGCGCTCGGTCGCCAACCGGCGCATTCGCGTCCTCGCCGGCCACACCATTTCCGAGGCGATCGAGAATCGCCACGGCGAACATCTGGCGGCGGTGCTGGTCAATCGTATCGTCGGCGAGGGCCGATACGAGCGCGGCGCGACGATCGTCGGCTGCGATCTCGTTTGCATGTCGGTCGGCTACACGCCCGCGGGCCAGCTCCTGCATCATGCCGGCGCGCGCTTTGCCTATGACGAGGCGACCCACATGTTCCAGCCGGCGGAACTGCCCGCCGGCGTGCTTGCCTCGGGCTCGGTGAACGGCGCCTACGATCTCGACGCCGTTCTCGCCGAAGGGATTCGGGCCGGTTGGCTGGCGGCCCGCGATGCCGGGATGCCCGTTACCGGCAGCGAACCGGTGGCGTCCTACGACAGCGGTGCTCGGGACTTGACCCATCCTTGGCCAATTTTTCCACACAAAAAAGGAAAGGATTTCATCGACTTCGATGAAGATCTTCAGGTTAAAGATCTGGTGAATGCCATCGCCGATGGGTACGACGACATCGAGTTGCTGAAACGCTATTCCACGGTCGGCATGGGGCCTTCGCAAGGGCGGCACTCAGGCGTCGCGGCCGTGCGCGTGCTGGCCAAGGAGACCGGTCGGCCCGTATCCGCGCTGGGCGTCACGACCCAACGCCCTCCTTACCGTCCGGTGAAGTTCGGCCATCTCGGCGGCCGCGGGTTCGAGCCCGTGCGTTACACCGCCATGCACCACCGCCATATCGAACTCGGCGGCCGGATGATGCTGGCCGGTCTGTGGCTGCGCCCCGCCTATTATGGCGTGCCGGCCGATCGCGACAAGGCGATCCTTGAGGAAGTGTTGGCGGTACGCCGCAATGTCGGTCTTATCGACGTCTCCACCCTGGGCGGCCTCGACGTGCGCGGTCCCGACGCGGCCGAGCTGCTGAACCGTCTCTATACCTTCGCTTACGCCAAGCAGCCGGTCGGCCGTTCGCGCTACGTCTTGATGACCGACCAGAGCGGCGTCATCACCGACGATGGCGTCGCCTGCCGTTTTCATGACCAGCATTTCTATGTCACCGCCACCACCGGCGGCGTCGATGCCGTCTACCGCCACATGCTGTTTTGGAACGCGCAGTGGCGCCTCGACGTCGACGTGGCCAACGTGACCGCGGCTTATGCCGGGGTCAATCTCGCCGGGCCGAAGTCGCGCGCCGTGCTGTCGCGCCTGTGTTCGGACGTCGATCTTTCCGCCGAGGCGTTTCCTTACATGGGCGTGCGCCAGGGCACGGTGGCCGGCATCCCGGCGCGCCTGTTGCGGGTCGGCTTCGTCGGCGAGCTTGGCTACGAGATCCACGTTCCGGCAAGTCAGGGCGAGGCCCTGTGGGACGCTATCATGGCGGTGGGCGCGCTCGAGGACATCAGGCCCTTCGGCGTCGAGGCCCAGCGCGTCCTTCGCCTGGAGAAAGGCCACATCATCATCGGCCAGGATACGGACGGCCTCACCCACCCGCTCGAAGCCGGCATGGGCTGGGCCATCGCCAAGAACAAGCCGTTCTTCATCGGCGGCCGGTCGATCGAAATCCAGGGCAGCAAGGCGCTCACCCGCAAGCTCGTCGGCTTCATCGTCGACGACAAGTCGGCGCCGGTGCCGGATGAATGCCATCTCGTCATTCATCGCGGCGAGATCGTGGGCCGCGTCACCTCGGCGGTGCGCTCGCCCACGCTCGACGCCACGGTGGGCCTAGCCTATGTCGCTCCCGCCCAGGCGACGCCCGATACGCAGTTCGAAATCAAGGTCGCCGGAGGGCGGATGATTCGCGGCAGGGTCATCTCCCCTCCCTTCTACGACCCCGACAACAAGCGCCAGGCGATGTAGGGGATTACGCATGAGCATCGATCCCACATCATTGAAGCGCCGCGGCTTCCTTTACCGGGTGCTGGCGGAAGCGGGCGCCGAGTTCGGCGAGATCGGCGGCGCGGCAGTGGCGCTGCGCTATCGCGGCTCCATCGAAGAGGAAACACACAAGGCTCGACACCTGGCCATCGCCGATCTGTCGCCGCTGCCGCGTTGCGGTTTCAAAGGCAATGGCGCGGTGGAGTGGCTACAGTCGCAAGGCCTGGATATCGGCCCCGATAGTAACAAGGCCTATCGCCAGCCGAACGGCGCCTTGGCGGCGCGCCTGGCGCCGACCGAGATATTCCTGATCGACGATCTCGGCGGCGAGGGGCGTCTGAGCGCGCGTCTCGATGCCGCCTGGAGTTGGGGAAAGGAGAAGCCGCGCAAGCCTTGCGGCTATCCCATGCCGCGCGCCGACAGCCACGCCTGGTTCGCGCTCGCGGGCGCGGAAAGCCCGGCCATGTTCTCCAAGATCTGCGGCGTCGATTTGCGGACGCATCGGTTTCCCGATCTCGCCATCGCCCAGACCTCGGTGGCCAAGATGAACGCCATCGTCATCCGCGAGGACCGCGGCGGCGTGCCGGGATATCACCTGCTCGCCGACAGCGCCTCGGCCGAATATCTCTGGGCCTGCGTCATCGACGCGATGGAGGAGTTCGGAGGTGCCGCCGTCGGCTTGGAAGCGTTGCGGCGTCTGGGGGGCCCATGAAGCCGCGCAAGCGCCCTCCAGGATCCGCATGGGTTCGCCGGAGGGCGGCCGGGTCAAGATTTCCGAGCTTCACTATGATAGGGATCATTCCTAAAGGGAAACTTTGTTTCCTATTAGGTTGCGTAAGCCGGCGAATATGAGGTAGGATGAAGCCATGTGCGGAATCGTAGGGCTGTTCTTTAAGAATCCGGCGTTGCAATCGGAGCTTGGCCGCCACGTCCAGGCCATGCTGATCGGCATGACCGATCGCGGGCCGGATAGCGCCGGTATCGCCGTCTATCATCGTCCGGCCGGACCCGGCAGGAGCAAACTGACGCTCTTTCACCCGGACCCGCAATACCGCTGGCGGGAAGTGGGCGGCGCGCTCGGCGAGGCGTTCGACGCCGAGGTCGATGTCGAGCACAAGAGCAACCACGCCGTCGTGATCGTGGCGGCGCCGGAGGACAAGGCCCGCGCCTGGCTCCACCGCCACCACCCGGAGATCCGGATCATGGGCTATGGCCAGCTCATGGAAGTTTACAAGGACATGGGGTTGCCGGCGGAAGTCGCGGACAAATATGGTCTTGCCTCGATGGAGGGAACGCACGCGATCGGCCACACGCGGATGGCGACCGAAAGCGCCGTCACGACCGAGCATTCCCATCCCTTCACCGCTGCCGCCGACATGTGCCTGGTGCACAATGGCAGCCTCAGCAACCACAACAATTTGCGCAAGTGGCTGAGGAAACGCGGCCTGGAATTCGAAACCGACAACGACAGCGAAGTCGCCGCCCGCTATTTCGCCTATCGCCTGTCCGAGGGCGCGACGCTGGCCGAGGCGCTCGAAGCCGGCCTCAAGGATCTCGACGGATTCTTCACCTTCACCATGGGAACGCGGGACGGTTTCGCGGTCCTGCGCGACGCCATCGCCTGCAAGCCGGCGGTCCTGGCCGAAACCGACGATTGGGTCGCCATGGCCTCGGAGTTCCGCAGCCTCGCCAATCTGCCCGGAGTCGACAAGGCGAAGATCTGGGAGCCGGAACCCGCGGTCGTCTACACCTGGAGCCTTCCGAAAGCCGCATGAGCACCGTCGATCTCGCTTCCGTCTCGGTTCGGGACTTGAATAGCCGTCTGCATGCGCTGCCGCCCGGCACCAACGAGCGCCATTGGCGTATCGTCAATCCAAAGGGCGAACACGCGATCGCGGCCGGCCTCACGCTGCCGCTTGAAGTCGAAATCGAGGGCCACACCGGTTACTATTGCGCCGGCATGAACAAGGCGGCCACTGTCATCATCAACGGCCACGCCGGCCAGGGCGTCGCCGAAAACATCATGTCGGGCGAGGTGCGGGTCAAAGGCAACGCCTCGCAATCGGCCGCGGCTTCCGGGCAAGGGGGGCTCGTCGTCATCGAGGGCGATGCCAGCGCGCGCTGCGGTATATCGATGAAAGGCGTCGACATCGTGGTCGGCGGTTCGGTCGGCCACATGAGCGCCTTCATGGCCCAATCCGGCCATCTGGTCGTGTGCGGCGACGCCGGCCCCAGCCTCGGCGATTCGATCTACGAGGCGATCCTCTACGTTCAAGGCAAGGTCGAGAGCCTCGGCGCCGATTGCATCGAGAAGGAGATGACGCCGGCCCACGCCAAGACCCTGCGCGATCTTCTGGCCCGCGCCGGCATCAAGGCCGACCCCAAGCGGTTCCGGCGCTACGGCTCGGCGCGCAAGCTCTACAACTTCCACGTCGATCACGCCGATGCGTACTAGAAAGCCCGCGCCCAAGGCCAAGAAGCGTTCCGGCCGCGCGGCGAAGCCGAAATCGCGCATGGGCAGCCGCGCCAAGGCGATCAAGGCCGTCACGCCCGCCGCTTTGCGCGCCAACCTCGTTTCGGCGGGCGATGCGCGCGGCAAGCCGCCGGCCTTCGATACCCGCGCGCTGCGGCCATCGCATAGCTTTCCTCAACACGTGCTGGCCGAGATTCACCGCGCCGCCGACCAGGGGCTCTATGAGATTCGCGGATTCGGGGCGAAGCGAAAGCTGCCAACCTTCGACGATCTGGTGCTGCTCGGCGCCTCCGTCTCGCGCTATCCGCTCGAGGGCTATCGCGAGAAGTGCGGGACGAATGTCGTGCTGGGAACGCGGTTCGCCAAGAAGCCGATCGAGCTCAAGATCCCCGTCACCATCGCCGGCATGAGCTTCGGCGCGCTGGGCGCCAACGCCAAGGAGGCGATCGGGCGGGCCGCGACCATGATGGGGACCAGCACGACCACCGGCGACGGTGGCATGACGGAGGAAGAGCGCAAGTCTTCGAAGACCCTGGTCTATCAGGTCTTGCCGTCCCGGTACGGCCTCAACCCGGACGATCTCCGGCGCGCCGACGCCATCGAGGTCGTGGTGGGGCAGGGGGCCAAGCCCGGCGGCGGCGGCATGCTGCTTGGCCTCAAGATCACCGAGCGGGTGGCCAAGATGCGCAACCTGCCGGTCGGCATCGATCAGCGCAGCGCGTCGCGCCACCCGGATTGGACCGGCCCCGACGATCTCACGATCAAGATCCGCGAGTTGCGCGAAATCACCGATTGGGAGAAACCCATCTACGTCAAGGTCGGCGCCACGCGCACGCGCTTCGACGTGGCGCTGGCGGTGAAGGCGGGCGCCGATGTCGTCGTCGTCGATGGCATGCAGGGCGGCACCGCCGCCACGCAGGACGTGTTCATCGAGCATGCCGGGATTCCGACCTTGCCCGCCGTCCGCATGGCGGTCGAGGCGTTGCAGGAGCTCGACATGCACCGCAAGGTGCAGCTGATCGTCTCGGGCGGCATCCGTAGCGGCGCCGACGTGGCCAAGGCGCTGGCGATGGGCGCCGACGCCGTCGCCATCGGCTCGGCGGCGATGGTTGCGCTCGGCTGCAACAAGCCCGTCTACATCGACGACTATCATGCGCTGGGTACGGAACCGGGCTTCTGCCACCACTGCCATACCGGCAAGTGCCCGGTGGGCGTCACGACGCAGCTGCCGGAGCTGCAGGCGCGCCTCGACCCGGAACAAGGCGCCCGCTGGCTCAGGAATTACCTTTCGGTCATGGTGCTGGAGGCGCAGACCTTGGCGCGCGCCTGCGGCAAGAGCCACGTCCACAATCTGGAGCCCGACGATTTGGCGGCCTTGACCGTGGAGGCCGCGGCCATGGCCGGCGTGCCGCTGGCCGGCACCAATTGGATTCCCGGCCGCTAAAAAACAATCACGAAGTGAGAGGAACCATGGCAATCGATCTCGAAAAAGTCGCGAAGCAGGAAAAGATCAAGTATTTCTTGATCAGCTATGTCGATCTGTTCGGCGTTTTGCGCGCCAAGCTGGCGCCGGCGAGCGCCATCGGCATGATGCAGCGCGACGGCGCGGGCTTCGCGGGTTTTGCAACCTGGCTCGACATGACGCCGGCGCATCCGGACCTCTTCGCGCGTCCCGATCCCGAGAGCCTGACCATCCTGCCGTGGAAACCCGAGGTGGCGTGGCTCGCCAGCGATCTGTGGATGGCCGGTAGGGAAGTCGCGGACAGCTCGCGCGCCGTCTTGAAGAACCAGGTCGCGATCGCCGCCAAGTCCGGCTACCGCATGAAGTCGGGCGTGGAATGCGAATACTTTCTGGTGACGCCGGACGGCAAGGCGATTTCCGATCCCTTCGATTCCCAGGAAAAGCCCTGCTACGACCAGCAGGCGTTGATGCGCCGCTACGACGTGATCGTCGAGATTTGCGATGCCATGCAGAAGCTAGGCTGGAAGCCCTATCAGAACGATCACGAGGACGCCAACGGCCAGTTCGAAATGAATTGGGACTATGACGACGCGCTCGTCACAGCCGACCGGCACGTCTTCTTCAAGTACATGGTGAGGACGATCGCCGAGAAGCATGGCCTGCGCGCGACCTTCATGCCCAAACCGTTCCTCAATCTCACCGGCAGCGGCTGTCACGCCCATGTCTCGGTCTGGGACAAGACCGGCAAGACCAATCTGTTCCATGACCCGAAGGGCGAGCTTGGATTGTCGAAGCTCGCCTATGCGTTCCTCGGCGGCGTCATCCATTCGGCCGAGGCGCTTTGCTCCTTCTTCAATCCGACGGTGAACAGCTACAAGCGCATCAACGCCCCGCGCACTATCTCCGGATCCACCTGGGCGCCCAACACCATCACCTATGGCGGTAACAACCGTTCCCACATGATCCGGATTCCCGATGCCGGCCGTTTCGAACTGCGCCTCATGGATGGGGCCGCCAATCCCTACCTGATGCAGGCAGGCGCGCTCGCCGCCGGTCTCGACGGCGCCGCCAACAGCCGAGATCCCGGCAAGCGCCTCGACATCAACATGTACACCGATGGCCACACGCTGAAGAACGTGCGCCGCCTGCCGCTCAATCTCCTGGACGCATTGCGCACGACCGACAAAAGCAAGGTGCTGCGCCAGGCTTTCGGCGATTCCTTCATCGACAGTTACCTGAAGCTGAAGAACGACGAGTGGTCGAGCTACATGCGCCATCTCAGCTCGTGGGAAATCGCCAACGCCATCGATTGCTAGTGAAGTGGATCAATCGGATCTTTCTCGAGCTTGCGACTTCCGTCTCCCTTGTCATGCCCGGACTTGATCCGGGCATCCAGGTTTTTCATCGATTCCTGGATGGCCGGGTCAGGCCCGGCCATGACATCGGTGGGTTCGAAGTGTCAGAGTCGCCGAACTAGAGAGTCGCCGCGTCGTTCTCATTTAAGGAATTCTAACCCATGAGCAGGAAAGTCGGGAGCGATATCGAGATCGCCCGCGCCTCCACCATGAAGCCGATCGAGGAGATCGCGCGCGGGCTCGGCATCCCCGACCGGCATCTCTATCGTTACGGGCCGCACAAGGCGAAGATCTCGTTCGACTTCATCGACGAGCTGAGCGCGCGCCCCGACGGCAAGCTCATCCTGGTGACCGCGATCACGCCGACGCCGGCCGGCGAAGGCAAGACCACGACCACGGTGGGTCTGGGCGACGGGCTTAACCGCATCGGCAAGAAAGCCGTCATCTGTTTGCGCGAACCCAGCCTCGGCCCCTGCTTCGGCGTCAAGGGCGGGGCGGCCGGTGGCGGCTATGCCCAAGTCGTGCCCATGGAAGACATCAATCTGCACTTCACCGGCGATTTTCACGCCATCGGCACCGCGCACAATCTGCTGACCGCGCTTATCGACAATCACATCTATTGGGGCAACGATCTCGGGCTGGACGTTCGCCGCATATTCTGGCGCCGCGTCATCGACATGAACGACCGTTCGCTGCGTTCGATCGTGTCGTCCTTGGGCGGCGTCGCCAACGGCTTCCCGCGCGAGGACGGATTCGACATCACCGTCGCTTCCGAAGTGATGGCGATTTTCTGCCTTGCGAGCGATCTCAAGGACCTCACCAAGCGCCTCGGCAACATCGTCATCGGCCAGACCGGCGACCGCAAGCCGGTCTTCGCCCGCGACCTCAAGGCCGAAGGTCCGATGACCGTCTTGCTCAAGGACGCGTTCATGCCGAATCTGGTGCAGACGCTGGAAAACAACCCGGCCTTCATCCATGGCGGCCCGTTCGGTAACATCGCCCATGGCTGCAATTCCGCGGTCGCCACAAGGAGCGCGCTGAAGCTCGGCGACTATGTCGTGACCGAAGCCGGCTTCGGTGCCGATCTCGGCGCCGAGAAGTTCTTCAACATCAAGTGCCGCAAGACCGGCCTGAAGCCCAGCGCCGCCGTCATCGTCGCCACCGTGCGCGCGCTCAAGATGCATGGCGGCGTGGCCAAGGACGACCTCGGCAAGGAGAACGTCGAGGCGTTGAAGAAGGGCGCCGCGAACCTGGCGCGCCATATCGAAAACGTCCGAAAGTTCGGTGTGCCGGCTGTCGTCGCCATCAACCAGTTCAGCGCCGACACCGAGGCCGAACATGCGGCCTTGCGCCAAGTCTGCGCCGAGCTCGGGACCGAAGCCATCCTCTGCTCGCACTGGTCGGATGGCGGCGCCGGTACGGAAGCCCTCGCCCATGCCGTCGTGCGGCTCGCCGAAAAAAGCACGGACGGCTTCAAGTTACTCTATCCCGACGACATGCCGCTCTGGGACAAGACCCGCACCATCGCGCAAAGCCTTTACGGCGCCCAAGGCATCATCGCCGACAAGAAGATTCGCGAGCAGTTCGCCGAGTACCAGAAGGCGGGCTACGGCCATCTGCCGGTGTGCATGGCCAAGACCCAGTACAGTTTCTCCACCGACCCCGGCCTCAAGGGCGCGCCCAGCAACCACGTGGTGCCGGTGCGCGAGGTGAAGCTTTCGGCGGGCGCCGAATTCGTGATCGTCATCTGCGGCGAGATCATGACCATGCCGGGCCTGCCCAAGGTGCCGGCCGCCAACAGTATCTTTCTGAACGCGCAAGGTCAGATCGAGGGGTTGTTCTGACCGTGTCGAATGCTCGATAGCCCGATGGAACTCTTCCCCGCCGCCGCCGGCGCGACCGCGTCCCACCACAGCACCGGCATCCTGCCCTACCAGACGATCAAGGAACTGGTGCGTGCCCGCGAAGTGCTGGCGCCCGATCCCATCGAGCCGGCGCAGTACCAGCCGGCGAGCCTCGATCTCCGGCTCGATTCCGTGGCCTATCGGGTCCGGGCAAGCTTCCTGCCCGGGGCCCAGGCCACGGTGATGGAGAAGATCGAGCAGTTCGGCATGCACGAGATCGACCTGACGCGCGGCGCCGTACTGGAGCGCGGCTGCGTCTATATCGTGCGCATGATGGAAAGCCTGGCGCTCGGCAGCCGGTTGTCGGCGGCGGCCAATCCGAAGAGCTCCACCGGCCGGCTCGACGTGTTCACGCGCCTCATCGCCGACAACGGCACGGCCTTCGACCGGGTCGAGCGCGGCTACAAGGGGCCTCTTTATTTGGAGATCGCGCCGCGAACCTTCAGCATCGAGGCGCGCCGCGGCTCGCGCTTGAACCAGCTTCGCTTCCGCCGCGGCCTCTCGCCCAGCAGCGAAACGGCGCTTCGCCGCCTCCATGAACGCTTCCGCCTCGTCGACGCGGCGCCTGGCGCCGAGACCATCCGCGACGACACCATCGGCGTGACGCTCGACCTATCCGGCGATGCGCGCACCGGACTCATCGGCTATCGCGCCAAGAAGCACACGGACGTGATCGATGTCGATGCCCGCGGCCGCTACGATCCGCTCGATTTCTGGGAGCCGATACCGGCCGGGCGAAGCGGCGGCATCGTCCTCAACCCGGACGATTTCTACATTCTGGCGACCAAGGAGGCGGTGAAGGTGCCGCCCGACCACGCCGCCGAGATGGTTGCCTACGACACCATGGTGGGCGAGTTTCGCGTCCACTACGCCGGGTTCTTCGATCCCGGCTTCGGCTTCGACGCCGCCGCCCCCGACGCGCCCGGCACCAAGGCGGTGCTCGAGGTCCGCTCGCACGACGTGCCCTTCATCCTGGAACACGAGCAGATCATCGGCTGGCTGCGCTACGAGCGCCTGACCGGCGCCACCGACCGCCCCTACGGCGCCGATCTCGGCTCCTCATATCAGTCCCAGGGCCTGACGTTGGGCAAGCAGTTCAAGCTCTAAAGCCGAGTTGCCGAGGCGCCCGGCCGCGGGCTAGAGTTCGTTCATCCATTCATTCGCATCCTCTTTGTCCGGGAGACCGCCCATGTCCGCCGTCCTTTCGATCGACAATTGGAAATCCGAGGCCGACCGCCTCAGCTTTCGCACCGAGGCCTTCATCGGCGGCAAGTACGTTGCCGCGGCCTCGGGCAAGACCTTCGACCGTATCAACCCCGCGAACGGCAAAGTCCTTGCCCAAGTCGCCGCATGCGACAAGGAAGACGTCGACCGCGCCGTCAAGGCCGCCCGCGCCGCCTTCGACAAGGGCGCGTGGTCGCGCCGCGCGCCTTCCGACCGCAAGAAGGTGATGCTGAAATTCGCCGACCTCATCGAAAAACACACGACCGAACTGGCCTTGCTCGAGACCCTCGACATGGGCAAGCCCATCCGCGACAGCTCCAAGATCGACGTGCCGGGCTCGGTCAATTGCATCCGCTGGTACGCCGAGGCGATCGACAAGGTCTATGACGAAATCGCTCCAACCGGCCCCGAGGCGGTGTCGCTCATCCGCCGTGAGCCGGTGGGCGTCGTGGCCGCGGTGGTGCCGTGGAATTTTCCGCTGATGATGGCATCGTGGAAGATCGGCCCGGCGCTCGCCACCGGCAATAGCGTCATCCTGAAGCCGGCCGAGCAATCGCCCTTGTCGGCCATCCGCATCGCCGAGTTGGCCGCCGAGGCCGGCATTCCGGAAGGCGTGTTCAACGTCCTCCCCGGGTTCGGCGAGACCGCCGGCCAGGCGCTCGGCCGCCACAACGACGTCGATTGCATCACCTTCACCGGCTCGGCCGAGGTCGGGAAGTACTTCCTGAAGTACTCGGGCGAATCCAACATGAAGCGGGTGTCTCTGGAATGCGGCGGCAAGACCCCCAACATCATCATGGCCGATTGCCCCGACCTCGATGCCGCGGCCACCGCCGCCGCCTGGGGCATCTTCTTCAACCAGGGCGAGGTGTGCAACGCCGGTTCGCGCCTCATCGTCGAGGAATCGATCAAGGACGAAGTGGTCGAGAAGATCAAGGCCGTGGGCAGGAAGCTGCAGCCGGGCGATCCGCTCGACCCGAAGACCGGCATGGGCGCCATCGTCGACAAGACCCAGCTCGACCGCGTGCTCGGCTACATCGACACCGGCAAGAAGGAAGGCGCCAAGGTCGTCTTCGGCGGCGCCCGCGTGCGCGCCGAAACCGGCGGCTATTACGTCGAGCCCACGATCTTCGACGACGTCGACAACAAGATGACCATCGCCCAGGAGGAAATCTTCGGGCCCGTCCTCTCGACCATCACCTTCACGGATCCCGAGGAAGCGGTTCGCATCGGCAACGATTCGATCTACGGCCTGGCCGCCGCGGTCTGGACGCGGGACATCACCAAGGCGTTGAAGGCGGCCCGGCGCCTGCGCGCGGGCGTGGTCTGGGTCAACTGCTTCGACAACGGCCACATCTCCTCGCCCTTCGGCGGCTTCAAGCAGTCGGGCTTCGGGCGCGACAAGTCGCTGCACGCGATGGACAAGTACACCGAGTTGAAGGCTACCTGGATTCACATCGGCAATTAGGGAGGCACGCCATGTCCACTTACATCATCTTGGGAAGCTACACCGAAAAGGGCATCACCAACATGAAGGACTCGCCCAAGCGTCTGGACGCCGGCCGGCAGGCGGCGAAGGGAATGGGTGTCGATCTCAAGGACTTCTATCTGACCATGGGCGGGCATGATTTCGTCGTCATCGCCGAGGCGCCGAGCGACGAGGCGATGGCGAAGTTCATCCTCACCATGGGCGGTCGCGGCTTTACGCATACGACCACGCTCAAGGCTTTCAGCGAAGCGCAATACCGCAGCATCACCGCTTCGCTGTCGTGACGTTGGCCGGCAAGGCCGCGATCGTCACCGGCGCCACGTCGGGCATCGGCGCCGCGATCGCCGAGGCCGCCGGCGCCGCGGGTGTCCGGTTGATGCTCGTCGGCCGCTCGGCCGAGCGCGGCGCGGGCGTGGTCCGCCGCATCGCCGATTCCGGCGGCGAGGCGTTTTTCCTGGCCGGTGACGTGGCCGAGCCGAGTTTCGCCGAACGCGCGCTTGGCCTGGCGGTCGGGCGGTTCGGCCGGCTCGACCTGCTGGTGAACAGCGCCGGCATCATTCGCCGCGGCGCCATCGACAAGACCAGCGACGAGGATTGGCGCGCCGTCATGACGGTCAACGCCGACGGCGTCTTCCATATGAGCCGCGCCGCCGTGCGGCAGATGAAGAAGCAAACCTCGCCCAGCGGCGGCGTCATCGTCAACGTCGCTTCCGATTGGGGCCTCGTCGGCGGGCGGAACGCCTTCGCCTACTGCGCCAGCAAGGGCGCCGTGGTGCAGATGACCCGGGCCATGGCGCTCGACCACGGCGGCGACGGCATCCGCGTCAATGCCGTCTGTCCGGGCGATGTCGCAACGCCGATGTTGGACACGCGGCCCGAGATCGTCGAGTACGGCCGCGCCGAGGGCTACAGGATGATGGGCGCCCACGTGCCCTTGCAACGGATCGCCCGGCCCGAGGAGATCGCCAAGGCGGTGCTGTTCTTGGCCTCCGACGATTCCGCCTACATGACGGGGGCGATGCTCTCGGTCGATGGCGGCAGCACGGCGGGTTGAGGGCTATCCGACCTCGATGCCGTCGAGAGTGAGCAGCGTCGTATAGAGCTCCGGCCGGCGGTCGCGGAAGATGCCCCAGGCCGCGCGCTGGGCGCGGATGGCATCCAAGTCGAACTCGGCGGTCAGGACCACGTCGTTGTCGTCCCCGGCCTCGGCCACCTTCTCGCCGGTCGGCCCGGCGATGAAGGACGCGCCATAGAAGGTGAGCGTGCAGCTTTTCCCGACCTCGCGCCCGACGCGGTTCGACGCCACCAGCGGCGCCATGTTGGCGCCGGCGTGGCCTTGCATGACGCGCTGCCAGTGGTCGCGGCTGTTGATCGTCTGGTCCTGCGGCTCGGAACCGATCGCGCTCGGATAGAACAGGATATCCGCGCCTTGAAGCGCCATGGCGCGGGCGCATTCGGGAAACCACTGGTCCCAGCAGATGCCGACGCCGATGCGGCCGTGCCTGGTGTCCCACACGCGGAACCCGGTATCGCCGGGGTTGAAGTAGAACTTCTCCTGATAGCCGGGTCCGTCGGGAATGTGCGACTTGCGATAGAGGCCGAGCGGTTCGCCATCGGCGTCGATCAGCATCAAGGAATTAAAGTAGGCGTTGTTGGCCCGCTCGAAGAAACTCACCGGCAGGACGACGCCGAGTTCCTTGGCAAGCCGGCTCATGCGCGTCAGCGTCGGGTGCGCCTCGACCGGATGGGCGAGCCCGAACAGCTCGCGATCCTGGTCCTTGCAGAAATAGGGCGTCTCGAAAAGTTCCTGCAACAGGACGATCTGGGCACCATCGGCCGCCGCGCGGCGTATCAACTGCTCCGCCTTGGCGATGTTGGCGCGCTTGTCCTCGCCGCAGGCGAACTGCGTCGCCGCCACCGTGATCTTGCTCATGCGAGACGCGCTCCTTCCCCGCGCCGGCCATCAGCTATCAGGGTTGGGGGGCACGAAGCAACAACACTGATCGCGATCTACGAGCCGCCGCGGAAGACGTCGGTGCTTAGGTAGCGCAGGCCGGAATCGACGATGATGGTCGCGACCGTCCGACCGGGGCCCATTCGTTCGGCGATCCGCAGCGCGGCGACAACGTTGGCACCCGTGGATGTACCGGCGAATATCGCTTCCTCGCGCGCGAGACGCCGTGCCATGGCCTTCGCGTCATCCGTTGAAACGGTGAGGATTTCCGTTACCTCTCGCGGATGCCAAAGCGGTGGAATGAAGCCAAGCCCAATACCCTCGATCTTATGCGATCCGGGGGGCCTCCCCGACAGAACGGCGGATTCGGCGGGTTCGACGGCATAGACCGGAAGGTCCGGCCGATGTCGCCGCAGGGCCCGACTCATGCCGTGGAGGGAATGGGTCGTGCTGACGGTATGGACGACGGCGTCGACGTCGCCCTTGGTCTGATTCCAGATTTCGTCGCCGAGCCCGGCATAACCATCGGCGCCGTCCCCGTTGTTCAGTTGATCGGCCCACCAGTGGCCGGGCCGCCGGCTGATCTCGCCCGCCTTGGCGATCATCGATTGGATCAACGCCTTGGTGATCTGCTTGTTGTCGCTCGTCACATCGGTGATTTCGGCGCCATAGGCCCGCATCGTCCAGCGCTTCTCGTCGCTGAAGGCGTCCGAGAACACGAAATGCGTCCGATAGCCGAGCGCGCTCGCGACCAGGGCGAGGGAAATGCCGGTGGTTCCGGCGGTGTATTCGACAACGGTGCCGCCCGGCGGCAAGCGGCCGGCCGCGGCCGCGCGTTCGATGACCGTCCGCGCCAGCCGATCCTTCATGCTTCCGGTCGGGTTGGCGGATTCGAGCTTGGCGACGATCCGTGCGCTGCCTTTCGGAACGATCCGGCGCAGTTCGACGAGCGGCGTATTGCCGATCGCATCCAGAATATTCCGCTGGCCGTGCATGGTTCGGCGCCTTTCGATGGCAACTTCGATTACAGGATTACATCTTCCTCGAATCCGCCAGGGTCAGATCGAGCGCCTGGCGCGCAAGCCCGATGAACTCGTCGACATGGGCGCGGCTCCAGATGAGCGGCGGCGACAGCAGCAGCGTGTCGCGGGTCGCCCGCATGACGAGGCCGAGCCTGGTGCAATGATCGCGGCAGATGCCGCCGACCTTTCCAGCTGGTTGGAACAACTCGCGCGGCTTCTTGGTCTTGACCAACTCGATCGCGCCGATGAAACCGAGGCTCCGCGTCTCGCCGACCAGCGGGTGATCGTTCAATGTCGCAAGGCGCTCCTTGAGATAGGGGCCGGTGTCGTCGTGCACGCGCTCGACCAGCTTCTCGTCCTTGATGATCCTGATGTTTTCGAGCGCCACGGCGCAGGAAACCGGATGGCCGGAATAGGTATAGCCGTGGCTGTACTCGACGCCGGGCGCCAGCAACGCCTCGGCGACGCGGGTCCCCACCATGACCGCGGACAAGGGCAGGTAGCCGGACGTCAATCCCTTCGCCAGCGTCATGAAATCCGGCTTGATCCCGAACGGCTCGCTCGCGAACCAATGGCCGGTCCGCCCGAAACCGCAGATCACTTCGTCGGCGATGAGAAGGACGTCGTGCTTGGCGCAGATGCGCTGGACTTCGGGCCAGTAGGTCGCGGGCGGAATGATGACGCCACCGGCGCCCATGATCGGTTCGCCGATGAAGGCGCCGACGTTCCCGGCACCCAACTCGACGATCTTGTCCTCGAGCGCGGCGGCCGCGCGCAACCCGAACTCGGCCGGGTCCTCATCGTGCCCCAAGCCGAAATGGTAGGGCGGCATGACGTGGACGAATCCCGGCAGCGGCAATCCCGCCGGCTTGTGCATGTAGTCCATGCCGCCCAGGCTCGCCCCCACCAGCGTGCTGCCGTGGTAGGCGTAGGTCCGCGAGATCATGACCCGCTTGCTCGGCCGGCCTTTCAGGTTCCAATAGACACGCACCATGTTGGCGATGGTGTCATTGGCGTCGGAACCGCTGCAGCCGTAGAACACGTGATCGAGGCCGGCCGGCGCCAGCTCGGAAAGAACCTTCGACAGCTCCACCGCGGGCGGCGTCGCGGTCTTGAAGAAGCTGTTGTAGTAGGGCAGCTCCAGCATCTGCTTGTACGCGACCTCGGCCAGTTCCTTGCGGCCATAGCCGACGTTGACGCACCACAGGCCGGCGAAGGCGTCAAGAAGCCGGTTGCCCTCGGAATCCCAGATATACGGGCCGTCGGCCTTGACGATGATGCGCGCCCCCAACTTGGCGAGCTCGGCATGATCGGTGAACGGGTGCAGGTGGTGCTCGCGATCGATCGCCTGCCATTCGGCGGTCGAATTGCGAAGTCTGACGGTGGCCATGAAGGATCTCCTCAACCGAAACGCGTTTCGCGAAAAAAAGCCGAACGGTACTCGCGAACGCGGCTTTAGGGGTTGAACCCGATCCGGGCGCAGAGAATCAGCAGTTCCGCATGGCGATCAATCTTGTGGCTCATATAATTAGCTTAGCACGGATGCTTGCCCGCGAGCCACCCTCACCCCGGCCCTCATGCTTCGACAGGCTCAGCATGAGGGAATAGAGCTTCCTCGTCCTGAGCTTGTCGAAGGACGAGGCCCACCACGCTGATCGACTCCTACACCCTCGCGACCGCCAGGTCGCGCACGACCTTGAAGTGGCGCTTCTCCAATTCCGTCATGAACGGCGCCACGTCGAAATATTCCTCCGGCCCCCAGACGCCGGGCTTCAAGGGATTGCGCAGAATCTGCTGGACGCCGATGGAAAGGCCCATGGAGGTGCCGGGGTCCTGATAGCCTTCGTGATCGGGATGCGGGCCGCCGATGACGGCGCAATTCACCGTCACCGTCTTGCCGTCGCGCGTGCCGCGGCCGATGGCGAGATGCAGCTCGTGGCTCGCTTGCGCCGGAATGGTCTTTGCGTTGCGGGCGATGTTGCGCCGGACGACCGCATCGAGAAAATCGATCGGCTTGATCGCCACGCCGGCCACCTCGATCGGGTCGTCCAACTCGCCGAACCCGGCCTTCACCAGCCCGATCCAGGCCTCGTTCTCGCGCTTGGGCAGATGCAGCCGCCAGGTGAACTCGCGGATGCCCTTGTCGCGAATGCCGTCGGCGAAGGGCACGGTCAGCGGTTCCGAATGCGCCGTGTGCATGAATTCGGTCCGGCCCCAGGGTTCCGGCAGCATGAAGGTCTCGCGGCCGCTTTGCGGCGGCATCTCCTTGAGGGCGCCATCGATGAACTGGGTCGATGGATGCGCGTACTCGGCCAGCACGGTAGCGATGTTGTAGGGCGGGACGAGGACGGGGTTCTCGGGGCCGACCAGGCAGGCCGCCCAATAGAGGTCGATGCGGTCGATCCGATCGAGCCGCTCCGCCACCGCCTTGCACAAGATGTTGGAGATTCCGGGATCGGAGCCGAGCCCGAGAATTGCGGTCACGCCGGCCTTCCTCCAGGCCTCGTGCTCCTTCTTCTGCTTCACCGTGAAGACGCCGAGGCCGCCGTAATCGACATAAGTCCGCCGGCCTTCGAGGCAGGCATGGAAGATCGCCATCTGGTGCCCGGCCATGGTCGGCACGGCGTTGACGCAGAGGTCGCAATCCACGAGCAGGCCGGCCAGCGCCTTGGCATCCGTCACGTCGAGGCGGGCTGTCGTCAGCCGCGGATCGTCGATCCGGCGCGAGAGATCGGCCAGCCGTTCGGCGGTCGTATCGGCGGCGATGATCTTTTCAATACCCGGCGACAGCGGCGACAGCAGGTCGCGTATGGTCCCGCCGGCCATGGCGCCGCCGCCGCCGACGATCAGGATGCGCATAGGCTCGGCCCTCATGTTTCGACAGGCTCATGCTTCGACAAGCTCAGCATGAGGGCCTCATGCCTCAAGCCTGTCGAAGGATAGAGGCCCGGCTCTAGAATTTCCGATACACGGCGCTAGACGTTCAACAACAGATGCTCGCGCTCCCAGGAACTGATGACGCGCTGATAAGCCTCGAGCTCCGACCTCTTCACGCCGATGACGGCGCGAACGAACTTGTCGCCCAGAACCTCGCGTAAGGCCCGCGCCCCTTCCAAGCGAAGAAGCGCGTCGTAAAGCGTGCGCGGCAGGGTGTGGCGCAATTTGTAGGCGCTGCCCTCGATCTGTTCCGTCGGCTTCAGGCGTTCGATCATGCCGAGATAGCCGCAGACCAGCGAGGCGGCGATCGCGAGATAGGGGTTGGCGTCGGCGCCGGCCAGCCGGTTCTCGATCCGCCGTCCGTTCGCGGCCGACACCGGCACCCGTAATCCCACGGTGCGGTTATCGACGGCCCAATGCACGTTGATCGGCGCGTCGGAATACGGGCGCAGGCGACGATAGGAATTCACATTTGGCGCCAGCAACGGCATGGCCTGGGGCAGGTAGCGCTGCAACCCGGCCACGTGCGAGCGGAACAACTTCGTGTCCTTCCCTTGCTTGTCCGAGAACAGGTTGCGGCCGGTCTTCTTATCCACCACCGACTGATGGATATGCATGGAACTGCCGGGCTCGTTGGCCAGCGGCTTGGCCATGAAGGTGGCGTAAATCTTGTGGCGCATGGCCGCGTGCCGAACCGTGCGCTTGAACAGGAACGCCTGATCCGCCAAGACCATAGGATCGCCGTGGTTGAAATTGATTTCCATCTGCGCCGCGCCGGATTCGTGCGTCAGGGTATCGATGTCGATGCCCTGCGCTTCGCAAAAATCGTACACGTCCTCGAAGATCGCATCGAACTCGTTGACCGCGTCGATGCCGTAGGATTGCCGGCTGGTCTCCGGCCGGCCCGATTGCCCGATCGGCGGCAGCAGCGGAATGTCGGGATCGGTGTTGACCTGGACCAGGAAAAACTCGAGCTCGGGCGCCACCACGGGGCGCCAGCCGCGCTCGTCATAAAGCGCCAGCACGCGCCGCAGCACGTGGCGCGAGGCGATCTCGACCGGGGCGCCGTCGTTGTAGTAGCAATCGGCGATCACCTGCGCGGTCGGATCGCGATACCAGGGGACGAGCGAGATCGTGTCGGGATCCGGTTTCAACACGACGTCGACGTCGATTTCGCCGACCATCTGGTCGTCCTCGTCCTCGGCGTACTCGCCGGTCACCGTCTGGATGAAGACGCTTTCCGGCAGGCGCAGCGAATGCTCGCGCACGCTCTTGATGAACTTTCGCGCCGGCAGGATCTTGCCCCGGGCGATTCCCGATAAATCCGCGACGAGACACTCGACCTCCTCGATCGAGCGTTCCTTCAGCCAGTCTTCTAATTGAGTCATAAGTTAATTTTACCAATAGGTTACGTAGTTTACTTCATTTGCATTACGAGCGAGCGCCGTCGATATCCCACGGATCACCGCTACCATGCCGCCGAAGACCTTGGCAAGGCGAGGAGACGGCGCGCGGTTACCGCCGATCCTTGAATGGATTGAATGTCCGGGCCCCGAATTGCTCGAAGTCCCGGACGTTCCGGGTCACGACGGTCAGGTTGTGCTCGATGGCGGTCGCCGCTATCATCGCGTCTTCGATCGAACGATCGGACCGGCGGTGCATCAGGCGGGCCCAGCGACGGAAAGTGCCGGCTTCCATCGCCAAGACGTTGTAGGTCGCCACGACTTTCTCCAGCCAGGCCTCGATCTCGCCCGCCTTCGCGGCGTCCTGCTCCCGCGTCATCTCGATCCCCGACTGGATTTCGCCTATCGTCACCGCCGAGAGGCGCAGATCGGCGTCGGCGACGCTCTCAATCCATGCCAGGACCGCGCCGTGCGGCTTCGCCCGGCGAAGTTCCGCGACGACATTGGTGTCGAGCAGATACATCGGCCTCAGATAAGCCCGTCCGGTCGGCGGCGGTGGAGCCGGCCACGCTTCGGAATCGGGAGATCCGTTCGGGCCGCCGGGGATAGCAGGAGTTCCTTCAGGGTCGGACGCGCGGATTGCTGGAGGCGTTGCCAGTCCTGCAAAGGCACAAGCACCGCCGAGGCTGTGCCGCGCCTGGTTACGACTTGCGGACCCTTGTTCAAGCACGTCTCGAGGAACTCGCTAAAACGGGCCTTGGCATCCTGAACCGACCAGGTTTTCATCGCGGTATCGCTTTGTTCGGTTGCTGACTAGTCATCAATCTAGTCTGTTCATACGCCAGGGTCAAGCCTGCTTCTTGTCATGCCCGGCCCCAGAGCCGGGCATCCACCTCGGCCCACGGCGCCATGGCTTGCCGAATCACGCCCCGTTGTTACAATCCGTTTGTGGTACAACATTAAGAGGGAAACCATGCGCATTGCCCTGGCAATCGCCTTCTTCGTTCTGACCGCGGCCGGTACGATCGCGCCGGCGCAAGCCGCCGAAACCTTCCGCGATTGCGGCGAGTGTCCGTTGATGGTCGCCGTGCCGGTGGGTTCGTTCATGATGGGATCGACCTCGGAGGAGACCGACCGCGAGGGCGCGCCGCCCGAAAATGTGTCGGATGAGCGGCCGCGGCATTCCGTTTCCGTGAACTCGTTCTCACTCGGCGTCGCCGAAGTGACGCGCGATCAGTTCGATGCCTTCGTGCGCGCGACTGGGCACCAGGCGGGTGGGCCGTGCTGGATCTACGATCCGGCGCAAGGCAAATGGATCGAGTCCGGCGTCAACGACTGGCGCGATCCGGGCTTCGCGCAAGACGGAAATCACCCCGCCGTTTGCGTGAATTGGGACGACGCCAAGGCCTATGCGACGTGGTTGAGCCAGCAGACCGGCAAGGCCTATCGGCTTGCGACCGAGGCTGAGTGGGAATACGCGGCGCGCGCGGGTACTACGACGTCGCGCTATTGGGGCGATTCGCGTTCGGGTCCCGCGTGCCTCAATGCCAATGTTACCGACCAAACTCGCGCGGCGGCGCACAACCTTGTCGACAGCGAGGACAACATCTTTCAATGCACGGACGGTCATGTCTTTACGGCGCCGGTCGGGCGGTTCCAAGCCAACGCCTTCGGCCTCCACGACATGATTGGGAATGCGTGGGAGTGGACGGAGGATTGTTACCACGACTCTTACAATGGTGCCCCAACCAATGGCTCGGCGTGGCTTACCGGTGACTGCTCCTTCCGCGTCGCTCGCGGCGGCTCCTGGCACGCTCTACCGGGGGACGTCCGTTCCGCGGACCGCGACTGGGGCGCCGCATCGAGCCGGTACAACCTCCTGGGGTTCCGTGTGGCGAGAACCAATTAGCTCTTGAATCTTGATCTCTTTACATCCTTTTGGGGGTCTGGGGGCGTCAGCCCCCAGCGCCTACGGAAATCCGATCCAAGAGGCTGATTGACAGTGCCAACGCCATCGATGGAGCGCTTGGGCAATGGCAACTCGCAGTGACAAGGGCGAGGCCGTCCGGCGGGGAGGGCCGGCGCTCGAAGCCGGGTACCAGTTACTGCTTTGGCTGATCCTATCGACGTATGGCCAAATCCCTGAAGTCCTATCTTCAGGGTGAAGAACAATATCCCAGTAACTCAAATCAGATCTTCAAGTCGGCGCGCACCATGAACCACCCGTTCGATGACGACACCATCATCATTGGCGGTGAAAAGAATGAGATAACGGCCATGGACGGATTGGCGAAGACCCTTGGCAAGGTCGTCTCTCCGGCGAAAGGCAAGCGGTCTTTCGGTGATCGAGGCGAAGACCGCGACGAATTCGTCGATGAACGCGGCGATCTCGTCGAGGTCGGCGACGGCTCTCGGCCGCAGCCGCCAGGCGCTCACCGCCCGCTCGGCGCCGACATCGCTTCGTACTTGGCGCGCAGGCGCTTGAGCGCGGCTTCGCCATCGAGGGGCTCGCCGCTCTCGCGGCCCTCCAGCGTCAGCCGGCGCAGTTCCTCGTCGGAGAGCGCGATAACCGTTCGCGACCGCCGCCACTGCCGCAGAGCGTCGCGAATGACCTCGCCCGCGTTCGTGAACTCGCCCGCCGCGATTGCCGCCTTGATCTCGGCCACCATCTCGCTCGGCAGTGAGACCGTTACCTTGTCGACCGAGCCCATGGCGATCTGTCCTTTTGTAGTGTCAAGGTATCTTACTCCACGGCATACCGAGGGACAAACGCCGCCTTGACCCCAACCTAGATAGCACGGGAATATCAGGGTCCATTCCCGGTGCCAATCCACCTATGAACAGCGACGTTTCAATCAGCGAGGCAGAACGTTTCTTAGCCGCCCATCCGGACGTGGGCGAGGTCGAGCTTCTGCTTCCCGACAACAACGGCGTGATCCGGGGCAAGCGGCTGGCGGCGGACGGGCTCGTCAAGCTCTTTCGCGACGGCGTGCGTTTTCCCGAATCGATCTTCGCCCTCGACATCACCGGCGACGATGTCGCCGAGGCCGGCCTGCTGTGGGAGCAGGGCGTGGCCGACCGCGTCTGCATGCCCGTTCCTGGCACGCTTCGCCCGGTGCCGTGGCACCGGCGTCCGATGGCGCAAGTGCTTCTCACGATGCTGAACGACGACGGCTCGCCCTTCTTCGCCGATCCGCGCCAGGTGCTGAGCCGCGTTCTCCGGCGATTCGCGGACATTGGCCTGACACCGGTCGTCGCCACCGAGCTTGAATTTTATCTCGTCGATCGCGAGCGCGCGCCCGATGGCCGGCTGCTTCCGCCGGTATCGCCCCGCAGCGGATTGCGCCCGGGCGGGGTCCAATCGCATAGCCTGTCGGCGCTCGAGGAATTCGAGGATTTCTTCACCGAAGTATCGAAGGCCGCCGCGATCCAGGGGCTGCCGGTCGAGGGCGCGGTTTCGGAAGCCGCGCCCGGCCAGTACGAGGTGAACTTGCGCTATGTCGGCGATGCGATGACGGCCGCGGATCATGGCGTGCTGCTGAAGCGCCTCGTCCGCGGTGTCGCCGAACGGGCCGGCTTCGAGGCGACCTTCATGGCCAAGCCCTTCGCCGATACCGCCGGCAACGGACTTCATCTTCACGTCAGCCTGCTCGACCGCGAGGGCCGCAACGTCTTCGACGATGGCGGCGAACATGGCACCCCGACCTTGCGCCACGCCATCGGCGGGCTTGCCGCGACGATGGCGGAATCGATGGCCATCATGGCGCCGAACGCGAATTCGTTTCGCAGATTCCACACGGGCAGTTTCGTTCCTTCGGCACCGAGCTGGGGTTGCAACAACCGCACCGTGGCCCTGCGCGTTCCGGGCGGCGAGGCGAAGGCGCGACGCATCGAGCATCGTGTCGCCGGCGCCGATGCCAACATCTATCTCGTGGCGGCGGCGGTGCTGGCCGGCATTCACCACGGCATCGACGGCCGCGTCGATCCGGGTCCTGCTGCCGTCGGCGGCGGGGCCAGGAGCGAAAGAACCCTGCCGGAATCCTGGCAAGACGCGCTCATGGCATTCGACGCCGCCCGAATACTTCCCGGTTATCTTGGGACCGAATTCTGCCGAATCCACAGCGCCTGCCGGTGGGCGGAGCGGCGCAAGTTCGAGGCCGCGGTGTCGCCGTTGGAACACGAGTGGTACTTGAGAACGATCTGACGGAATTGCATGTCCGGCGAGCCGCACGTTCCATCCTATTATACCGCCACGGCCAATCCTTCGCCGGAGCATCCGGTATTCGAGGGCGAGACGCGGGCCGATGTCTGCGTCGTCGGCGCCGGCTACACCGGCCTGACGACGGCGCTGGAACTTAGCCAGCGCGGCTTCAAGGTGATCGTGCTCGAAGCGGCGCGCGTCGGCTGGGGCGCCTCCGGGCGCAATGGCGGCCAGATCTGCACCGGATACTCGGCCAGCATGAGCGGGGTCGAGAAGTGGGTCGGGGCCGATGACGCTCTGGCGCTCTGGCGCCTGGCGGAAGAGGCGAAGGCGATCATCCGGGACCGGGTCCGGCGCCATGGCATCGCCTGCGACTTGAAGCCCGGCTACCTCTATGCCGCCCCGAAACGCCGCGACCTTGAAGACTTGCGCCGGCAGCAAGCGCATTTGAGCGAGGACTACGGCTATGCCGAGGCCCGCATCGTCGAGCACGACGAGATCGCGGCGATGCTCGAAACCAAGCTCTATCGCGGCGGGTTGGTCGATGACGGCGGCGGGCATTTGCATCCCCTGAATTATTGCCTCGGGCTGGCCGATGCGGCGCTGGCCGCGGGGGTCACGATCTTCGAAGGCTCCAAGGTCGTGCGCGTCGAGACGGGCGCCCGGCCTTGCGTCCACACCGCGCGAGGCCGCGTGGATTGCGATTTCGTGGCGTTGTGCGGCAACGCCTATCTGGGCGATCTCGTCCCGTCGATCCGCGCCAGGATCATGCCCGTCGCCACATACATGTCGGCGACGTCGCCGATGGAGCCGGAACGGGCGCGCCGTCTCATTCGCGACGATGTCGCCGTCGCCGATACGAATTTCGTCCTCAACTACTTTCGCCTGTCGGCCGATCATCGCCTGTTGTTCGGCGGGCGCGTCAGCTATACCGCCGTGCCGCCGCCGAACCTGAAGGCGGCCATGCGCCGCTCGATGCTCAAGGTCTATCCGCAACTCGGCGACGTTGCGCTCGACTATGCGTGGGGTGGGAACGTCGCCATCACGGTGGAGCGGACGCCGCATCTCGGCCGCGCGAGCGAGAATGTCTATTTCGCCCATGGCTTCTCCGGCCAGGGCGTCGCCTTGACCGGAATCGCCGGACGGTGCCTGGCCGAGGCCATCGCCGGTCAGGCCGAGCGGTTCGATTTGTTCAGCCGATTACCGCATTCGATCTTTCCCGGCGGAATGCTGATGCGGACTCCCATCCTAGCGCTCGCCATGCTCTGGTTCAGGTTGCGGGATCTTATTTGAGTCCTCGAAACGCGGCCAGGGTCCGGCGCTGGCGACCGGTGGAATCGAAGTTCGACGAATCGAGCCAGGCTTCGTAGCAACTTTTCAGCGCCGGCCATTCGGAGTCGATGACGGAATACCAAGCCGTGTCGCGATTTCGGCCCTTGTAGATGGTCGCCTGGCGGAAGATGCCCTCGAAGGTGAATCCGAGGCGAGGCGCCGCACGCCGCGAGGCTTCGTTCAAGGCGTCGCATTTCCATTCGTAGCGGCGGTACCCCAGTTCGTCGAAGACCCGTTTCATCATCAGGAACATGGTCTCGGTCGCGGCGGCCGTGCGTTGCAAGGATGGCGCATAGACGATATGCCCGACCTCGATGACGCCGGTTGCGGGTTCGATCCTGAGATAGCTCGCTTGTCCCACGGCCTTGCCTGACTTGGTGTCGATGATGGCGTGGAACAAGGGGTCGTCGCCGAGCGCGGCCTTCTCGATCCAGGCGCCAAGCCCGGCCGCGGTCGCGAACGGGCCGTAGGCCATGTAGGACCAAATGCGTGCATCGCGATCGGCGGCATAGGCCTCGAAGAGATCGGCTGCGTGGTCAAGCCGAAGCGGCTCGACGCGGGCCATGCGGCCTTCCATCGCGGTTCGCGGGGGACGAAGGGCCGGGCGCCAGCCCGATAGTTCGAATCCGATCGGCTGGCCGAGAGCGTTGCGCCGCTGCGTCACGCCGGAAATCCGGCGGCAAGCAAGCTTTCACGGTGATGCTCGCGGTCGTCCTCGTTCCTGTAGTGGAGTGTCGCGAGAGTGCCCTGAATGGTGAAACTCGGATCGAGCTTCATGACCGCTGCCGCTTGCTCGCGCGCCGCCGCGGGATCGCCCGCGCGCGCCAAGCACGCCGCCAGAAAGGCATGATAGGTCTGATCGGGCGCGCCGATATGTTTGATGGCCTCGATGGCCTCGGCGTAGCGGCGGGCCACGAAATAGGCGCGGCCCAGATGATTCCAGAACCGCTGCGGATGATAGGGGTTGAGGCGCATGGCCTTCCGGACCCATTCGATCCCTTCCAGCGGCCGGCCGAGCCAGGTCAGGATTTCGCCCTGTTGCACGACGATGAGGTCGTCGTTGGGATTAAGCGCCAGCGCCCGATCCTGGTGGTAGACGGCCTTGCCGAAATCGTGGACGGTCAGATGGACCGCCGCGAGAATGCGATGGACGTCGCTGTCATCGTCGGCAATGGCCAACGCCGCCTGCAACTCCGCGATCATTTCATTCCACACAAAGTCGCGGTCGGTGATGTACCCCTTGATCCAGGCCTGACCGAGGGTGCAGGCCCGCCAGGCATGGGCGTGGGCATAGTTGGGATCGAGTTCGATCGCCCGTTCGAGCAGCTTCAGCGCCGCCGCGTTGTCCTCCTTGGTCGAACGGTGGTGCAGGATCTTGCCGGCCAGAACGCATTCATAGGCGGCGAGATTGTCGGGTTGCTTGCGCTTCACCCGCTCGCGCGTGGCGGCCTCGACCCGTCCGGGAAGAATGGCGACGATGGCGGACGTCATCTCGTCCTGGATGGCGAAGATGTCCTCGAGCTGCCGGTCGTAACGTTCGGCCCAGAGGTGGCGACCGTTTTCGGCTTCGATGAGCTGCACCGTGACGCGAACCCGGTTGCCGGACTTGCGCACGCTGCCTTCGACGACGTACTGGACTCCGAGCTCCTTGGCCGCGTCTTGCACCGTCACGGACTTGCCCTTGAACTTGAAGGTCGAGGTGCGCGAGATCACGAACAATTCGCGGAAGCGCGACAGCTCGGTGATGATGTCCTCGGTCAGGCCGTCGGCGAAGAATTCCTGCTCCGAATCGCCGCTCATGTTGACGAACGGAAGGACGGCAATCGTGGGCTTCGATGAATCGGCCTCGGCCAGCGACGGCGGCGCGGCGGTCGCGCCTTGTCCGGCGGCGGGGGCGAGGTGGAAGACGTGGATAGGTTGTTGGATGTTCTTGACCGTCTGCTCGCCGCCGTCCCTGAACGCGATCGGCAGCCGGTTGCCGATCTGCTCGCGGACCGCGCGCGAGACGCAGATGCCACCGATTTCGGCCAGCTGCTGGAGGCGGGCGGCGACGTTGACGCCCTCGCCATGAATATCGTCCTTTTCCGCGAGCACGTCGCCGAGATTGACGCCGATGCGGAACAGGATGTGGCGCTCGGCCGGGATGCCGGCGTTGGCCTCGCCGACCGCGTCCTGCATCGCCAGCGCGCAGCGCATCGCGTCGACGATGCTGGGGAACTCGGCGAGCAGGCCGTCGCCCGAGGTCTTGACGATGCGCCCGCCATGCCCGGTGACACCGGGTTCGATCTTTTGCGTCAGGATGATCTTCAGGCGCGCGACGGTGCCTTCCTCATCCGCTTCGACGAGGCGGCTGTAGCCGGCGACGTCGGCGGAGAGGATCGCCGCGAGTTTGCGTTGGGCGCCCTTCCGGTTCATCTACCGATCAGACGCCGAGGAGTTTTTCGGCGGGCACGTATTTCAGTTTGTGCGCTTCGGCCACCGCCTTGTAGGTCACTTGGCCGTCATGGATGTTGAGGCCGGCGCGCAGGTTCTTGTCATCGGCGAGGGCCTGGCGCCAGCCCTTGTCGGCGAGCGCCAGGGTGAAGGGCAGCGTCGCGTTGTTGAGGGCGAAGGTGGAGGTCCGTGCCACCGCGCCCGGCATGTTGGCGACGCAGTAATGGACGATGCCGTCGACCACGAAAGTCGGATCGTCGTGCGTCGTCGGCCGGCTGGTCTCGAAGCATCCGCCCTGGTCGATCGAGATATCGACCAGCACGGAACCCTTGCGCATCTTCTTGAGCATGGCCCGCGTGACCAGCTTGGGCGCCGCCGCGCCCGGCACCAGCACCGCGCCTATGACCAGATCGGCGCGCACGACGTGGCTTTCGATGGCATCGACCGTGGCGTAGATGGTGTTCAATTTGGCGCCGAACATTTCGTCGAGCTGCTTCAGGCGGTCGAGCGATCTGTCGATGACGGTGACGTGGGCTTCGAGTCCCATGGCCATGCGCGCGGCGTGGGTGCCGGAGACGCCGCCGCCGAGGATCACGACGCGGGCCGCCGGCACGCCCGGAACCCCGCCGAGCAGGATGCCGGAACCGCCGGGTTCTTTCTCCAGGCAATGCGCGCCGACCTGGATCGACATGCGGCCGGCGACCTCGCTCATCGGCGCCAGGAGCGGCAGGCCGCCGCGGTCGCTGGTGACGGTCTCGTAGGCGATGGCGGTGCAGCCCGAATCCATCAAGGCCTTGGTCTGCGGCAAATCGGGCGCCAGATGCAGATAGGTGAAGAGGACCTGGCCGGGGCGGAGCCGCTTGCATTCCTCGAGTTGAGGCTCCTTCACCTTGACGATCATGTCGGCCTTGGCGAAGACCGCGGCGGCGGTCTTGGCGATGACGGCGCCGGCCTTCTCGTAGTCGTGGTCCTTGACGCCGATGCCTTCGCCGGCCGCCGTTTCGACCAGCACCTTGTGGCCATGAAGGACGAGCTCGCGCACGCTGGCCGGCACCAATCCGACGCGGTATTCGTGAGTCTTTATTTCCTTTGGTACGCCGATGAGCATGACGCTTCCCCCGGTTCAGGCGGCTTGCTTGATGGCGTCGCCCAGCGTGCCGACGATCTGGTCGATCTGGGCCTTGGATACGATCAGCGGCGGCGAGAGGGCGATGATGTCGCCGGAGACGCGGGTGAGTACGCCTTTCTCGTAGGTTTGCAGGAACACGTCGAAGGCGCGCTCGGTCGGCTTGCCCGGACGGGGCTCGAATTCCACGGCGCCGATAAGCCCAAGATCGCGGATGTCGATGACGTTGCGCGCGCCTTTCAGGGAGTGGACGGCGTCCTGCCAGTAAGGAGTCAATTCCTTGGCCCGCTCGAACAGTCCTTCTTCCTTGTAGAGGTCGAGGGTGGCGAGGCCCGCCGCGCAGGCCAGCGGATGGCCGGAATAGGTGTAGCCGTGGAAGAGTTCGATCGGCCCCTGCGGGTGCTGCATGAAGGTGTCGTAAATGCCCTTGCGCGCGAACACGGCGCCCATCGGCACGGTGCCGTTGGTGATGCCCTTGGCCGTGGTGATGAGGTCCGGCAGGACGCCGAAGTAATCGGCGGCGAAGTTGGCGCCGAGGCGGCCGAAGCCGGTGATGACCTCGTCGAAGATCAGCAGGATGCCGTGCTTGTCGCAGATCTGGCGCAGGCGCTGGAGGTAGCCTTGCGGCGGCACGATGACGCCGGTGGAGCAGGCGACGGGCTCGACGATGACGGCGGCGATGTTGCTGGCATCATGGAGCGCCACGATGCGTTCGAGGTCGTCGGCGAGGTTCGCGCCCGATGCCGGCTGGCCCTTGGTGAAGGCGTTGGCCTTGATGTCGAGGGTGTGCGGCAGGTGATCGACGCCGGTAAGGAGCGCGCCGAAGAATTTGCGGTTGGGGGCGATGCCGCCGACCGAGATACCGCCGAAGCCGACGCCGTGATAGCCGCGCTCGCGCCCGATGAGGCGCTGGCGCGTGCCGTCGCCGCGCGCGCGGTGATAGGCGATGGCGATCTTGAGGGCGGTATCGACCGCCTCGGAGCCGGAGTTCGTGAAGAAGACGTGGTCGAGATCGCCGGGCAGCATGGCGGCGAGGCGGGAAGCCAACTGGAACGCGGCCGGATGGCCCATCTGGAAGGCGGGCGCGTAATCCATGCGGCCGACCTGGGCGCGGACGGCCTCGACGATTTTCTCGCGGCAGTGGCCGGCATTGACGCACCAGAGGCCGGCGGTGCCGTCGAGGATCTTGCGGCCGTCGATGGCGGTGTAGTGCATGTCCTTGGCGCCGACGAGGAGGCGCGGCTTGCTCTTGAACTGCCGGTTGTTGGTGAACGGCATCCAGAAGGCTTCGAGGTTGTTGGGCGAGGGTTCGAAGTCGACGATCTCGGCGGTGTTCGACATGCGGGGCTTCCTCAGTGGGACGCGTGGGAGGGGCTGGCGGATGAGGTTGCCAAGCTAGCATGGCCGCGAAGGGGGCGTCCAACGGCGGCGATCTTCGAGTCCGAGCGTCGGACCCCATGCCAAGCGGGGAATTGGGCGAGCAAGAGGCCGAGGCGGCGGTGGCAGAGCGCGGACTCGCGGCGAAGGCCGAGGATTTCCGCCGAGCGGAAGCCGTGGCGGAGGTGCGGGCGTTGGCAGCGCAGGCGGCCTTCGGTTGTGCGCGGGCCGGTGCTCAGGCCGCCATGGAGGCGGCAGCGGCCGTTCGGCATGGCGGGCTGGCGGCAGGCGCCGCCGCTTCGGGTGCGGGCGCCGCAGCGCGGGGCCTTCGCGAAGTCGCCCGAGCGGTTGCCGTTGCGCAGGCGGCCGCGGTTGGCGGGCGGCGAAGTGGGGGCGGGGGCGGGCGCCGCATCGGGTTCGATCCGGTGGCCGCCGGCGCCGAGCGGAGGCCCGCCCCAGACGAGGCGGACGGTTTTGACGCCGCCGCCGGAACCGGGGGCGCGCATCTTGTGGAGGGCGAGCGCGCCGAGGCGGAAGCGTTCCATCATCCGCGCGGCGCCGTAGGAGAAACGTACCGCCTCGGCGGCCGAACGCGTGGAGACGCCGTCGCTTGTGTCGGCCTCGGTGGGCGGCGCGGCCTGGTCGAGGCAGCCATCGGCCTTGGCGGCAAGCCGCATCGTCAGGCGGTGGCCGGCGGCGAGCTGGTGGGCGAGGAGGGTGTCGAGGGAGAGGGATTCATCGCCGGTGGAAGCGGCGGCGAGGGCAAGATCGGGGACGTGGGCCTCGGCGGCGAGGTCGCGGGCGGCGGATTCGGCGGCGGCGCGGGGAGAGGCGGGGGAGGGGGTGGGCGTCGGCTTGGACATGGGGCGGGGCTTTCAGTGGGGGAAAGGTTTGACGCAAAGATACGCTAGTTGCGTCAACAAGTCAAGCTTGCCCGATTGAGGATACCGCCTTCGCTAAAGGAATTTCCGTGTTTAGGCAATTGCGGACGTTGGTGGCAACGGTATGCTATGAATCGTATTGTAAACTGTGCGTAGCGCGCCAATTAGCCGAGACGTGACGCATTTGCGACGGCGATCCTGTTGGGTAGGGCAACCGCGTGGAGCTGCCGGCGTTTCGCTACAACCGATGCGGAGAAGTTTGGACGATTTGCCTCAAGTCACATGGAAAAGAATCTCATATTTGTAAGCTGCGGTCAGGCAACGGAACAAGAGAAAACCGTAGGCGTTCATGTGAAGACTATGATCGATGCCTCACCAAGTCTCGAGGCCTACTTCGCTGAAACCGTGCATGACTTGGACGCGCTCGGGCGCAATATCTTCGACGCGCTCTATCGATGTGCCGGAGCGGTCATTATAATGCACGATCGTGGGAGGGTCATTGATCCTGGGGGCCAGGAGTGGGGCCACCGCTCATCTGTGTGGATCAATCAAGAACTAGCGATTCTGGCGTATCGCCAATTCTTCGAGGGGAAACCAATTCCGGTCCTCGTTTTCGTAGATCCCGAGGTCAAGCTCGAAGGGGCGATGACATCCTTGATCGTAAACCCTTATCCGTCTATCCTCGTTGAGGATGTTATTCCTATAATCAAAGCGTGGTTAGCTGAGAATCGATTCGATAGTGTCTCCGATGAGGCATTCCAGCAAAAGTGGGCGCAGCTCTCTGACCTAACGCGCGAGGTCGTAGCTTGTCTTATTGGGGAGGGAGGTCTTAACGTCAAGGAGGCTGTGGTGCGTAGTGCGATGAAACGCGTTTATAGTGTTGACAAGAATGAAGCGAGTGAAGCGTTGCGCAAAGCAAAGATCGAATTTGTCAATACCGGCCTTGTGAATCTGATCCCAAACATCCACTCGGGTCATGAACTTTCGTTACACCCGACGTGGAAGTTTGCTCTAGTCAGAGCGATGGCCAAGTGGTCTGAAACTTCAGATCGCAGCGATAACGTCCCCCATTAGAGTGCTGAAACGCACCGCCGACTTGCAAGCGGCAATCTGAAAGGTGTTGAATATGATCCTTAACAGGCTGACGGCGAAGGAAGTGCGCGTGGAAGTCGAGCGGCTTGGCTTGTGGACGCCCAATGAGGCGGTTGCGATCATACGATCGGATCGCGAGGCTCGGTAGGGCCTTTGGAGTTCGCAAGTTCGCATGCGGTTGACGGCACCGCCTGCGGCCCTCGGTCCGGGCGGCCAAAATAACGAGCTTATTCACAATCGACCTTTTTCGCCTTGACCGCAAGTGATTCGGCTCCGACTGACTCAAGATCGTGCGCTTGCATCCTCAAGGCATATGGAACTCGGAGTGGGAATGCGCGTCTATCGCTTCATCAATCGCAAATACGGCTTGGCGGCCCTGGGGCAAAGGCGGCTGAAAGTCGCCATTATTAATGAGTTGAACGATCCATTCGAACTGTTGGGATTCGCTTCCAACGATCCGAAGCTGCGGCAAAAATTCGTAGAAACCAAGGACGAACTCGCGCAATCCCAAGGACTTCTATGCTTCAGCGGTCATTGGAGAAACCCAGTTCAATGGAGCCATTACGCCGACGGTCACCGTGGGCTTTGCCTGGGCTTCGACGTGACGGCTGAACTCATGCCGGTGACCTACACGGCCAAGCGCCTGAAGCCGGATATGGCCGCTATTGAAGCCGGTGGCGACGTCGCTGAAGAGCAAATGCGCCAAATGCTCACCACCAAATTCAGCCATTGGCGTTATGAAAACGAGCACCGGCTTTTTGCGACGTTGGAAGAGAAAGACAAGAATGGCCTGTATTTCTTTGGCTTTTGCAAACAACTCGCGCTCAGAGAGGTTATCGTCGGTTGCAAATCCACGATATCTCGGGCCGAATTGGCTGAAGCGCTTGGCGATATGGCTCGCCACGTCGAAGTCATCAAGGCGCGGCGGGCCTTCCAAACCTTCCGGGTCGTCAGGCAGAGGTCAGGGGAACTCTGGAAATGATGTGCATGTCGAGCGGCTTGGACCGCGGGCACCCGATGAGGCGGCGGCAATCATCCGATCGGATCGCAACGGCCATTGAGGGCACTGCGGTTTGCGATTTCGCATCAGCCATTTGCGAGGGAGAGCACGCGGCGAACGTGGACTTGATCGACTATCATAAGTATTCATAGGAATGTGGGCCGATTCACCTAACAGACAGCACTCTTAAAAGGGTACTGTCTGTTAGGATCGGACCACTAGGAGGAAAGACAATGCGCATGAAGAACCCGCCCCATCCCGGCGAGCATGTCCTGAAAGACTGTCTCGGGCCTTCGGGCCTCAATATCACCAAGGGAGCCGAGGCCCTGGGCGTCACCCGCCTGACGCTCAGCAACCTTGTGAACGGCAAGAACGGAATTAGCTTTGAAATGGCGATCCGGCTTTCCAAGGCCTTCGGCGGCGGCGCGGAGGTATGGCTAGGGATGCAGGCGGACTACGACTTGGCGCGGGCCATGAAGAAAGCGGCCCGGATCAAGGTCAAGCCCGTACCGCAACCGGTGGCATCGGAGCGCTAGCGCCGAGGGGAGCGCAGCGCAATCCAGGCCAAGCCCGCCCCGGCCGCGACGATCACGACCAGCATCCCATGGGGGTCCCAAATCCGCATGGCGAGGCCGGCCAATAACGGGCCCACGAGCCCGCCGACCTCCAGGGCCAGACTGAAGGCCGAATTAGCGCCCGAAAGCTGCTCGGTCTTGAATTCTCGGCCCAGCATCGTCATGGAGGCGGTGAATGCCCCGCCCAGGAATCCGCCCCAGATAAGAAGAATCACCCAGGCCAAGGCGCCCTTGTCCACGATGAAGGGTATCGCCAGCGCGCCCAATACCTGGACAACGCCGCAACTGGCCAGAATCAGCGGCGCGCTCCACCGGTCGAGCAGTCGGCCGATGGGATACTGGAATCCGACATTGCCGATGACATAGGCCGTCAGCAGGAACAGCGCCTGGGTCTCGGCCAAGCCCGAACGCACGCCATAGACCGGCAGCAGCGCCATGGCGGTGAGCCAGATCGCCCCATTCAGCAGACTCGCCGCCATGACGACCGGCGCCTGACGAAAGGCCTGGCGCAACGGGATCGGCGCATGGTCGCGCAAGGCGGGGGCGCCGCTTCGACTTGCCAGCGGAATCGGCAGTATCGAGATCGCCATGACGGCGGCGATGACCAGGAATGGAAGCGCGCCCTCGCTGCCGGTGATGCCGATCAGGAGCGGCCCGGTCGCGAGTCCGGCGGAAAAGAAAGTCACATAGAGTCCCATCACGGAACCGCGCTTTTCCGGGAGCGCCAGGGCATTGATCCAGGTTTCGCTCACCACCAACGCGAGGCCCAGCCCCAAGCCCGTGACGAAGCGCAGTACGAACCACGCGGGAATTTGGGTAATGACCGGGAACAGCAACAACATGGCCAGGGCAAGCCCGCTGCCGGCGTAGAGGCTGGGGGCGGCCCCGATGCGCCGGATGATCAAGGGGATCAATGCGCTGATGGACACAACGGCCACGGATGGCGTCGCCCCCATCAGCCCGATCCAGGCCGAATTCACCCCTTGGCGTTCCAGGTTCAGCGACAGCAGCGGCGACACGCCGCTCAGAATGATACCGACAATCGACGCGCTCGCGATCGCCCCCGCCAGGCCCAACCACCGCCGATCGGGAACGGAAACGACTTCGCTCGGTGCTTCATCGGGCGCGTTCATATTTCTTGGTTGCCCAAAGTTCGTTCGGACCTTCCGGCCATCACCGCGATGCGCGTCGCTTCGGGCGTTCGGCGGCCGGCGCGGGTCGTCTCGTCGGGAGCGACGCGATTTCCCGGCCCGCCCTCGAGGCGGCGACGCGAATATCGCGCGCGGCCTGGAGGTCGAGCCAGAACTGCGCGGTTTCGTGTACCGCCGCCAGAGCTTCGCTCTTGCATCGCCTGGACTGTTTGCTCATGACGCCTGAATTCCCGAATCGATTTTTTTGCCATAACACAACATCCCTGACTCACCCCCACCCGGCCCCCCTTATCCTGAGCGGCTGACCTCTGGTTCGAGACGCGCCCCCTTATCCTGAGCGGCTGACCTCTGGTTCGAGACGCGCCCTTCGGGCGCTCCTCACCATGAGGTCAGCCGGACGAAGGACGGGCGCTCCTCACCATGAGGTCAGCGGGACGAAGGACGCGCCGACCTCCCCCATCGAGGGGGAGGTGGCTACATGTTGCCGTCTCCATCGCTTACTTCCACCCCTTTGCGGGGATATCGTGCGCTGCCTGGAGATTGAGCCGGAACCGGGCCGGACGTGCCATGGCGTTGCTCCTTCTATATGGTTGCGTCCCCGCTATCGAAACGGGTTGGCGATGCGCAACCGGCCGTCAATCAATAATTCGTCCTGCATATCCTCCGTCCAGAGCGTGTCGCAATCGGCCAGCAGCGCCGAGGCGGCGATCATCGCGTCAAAGGTCGAAAGACCGTAACGCTCGGCGAGGCCGAGCCCGGTTTCATGGGTCTCGATGGTGACGGGTTCGACCGGCAGCAGGCCGCGAATCATGGACAGGAACGCATGCGTTTCCTCCCATGACAGGCGCATCTTGCGGCGGGCGACATTCGCGGTCTCGTTCAGAACCTGCACGCTGATCGTACCGCCGCCGGCGACGATGCTTTCCGCCCGTTCCGCCTTCGCGGGTTCGCCGGACGCGAGATACACGAGGACGTTGGTGTCGAAGAAGCTACCGGGCATTGGCCTCTTCCCGGTCGAACTTGAAGTCGGCGGGAAGGCGGCCGCGGAAGGCACGAAGACGCTTCAGCAGTTGCCGGCGGCCGGGCTTGCGCGACACCGCGAATTCGCGCGCGTCGGTGACATGAATATCGATGTCGTCGCCTTCCTTCAGCTTCAGCGCCTCGACCACGGCGGCAGGAAGGCGGACAGCGAGGCTGTTACCCCATTTGGCGACCCGCATGGAACCCCTCCATAGATATACGCTCAACCACATGTATATCTATGCGCCTCGATAGTCAAGGAAGAGCCTTTGTATTCGGGCGACCACGGGCTGGCGTCGGTCGTCGGGTCGGGAGCGACGCGATCTCCTTCCCCGCCTTCGCGCCGGCGACGCGGATATCGTAGGCGGCCTGGAGATCGAGCCGGAATTGCGCGGACGTGCCGAACCAGTGGCCGAGGCGCAGCGCCGTGTCGCCGGTGAGGCCGCGCTGTCCCCGGATGATCCGGGTCACGCGATTGGGGGACACGTCGATCCGGCGGGCGAGATCGGTCGGCGTCATGCCGAGCGCCTCGAGCTCGTCGGCGAGAATCTCGCCGGGGTGGATGGCGGGGCGGGGCATCGCGCCGCGCATTTACTATCACTCAATTTCAAAGAAGCAGATTCGCGGCTGCAGCCCTCATGCTTCGACAGGCTCGGCATGAGGGGTTGTAGCTCGTCGTATAGGGTTGCGTCCCCTTTATTCCCTTTATTCATTTGCGATATGATGGCTTGGTCGCCGGCGTTGCCCGCGGCGAAAGCAACCCATGGGGGATACGCATGGCGGAACAACCCGAAATCAGGCCGGCCCGGCGCGATGAAGCGGACCGCCTTGCCGCGACGCTCACCCTGGCAATGGCAGCGGATCCCGTCGCCCGTTGGGCATGGTCCGACGCGAACCGGTATGTCAGCCTCTTCATTCCATTCGTCGGTCCCTTCGGCGGACAAGTTGGGCTGGACAACGAAACCGCCCACGTGATCGGCGACTTCATGGGAGCGGCGCTCTGGATTCCGCCCGGCGCCCACACCGACGACGAAGCGATAGGCAAGATTTTCGAGAAGCATACCGAGCAGTCTCGCCTGGGCGAGCTCTATGCATTGTTCGAAAGAATGGCCGCGTATCATCCGGCCGAGCCGCACTGGTATCTTCCGCTGATCGGGGTCGATCCGGCCTATCAGCGGCGCGGACTCGGTTCGGCTCTATTGCAACATGGCGTTGCCGCCTGCGACCGCGACCGAACGCCCGCCTATCTCGAATCGACCAGCCCCGCCAGCGTGACGCTCTACCGGCGACACGGTTTCGAGGTCATCGGAGAGATCGTCGTGGGTAATTCTCCGCCCATGTTTCCGATGCTTCGCAGACCGCGGTGATCGTCCGGCCCCGACCGGCGAGCATGATGCGCGACCATGAACCGAACGATCGGATGGGACCATGCGGCGCGGATTGATCGCGTTCGGCCTTGCGCTAGGGGTGTCATGGCCGGGCGTTGCGGCCGCCGATGACGCCTTGCTCGACGGGCGCTTCAAGTCATACGACTCCGCGATCCGGCCCTACCATCCTCGGTCGCCGAATTCGAGCATTTCGAACAAGGATTCGACCAGGAAAACTATCCTTCCACGCGCGGGTCGGGGGGGGGGGGGG
>VFKA01000058.1 GCA_009885795.1 Rhodospirillales bacterium | reverse complement strand
GCTTCGAGACGCCGCTTCGCGGCTCCTCAGCATGAGGTAATATTTTGATATATAACGCATACTTCATCCTGAGGAGCGTTCGTAGAACGCGTCTCGAAGGATGGGCCATGGGTCGCGGGCTATCCGGGTTTCGGTATGAGCCGGCGCTACCTCGAGGCGCGCCGGCGCATGATCGCCCGCAAGCGATCGAGCGGCAGGGCGTGAGCGGTATTGCCGCGATACCCGGTCATGGTTTCGGCGCCGGTCAGGGCGTTCAGGATTGCTTCCTCGGTGGCCTCGGCGGCGGCGAGGAATAGCGGGGACATGGCATCCGCCGACAGGCTTTTCACGTCGTGCAGAGCGGCACGGTTTGAAACGCGATTGCCGGTACTGAAGGCGAGGAAGATGTCGCCGCTGCCATTCTCGCCGATGCCGCCGACCCAGGCGAGCCCGACCGTGGCGCGGCGGGCCAGACGCTGGCACTGAATGGGAATGAGTGGGGCGTCGGTGGCGAGAATGACGATGATGGACCCAGCCGCCGACAACGGTTTCTTGGGCGAGGGAACTTCGTCGTAACCGATCTCACGCCCGATGGGCACGCCATCGACCCGAAGTCGGTCGCGCTCGCCATAGTTGGTCTGGACCAGGGCGCCGACCGTGTAGGTCGAGCCTGCCGTCTTGGCGAGGCGCGACGCGGTGCCGATGCCGCCCTTGAATTCATGGCAGATCATGCCGGTTCCGCCGCCGACATTGCCTTCCGCGACCGGGCCGCTTGCCGCGACGTCGAGCGCGGAGAACGCATGTCCTTGGGTGACGGGAAAGCTTTCCGCATCGCTCAGCCGGCCGTCATAAGTCTCGGCGACGACCGGCAGGTGAAATGCCTGCTGGATACCCTTTCGTGCCGCGTAAACGCAGATGGCGTCGCGAACCACTCCGACGGCATGGGTGTTGGTGATGGCGATGGGGGCGCCGAGGAGGCCTTGCTCGGCAAGCCAAACGACTCCGGTCATCTCGCCGTAACCGTTGAAGGAATGGTACCCGGCGTAACAATAATCGGTCCAGATATCGTCGCGCGGCCAGATCGCGGTGACACCCGTGCGCGCGACGTTGGGGGCGTCGGCGATCACGGTATGGTGGCCGACCCGGACGCCGGCGACATCGGTGATCGCATTCCATCGTCCCGTCGGCAACGTGCCGGGCGCGATGCCGAGGTCGCGGATACGCGCGCGTGCCATGGCCAATTTCAATCCTTTCCGTCGAGCCAAAATGGTTTCATGGGCCGGATACGTGCTTCGCCGGCGCGAAGTTCGGTGGAAGTCCGATTGTCTTCGATGAAGTCCAAACGTAGGAGCGCAATGCCAAGACCGGGCCGGGCGCTGCGCATCTCGCCGGCCTCGACCGCGCCCACCAGGATGGGCGTGCCGATGGCGGGCACCGGGCCTTCGATCGCAACCGGCACGAGCCGCTTGCGGATGGTGCCGCGGTGCTTGGTGCGCGCCGTCAGTTCCTGGCCGAGATAGCAACCCTTGTTCCAATCGATGCCGTGCAACTCGTCGAAGCCGGCTTCGAGCAGGATCGATTTTTCCACCACGAGATCGCGACTGCCGTCGGGAACGCCGAGGGACAACCGCAGGCGGTCATAGTCGTCGGGATTGCCAAGTCGACACCCGAGCGCCGTCAGCATTTCAACGCCGCCCTCGCGAGGCAGAAGGGCGCGCGCGCCGAGCGCGGCCAGCCGCGGATCGACATAGGCGACGCCGCCGTCGAGCGCGCGGGCGCGGCCCGGCTCTGCCGGCAGCGACAGCGTGGACAAGGCTTGCGGGCCGTAGAGGACCGCGACCGAAAAACGATCGCCGGCATCGGCGAGAACGACTTTGGATCGCAGCTTGTACATGGACAGCCGGCGCAGGAGATCGGACAGACGAGCCGCCTCGCAATCCAGATAGAGCGCGCCTTCGAGGGCGACGACGAAGAAGTCGTGCAGGTACTTGCCTTGCGGTGTCAGCAGGGCCGCATGGATCGCCCGCTCGGGCGTCACGACCGTAACGTCATTCGTGATGAGGCCTTGGAGAAAGGCGCCGGCGTCGGGACCGCTGACGGCGAGGACTCCTCGTCCATCGTGGAGGCAAAAATCCGCGTTATCCATGGTCGGCCCGCATAATTGCCTCGCAGCATCGGCAAACCATGCTCGCAATGCAAGGGGGCTCTCGGCTTGCCGTCTGGGTCGAGCCGATGTAGAGTTTTACCAATGGTGGCGCAACAATTCGACCTCATCGTCATGGGCGGCATCGCCGCGACCATCAATGGGATCGCGCCGGCCGATATCGGCGTGTTGGGCGGGAAGATCGTGGCCATCGGCGATATCCGCGGCAGCGGCGCCCGGGTCGTGGACGCGAAAGGGCTGCATATTCTGCCGGGCGTCATCGATACCCAGGTTCACTTTCGCGAGCCGGGTATGGAGTACAAGGAGGATCTGGCGAGCGGGACGGCGGCGGCGGTGTTGGGCGGAGTCACCGGGGTGTTCGAAATGCCCAACACCAGGCCGAGCACGACGACGGCGGAGCTTCTGGCGGACAAGTTTCGGCGGGCGCGGGGTCGGGTGCGCTGCGACATCGCCTTCTATGTCGGCGCCAGCCCGGAGAACGTGGCCGAGCTTGCGGAGCTCGAACGGATGCCCGGTTGCGCCGGCATCAAGATTTTCATGGGCAGCTCGACCGGGAACTTGCTCATTCCCGACGACCGGACGTTGGAGCAGGTTCTGCGCAATGGCCGCCGAAGGGTCGCGGTGCACGCGGAGGATGAAGATCGATTGCGCGAACGCGCGGAGAGCATCCGCAAGGGCGGCGACGTGGCCAGCCATCCGGATTGGCGCGATGTCGATACGGCGCTTCACGCCACGCGGCGCTTGCTCGACATCGCACGGCGCGCCGCCCGGCGCGTTCACGTTCTCCATGTTTCGACGGTGGAGGAAATCGATCTGCTCGCCCGGCACAAGGACATTGCCAGCGTCGAGACGACGCCGCAGCACCTGACGCTTGTTGCGCCCGAGTGCTACGAAAAACTGGGGACATTCGCGCAGATGAACCCGCCGATACGCGACGAGCGGCATCGCGCCGGCCTGTGGCGAGGGGTCACGCAAGGAATCGTGGACGTGATCGGCTCCGATCACGCGCCCCATTCCAGGGAGGAAAAGGCGAAGCCCTACCCGGAGAGCCCCTCGGGCATGCCCGGCGTTCAGACACTGCTGCCGCTGCTGTTGGATCATTGTCACGCCGGCCGCCTCAGCCTCGAGCGCGTGATCGACCTGACCAGCGCCGGACCCGCCAGACTTTTCGGCATCGTCGGCAAGGGACGCATCGCGGTCGGGTACGACGCCGACCTGACGGTCGTCGATCTTCGCGCCCGGCGGAAGATCGACAATTCGTGGATCGCCAGCAAGTGCGGGTGGACGCCCTTCGACGGCGTCAGCGTCACGGGCTGGCCGAAAATGACGATCGTGCGCGGGAACGTGGTCATGCGTGACGACGAGATCGTGGGCGACGCTATCGGCGAGCCGATCAAATTCACCGAGGGTTCGTGGTAGACTGGCTGCCATCATGATCGCTCTTGTCAAGAAGAGGCGGCGGCAATGACCGGGTGCATCGTCGGGTGGAGCCATGGCCGCTTCGGCCGACATGAGGGCGAGGACGTGGAGGCGCTGATCGGCGCCGTTGCCGAGGGCGCGATCGCCGATGCGGGGATCGAGCCCGCCGACATCGACGAAGTCTTCGTCGGGCATTTCAACGCCGGGTTCTCGGCCCAGGATTTTCCATCGTCGCTGGTCATGCGCAAGATTCCGGCGCTGCGGTTCAAGCCGGCGACGCGGGTCGAGAATGCCTGCGCGACGGGTAGCGCCGCCATGCACGCGGGTCTTTCCAAGCTGGCGGCGCGCCGGGCCCGGTTCGTCCTCGTCATCGGCGTGGAAAAGATGACGGATACGCCGGGTCCCGAAATCGGCGGCAATCTTCTGAAGGCGAGTTACGTGAAGGAGGAAGCCGGCATCGAAGGCGGATTTGCCGGCGTCTTCGGCCGGATCGCGCATCAATACTTCCAGAAACATGGCGACCAATCCGACGCGCTGGCCGCCATCGCCGCGAAGAACCACAAGAACGGCGTCGCCAATCCGTATGCGCACATGCGCAAGGACCTCGGCTACGAGTTCTGTCGCCAGGTTTCCGACAAGAACCCCGTCGTCGCCGGCCCGCTGAAGCGTTCCGATTGCAGTCTTGTTTCCGACGGGGCGGCCGCGGTCGTGCTGGCGGATTTGGAGACATCGATGGCCTGCGGCAAGGCCGTGGCGTTCAGGGCCTGGACGCAGGTCAACGATTTCCTGCCCATGAGCCAGCGCGACATCACCTTGTTCGAAGGCGCCGAGGTCGCGTGGCGGCGAGCACTGGACAAGGCTCGCCTGACGCTCGAAGACCTCGATTTCGTCGAGACCCATGACTGCTTCACGATCGCCGAGCTCATCGAGTACGAGGCCATGGGCCTGGCGCCGCGCGGCCAGGGCGCGCGGGCCATCCTCGACGGATGGACGGCGATGGGCGGGCGCCTGCCGGTCAATCCCTCCGGCGGATTGAAGTCGAAAGGCCATCCCATCGGCGCGACGGGCGTGTCCATGCATGTGCTGGCCGCCATGCAGCTCACCGGCCGAGCCGGCGCCATGCAGGTGCCGGATGCGAAACTCGCCGGCATCTTCAACATGGGCGGAACGGCCGTGGCCAACTACGTCAGCATCCTCGAGTGCTTGCGCGCCTGAAGCGCTCGACACAACCAAGATAGGAAAGCAATGTTCAAGGCACTCGTACTCGAGGAAAGAGACGGCAAGGTCTCGGGCGCGGTTCAATCGCTGTCCGAAGACAGGCTGCCGGATGGCGACGTGACCGTCGCGGTTCAGTACTCGACGCTCAACTACAAGGACGGGATGATCCTGGGCGGGATCGGCCGGCTGGTCCGGCAGTATCCGCACGTGCCGGGTGTCGATTTCGTTGGGACCGTCGAGGCATCGAGCGCACCCGCGTGGAAGGTGGGCGATGCCGTCATTCTGACCGGCTGGCGCGTCGGCGAATCGCGGTGGGGCGGCTACGCCCAGAAGGCCCGGGTCAAGGGCGACTGGCTGGTCAAGTTGCCTGCGGGATTGACGGCAAGCCGAGCGATGGCGATCGGCACCGCCGGCTTCACCGCGATGCTGGCGATCATCGCTCTCGAAGATCACGGTTTGACGCCGGCCCGCGGCGAGGTTCTCGTGACCGGTGCCGCGGGCGGCGTCGGCAGCGTCGCCACGGCGGCGCTCGCCCATCTCGGCTATCGGGTCGTTGCCTCGACGGGACGGCCCGAAACGCATGACTACCTGAGGGCGCTCGGCGCGACGGACGTGATCGAGCGCTCGACCGTGGCGGCGCCGTCGGGCAAGCCCCTCGACGCCGAACGATGGGCCGGCTGCGTCGATTCCGTCGGTGGATCGACACTGGCGGCGATCCTGCCGGGCATCAAATACGGCGGCTCCGTTGCCGCCTGCGGCCTGGCCGGCGGCACCAAGTTCGAGACGACGGTCATTCCGTTCCTGTTGCGGGGGGTCAATCTGCTCGGCATCGACTCGGTCATGTGCCCGGCCGAGCGACGCAATGCCGCCTGGGCACGGCTGGTTCGGGACTTGCCGATGGCGAAGCTCGACGCCTTGACGCGGACGGTCCCGCTCGGCGAACTAATCGCCCTGGGGCCGGAGATTCTCGCGGGCAAGATACGTGGCCGGGTGGTGGTCGACGTGAACGCTTAACCTCTGGGCAAGGGTTGCGTGTGTACGATTTCGCGGAATGGCGGGATCGGGTCGAGGAGCAACCAAGATTATGAGACGGTGGTTAACCATAGCGGCGATCGTCGGCGTGCTGGCGGGTTGCGGCAACACGCGCTGGGGTCCAAGCGAGACGACACTGCGCCAGGCCGAATTCAAGCCTAGGGATCAGCTCGCGGCCCCGCCGCCGGTCTATTGCTACCGGACACTCGGCGAGGTTGACTGCTTGCCGCTGCCGGCGGCGGAGCCTTCCCGGCTGGTCGGAGCCTATCAGGCCGCGAACTAGCCCGAGGCGCGCGGCAGGGAATAGACGGCAACGGCCCCGTCGCCACCGCCCGCGACCGCGAGATTGATCACGGCCGGCCCCGAGGCTTCCAGCAGATTGACGATGATCTGGTCGCCGGGCCGCAGCAATTCCCCGGCCGGCGTGAAATACCCGGCCTTGTTTCCGGCGAGGAGGGCGTCGAGCCCGTCGCCGGTTCGGTAGTGCCACAGGGTAAACCCGTTGGCGTAAGCCAGAACGCTCAACTCCCGCGCGCGAAAAGACATCCGGGTACTCCCTTCACGTCCTTGAAGGGAGCATTATACGCATACAGCGTTATATCCGTCAAGCCCGATCGCGAGCCGTCCGGGCGACCGGCGCGAATCACGATGTCGATTCGCCGGTTCCGGTAATCCGATAGAGCTGCTTCACCTCGCGCGCCGAGAGTCGGATATCCTTCGGCGGATTGAACTGGTGCAGCACGACATGTTCGTCGCTGCGCCGGATGAACCGCTTGATGAACCCTTGGCCGTCCTGCATCTCGACCGCGACAAAGCAGTTGCGCGTGATCGGACGGTTGGGGTTGACGTACACCGTTTCGCCGGCGAAGTAGCGAGGTTCCATGCTGTCGCCATCGACATAAAGAGCAAAAGCGTTGGCGACGCCGACCAGGCTTGCCGGCCGGTCGACATGTTCCTTGGGCTCGCCATCATTGAAATAAAAGCCCCCCGATCCGCCTTTGGCGGTGCCCATGACGGGGAGATCCCGTAAGCCCGGGGCGACCCCAAAGGGCAGGGTCTTCAACGACATTCGTGGCGCGGCGCCCGCCTCGATTCCAGCCAACAGCAGGATCTCGCGTGGATCGATGCCATGGGCACCGAACAGATCGGCCAGGCGGCGCGCCAGTTCGACCGGCAGGAAAGTTCGCCGATACCGGTCTTCATAGTGTTGGTATCGGGTCAAGGTCCAGCCGAGGGTTTCGGCGACGACGCGCATGGGCAGCCGCGCTTGCTCACGAAGCGTCTTCAAACGGCGCGCTGCCTCGGAAACCTCCATGAGGTCATGTTAGGCGGCGGGTTCGGCAAAATCAATGAAAAAAACGCACTTGACATAAAACGCTACTAGCGTATCATTCACGCATAATGCATCAGGGAGGACCGAAAATCATGACCCAGATGAACGGGATAAGCGGCGGCAAAGCCGGTTCGGCGGGGGACGCCAATTGGTGGCGGGACTTCGTGGTCGTAGGGGTTACGGGCACGGGCGAATTTCAAGTGGTGTGCAGCGAGATGACGGCCGAACGCGCCTTGTGGCTGATCGAGTGGGGCAAATGCTGGGCCATGGGTGGGTTTGGCGAAACCACGAACGGTCAGGACGAGGATCGAGACGATGAAAGCCTGGAGTAGGCGGCGCAAGCGCGGCCGGCCCGGAAGCGCGCGAACAGGCGATGACCACGGTACGCCCGAGTCTCAGGCCAGGAGACTGTCACTTGCCAACGGGGCCGATCCAGTCATGACCGAGTACCCGCTGGGCCTGCTGCTCGCCCGCGCGCATATCGATCGGATGCAACACGATGCCGGATGCTATTACGCCTATCTCTATCGGCGGGCGATCGGCCATACGCAGCTCTCTTGCACCTTTCTCTATCGAGCGATCATGGGCGACCATGGTCCCTTCGCCGACCTTCTGGACGAGGCGGCGCAAGCCCAACTCGAACGGCGCTATCGAATGGGCAAGAACCGTCTTCTCGCGGCCGGCCGGCGAATCTGCGACGCCACGGAAAATGTCGTGGTGTTCCAGCGTTCTCCCGCCGCGCTCGACGGGCCACGCCGGCGACAGGACCGGTTGTCGAGGGAAAACAACGGCGAACTTGCAAACGTGCTGGCCGGGCTTGACGTGCTCGTCGCCTGCTACGGCCGGGCGTCACGGGCGGCCGGCAGCATGGACGCGCACCGCGCCCCCAGCCTGCGGCAAAGCGCGCCGCCGATTCTTGTTGACAAGTGTAGGAACAGTATCATATGATGAAAATGTTGAATGGGGCAGTGGGTCGATCGAGGGCGCCAGAGTCCATGACCAAACGACGCAACAGTACCGGTGGCGGTTCGAATCCGGCCGGCGTCGAGGCGAGTTGCGTCGGCAAATCGGCGCTGCGGCAATTGGCCATCCAGCACGGGACAGCAGCCATCGCCGCGCTCGCGGCGGTCATGGAGGATTCGAACGCGACGCCAGCCGCGCGCGTATCGGCGGCCACGGCCTTGCTCGGTTGGGGATTCGGCCGCAGCAATGCGGAAGACACCGAGCCGGCCCTGGAGCGGGGCAAGGAGCGGGTCGTGCGCCTGGTGTGGGGTGGGCCTCGGTTGGGCGCACCGACCCCGGATAGCACGGACTCATAGCCATCGGGACGTAGCGCGATACGGCGTGGTGCCGGTTGCCACGATCCATCAACATCTTTTTTTTGGCGCGGGCACATGGCGGAAGAACGAGACACGACTGTCCCGCTCTATGTGCCGCGCGCGCATCAAGCGGAACTGCACGGGCAGCTTCAACGATTCAACGTGCTGGTCGCGCACCGGCGATTCGGAAAGGGCGCGCTCTGCCACTGAGCTACGGCGGCATCCGTGGGTGCGATCGCGGCGGACCATGCCACACCGGCCGCGGATTGGGCAAGCGCCGGGGGCGATGCGACCCCCGCGCGGCACGGGCCCAGGCCACTCCCCCTTTGAACATTTCCGTGGAGTCAAACCAATGGCAAACCGCAGTCCCCCGGCATTCGGCAGCACCGCCTGGGGAGCCGAGCAATTCACGCGCATGCTGCGCCGCGAGGCCGCGGAGCGCGCCCTGCGCGAGCGCCTTCTCTCCGAGGGCTGGAAGCCGTCAGGGTCGCCCAGGACGCCCTTTGCTGACGCGAAAATCTTCAATGACGAGCGCAATCAGGTGGCCGATTTCGTGCAAGCCGGCATCGACAAGCAGCGGGCCATCGCCGAAGAGGCGCGCGGCGCCGACGGTCGAACCGCGTGAGCGCCTGAATGCCGCGCCTTCATTCCACGACACCGATCCGCCGCGTGGGCCGAACGATCCGTTCGTGTTCGCACCCATTCCGTTGGCGCCCTATCCGGGGCGGTTCCATGGGACGCCGCCCATCATTCCCAACAAGAGCGACTATCCGATTTCGCTGACGTTGTTGGACATGGAGCTTGGGGGACGTACGCCTTATCAACGGCCGGCGATGCCCTACGATCCTCGGGTCACGAACGCGGCCCCCTCGGCCTATCCAAGGTTGCCACCGATCCCCTTCGGACCCATGGCCTTCCCGGCGCCGCGCGCGGCACAGCCCCATGGGACGCCGCCCTTCGTTCCCGACATGAGGAGCTATCCGGCCCCGCCGACGATACTGGACATGATCATGGGGCTTGGGGGACAAATGCCTGAGTCGAACCAACAGACCGGGCCGGCCGGTTGGCCCTATCAACGGCCGGCGATGTCTTTCGAATCCATGGCCGCTTTGGCACCCGCCGGCCCGCCAAATCAAGGTCCAATTCAATTGCAACCCGTCGCCGCGCCTGCTCTCGCCATACCATGGCTGGTCGGGCAGATCCCGGCCTGGTTGCCTGGAGTCGCGGCCATACTCGGCCTCGCGCCGATCCTCAGTGGCGACACGCCGAATGATCAAGACTGCGACAATTTGCTCCACAACGTGGACATTCCAACTTGTAGAGCCGTTACGAAACGGCGAGGTGCCGCGGCCGGGCAACGGAGCTATGCTTCGGCAATGGCGCGTTACGCGGCGTGCCGGCGCGGCGATCCCCTTCCTCCGCTTGACACGTGGGACAATTGACGAAGAAGCCTCGACGGATTCTTGGAATAGCGCTGGAATCCGATGGATCCCGGCGACCTTTCCGCCTAGCGGTTTCCGCGCCGGTCCGGGACAGGAAGGGGCGTGACTGTTATTGCTGGGTTTCCTGCCCAATCGTCCTTCGCCAACGGTGCAAAATTTACGGGTTTGATCCGGAACAGGCAACCGAATTGTCGATCGAGTTCATCCGCGCCCTACTGCGAGACAGATACACAATTCTGAACCGTGACGGCGAGGTTCTTGATCTCCTCGCGACGGTCGAAGAATCGGCCGTTCGAACCGTGGACAATTGACGCAAGGGTTTTCAATGGCAGCCATCGGCGCCAATGTCGTTGTGGACGGCGATCTGGGATCCCGCACCAAGACCGCGCTCGACAAGCTGATCGGGGCGGGTCTTGGCAATGACGTGAACGCGAATATCTCGGATGCCCGTCGCGCTCGTTTCGAGACCACGGATCCCAAGACAAAGGTAGTCGCAAAGGAGCCGGACAACGAGCAGTTTCGACGGCAGTACTTCGAACCGACCCCTTCACATTTCTTGGATAGGACACGTCGTTAGTGGTTCGTTCGGCCAACAAGGGGACGGTCAACCCGTGACCGCTCGGGACTTCAGTCCAGAGGGAGGGCGTACAGCAAGTGGCGATCATCAAACGTGACAAAATCATGTTCCTCGATCGCGAGCAGCAGCCTCCCGTCCGGTGTCGTTGCCACGCTCCAGATGATGGATTCAGTCTGAGTTGGCCGGTCGTCGCCGGCGACCGGACGCACCCATAGGACATGCCCGTCCGGCGATAGCCGCATAGCCATGATGAGGTCCAATCGGTCCGTGGGCTGCATTTCCATTAGCACCACCATTCCGCTCCATTAGCACCACCATTCCGCCTCCGGGGAGCGGAACCATCGCCCGCGCGTACAAAGCCGAGACACCGTACGGCTCGGCCACATCCGCCATCGGCGCGCCGAATTCCTTGTTTGAGCGTCGCCACATCTCCTCGCCGTCAGGCCCGAAGCGTGCGATGTCCCATGCCTCGACCTCATAACCGCGCGGCGGGAGGTAGTGGAGGGAGAGAATCGCCATCGAGCCGTCCGCGAGACCCGCGCCGACATAGGGGGTTCCCCGGATATTCCGTTGCCATAGAATCTCTCCGGCCGCATCGAGCCTTGTCAATCTGCCGTTGGCATCGTATTCGAACCCGGATCGCTCTTCGACGTAACAACCGACCAGCAGCTCACCGTCCGGCAGCACGGAAATGGCGATAGGCCTGGTCCCGCGATCCTTGCCAAGGATACGGGTCCAGAGCAGATCGCCGCCGCCGTCAAAACGGCTCAACCGGCAGCCGACTCTGTCTCGAGTGTCTGGGACGCCGTTGCTATCCAATATTACGAATCCACCGTCAGGAAGCCGTGCGAACGGCGGTATCTCGTGAACCAAACTCTCGCTGAAAACCTTTGTCCATGCCAGCGTTCCGTCGGGGTTAATCCTGGTCAGGCGCGTATCGTAGTAGTAGTCGGGCGAGGCGTACAGGATGCCGCCGCCTTCGAACCCGATCATCGGCGTCCCCAATCGGCCGGAAAGAGTCGTCCCGCGCACGCGCGCTCCGATGGCGTCGGCGATGGCCGTCACGTCCACCGATTGCCGCACGTGGCCGGACTCGTCGAGATAGGCGATCCGGATTCGCCCCGCGCCCTTATCCCCGCGGATACATGGCGATGACCAGCGCCACGGTACCGTCCGGATACCCCACCACGTCCTCGGCCACGGCCTCCCCGGCGAAACGGGGATCGATCTCCTTCACGATCTCGTCCAGTGGAAAGAGCGGCGCCGAGGGGTACTTGGCCTTGGTCGGGGAATGGGCGAGCGCCAGGCCGGCCAACCCCATCACGACCGCCATTAGACCGGCGCCAAGCCAAGCGATCTTCATCGAACATCACCCACACGCGATGATTGAAAAGAGCGTAGGCCGACCCACCCTACGGCGCAAGCGCGGCCGGGGTTTTCTTGTTGGAGCCACGAGGGTAGTGTCGATCCAGGCCCAATGATCGACGCCGAGCGCATGCCAAGACCGTCAGACCCCACGAAGTCCGCAAAAGGCGGCGGCGAGCGTGCCGCCCGGCAGGCTCGCCTGGCCGAGGCCCTGCGCCGAAACTTGCGCGAGCGCAAGCGCCAGAAGCAGGCAAGGCACCCGCCGGCCTCGAAAGACCTGGCATCCCCCGAGCCCCCCGACCCCGACACGACGCCCCGGCGCTGACTCCTCGAATTTGCGCCCTGGAACCGCCGCAATTGCAGGGAATTCTTGAGCCTTGGCGCCGCATCCGGTAAGAACGGCGCTCGGGTCGGGGTTCTTAAAGCAGGGAAACGGCGATGGATAAAATCCGCATTCGCGGCGGATCGCCCTTGAGGGGCGAGATCGAAATCGGCGGCGCCAAGAACGCCGCCTTGCCGATCATGGCGGCAGCCTTGCTGATGGATCAGCCGCTGCGGTTGACCAACGTTCCGCACCTGGCCGACGTCACGACCATGGCCGACCTCCTGGCGCAGCTTGGCGTGTCGATCCGGATCGAGGGCACGACCGGCCCAAGTAGCAATGAAACGCCGCGCCTGTTGGAGCTGACGGCCCGCGACATCACGAAGACCACGGCGCCCTATGACCTGGTTTCGAAAATGCGGGCGTCTGTTCTCGTCCTTGGGCCGCTGCTGGCGCGTTGCGGGTCGGCCCAGGTGTCGCTGCCTGGCGGATGCGCGATCGGCACGCGTCCGGTCGATCTCCATCTGCGCGCCTTGACGCAGCTCGGCGCCGAAATCGAACTGCGGGATGGCTATATCCACGCCAAGGCGCCGAACGGCCTTGTCGGCGCCGAGATCGTGTTTCCAAAGGTCTCGGTCGGGGCGACCGAAAATCTGCTCATGGCCGCCAGCCTGGCCAGAGGCGAGACGGTCCTGGTCAACGCCGCGCGCGAGCCGGAGGTCACCGATCTCGTGGTCTGTCTCAACGCCATGGGAGCCTGTATCGAGGGCGCTGGAACCGGCCGCTTGCGGATCGTCGGCACCGATCGCTTGCACGCGGCAACGCATCGGATCGTTCCGGACCGAATCGAAACCGGTACCTATGCCATGGCCGCCGCCATAACCGATGGCGATATCGAGCTTGTCGGGGCGCGGTACGATTTGATTTCCGCCGCGGCCGAGATCTTGACGCAGGCAGGCGTCACGATACGCGAAACGCCGCGCGGCGTGCATGTGCGCCGCGCCAATGGCGTTCTCGCCGGCGTCGACGTCATGACCGAGCCGTTCCCCGGATTTCCGACCGATTTACAGGCCCAGATGATGGCCCTGATGGCGCCGGCGCAAGGGGCCGCCATGATCACGGAGACCATCTTCGAGAATCGCTTCATGCATGTGCCGGAACTCTGCCGCATGGGAGCCAACATCAACGTCCACGGCGCGACGGCGCTCGTGCGCGGTGTTGCCCGGTTGCGCGGCGCCGAAGTCATGGCAACGGATTTGCGCGCCTCGGTGTCCTTGGTGTTGGCGGGATTGGCGGCCGAGGGCGAGACGACGTTGAGCCGCGTCTATCACCTGGATCGCGGCTACGAGCGGTTGGTGGAAAAGCTCTCGGCCTGTGGCGCGTCGATCGAGCGAATCCGGGAATGACATGGTCGAGCCGCTGAAGCTACGCGGCGAGGACGCCGACGATTTCAGCGTCATCGCCGCCCATCTGCAGGATGCGATCGTAAGGGTCGGCGACATGGTATTTCTGCCTGCGGAACGGCGGTTCGTGGCCTTGCTCAACCGATTCCAGTGGGAAACCGCCGGTGCGGCGGCCGACCCGCCGGCTGGCGGCGACGTTCCCTTCGAGAATGAACCCGGCCGGTCCGCGGTGATGGAACGGGTGAAGACGGGCTTGCGATTCGAGGACGTGACGGCGGTTCGCGCGCGAGGTATCGATCGGCGGCGGCCCGGTCAGGTGCTGTCGCTCCTGACGATACGCACCGGGGGCGACCACGTGGAACTCGTCTTTTCCGGCGACATCGGCGTTCGGCTCGAGGGCGGTTCGATCCGCTGCGTTGCCGAGGATGTTGGCGAATCCTGGCCGACGTTTCATCGACCCGAGCATTCAATCGATGCCCCCGAAGACCAGATCGGCTAATCCGCGATTGTCGGCGAGGCCGGGGGGCTCGGCCGTCGCCGGCGGCAAATCCGTCGATCACGTCATCGTTGCCTTGCCCAAGGGCCGTCTTCTGGCCGAGGCGATGCCATTGCTGAAACGCGCTGGGATCGTGGTCGAACAAGGATGGGACAGCCCGGATACGCGGGCCATGCGATTCTCGACAAATCGGCCCGATGTCAGCGTCATTCTCGTGCGTAGTTTCGATGTCGCCACCTTCGTTGCGTTCGGAGCGGCGCACCTTGGCGTGTCCGGCGACGACGTCCTGATGGAATTCGATTATTCGGAAGTCTACGCGCCCGTCGATCTCGGCATCGGTCGTTGCCGATTGTCCGTCGCCGAACCCACCGACATGGTGGCCGGCGACGATCCGGCACGCTGGAGTCACATCCGGGTTGCCACCAAGTACCCGAACCTGACGCAGCGCCATTTCGCGGCCCGCGGCGTCGAGGCCGAGTGCATCAAGCTCAACGGCGCGGTCGAACTGGCGCCGGGGCTCGGGCTTAGCCGGCGAATCGTCGATCTGGTGTCGAGCGGAGCCACGCTGCGTGCCCACAAGCTGGTCGAGGTCGAACATATCGCCGACGTGACGGCGCGGCTCATCGTCAATCGCACGGCGCTGAAGACATACCCAACGGTCATCGGCGGTTGGATCGAGCGTATTCGCGCGGCGGCCGATGCCGCTTAGGCTTCACCATCGCGATCCCGGATTCGACCGTGCCTTCGAGGCCCTGGTGATGGCCGATCGCGGCCATGGGGAAGCGGTCGATCGTATCGTCGCCGATATCCTGGCCGATGTAAGGCGGCGCGGCGATGCGGCCGTCATTGATTACACCTTGCGGTTCGATCGGCAGTCATTGACCGCCGCGAATCTGCGCGTCCCCATGGCGGAAGTGCTGGAGGCGCGAAGCCGGTGCGCGCCGGAAGCCTTGGCCGCCCTGCGGCTGGCCGCCTCGCGCATCCAGGATTATCACCGTCGTCAGATTCCGCCGGACCAGGACTACGTCGATGCGCTCGGAGTGAGATTGGGCGCACGTTGGCGTTCCATTGCGGCCGTTGGGCTCTATGTTCCTGGCGGCACGGCCGCCTATCCAAGCTCCGTGCTCATGAACGCGGTCCCGGCCCGGGTCGCCGGCGTCGGCCGCATTGTCATGACCGTGCCGACGCCGGATGGAGTCCTCGATCCGCTGCTGCTCGCCGCCGCCGAGATCTGTGGCGTTCACGAGGTCTATCGCATTGGCGGCGCGCAAGCGATCGCGGCACTGGCCTTCGGGACCGAAACCATCATGGCGGTCGACAAGATCGTCGGGCCGGGCAACGCCTATGTCGCTTCCGCCAAGCGCCAGGTGTTCGGCACCGTCGGGATCGATACGATCGCCGGACCGTCCGAGATTCTCGTCGTGGCGGACGCCAAGAACGATCCGGCATGGATTGCCGCCGATTTGCTGTCGCAAGCCGAGCACGATCCGGCGGCGCAGGCCATCCTCATCACCGACGACGCGCATTTCGCCGTTGCGGTCGAAATGGCGATAACCGATCAGCTCGAGAGCCTCCCGCGCGGCGCCATCGCCGCGGCCAGCTGGCGCGATCATGGCGCCATCATCGTCGTCGGCGATCTTGCCGCGGCGCCGGCGCTCATCGACCGGATCGCGCCGGAGCATCTGGAACTGGCGGTGGACGATGCCGAGCGGATCGCCGCCAAGGTCCGGAACGCCGGGGCGATCTTCCTCGGCCGATACACGCCCGAGGCGGTCGGCGACTATGTGGGTGGACCCAACCACGTGCTGCCGACGTCCAGGACCGCCCGGTTCGCGTCCGGGCTGGGCGTGCTCGATTTCCTGAAACGAACATCGATTCTGGCCTGTGACGCCCGAAACCTTGGAACCATCGGGCCGGCGGCGGTGACGCTTGCCCGCGCCGAGGGGCTCGAGGGCCACGCCCGTTCGATCGCCCTGCGGCTGGACTCCGGCCGCGGAAATTGAGAGCGGCGTCTTGAGCCAATCCGACAGCGACCCTCGCAAGCGTATCGTCGAACTCACGCTCGACGAGCGCACCGTCGTTCGGCGAAGCCCCGAGATCGAACATGAACGCGCGGTCGCGATCTTCGACATCCTCGAGGAGAATTGCTTCGAGGTCGTCGGCGACGAGTCCGGCCCGTATCGCGTGCACCTGATGATCGAGGAAAATCGCCTCGTACTCGAGATCGGAACTTCGGACAGGGGGGCGTCGACCAGGCTGCCGCTCGCCCTCAATCCGTTTCGGCGCATCGTGAAGGATTATTTCACGGTGTGCGAAAGCTACTATGCGGCGATCAAGCGGGCGACGCCGGGTCAGATCGAAGCCATCGACATGGGCCGCCGCGGGCTGCACGATGAGGGCGCCGAGCTCTTACGCCAGCGCCTCGGCGACAAGGTTGTTATCGACAAGAGCACGGCTAGGCGGCTGTTCACGCTGCTCTGCGTACTTCATATACGCGGATAGAACGACCGCCGATGAGCGACCTTCCGGGCGCCGTTCTCTTCTGCTGCACCAGCAATTCAATCCGCTCGCCGATGGCGGAGGGGTTGCTGAAACACCTTCTCGGCCGGCGAATATTCGTCGATTCCGTCGGTGTCCGATCGCGCCCCATCGATGGCTTCGTCGTCGCCGTCATGGACGAGCTTGGCATCGATATGAGCAAACATCGCCCTAAGACCTTCGATGGCCTCGAGGATACCTCCTTCGACCTGATCGTTTCGCTATCGCCGGAGGCCCAGCACAAGGCCGTCGACATGACCCGCGCCATGGCCTGCGATGTGGAGTACTGGCCGACGCTCGATCCCTCCGTGGTCGAGGGCAACCGGGAGGCGCGGTTGGAGGCGTACCGCCAGGTCCGGGATACCCTGCTTCGGCGAATCCGCGAGCGTTTTCCCGCCGCCGGGGCGCCGAGCGTATGACGATTTCATCGATGGATGTGTTGCCGGGGCGGGCGATGTGGTTATAGTGTCGCCCGCCATACAGCCAAGGCCGCCATCGTCGAAGGAGCCCGAATGCCGAAGGAAGACTTGATAGAGTTTCCCGGGACAGTGACTGAATTGCTGCCCAACGCCATGTTTCGCGTGAAACTTGAAAACGACCACGTCGTGCTGGCCCACACGTCGGGCAAGATGCGCAAGAATCGAATCCGGGTTCTTGCCGGCGACCGCGTGAATGTCGAGATGACGCCTTACGACCTGACGAAGGGTCGAATCACGTTCCGCTTCAAGTAGCGCGATCGACCGTCCGGACGATCCGCTTCATGGGTGGAGCCCCGCCGCTGGTTCTGGCATCGGCGTCGCCGAGGCGGCTGGAGCTTCTCCGCCAGATCGGCATCGAACCCGACATTGTCTTGCCCTCCGAAATCGACGAGACGCCGCGGCGTAATGAGAAGCCGGTGGCCTATGCCCGGCGCATGGCGGAGGCGAAGCTTCAGGCCGCCCTCCAACAGAATCGCGACTGCTTCGTCGTCGCCGCGGACACGGTGGTCGCCTGCGGCCGTCGAATTCTGCCTCGAGCCGACGATATCGATACCGCGCGCCGATGCCTTCGCTTGTTGTCGGGGCGCCGGCATCGCGTGCTGGGGGCCGTCGCGGTCGCCGGTCCGGATGGGCGCCTGGCGCGCCGTCTGGTCACGACCTCGGTGCGGTTCAAGCAGCTAACGGAGAGCGAGATCGAGTCTTACGCCGCCTTGGGCGAATGGCGGGGCAAGGCCGGCGGCTACGCCATTCAAGGGCGCGCGGCGATCTTCGTGCGTGACATATCCGGCTCCTACAGCAACGTCGTGGGATTGCCGCTGTTCGAAGCCCACGCGCTGCTTGCCGGACTGGGATTCCGGCCGCAACGCTGATGCGCTTGCTCGTTGCCGGAATGCCGGGCGCCCGCCGCATCGCGATCAGCGGGGCCAACCGCCTCATCGAATATCACGTCGAGTCGACCGATGACGAATCCGTCGGCGCCATCCATTGGGGCCGCGTTCGGCGCGTGCATCGCGGCCTATCGGCGGCCTATGTCGATATCGGCCTGGACCGGCCGGGGTTCCTGCCGTTGGCGGAAACCATGGGCAAGGTAGCGGAGGGCGACGCCATCATCGTTCAAGTCACGCGGCCGGCCGGGAACGACAAGGGGCCGCATCTCACCGCCCGGCCGACTCTGCCTGGGCGATTGCTGGTTCTTCGACCGAGCGGGGGAGGCGTCGCTCGATCGAGCCGGCTGGGGCACGGTACGGTTGAAGATGAAGCGCTGGCGATCGTGCGCGGCCTTGCCGCCAAGGGCGAAGGGATAACCCTTCGAAGCGCCGCCGTTGCCGACATGCCGACGCTTCGGGCCGAACTCGAGAACTTGCGATCGCGCTGGCGCATCGTCGCCGAATCGGCCAAGACCGCGCGCCTGCCTTGCTGCCTTCATCGCGACGATGACCTTGTGGTCCGGATATGCCGGGACCGGTGCGACAGCGTCGGCGAGATCGTGTTCGAGCATCGGGCCGCGCTCGAAGCGGCGCGAGCTGCCGCGGCCGCCGTCATGCCGGACCTTTCCGGGCGCATGGTCCATCGGCCGTTGCGCGACTGGCTGCCGGGGCCAGGCGAGATCGAAGACCGGATTGCCGCCGCGCTCGAACCGACCGTGCCGCTGCCGGGAGGCGGCTTCCTGATTGTCGATGAGGGCGAGGCGTTGACCGCCTTCGATGTCAACACTGGGGGCGGCGAGGGCGGCATGCAGCGCGAGGGCGGCCGCCCGATCGTCGAGACCAATCTCGAAGCCGCCGGAATCGTCGCCGACGAGCTGCGCCTGCGCAACATCGGCGGGATCGTGGTCATCGACTTTGTGAACATGGCCATGCGCGCCGATCGCCGGCGCGTCGTCGATGCGTTGGCTGGGGCGCTCGCCAACGACCCAACGCCCACCCGGATCGGTGCGATATCTTCCCTGGGCCTGGTCGAGCTGACGCGCCAGCGACGAGGTTCCACGCTCCGCGATAGGCTGATGCGGCCTTGTCCGAATTGCGGTACGAGAGGATTTATCCGGCGAGCGGCCGGGGAAGATCTGAAACCGGGGCAAAGCCAATGACAGGTCGCACGAGCGCCGCGCGATGCCCGATCTGCGGGTCTGCCGCCGCCGAACGCTTTCGCCCGTTCTGTTCGTCTCGTTGCGCCGACCTCGATCTTGGGCGGTGGCTCAAGGGTCGCTATCATATTCCCACAAACGAAGCGCCGCGAGACGACAAAAACTCCGACGAGGAGCAGGAGTAGCTGGGCGCTCGGCTGGACAAGGCAAGGTGCATTGTCTATAAGCCCGTGGCTTCGCCCAACGTCGCATGCTCGCTCGGTCGCCCAGGTAGCTCAGTTGGTAGAGCAGCGGACTGAAAATCCGCGTGTCGCTGGTTCAATTCCGGCCCTGGGCACCACGATCGCGGCAGGTCCGTGTCGCTCGCGGCGGTTCCCGGCACCGAAAGGCACCGCGTTGTGCCGCGGTCGAAACCGTGGCAATTTACCATGGTCGTGCGAACATCCTAAGAGACCGCCATGTACCCAATGCAATGGGTTGCCGCTGTCTTCGTTATTGTTCTGGTCGCCCTTGTGGTCGAGCTGGGCTTTGGAATCGATCTGGGTATTCGCGACATGTTCGATGCTATCATCGGCGGCGCCGACGTCGACGTCCTGCCCGATTGATGGCCGGCGGCGTGGCAATGGTCCGATGCCGACACTCCTGCTCTTGAAGCCTTCGTGCCTCTGTTCCTAGGTATCGACACCGGCGGCACCTATACCGACGCCGTGCTGCTCGACCCGAAGAGGGGCGTGCTGGCGAGCGCGAAGGCGCTGACCACCAAACACGACCTCGCCATCGGCATCGGCGAGGCGATGGAAGCGGTCCTTCCGGTGGAGCGCGGCGAGATCGCGCTGGTCTCGCTGTCGACAACGTTGGCGACCAACGCCATCGTCGAGGGACAGGGCAGCCCGGTGTGCCTGATGCTGCTGGGTTACGATCCGGGGTCGCTCGATAGGATCGGGCTGCGGCAGGCGTTGCCCGACGATCCGATCCTCTACCTGCGCGGCGGCCACGGACCGACCGGCGACGAGCAATCGCCGCTCGATCTCGATGGCGTTCGCGCCGCGGTGCGCCGGCATGCCGGCGACGTTGCCGCCTTCGCGGTCTCGGGATTTTTCTCCGTTCGCAATCCCGCGCATGAAATCGCCGCGCGCCAGGTCATCCAGGGGCTCTGCGATCGTCCGGTGACCTGCGGCCACGAGCTTACGTCGCGCCTCGATGCGCCGCGCCGGGCCTTGACGGCCGCGCTCAATGCCAGGCTCATCCCCCAACTCACCCGCCTCATTCATGCGGTCCAACGGCTGATTCGGGACCAGGGACTGTCGAGCCCGCTCATGGTCGTCAAAGGCGACGGCTCCCTGCTCGACGCCGCCCAGGCCATGTCCCGTCCCGTGGAGACGATTCTGTCGGGGCCCGCGGCCAGCGTGGTCGGCGCCAGCTACCTGTCCGGCCGCAGGGACGTCATCGTTGCCGACATGGGTGGCACCACCACCGACATCGCCTTGCTCGACGATGGCCGGCCGGTGTTGCGGGCGGATGGCGCCAATGTCGGCGGTTGGCGGACCATGGTCGAGGCCGTCGCCGTGGACACCTACGGGCTCGGCGGTGACAGCGAGGTATCCCAAGCGTCCAACGGGTTGACGCTGGGGCCGAGGCGTGTCGTCCCATTGAGCCTGTTGGCCCATGAACACGCCGGCACCCTTGACAGGCTTCGGGCGCAGACCGAACGGCCGCTGTCGGCCCGGGACGGCCGGTTCGTGTTGCGCCAACGTCCCCTCGACACCGCCCGCGAATCGCTGCCGGAGGCGCAGCGGCGCCTGTGGGACGCACTTGGGCCCGGGCCTCGCGCGCTGTCGGACCTTCCCAGTGGATACGTCGATGCGCGGGCGCTCGAACGCATGGTGTCGCGCGGATCGGTGGCGTTGGCCGGGTTCACGCCCACGGATGCCTGCCATGTACTCGGCCGGCAGACGGTATGGTCATCCGAGGCGGCTCGATTGGGGGCGCGGCTCTACCGTCGCGCGATGTCGGGGGTCGAGCCTGACGAGGACGGCATCGTTCGATTCTGCGAAGATGTCGTCGAACAGGTGATCGTGCAGGCCGGCCACGCCTTGGTGACGACGGCGCTTCATCGGGTTGGGGAAGATCCGGGCGACGCGGCCGATTCTCCCGCCCAGCGTCTCATCGACCGCGCGCTTCGGCGCGACAAGGTGCCTTCGCTCCTCGGCGTCGTGGTGGAGCTGCGCCGGCCCATCGTCGCGATCGGCGCTCCGGCGGCCACTTACTTTCCCGAGATCGCGCGGCGGGTTCGCGCGGAGCTCGTCGTGCCCGACCAAGCCGCGGTCGCCAATGCCGTCGGGGCCGTCGCCGGCGGCGTGGTGCAGACGGTGCGCGCGATCATCACGTCACCCTCATCGGGGCTCTTTCGTGCCCATCTGCGCTCCGGCGTTCGAGACTTCGCCGATCTGGAGGCCGCGGCCACCCATGCCGCGGCGGAAGTCGAGCGCTTGGCCCGCCAGCTTGCCACCGAGGCCGGCGCGCGCGACATCCAGCTCTCGGCGCACAGGCGAGACCGCGTCGTCCGCGATGCCGGCGGCGGCGAGATATTCATCGAATCGGCGATCGAAGCAGTCGCCTCCGGCCGGCCGCGGCTCGCCGGCGAGACCGAAGAAGAAGGGAGTTCGTCATGAATGAAGCGGTGCGTACGGAGCGACGCGGCCACGTTCTGGTCGTGACACTGGACCGGCCGAAGGTCAATGCCATCGACCGTGAAACCAGCCATCGCCTGGGCGAGGCCTTCGTGCTGTTGCGCGACGATCCGGCGTTGCGAGTCGGCATCGTCACCGCGGCGGGCGAGCGCATCTTCTCGGCCGGCTGGGACCTGAAGGCCGCGGCCGCGGACAGCGACAGCGGCAAATGGTGGGACCAGGACTATGGCCCCGGTGCCTTCGCCGGCCTGACGGAACTCTGGGATTTGAACAAGCCGGTCATCGCCGCCATCAACGGGCTGGCGCTGGGTGGCGGCCTCGAACTCGCCATCGCCTGCGATCTTCTGATCGCCGCCGACCACGTGGAATTCGCGCTGCCGGAATTGCCCATCGGCATCCTGCCGGATTCAGGGGGCCTGCAGCGCGTGCCGCGCCGGCTTCCCTACAACATCGCGATGGAGATGCTGCTGCTGGGCCGGCGCATGGGCGCCGAGGAAGCCAGGCATTTCGGCATGATCAACGCCGTGGTGCCGAAAGCCGAGTTGATGCCGACGGCTCTTGCCTGGGCCGACAAGATCGCGTCCGGCGCCCCGCTCACCATTCAAGCGGTGAAGGAGTCGCTGCGGGTGACCGAGGGTGTCGGTGTCCGCGAGGCGTTTCGCATCATCCGCGGCGGCACTCTGCCGGCCTATGAGCGGGCGATTGCCTCGGACGACGCCAAGGAAGGTGTCCGCGCCTTCGCCGAAAAGCGCCCGGCCAACTTCAAGGGCCGGTAGGAGTCTGCCTCTGATATCTGATACCCCTCGCTTGACTTCCCCTTCGAGACGGCCGCTGGCGCGGCCTCCTCAGGGTGAGGCAACATATAGCACGCCACCTCATCCTGAGGAGCGTTCGAAGAACGCGTCTCGAAGCCTCATCCTGAGCCTGTCGAAGGATGGGCCATAGGTCTCGGGCTACCCGAGAATAGGTATCAACCCTCATGCGGACGGAGCAGCGCCCGCGAGATGATGTGCCGCTGAATTTCCGAGGTGCCGTCCCAGATTCGCTCGACGCGCGCATCGCGCCAGATGCGCTCGATCGGCAGCCCCTCCATCAGGCCCATGCCGCCGAAGATCTGGACCGCGTGATCGGCAACGCGGGCCAGCGTCTCGGTGGCATAGAGCTTGGCCATGGCGAAATCCTCGTCGGCCGCGATTTTTCGATCGACCTTCCAGGCGGTATGCAGCACCATCAACTCCGCCGCCGCGATCTCGCTCGCCATGTCCGCGAGCTTGAAGCTGGTGCCTTGGAACCTGCCGATCGCCTGGCCGAATTGCCGGCGGGTCGCCGCCCATTCCGTGGCCAGTTCGAGGGCGCGCCGCGCCCGTCCGATGCACTGGGCCGCCACCGTCAGCCGGGTCGCTCCCAACCACGTATTCGCCACGTCGAACCCGCGATGCTCCTCGCCCAGGATTTGCTCGGCGCCGACCCGGCAATCCTGGAACGAGAGTTCGCAGTGGTGAAATCCGCGATGCGACACGGCCCTGGCGCCGCGCTTGACGTCGAGGCCCGGCGTTTCCTTGTCGACCAGAAACGCCGTGATCCGCTTGCGCGAACCCTTGGCTGTCGTCTCGCTGCCCGTGGCGGCGAACAGCACGATATAGTCCGCCACGTCGGCATAACTGATGAAATGCTTGGTGCCGTTGACGACGAAGTGGTCGCCGACGCGCTCGGCTTTCGTCCGCATCGAGCGTAGGTCCGAGCCGGCGTCGGGCTCGGTCATGGCCAGGCATTCCACGCGTTCGCCGCGAATGGTCGGCTTGAGGTAGCGATCGATCTGTGGGCCCGTGCAGGCGCGCAAAATGTTGGACGGGCGCGCGACGATGTATTGCAGCGCGAACGGGGCGCGCCCGAGCTCTCGCTCCATGAGCGCGAGGCCGAGGTGATCGAGGCCGCCTCCGCCCAGCGCCTCGGGCATGTTGGCGGCATGGAACCCGGCCGCGATGGCGCGGGCGCGGATCTGGCGGACCAGATTGGGGCGCACCTCGCCGCTGCGCTCCACCTCATCCTCGAAGGTCATGAGTTCGGCGTCGACGAAGGCGCGAACGCTGTCGACAAGCAGCCGATGTTCGTCCGTCAGCGCGAAATCCATGGTCGTTGCAACCCGAAAGGCGGGCGCTTACTCCGTCAGCACCAGCGTATCGGCCGCGTCCCACGAGGCCCACAGCTCGTCGCCCACCACGATGGTCGGCCGCGTGCTTCGCGCGCTGTTCGGCACGTTGGCGGTGACCGAGGTGCCGTCATCGGTTTTGAGATAGACGTGGCTTTCGTTTCCGTAATAGGCCACTTCGCTCACTCGCCCGCGCACGCCGATGCGATCGGCGGCGGATGGTTGGCGGTCCAGGCGCAGTTTCTCCGGCCTGATGGCAATGGCGATCTCGCCGCTGGCGTGCCCGTCGAACGGAACCGCGATGCGGTCGAGGCCCTTGATGTCGAGGGCAAGCTTGCCGTCCTGGACGCCGGCCACGCGCCCCTCGAACAAATTGAGCTTGCCGATGAAACCCGCGACGAAGCGGCTATTGGGAAACTCGTAGAGATCGGCGGGCGCCGCCACCTGGCGAACGCGCCCCGCCTCCATGACCGCGATGCGGTTGGCCATCGACAGGGCCTCGTCCTGGTCGTGGGTCACGATCACGAAGGTGATGCCGACGGTTTTCTGCAATCGGACGAGCTCGATCTGCATCGCCTCCCTGAGCTTGGCATCGAGCGCCGACAGCGGCTCGTCCAGCAGCAGCACCTTGGGGCGCTTCACCAGCGCGCGCGCCAAGGCGACGCGCTGGCGTTGGCCGCCCGACAGCTGGCTCGGCATGCGGCCCTCGAAACCGCCGAGCTTCACCAGCGACAACGCTTCCTTCACGCGCTCGGCAGCCTCCGCGCGCGCCACGCCGGTCACGCGCAGGCCATAGCCGACGTTCTGCTCCACCGTCATGTGCGGAAACACGGCATAAGACTGAAACACCATGTTGACGGGACGCCGGTTGGGATCGACGCCCAGCATCGGGATGCCGGCGATGACGATTTCCCCCTCGGTCGGCGACTCGAAGCCCGCCAGCATGCGCAGCAGCGTCGTCTTGCCGCAGCCCGACGGCCCGAGCAGCGCGAAGAATTCCCCCTCGCCGATTTCGAGCGACACGGTGTGGACCGCGGTGACGGTGCCAAACCGCCTCGATACATTGCGAATCGATATGATGCCCGGTTTTTCGGTCATGTTCCTAAATCTTCTTGTTTCCGCCGCGCCCCTGCATGGCCATCGCCACCACGGTCAGCGTCAGCGTGAGCACGATGAGAATGGTGGACGCGGCGTTCACCTCCGGCGTGACGCTGAATCGCACCATCGAGTAGATCTTAATCGGAAACGTGGTCGATCCGGGCCCGGAGGTAAAGAAGGTAATGACGAAATCGTCGAGCGACAGCGTCAGGGCCAAGAGCCCACCCGCCACCGCGCCGGGGATCAGATAGGGAAACGTCACGTTCCAGAAGGTTTGCCATTGATTGGCACCGAGATCGCGCGACGCCTCTTCCAACGATAGGTCGAACCCGGCCATGCGCGCGCGCACGACCACGGCCACGAAGGGGATGCTGAACGCGATGTGGCTGACGATGACGGTGGCAAGGCCAAGAGGAAATTTAATGAGCGCGAACAGTGCCAGCATCGCCACGCCCATGCAGATTTCCGGAATGACAATAGGAAGATGAACCCATGACTCCACCACATCCTTGGCCGGGAAGCGATACCGATGCAAGGCCACGCCCAGCATGGTGCCGAGCACCGTCGAGACCGCCGTCGAAATGGCGGCGATCATCAAGCTGTTCGTGAATGCGTCTTGCAGTGCGTTGTTGTTGAACGCCTGCGTGTAGTACTTGAAGGTGAAGCCCTGCCAGGTGATGTTGCGCTTGCTGTCATTGAAGCTGAAGGCGATCAAGGCGACGATGGGAAAATAGAGAAACACGAAATTGACCGCCAGCAACAACCTCATCCAGGCGCGCTTCGTGTAATCGAGCGGGCCGATGTCGCGCCTTGGGCGGCGGAGGCGCGGCGCGGGCGTCGCGGTGGCGGTCGAAATGCTCATGTCAGAACGCCGAGCCTCCTTCGCGTTTGGCGACCATCGCCTTGACCCACAAAATGATGAAGGTGGCGTACATCAGCAGAAACGAGAGCGCCGCCCCGAACGGCCAGTCCCGGGCCGAGCCGAACTGCTGGGCGATTAAATTGCCGATCATGATGCTGTCCGGCCCGCCCAGAAGATCGGGCGTCAGGAACGACCCCAAGGCCAGGATGAAGGTGAGAAGCACGCCCGTCGATATGCCGGGCAAGCTCAGCGGCACGGTGACCGAGAACAAGGTCCGCCACTGCCCGGCGCCGAGGTCGAGGCTTGCCTCCAGATAGGAGCGATCGAGCTTTTCCAGCGTCGCATAGAGCGGCAGCACCATGAAAGGCAGGTTGACATAGACGATGCCGATGATGACCGCGTTCTGGTTATAGAGAAGCTGCAGCGGCTCGAAGGCGCCAAGCAAGGCCGGAAGCCCCAGTACGGCGAGGCCGCCATTGATGGTGTCGTGCAGCCATTCCAGGGCGAAGTTCACGTGGCCGCGTTCGCGCAAAACGGCAATCCAGGCATAGGTACGAATCAGCAGATTGGTCCAGAACGGCAGGATGACCAGCAGCAGAAGAATGTTGCGATAGCGCGGCGAGGCGAAGGCAATGCCCATGGCCAGGGGAAAGCCAAGTCCGATGCAGATCGCGGTCGCCACGACGGCGATCCAGATCGATTTGGCGACGATCTCGAGATTGATCCATTCGAGGGATCGAGCGTAATTGCCGAGCGACACGGCCGACCAGTCGAGAATGATTTCTCCCAGCGGCCCGCGCGCGCCGAAACTGTAAACCCATACGATGGCGAGCGGCAGCGTGAAAAAAATGACCAGCCAAGCCGCCGGGGGCAGGAACAACACGCTGAATGCAAACTTGTTCCGGCGCCAGTTCTGCACGTCGTTTCCCGCCCCCGTACGGATTGGTCCCGTCGCCGGTCTATGCCGCCTGAACTTCGGTCCACGCTTTGTCGTAAGCCGGCGTGAATTCGCCGACGCTCACCAGCGATTCGCTGCGCGCCACGACTTCGGGCGTCGGATAGATGGCCGGGTTGGCCAGGTCTTCCGGCGATACAAGCTCGCGCGCCGCCTTGTTCGGCGTTGCATACTTGATCGTATTGGCGATCTCCGCGTTGACCTGCGGATCGAGCAGATGGTTGAGGAAGAGAAGCGCGTTCTCCGGATGCGGGGCGCCCACCGGAATGCAGACATTGTCGATCCAGACTTGGGTCCCCTCCTTCGGCACCACGTAGCCGACATCGTCGTCTTCTTCCGCCGCGTGGATGATATCGCCGTTCCATTCCATGACGATGTCGCATTCGCCCGACAGCAGCAGGTCCTGTCCATTGTCCTCGGCGAAGGTCTTGATGTGCACCTTCTGCTTGATCAGAAGATCGCGGGCCTTGTCGAGCTCGGCCTGATTCTGGGAGTTCATGGAGAATCCGAGATACTTGAGGGCAAGGCCCATGACGCTGCGCGCATCCGCCATCAGCGCGATGCGGCCGCTATACTTGTCGCTGTCGAGCAGCAGGCCCCAGCTATCCGGATTCTCGACCTTCGATTTGCGATACCCGATGCCAATGGTGCCCCACAAATACGGCACGCCGTATTTCAAGCCCGGGTTGAACGGCGGGTTGCTGAAATTCGGATCGGAGTCGATGTGCTTGAGGTTCGGGATCTTGCCATGGTCGATCGCCATGAGCATGTCGAGGCTGATCATGTCCGCGACATAGGAATCGCTCGGAATGATCACGTCGTAGCCGGGGTTGCCGGCCTTCAATTTGGCGAACAACTCATCGTTGTTGGCGTAGAAATCGTACTGCACCTCGATGCCGGTCGATCCGGTAAAGGTCGACAGGGTCGTTTCGCCGATATAGGTGTCCCAGTTGTAAACGTTGAGCTTCTTCTCTTCGGCGCTCCGGGCGATTCGCGAATGGGCGCCGATCGCGACGCCGGCCGCCGCGGCGCCTACGAGGAAGTCGCGGCGCGTCACCCGGCCCGCTTTGATCCTGTTCATCATGTCCCTGACTCCAGTTGTTATTGCTCGTGGACGGATTGGGCTTCGTCAACCGACATTCTTCGCCGAATGGGCGATTTTGACAAGGCGTTCCTGTATCGTGTTTGGTGGATCCTTCAAGACGGGGGCGCGGCGGTCTTCAGCCTGCTTTGCGTGAGTTCCCCGGCCGCATCGAGGATCGGATAGGCGACCGAGGTCAGATGCGAGTTGATACGCTTCAAGTCGCGAAGCACGTCGAGGTGAAGGCTGCTCGTCTCGATGCTCTCGATCTTGCCGCTCTTGAGCCGCCCCAGATGGCTTTCGGAGGCTGTCCGCTCGAGTTCGCGGAATTCGATTTTCTCCCCCAACAGGCGCCGTGCCAGGCGCACGTCCGGAGTCACGAACACGTTGAGCGCGAGCTTCAGGTTCGCCATCAGGCGCGCATGCATGGCGGAGATTTCCTGGAATCCTTCGTCCGAGAAGCGCAACTTGTTCCTGATCTTCTTGTTGGCGAGCTCCATCAGGTTCTTGTCGATGATGTCGCCGATGTGCTCCAAATTCGTCGTGAAGGTGATGATGTCGATGGCGCGCCGATTCTCGTCCGGATCCAGCGTTTCGTGGCTGACATCGGTCAGGTAGAGCTTGATCGCCTCGTGAAGCGTGTCGACCCCGTCGTCCATTTGCTCGACCTCGCGAAGCTGGCGGCGATCGTCGACGCGAAAGACCTCGATCGTCTTTCGCAACATGGCTTCGATCATGTCGCCCATCCGCAATGTCTCGCGCGCGGCGTTGGCAAGCGCCACGGCCGGCGAATCGATCGCGCCGGGGTCGAGATAGCGGGGCCGGCCGGCGGCCTCCGACGACTCCGGCCGGTCCGGCATCACCTTGACGCATAGCCGCGCGACAAGCCCCACGAGCGGAAGGAAAATGACGGCGAGCGCGATGTTGAAGGCGGTGTGAAAATTCGCCACTTGGCGCCATGCGTCGGGTTCCAGCAGGGGCAGCAGGGGCTCGACGTATGGCAGTGCCGGGATCGCAACGGCCACGCCCACGAGCCGGAATATCAGATTGCCGATCGGCACGCGCCTCGCCTCGGGCGTGGCATGAAGGGTTGCGATCAACGGTGTTACCGCGCTCCCGAGATTGGCGCCCAGTACCATGACGAAGGCCAGCGACGGCTCGATGACTCCGTTGGCCGCGAACGAGATGACCAGCAACACGACCGCCAGGCTTGACGTGGACAGTAAAGTCAGCAGCGCCGCGACGGCGATGGCGAGCAAGGGTTCGTCGCCAAGCGCGCCCAAGGCGCCGACGAGGATTTTCGATTCCCGCATCGGCGCGGCCGATGCCGCGACCAGCGAAAGCGCCAGGAGGATGATGCCAAGGCCGACCAGCGCGCGTCCGATATCGCGCGGACGCGAGGCCTGGACGCCCATGAACATGATGACGCCGGCCAGGATGAGCAAGGGCGACAGCCAGTCGAGTCGGGCGGAGAATGCTTGGGCGACGAGGCTCGTGCCGACATCGGCCCCCAACATGATGGCGAGCGCCGGGGTCGTGCCGACAAGGCCGCGCGACGCGAAGGACGATGCCATCAGGCTGGTCGCGGTGCTGCTCTGGAGCAGGACGGTGACCCCCAATCCGGCGGCGAACGCGGACAGCCGGTTGGCCATGCTGCGGCCGAGCCTCTTTCTCAAATCGCCGCCATAGGCGCGCATGATGCCGGTGCGCACCATGCGAAGCGCCCAGACCAGTAGCGCCGCCGATCCAAGCAGCCCGATGAAGATGTGCGTGCCGCTCATGGATTGTCCGACCGATCTATGGAAGCGTTGTCATGAAATTGTAACATAGCCCTGCCGGGCCGGCTGGTCCATCGCCCGCGCGGAATCTTCGCTTAGAGTCGCCGCGCCGGCCGGCGCTCGATGACGCCATCGGGTCCGATGAAGGTGTTGGCCAGCACCCGCTCGTCATGCGCCATGCGCCAGGACAGCAGCCGGCGCGTCATGTCCAGCATGACGGGCGCGTAATCCCGATCATCGGCCCGATTCACCATCTCGTGCGGGTCAAGCTCGAGGTCGAACAGAAGCGGCGGCAGGGCGGTGAAATGCACCAGCTTGTGCCGGCGCGTGCGCACGACATTGAGCGTGCATTCGTCGCTTGTGAGGCCAAGCGCGGTTTCGGGCCCCTGGCGCTCGATGTCGCGGAAATCGTATTCCCAATGCGCCGCCTGGCGCCAATCGGCCGGCGTGTCGCCGGCGATGAACGGCAGCAGGGACCGGCCGTCGCATTGGGCCGGCGGCTCGAGCTCGAGCCAGTCCAAGATCGTCGGCATGACGTCGACCGCCTCCGTGAACCGATCGACGACGCGCCCGCGCGTCCGTCCGGCGTCGTCGCGGGGATCGCGAATGATGAGCGGAATGTGGAACGCCGGATCGAAATACCCCTCCTTGCCCCACATCCAATGGTCGCCCAGCATCTCGCCGTGGTCGCAGGTGAAGATCACCATTGTATGGCGATCCTCGCCGGTCTTCTTGAGGTGGGTCATCAACCGGCCGATCTGGTCGTCCACCTGCGAGATCATGCCGTAATAGGTGGCCCGAAGCTGCCGGATCTCGACTTCGTCGATCTCTTGCAGATTGGCCGGATGGTGCTCGGTGTAGTAGCCGATCTCGCGCTGGTTGAGCAGCGTATGGGCGAGATAGGGATGCCGAGCGCCTTCCGCTTCGGGCGAAGCGGCGCGCGCCGGCAACGGAACCTCGGCTGGTTCGTACATGGCGTTGTAAGGCTCCGGCGCGATCACCGGCGGGTGCGGGCGCAAGAAAACCGCGTGGACGAACCAGGGTTGGTCTTTCCGTACCGACAGGAACCGTTGAACCGCGTTGGCGATGAACGCGGTTTCGCTATCCTCCGCCGTGAACACGGGCGGGCTGAAGCTGTGGCCGCGCCCGGCGGCGCCGGGATAGTTCGCGCGCGGCTTGTAGACGTCGCGCCGGCCGCCGGGAAGATCGTATCCCTTGGCCAGAAGATCGGCGATCCACGGGGCCATGTGATCGGGAAGCTGCAGGCCGACGCTCATGCCCGGCAGGACGCCCTCGTAGGTCGCCAGCGCCGGATCGTTGGCCGCCTTGCCGCGAGGGTCGGGCGGCGTGTCGGTGTAACCGAACAAGGTCGGGTCGAGGCCCGCCTTGCGCGCTTCAAGCGCGATGTTGGTATGCCTGGCATCGAGCGGCGCGCCGTTCCGCACCACGCGATGGTTCATCATGTACATGCCGGTCAGAAGGCTCGCCCGCGCCGGCGCGCAAGGCGAGGTCTGGGTGTAGTGCTGTCGAAAGAGAACCCCTTCGGCCGCGAGCGCGTCGAGGTGCGGCGTCTTGACACAAGCATGCCCGAGCGCCGACAGGCACTCGCCGCGCCACTGGTCGGCCGAAATGAACAGGATCTTTCGCAAGTGACGCGGGGGCATCGGCTTTCGGCGTCACGCTAGATTGAGGCGTCGCCGGGCCCGCAAGCTCCAAGCCTGGATCAATCGGTCGGCGATGATTCCTATGAAAGCGACCGTAAGCCCTGTCACAAGTGCGCGGCCGGGTTGTGCCTTGGAAAGCGCCGTATTCACTTCTTGCCCCAAATCCTGCGTGCCAACCAGTGCCGTGATTACCAACATGCTGAGTGCCAGCATGATGGTCTGGTTGATGCCCAGCATGATTTCGGGGATCGCCAAGGGAAGCTGGACCCGGAACAGAATCTGCCTTGGCGTGCAGCCCGATACGATCGCGGCTTCGATGGTCTCTGGCGGTACGCCGCGAATGCCGAAGATCGTATATCGGATCGCCGGCACGATTGCGAACAGGACGACAGCGACCAACGCTGTTACGTCGCCAACGCGTAGCAACATGACCGCCGGGATGAGGTAGACGAAGCTCGGCAAGGTTTGCAACGTATCGATCACGGGAAGAACGATGCTTCGAAAACGGTCATGGCGGGCCGCCAGGATTCCGATCGGTATGCCGAGCATCGCCGAGAAGACCGAGCCGATGGCGCAGAGATAGATCGTGACCATGGTCTTGTCCCACACGCCGGTGAGCGCAGGGAAAATCGCAAGGAGACCGATAAGCAACGCCAGTCGCCAACCGCCAGCCTGCAGCCCCGCGACCGCCGCGGCCGCCGCTAGCCCGAGCCAAGGCGCCCCAAGCAGGAAAATCTTGAACGGTTTCAATATGTTAAGCAGCAACCAGACTCGGACAGCCTCGATCGCGTCGAAGAAGTTCACGTTGATCCAACCGACAATCTTCGCCCAGATCGGTGCCGTCGTCATCGTGATGCTTGCCGGAATTTCGTGCAGCGCCGGAACGACGGTCGATAACAGCGTCGTGACCGCCAAGATCGCCAACGCGAGCATGGCATAAGGATGCCGATGCCAGAAAGGCGTTCCAGGCGGATGAAGAACTGGCTTGTGAGTGGCGGCGGCCTGGCTCAGCCGGTCCAGCGTGATCGCCAGAACGACGAGGGCCAAGCCGGCCTCCACACCCTGTCCGATCTTCATCGCCCTTACCGCCAGTAGTACGTCGAATCCTAGGCCGCCGGCGCCTATCATCGAGGCGATGATGACCATGTTGAGCGTCAGCATGATGACCTGGTTGACGCCGATCATGAGCAGCGGGCGGGAGGAAGGGACCAGTACGCGCCACAGCTTTTGCCGGCGCGTACACCCGACCATGTCACCGAAATCGTTGATCTCGGGCGGCACCTGCGACAGGGCAAGAATGGTCGCGCGGACCATCGGTGGCATCGCGAACATCACGGTTACAATGAGCGCCGGTACCTGGCCGTGACCAAACAAGAAGAGGACGGGCACAAGATAGGCAAAGGCAGGCACCGTCTGCATCAGGTCGAGCATCGGCGTGATGAAGAGCTTGTTTGCTTGCGGCGCGCGATGTCCCCAAATGCCGACGGCGAGTCCGGCGGCGACGCCCACCGGCACGCAGATCGCGATCGAGGCCAGCGTCAGCATCGCGCTTTCCCATTGTCCGAAAAGCGCGATGTAGAGCATGCATCCCCCGGTCAGCAGCGCCAACGGCCAACGGCCATAGCTGAAACCGATGCAGGCCGTCGCCGCGACGATGCCAAGCCAGGACAGCCGGGGAATGCGGAAAGCGCTGTCCCCGTCGCCGAACGAAAATCCCTTGGCGAACAACCCAATCGTGAAATCGAGCGGCACCTCCATGACGCTGGAAATACCCCGCGTGAGCCAAGAGAAATTGTCGACCAGCCATTTCATGACGATATCGACGACGGCCATCAGCGGCAGCACGTTGTTCTTCGGATAGACGACCGCCCAAGGAAGCCACTCAGCGTTGAGATAGAGTACGATGATCGCGACGATCAGCCCCGCCCAGGCCCATCGCCATCCCGAACGAATGGCGTTGGCGGGCATGGCCACGCTGGCAACAGCGCTCATGATCGCCCTTCGCGGCCGGCCAGCACGTCGATGACCGCGTCCCGGCGCAACTCCCCGATCACCTTGCCCGTGTCATCGATCACGGCGAATGGCCGGTCGGCGGCGACGATAGCTGAGGCGATAGCGGCTATCTTGGCACTCGCTGGCACGCGGACCGCATACTCACCCCCGGTCGCGGCCGGCGACATCAGGGCGCGCGCCGACACGACCTTGGCCCTCGGCACTTCGCGCGTGAACTCGGCGACGTAGTCGGTGGCCGGCCGCGTGACGATCTCCTCCGGCGTGCCGGTCTGGATGATCGACCCTTCCTTCATGATGGCGATGCGGTCGGCGAGGCGGATCGCCTCGTCGAAATCATGCGTGATGAACACGATGGTCTTTTGCAGCAGGCTTTGAAGGCGAAGCAGCTCGCTCTGCATCTCCCGGCGGATCAGCGGGTCGAGCGCCGAAAATGGCTCGTCGAGAAACCAGATCTCCGGCTTCACCGCCAGGCTGCGCGCGATGCCGACGCGCTGCTGCTGGCCGCCCGAAAGCTCGCGAGGGAATGCGGTTTCCCGGCCGGCGAGGCCCACAAGCTCGATGACCTCGCGCGCGCGCGCCTCGCGGGCCGCCTTGTCCACACCCTGAATCGATAGCGGGAAAGCGACGTTGCCGAGTACGGTGAGGTGCGGCAGCAGGGCGAAATGCTGAAACACCATGCCCATCTTGTGGCGCCGAATCTCGATCAGTTCCTTGTCCGAGGCCTTGAGCAGATCGCGCCCCTCGAAGATGACTTCGCCCGCCGTCGGTTGCACGAGACGGGAGAGGCACCGCACCAGCGTCGATTTCCCCGACCCCGACAGGCCCATGATGATGAAGGTTTCGCCGACGCCGACCTCGAGGCTCACGTCCCGAACGGCGGCGATCAGGCCGGCCTTGTCGATTTGCTCGGCGCTCGGATCGCCGCCATGGCGCGCCAGGAAAGACTCCGCGCCGGCGCCGTAAAGTTTCCAGACGTTACGGCAAGCGAGTTTCACGGTACGCGGCGCCGTGGCGAGATCGTTTGCCGCGGCGCCGACTGGCGAATTGTCCTTCATGCCGTCCAGTATCGGGAAACGCGCCCGCGGCGCAAGACTTAGGATCGGGCCTTGCGCCGCGGGGACGACAGCTAGAGGCAGTATCGTGGCGTCAATTGGTCGCGTTGACCCAGGCCTGCCAGCGCGCCTCGTTCTCGGCAATCCAGGCGCCGGCAACATCGTCGATCGACTTGCCGTCGAGATCGACCTGACCGACCAGGCCGTTCAACTCCGGGGCCTCGAACATGATATTCTTGGCCACGTTGTGAGCCACCGGCCACTTGTCCTTCATTCCGGCCCAGCCGTACTTCCAGATCTCGCCATGCGGCTTGCCGCAATCATAGGCGAGGTCGGGGTTGATGCCCCATTTGGGATCCGTGTAACAGACCGGATCGTGGTCGGGAAACTCGACCCATTCGCCTTCATATTTCTGCGGCGCCCAGTGCGGCGAATAGATCCACAGCAGGATCGGCGCCTTGCGCTGATAAGCGGATTCCAATTCCGCCCACATCGCCCCGTCGGTGCCGGCGTGCACGACCTCGAAATCGAGCCCGAGAGCTTGCACGCGCTCTTCGTCGAAGCCGCCCCAGGTGACCGGCCCGCCCAGATAGCGGCCCTTGGGTGCCGTCTCCGGCGTCGAGAACGCCGCGGCGCAGGCCTTCAACGCCTGCCAATCCGGCAGGCCGGGGCATTGCTCCTTCATATAGATCGGATACCACCACTCTTCCTTGGCCTTGGGCCCGAGCTTGCCGAGGTTTTCGGTCTTGCCGCTGGCATCGGCCGCGACCATGGCTTCGCCGGCCGTGGTATCCCAATATTCGAGCGCCACGGTGATGTCGCCCGTCTGCAGGCCGGTCGCCAGGCTCGAAAGGTAGTCGGCCGTCGTGTACTCGACGTTGTAGCCGAGCTTTTCGAGAATACCGCCCAGAATCTTAGCGTTGACATTGACGCTGGTCCAATCGAACAGCGCGATCTTGATGGGGTCCTTCGACTCCGGCGCCGCGGCATCAGCCGTGGTCGTCCATCCTCCGGAGACGAGCAGCCCCGCGGCAAGTGCCGCGGCCGCAAACCCGAATTTCGCCTTCATGGATCATAGCCTCCCAGTTTTGGTTTAGTTCCGCGCCGTCGGTCCGTCGCCACGCATTGACGGCCATGCCGACTTTAGTCAATCAGCCTGTTGACCGGCGGGCAAGTGGAATCAGGCGCGCCCTCAGAATTGCGCCTCCGGCAAGGCCAAGGTGCTGCGCGCGCCATTCGCGACCATCGTGGCATAGGCGGGCGCGTGCGGCAGCAGATTGTCGGCGAAAAAGCGGGTCGTGATCAGCTTCGCCTGATGGAACGGCGGATCGACCCCCTCGGCCAACCGTGCCCGCGCCGCCAGGGCCGATTCGGCCATCAGCCAACCGCCCGCCACCAATCCGAACAATTCGAGATAGGGGCTGGCTCCGGCGAGCGCGTCGTCGATATTCCTCGCATAGGCGTCGATCAGCCAGTCGCTGGCGCCGGCCAGCGCGGCCCGCGCCGCGGTGAGCCTCTGTCGAATGGCAAGGAAGTCCTCGCCCGCGACGCCGCCAAGCTCGATCTCGGTTTCGGCGACGCCGGCGATGAAGGCGCGCACCGCCGCCCCCTTGTCGCGCATCAGCTTGCGGTTGACCAAATCGTTCGCCTGGATGCCGTTCGTCCCTTCGTAGATCGGCGTGATCCGGGCGTCGCGGAACAGTTGCGCGGCGCCGGTGCCTTCGATGAATCCCATGCCGCCATGGATTTGAATGCCTATCGAGGTGACATCGCAGCCGCGATTGGTGCACCATGCCTTCGATACCGGGATCAGCAGGTCGAGCAGCAACCGATGGCGCTCGCGCTCGGCCTCGTCGGGATGGCGCTTGGCCCGATCGAGCGCGCCGGCGGTGAAGTAGATGAGCGCCCGCATCGCCTCGATCTGCGCCCGCATCGACATCAGCATCCGGCGCACATCCGGGTGCCGGATGATGGGGTCGGATGGACCGCCGCGGCTGCCGGTGGCCCTGCTTTGCACGCGGGCGCGGGCATAGGCGCGGGCCAATTGATAGGAGCGCTCGGCGACCGCCAGCCCCTGAACGCCCACGCCGAGCCTGGCATTGTTCATCATCGTAAACATGTATTCGATGCCGTGGTTCTCCTCGCCCACGAGGTAGCCGACCGCGCCGCCATTGTCGCCAAAGCTCATGACGCAGGTCGGGCTCGCGTGAATCCCGAGTTTCCGCTCGATCGAGGCGCAGCGCAGGTCGTTGCGCGGGCCGGACGCGCCATGGCCCTCGGTCAGGTATTTCGGCACGATGAAGAGCGAGATCCCCTTCACCCCCGGCGGGGCTTCGGGCAACCGCGCCAACACCATGTGCACGATATTCTCCGCCAGATCGTGCTCGCCATAGGTGATGAAGATCTTCTGTCCGACGATCCGGTAGCGCTTGCCATCGCGCATGGCCCGCGTGCGCACCGCGCCGAGATCGCTGCCGGCCTGCGGTTCGGTCAGGTTCATCGTCCCGGTCCATGTCCCGGCGATGAGGTGCGGCAGATAATCGGCGCGCTGGGCCGGCGTGCCATGGTTCTGCAGCAGCTCGATGGCGCCCTGCGTCAGCATCGGGCAGAGCGAAAACGACAAATTCGCCGACGCCCACATCTCCTGAAGTGCCGTTGCCAGCGCCCAAGGCAATCCTTGCCCGCCATGCTCGGGATCGAAGGGTACGCTGTTCCATCCCCCTTCCGCGAAAAGCGCATAGGCGTCGCGGAACCCTTGCGGCGTGCGCACCATGCCGTTCTCGAACACCGCGCCCTCTTCGTCGCCCACGCGGTTCAAGGGCGCCAGCGTCTCGCCGGCGAATTTGGCGGCTTCCTCGAGCACCGGCCCGACCAGATCCGGCGTCGCATCGCCATAGCCGGGCAGTTGCGCGATGTCGGCCATGCCGACAAGTTCGTCCAAGACGTATCGGATGTCTTGCACGGGGGCGTTGTAATCGGTCATCGGGTCAGCCTCGCATTTTACCAGGTCTCGGAAACTTTGACTCAGCCGCCATGCTTCGAGACGCCGTTTCGCGGCTCCTCGGCATGAGGTACATTCCTCATCCTGAGGAGGCCCGTAGGGCCGTCTCGAAGCCTCATCCTGAGCCTGTCGAAGGATGGGTCATAGGTCTTGGGCGTCGAGATTCGGCATCAAACGACTTTGCCGGGGTTCATGATGTTGTCGGGGTCGAGCGCCGCCTTGACGCGGCGCATGAGATCGAGTTCCAGCGGCGACTTATAGCGCTTGATCTCTTCCCGGCGCAATTGCCCCACGCCGTGCTCGGCGCTGATGCTGCCGGCGAAATCGGCGGCGGCGTCATGCACGATTCGGGTCAGAAGCGGTTCTTTTGCCCGGTACTCGTCCTCGCTCATGCCAAGGGGAATGGTCAGATTGAAATGGATGTTGCCGTCGCCGAGATGGCCGAACGCATGCACCCGCACGCCAGGGCTCGCCGCCTCGACGAGCCCACGCGCGCGGGCGATGAAGGCCGGCACGCGCGAGGTCGGCACCGCGATGTCATGCTTGATGGACGCCCCTTCAAGCCGTTGGCCCTCGACGATCGCCTCGCGCAGGTGCCATAGCCGGCGCGCCTGGGTCTCGCTCTCGGCGATCGTGGCGTCGCGCACCACCCCTTCCTCCATCGCCTGGGCGAGGCTTTGTTCGAGCCTGGCGCGAAGCCCGCCTTCGGACGCCGCGTCGGCGATCTCGACAAGGACATAGTCTTCGTATCGTTGGGCCAAGGGGTCGACGACGCCCAGCCCATGACGAAGTGCCAAGTCGATGCCGAAGCGCGACATCAATTCGAAGCTGGCGATCCTGTCGCCGATCTGCCCGCGCAGCCGCGCCAGCAGCCTAACCGCCGCGTCGAGACCGGCCACGGCGGCGAGCGCGGTCACCGTTTCGCGCGGCCTGGGGAAAAGCTTCAGCACCGCCGCGGTGATGACGCCCAGCGTCCCCTCGGCGCCGATGAACATCTGCATCAGGTCATAGCCGGTGTTGTCCTTGCGCAAAGCCCGCAACCCGTCCCAGACACGGCCATCGGCCAGCACGACCTCGAGACCGAGCGTCAGCGCGCGCGCGTTGCCGTAGCGCAATACCGCGATGCCGCCCGCGTTGGTCGAGAGATTTCCGCCGATCTGGCAGCTGCCCTCGGCGGCGAGGCTCAGCGGAAAAAGCCGGTCGGCGGCGGCGGCGGCCTTCTGGACGTCGGCAAGAATGCAGCCGGCCTCGACCGCCATCGTGTCGTTCAGCGGATCGACGGCGCGGACACGATTGAGCCGCGACAGATTGAGCAGGATCGAGTGGCCGTCGGCCGACGGCGTCGCCCCGCCGACGAGCCCGGTGTTGCCGCCCTGCGGCACGATCGGCACGCGCGCGCGCGCGCAGGCGCCGACGACCCGCGCGACCTCCTCGGTCGTCCGCGGGCGAACGAGAAGTAGCGTGCGTCCGCGGAACAGCCCTCGCCAATCGACAAGGTGCGGGCCGAGTACGCCGGGATCGTCGCTCCACCCTTGCGCCCCGACGGCGGCCCTGACCTCCGACAGGAACTCGTCGAGCGCGGGCTGGGAAGGGGCTGGGGTCGCCATGGCGGGGCCAAGAGTACCCGCGCCATCCCGCAAGGCCAAGGTGCCACGCGAAATCTATCGGCCGCCCGACGCCGCCCGGCGCAGCCGGTCGTTGATGGCTCGGCCGAGGCCCCGCTCCGGGATTGGCATGACCGCGATTCCTATGAATCCGGGCTGGTCCAGTGCTTGGAGCATGCCGAACAGATTAGCCGCCGCCTCGGTCAGGTCGCCGGACGGGCTCAGATTCGCGACGGAACGGGCGCCGGGCAGCGGCGTCGGCCCGAAGGCCAGCAGCGCTTCGCCGGCTCGCGCCTCCAATACATCGAGGCGCAATGGAAGCTCGGGCGCGTAATGGGCGGCAAGTCGCCCCGGCGATTTCGGCGCCGCTTCGTCATTCCCGGTCGAGCAATCGATCGGGCCGATACAAGTTTCGATATCCTCCAGCGAAACCGCGCCCGGACGCAGCAAAATCGGCCGCGTGCCCGTGAGATCGATCACCGTGGACTCGATCCCGACTTCGCAACGCCCGCCGTCGAGAATCATGTCGATACGGCCGCCGAGGGACCGCAGGACATGGTCCGCCGTGGTCGGGCTGACTTTGCCGGACCGGTTGGCGCTGGGTGCCACCAGCGGCCGCCCGGCCGCGACGAGCAGCGAGCGCGCCACGGCATGGCGCGGCACTCGAATGGCCAGAGTGTCGAGACCGGCGCCGACCAGCGGCGAAATCCCGGCGTCCTTCCGGCGCGGCAGCACGAGCGTAAGGCCGCCCGGCCAGAACCGCGCCGCCAGGCGCTCGGCCGCGGAGTCGAACGTCACCAACTCCCGGGCGGCATCGATATCGGTGACATGGACGATCAGCGGATTGAAGCGCGGGCGGTTCTTGGCGGCGAAGATGGCGGCGACCGCAAGGTCATTGCCGGCATCGGCGCCGAGGCCATAAACGGTCTCGGTCGGAAAGGCGACGAGCCGGCCGGCGCGCAATGCGCTGGCCGCGGCATCGATGTTCGCCGGAATCGGCTCCAGGATCATGCTCTAGAACGCCGAGGAGCCGCCAACGGTGGGCGGCTCCCCATGAACGGCTTCGTTCCATGGTTCGAATCACCTACGGTCGTGACATCGAACCAAAGTCGCCACAATGATTTGCGGCGGCTAATGAGTGACCGCATCGCGGCCACAGCAAACATAGTCTGCTCCCGTGGCGGTGCTTCGGTCAACCGCGACATCACGTCGCGCGCGGTCTGCCGCGCGCGATGAAATGTGGGTTCTCGAATCCCGGTTTGCCGTAGGCCAGCTCGCGCTCGTCGAGCGTCGATACTCCGCCGCCGGCGGCGGCGAGCACGGCGTGTCCAGCCGCGGTGTCCCATTCCATCGTCCGCCCAAGCCGCGGATAGAGGTCGGCGACGCCCTCGGCGAGCAGGCCGAACTTGAGGGCGCTGCCGGCGATGCGCCGATCCAAGACTTCATGATCGGCAAGATACATGTTCAAGGCTTCGCTATCGCCGTGCGATCGGCTGGACAGCACGATCACCCCGTCCGGCGGCGGAACGCGCGCCGAGATGGCGCGCTCCTCGCCCTTGTGCCAATGGAAGGCCCGGCCGGGACCATCGGCCGCGTAGGTCGTGCCGAGCGCTGGAACGTGAAGCACGCCAAGCACGGGCCTGTCGCCTTCGATCAGCGCGATGTTGACCGTGAACTCATCGCTGCCGGTGAGGAACTCCTTCGTGCCATCGAGCGGATCGACCAGCCAGAACCGCCGCGAGCGGTCCGAGGGGGCGCCGATGGCTGGGGCCGCGCCGGCGGCCGCCGCTTCCTCGGAGATGATCGGAATGTCCGGTGTCAGCCGTGACAGACCCTCGACGATGATGCTCTCCGCTTCCTCGTCGGCCGCGGTCACCGGGCTGGAATCGGCCTTGAGCCTGGCCTTGGGCATGTCATGGTAATGCACCATGATGGCCTCGCCGGCCTTGTGCGCGATAGCCATGACCGCCGCCAGTAGGTCCGACTCGGCGATCTTGATCATGGGCGCTCTCCAGTGGTCCGATCCAGATACAAAGTACCCTTGCGGGTGCTTTTTGTCAGGTGAATACGCCAGCTCGTGCATAGTGCCGCATACGCTTGTGGGGGGGTCCCGGGGCGGTCCCATGCGGTTCTTTGTTCGACGCCATGCGGGACCACAGGAATTCGCCAGCCTTCGCAGTCGCCAATTGCAATATTGCACGCAATATCATATACACTGATCATGAGATTGGTGCTCGATACGGCTGCCATGGTGGCGGCGATCCGCAGCGACGCGGGGGCCTCACGGTGGTTGCTTCGTGCAGCCCTCGAACAGCGGCTCGGTCTGACGCTCCTAGTGACCGTTCCGCTGCTGATCGAGTACGAAGCGGTCATGACGCGGCCCGGGCATCTCACGGCGGCAGGTTTGTCGGCGGCGGATGTCGGCGTGTTGCTGGATGCGGTCGCGGCGGTGGCGGAACCGGTGAGGGTGGCCTTCCTCTGGCGGCCCACCTTGGCGGACGCGGACGACGACATGGTGCTAGAGGCGGCGGTTAATGGCCGGGCGGACGGGATCGTCACGTTCAACCGGCGTGACTTCGACACCGCGGTCGAACAATTCGGAATTCCGATTTTGTCGCCGAGTGAAGCGGTAAAGAGATTGGAGAAGAGATCATGAGGAAAAGCAATTTCGCGCTGCGGCTCCAGCCGTCGCTTCTCGATGAGGCGCGCAAGCTGGCCGAGGAGGAGGGCGTCGCGCTCAATCAGTTCATCAATATCGCGGTGGCGGAGAAACTCTCGGCCTTGCGCACCCAGGGTTATATCGCGGAACGCGCCGCCCGCGCCGCCATTCCCAAAGCGCTCGGCATCCTCAAGCGGGCGGGTGTCGGCCGGCAGCCGATGAAGGGCGATGAGTTTCCCGAAGCCAGACGCAAACGGCGGTAGCGTGGCAAGGAGAGCAACTCGCTTCTGAAAATCATTCGGAGCATGGCAAGTCACGCCGGGCCGTGGTGCGCCGTCAAGCCCCGAAACCGCCGGGCGCCGACTGCACGGATTCTAGGGGCTGCAATGGTGGGCGCGACAGGGATTGAACCTGTGACCCCACCCGTGTGAAGGGTGTGCTCTCCCGCTGAGCTACGCGCCCGTGCAGCGGGTGATAGGCCGGCATCCCAAGGCTGTCAATTGTGTGGCCCGTTCGGCATGGCCTTGGCAACGCTGCGACTTGCGTTCATTGTGGCCATGATGATTCGCGTATCCGCCATCCGCCTGCTCGGCGCCATCTTCTCCGCGCTGTGCCTCGGTGCCGGCCCGTCGCAGGCGGCGGCGATCCTGCAACTCGACTATGTCGGCACGCTCGGTTATGCCGAGGTTCTTCGCCTGACGGTCGGACTGGAGTTGGACGAGGCGGGCGGGCCCTATCGGATCACCGCCGATGCCACCACGATCGGCACGATCGCCAAGCTGTTTCCCTTCACGGCCAGCGTCCTCGCGCAAGGCCGCGCCCACGCCAGAGGGCTTCAGCCCGCGCGCTACCGCAGCGATGCCAGCCTGTTGAAATCCCGCCAGGTCATCGCGTTCCTCTATGGCCAGGACGGCCGTGTCGTCGTGACCAGCGAGCCCCCCGATCGCCAGAGCCAGCAGGCCGCGGCGAAAGGGCTTGGCCATCATGCCCTCGATCCGGCCAGCGCCGTCGTCGCCGTCATCGTCGGCGCCGCCAAGGCCGGCACCTGCGGCGGCGCCGTGCCGGTCTTCGACGGCTTCCGGCGGTTCGACCTCGTGCTGACCGGTAACGGGCCCGACGTCATCGAACGAACCGTGACCTCCTATTACGAAGGCTCGGCGACGTCGTGCTTGGTGCGGGTCGATCTCGGCGACGGATTCTCCGCCAAGGAGGTTCAAACCGGCCTCATCCCGAGGGCCGCCGAACTATGGCTGGCGACGGTCCGAAAGGGGTTCCCGCCCGTGCCCGTGCGGGTCACAAGCCAGAGCGGCCTTGGCAACCTTCAGCTGGAACTCGTCGCCGTCCGCCCATAGGGCGCCTTGGCCGGTTGGCCCGTTAGTGGCCTTCTGTTAACCATAATTTGGCAATATACAGTGTGGCTCACCGGCCACGAAATTGTCGGAATCTCGCACTAAAGGGGCGCTAGACCGCCATGCCCTCCGCCATCGCCGCCGTCATCCTAGCCGCCGGGCGCGGGACGCGCCTCGTCTCGTCGATGCCGAAGGTTCTGCATCGCGTTGCCGGCCGCTCGCTGATCGAGCATGTCGTCGCCGGCGTGACTCCGCTAAGGTGCGATCCCGTCGTCGTCGTGGTGGCCCCCGACATGGCGGAGGTGACGCGCCGCGTGGCGCCGTGCCGGACGGCGGTGCAGGATACGCAATCTGGAACCGGTCATGCGGTGCAGGCGGCGCGGGAGGCACTCGGCGGCGGCGGCGGCGATGTCCTGGTCCTCTATGGCGACACACCGCTCGTGTCGCGTCAGACCCTGGAGCGCCTCTTGGCCCGGCGCCAGGCTTCCGACCGCCCGGCTGTCGTCGCGCTCGCCATGCGCCCCGGCGACCCCGCCCAGTACGGCCGCCTGGTCACCGGCCCCGGCGACAGGCTCGATGGCATCGTCGAGTTCGCCGATGCCTCGGAAGTGCAGCGCGCGATCCGGCTGGTCAATGGCGGCGTCATGGTTGCCGATGGCCGCCTGTTGTTCGAACTTCTGGCCGCTGTCCGCGCCGACAATGCCAAGGGAGAATACTATCTCACCGATGTCGTCGCGATCGCGCGCTCGCGCGGGCTCGGATGCGCCTATGTCGAGGCGCCAGCGGCGGAGCTTCTGGGCGTCAACAGCCGCGCCGAGCTAGCCGCCGTCGAGGCGGCGATGCAAACTCGGCTGCGCGCCCAGGCGATGGCGGCGGGCGCTACGCTCATCGACCCGAATTCGGTGCAGTTCAGTTTCGACACGGTCCTGGCGCGGGACGTGATCGTCGAACCCAACGTCTTCTTCGGCCCCGGTGTCACGGTGGGCGAGGGGGCGGCGATCCGCGCCTTCTCGCACCTCGAAGGTGCCAGGATCGAGGCCGGCGCGGTCATCGGCCCCTTCGCTCGCCTGCGTCCCGGCACGATCGTGGGTCCACGGGCGCGGATCGGCAATTTCGTCGAGGCGAAGAATACGGTCCTTGGCGTCGGCGCCAAGGCCAACCATCTTAGCTATCTTGGCGATGCGTCGGTGGGCGAGGGCGCCAACATCGGCGCCGGGACCATCACCTGCAATTACGATGGGATCGGCAAGGCGCGGACCGAGATCGGCGCCAGGGCCTTCATCGGCTCGAACAGCGCCTTGGTGGCACCCGTGCGCATCGGCGAGGGCGCCATCGTCGGCGCCGGCAGCGTCATCACGAAGGACGTCGCCGCCGATTCGATCGCGGTCGCGCGCGGCCAGCAGAGCGAGCGGCCCGGCGCCGCCCGTTCCTACCGCGAATTGAAAAAAGCGGAGCACGCCGCGAAAAACCAGTCGAAAAAGGACTGATGGCATGTGCGGAATCATCGGCATTCTCGGCAAGGCGAAAGTCGCTCCCCTGCTGCTCGACGGCCTGAAACGCCTGGAGTATCGGGGCTACGATTCGGCCGGCATCGCGACGCTCGTCAACGGCCACATCGGCCGCCGGCGCGCCGAGGGCAAGATCGCCAATCTGGAAACGCTCCTTGCGCGCGAACCGATCGACGGCACCACCGGCATCGGCCACACGCGCTGGGCGACGCATGGCCGGCCCAATGAGCAGAACGCCCACCCCCATGCGACGGATCGCGTTGCCGTCGTCCATAACGGCATCATCGAGAATTTCCAGGAGCTTCGCGGCGAACTCGAGCGCGAGGGCCGCCGCTTCGAGACCGAAACCGATACCGAAGTCGTGGTCCACCTCCTGACCCGCCTGCTCGAAGCGCAAAAGACGCCCGAGGAAGCGATGGCGGTGGCGATGGGCCGCTTGCGCGGCGCCTTCGCGCTTGCCGTGATCTTCGCCGGCCGGCCGGATCTGATGATCGGCGCGCGCCGCGGCAGCCCGCTCGCGGTCGGTTACGGCGACGGCGAGATGTATCTCGGTTCCGACGCCCTGGCGCTCGCGCCGCTCACCAAGCGCATCTGCTACCTGGAAGAGGACGATTGGGTGGTGGTGCGCCCGGACGGCGCATCGATCGTGAACGCCGGCCGCGCGGTCACGCGCGAGATCAAGATCACCGCGCTCACCGGCGCGCCCATCGGCAAGGACAATCACCCGCATTTCATGATCAAGGAGATTTGCGAGCAGCCGGCGGTCATCGGCGATACCTTGAGAAGCCTGGTGAACCCGTTGCGCCGCACCGTCGAACTGCCGCCGTTGCCCTTGGACTTCGCCAAGATCCCTAGGCTGACGCTGATCGCTTGCGGGACGGCGTACTATGCCGGTGTTGTCGCCAAGTACTGGTTCGAGCAGATCGCCCGGCTGCCGGTCGAGGTCGACATCGCCTCGGAATTCCGCTACCGCGCCGCGCCCATGCCGGCGGGCGGCGCCGTCATCGCCATCTCGCAATCCGGCGAGACCATCGATACCCTGGCGGCGTTGCGCTACGCGAAGTCGCAAGGCCAGCGCGCCATTTCGATCCTCAACGTGCCGGAAAGCACGATCGGGCGGGAATCGGACGCCATCCTGCCCACCTTGGCGGGCCCGGAGATCGGCGTCGCTTCGACCAAGGCCTTCACCGCGCAGTTGACAGTGCTGGCGTGCCTCGCGATCGCCGCGGCCCGCGCGCGCGGCGCCATCGACCAGGCGCGCGAGCGGGCGCTCACCGCGGCGCTGCTCGAAGTGCCGGCCCGCGTCGCCGAGATCCTCGGCCACGACGCGCATATCCGCGACATTGCCTTGAACGTGGCCAAGGCGCGCGACGTGCTCTTTCTCGGACGCGGGTCGTCCTATCCCATCGCGCTCGAAGGCGCGTTGAAGCTCAAGGAAATCACCTACATTCATGCCGAGGGCTACGCCGCCGGCGAAATGAAGCACGGCCCCATCTCCCTCATCGATGATGGTGTCCCGGTCATCGTCGTCGCGCCGACCGACGATGTGTTCGACAAGACCGCCTCCAACGTGCAGGAAGTGATCGCGCGCGGCGGCCGCGTCGTGTTCCTTTCCGATGCCGACGGGATCGCGCGCCTCGGCGCCAAGGCCTGGGCCAGCGTCGAACTCCCGAAGGTCGATCCCTTCGTCGCCCCCATCCTCTATGCCATCCCGGTGCAGCTTCTCGCCTATCACGCCGCCGTCGCCAAGGGCACCGACGTGGACCAGCCGCGCAACCTCGCCAAGAGCGTCACGGTGGAGTAGCCACGCCACCCTTGGCGCGCTATGAGAAACCCCGCGAAGGGGGCAGGGCTATCGGATTTGATGCAACCGGTGCCTCATGGTTCGAGACGGCCGCTGACGCGGCCTCCTCGCCATGAGGCCTCTTAGGGTTTCCTCACCCTGAGGAGCGCCCGAATGGGCGCGTCTCAAAGGGCGAGGAAACCATTACGCTCAAATGCGAAAGCCCTGCATGAGAGGGGGCGAAGGGGTTGGCCAGGGTCGCAATTCTCACGGGCTTCGAGCCCTATGGCGGGCGCGGTATCAATCCGGCGGCCGAGGTGGTGAAGCGCCTCGACGGCTCGACCGTCACGGGGGCGCGGGTCGTGGGCCGGCTGTTGCCGGTTTCCTACGCCAAGCTCGGATCGTCGATCGAGGCGCTGCTGCGGGAACACGAGGCGTCCGCCATCGTCAGCCTCGGCCTGTGGCCGGGCGAAAAGATGATCCGGCTGGAGCGCGTGGCGATCAACGTGGCGGATTTCGAGATCGCGGACAACGAGGGCACGTTCCTGACCGACGCGGCCATTCAAGGCAACGCCGCCACCGCGCTCATGGCCACTTGGCCCGTGCGCGCGGCGGAGAGAGCGCTCATCGATGCCGGAATCCCGGCGCGGGTTTCCAGCACGGCTGGAACATTTCTTTGCAACGCCACGCTGTTCCAGTTTCTCCACCAGCTCGAAGGCCGCCGGCGGCGCGTGCCCTGCGGATTCGTGCATCTTCCCTATCTGCCGGCTCAGGTGGCGGAATTGATGCGGGACTTGCATCGCGAACGACAGCTGGAGTTGGAGCAGCGGGCGGATGTTGCCTCCATGGATCTCGATACCATGGCGCGCGCCGTTCGCATTGTCATCGAGACCTGTCTTACGTTGCCGCCGGCCCCCTGACCATGTCCTCGGCGATCCTCGAACTCGATCGGGTGAACAAGCGCTTTGGCCCCGCCGTAACCGCCGACCGGCTGTCGCTGGCGGTGGAGCGCGGCGAGTTCTTCACCCTTCTCGGCCCCAGCGGCTCGGGCAAGTCGACGGTCTTGCGCATGGTCGCCGGCCTCGAACGGCCGGATTCGGGTCGCATCGTCATCGAAGGAGAGGACATGGCCGGCGTGGCGCCCTGGCGGCGCAACCTCGGCATGGTGTTCCAGCACTACGCGGTCTTCCCGCATATGAGCGTCGCCGGGAATGTCGGCTACGGCCTGCGCGTCCGGCGCCTGCCGGCGGCGGAGGCCGCGGAGCGCGTCGCGGCAATGCTGCGCCTGGTCGGGCTCGAAGGCATGGGCACGAAGAACGTGACGCTGCTGAGCGGCGGCGAGCAGCAGCGCGTGGCGCTTGCCCGCGCCTTGATCCTGGGCCCGGCCTTGCTGCTGCTGGACGAGCCGCTGTCGGCGCTGGATGAGAAGATTCGCCGCGAAATGCAGACCGAGCTGAAGCGCATTCATCGCGAGACCGGCACCACCTTCATCTACGTGACTCACGATCAGGAAGAGGCGCTCACCATGAGCGACCGGATCGCGATCCTCAATCGCGGAACTTGCGTGCAGTGCGACGCGCCGGAGCGCCTTTATCGCCGGCCGAAAACCCGGTTCGTCGCCCGCTTTTTCCGCGGCTGCAACGTGATGGAAGCGAATCTGATCGCGACCGAGGATGGCCGTGTCCAGCTCGGCCTGGCCGGCGCCGTCCTGTCGGCCCCGGCAAACGGCGCGCCGCGATCGGGAAAGGTGGGGCTGGCGGTGCGGGCCGAGGACGTAAAGCTCGGATCGGCGGCCGCGGCGTGCGAGGCGCGCTTCGCCGGCCGGCTCGTTGAAATGATCTATCGCGGAACCAACGTCGATCACCTGATCGATCTCGGCGACGGGCAACGGATCGTCGCCACGGCCACCGCCCGCGCCGCGCCGTCGGTGCCGGCCGAGATCGCTATCGGCATCGACGCTAGCTCGGTGGCATTGCTCGAGGATTGACGCGCCGGCCGCGCATCGCGCTGGTTGCCGCCATCAGTGCCAGCGTGACCAGGATCAGAAGGCTCATCAACGCATAGAGCGTCGGTGACAATCCGATCTGCAGGTAGGTCGCCCAAATGTATGTCTGCACCGTGTTATAGGGGCCCTGGACGAGCGCGGTGCGCACCGTCTCGTTGAACGAAAGAATCATCGCGAACACGCCGGCGCCTGAGACGCCGGGCCAGATCAGCGGCAGCTCGATGTCGCGGAAGGCGCGCCAGCGCCCGGCGCCATGGACATAGGCGGCTTCGAGGTAGATGGGATCGAACGTCGCCATCACCGTCAGGATGATGAGGAAGGCGAAAGGCAAGGCCCACATGATGTGGACCAGGCAGATCGCCGACAAGGACGGGGGCACGCCGGTCAGCCGGAAGAAGATCGCCATGGCGAGGCCCATGCTGACCGCCGGAATAAACAGCGGCAGCAGGAACAACAAGGTCAGCAGCCGGGGCACCCGCAATTCGCGCACCGCCATCGCCGCCAGCAACGCCAGCGGCGGCGTGACCAGGCCGGCGGCCAGCGCGACGATCAGCGAATTCCAAATCGACCCGGTGAGCAGCGGGTTCCGCCACATCTCCACGTACCAGCGCAGGGTGAATTGCCCGAGGGCGCCGGCGCTGCCGTCGTCGGTCACGGAAAACAGCAGCGGCGGCGTCAGCGGCACGTAGAGGAAGGCGAGGACGGCCGAGACCAGCACCCACATCGCGCCCCGCCGGAACGATGTCGCGTTCATGTCAGACCCGCCAGCGCACGATCTTGCCGAGGAACGAGCGCATGTCGAATACCGCGTACCAGAACGCCAGCAGCACCAGCATCGAGACGACCACGACGCTCGACATGGCGGCGGCCAGCGGATAGTTCAGCACGTCGAGCGCGCTGGTGATGGTGTTGCCCATCAACTGATAGCCGACGCCGCCCAGGATCGTCGGCACCGCGCCTTCTCCAAACGAGCCGACGAAGCCGAAGATGACGGCGGCGAAGACCCCTGGCATCGACAACGGCAGAGTCACCCGCAAAAAGGTGGCGCGCGGGTTCGCCCCCGTGACCCAGCTCGCCTCGATCAGCCGGCGGTCGATGCCGGCGATGGCGAGCCACAGCGGATAGATCATGAACGGCATGTAGGACGTCACCAGGCCGATCAGCACCGAGAAATCGCTGAACAGCAGCCAGTCCACGGCCTTGTCGACGAGACCGATGCCGATCAACGCGTCGTTCACCGGGCCGGTGCGCGCAAGAAGAAACGTCCAGGCGAAGGTGCGCAGGATGTAGTTGACGAGGAACGGCACCGTGAAGAGCGCCAGCACGGTTCGCGTTACCGCCGGGCGCACGTGCCGGCCAAGGTAATAGGCGATCGGGTAGGCGATGAGGAGGCCGATCACGGTGGCCTCGGCCGCGGCGAGCAGGCTGCGCTCGAAGACCACGAGCCGCGCGCCGTCTAGGAACTCGGCGTAGGAGGTTAGCGTGAAAGCAGGGCGGATCTTCGGACCCGCCCGCTCCCAAAAACTGACCGCGAATGTCAGCGCCAGCGGCGCGATCAGCAGCACGGTCACGAAGGCGATGGGAATCGCCAGCAGACCGTGCCGCGCTGTCGCCCGCCCGCGCCCCATCGCGTCAGCGTAGTCCTAGTGTTCTGCCCCAGAAATTCATTTCGAATTTCTGGGACGGGACATTAGGCCGCCTTGAACCGGGCCCATTCGGATTCGTACAACTCCACCTGGGCCGGCCAGCGGTTCTGCCATGTGCCGCCTTGCTCGAACTTACGCTTCACGTTGGCGTCGATGGCGGCGACTTTCTCCGCTTGCTCGGCCGAGAACTCGCCCGGGTTCGCTTTCGCGTATTCTCCGACCCCCGGGTTGGTCATGTAGCCCCTCGAACCCGTGATGGTCGCGCCATACCACGGGCTCAACAGGAAGTTGAGCAGCGCGTAAGCCGCCTCCAGGCGTTCGGGCGCGCGGCGCTCGTTCTTCACGATGTAAGCGGCCATGGCCCACAGCAGATAGCCTTCCTTGGGGTCGGCATAGACGGCGTCGACGCCCTTGCTCTTGGCCACGAACACCATCGGCTCCCAGCAATCCATGACGTAGACCTCCTTGTTGACGAGGAGGTTGACCGACTGCTCGAAGCTCGACCAGATCACGCGGAACTGGCCTTCCTTCTTCTTCTCGATCAAAAAGTCTATGACCGCCTTCAATTCGCCGGGCGTCATGTCGGCCGGATCGTTGATCGTGGCAAGGCCGGCGCTCTTCATGTAAAGCGCCGTCTTCTGGCCGGCGGTCGTGTAATTGTCCTCGAGCGCGACGTAGCCCTTGAATTTGGGATCGAAGAGCGCGCCGTAGGAATCGAGCGGACCCCCGGTCGCTTCCGGCAGATAGGCGAAGGTGTCGCCTTGCAGCACCGACGGCACGCCATAGATCGTGTCGTTGTAGCCGATGAAATTGAACCCGGGCGTGCCGGCGCCGAGATAGTCGCGAATGTAGGTGTTCTTCTCCCAGTTCGGCATCTTGCTGGTGTCGAGCGGCACGATCAAATCGTTTTCGACCAGCGGCTTCTGCATGCCGCCCACGATGTTCATGATGTCGTAGATGGTCGTGCCGCCGCCGGCGATGAGGATGTTAAGCACGGCCGAGGGCGCGTTGCCGAAGGCGACGAGGTTCACGTCCCAGCCGGTCTCGGCCGTGTATTTGGACCAGTCGCCGCCGGGGTCGCCGACGCCGATATCGCCGAAATAGACCGTCCCGGCCGCCGCCGCCCGGCGCCAGGGCAATCCCGCCGAAGCCAGCCCCGCCGCGGCCGCTCCGCCATAGGCCAGGAACCGCCTGCGGTCCAGGCCGCGCATGATATTGTTCATGAGTCCTCCCTCAATTCCTCAAAGGTTGTGGCTGATGCACGATGATCAGAACGCCGTCCCAGAGCGGCGCGGTTTAACGTTGCATCGTGCCCATCCGAGGGTCAAGCGCAATGACCGCCCGTAGGGAGCAATTGCACCGCGCCTCGCGGCGGCTATACTGTCCGCAAGCCGCCCCCATCAGTCGAGGATTCTCCCATGCAGCAAGCTGTCCGCAAGATGGCGCCCGCCCTGCCGCTGAAAGACCCCAAGCTTTTCCGCCAGCAGTGCTACATCGACGGTGCCTGGGTCGACGCGGATTCCCGCGGGACTATCGAGGTCGAGAATCCGGCGACCCAGGAAATTCTCGGCACCGTACCGAACCTCGGCGCCGCCGAGACGCGTCGCGCCATCGAGGCCGCCAACGCCGCCTGGCCGGCCTGGCGCAAGAAGACCGCCAAGGAACGCGCCAACATCTTGCGCAAATGGTTCAACCTCATCATGGAGAACCAGGACGATCTCGCCATGCTGATGACGGCCGAGCAGGGCAAGCCGCTCGCCGAATCGAAGGGCGAAGTGGTTTACGGCGCCTCCTTCGTCGAATGGTTCGCCGAGGAAGCCAAGCGCATCTATGGCGACACGATCCCGCAGCACCAGGCCGATAAGCGCATCGTCGTGATCAAGGAACCCATCGGCGTCGTCGCCGCGATCACGCCCTGGAACTTCCCCATCGCCATGATCACGCGGAAGTGCGCCCCGGCGCTGGCCGTGGGTTGCCCGGTCGTGATCAAGCCCGCGAGCCAGACGCCGTTCTCGGCCTTGGCGCTGGCCGAACTGGCGCACCGCGCCGGCATCCCGGCCGGCGTGCTTCATGTGCTGACCGGCTCGGCCAAGGACATCGGCGGCGAGATGACCTCGAACCCGATCGTGCGCAAGCTGAGCTTCACCGGCTCCACCGAGATCGGCAAGGTGCTGATGCGCCAATGCGCCGGCACGGTGAAAAAGGTATCGATGGAGCTCGGCGGCAACGCCCCCTTCATCGTCTTCGACGACGCCGATCTCGACGCCGCGGTCGAGGGCGCCATGATGTCGAAGTACCGCAACACCGGGCAGACCTGCGTATGCGCCAACCGGCTCCTGGTTCAAGACAGGGTCTACGATGCCTTCGCCGAGAAGTTCGTGCAGGCGGCGCGGAAAATGAAGGTCGGCGACGGCTTGAAGGGTGAGACGCAGCAGGGCCCCCTCATCGACATGAAGGCGGTGGCGAAGGTGGAGGAACACATCGTCGATGCCGTCTCCAAGGGCGCCAAGGTCATCCTTGGCGGCAAGCGGCATGCGCTGGGCGGCAGCTTCTTCGAACCCACCATCCTGGCGAACGTGACGCCGCGGATGAAAGTGGCGCATGAGGAAACCTTCGGCCCGGTGGCGCCGCTCTTTCGCTTTGCCACGGAAGAAGACGCGATCCGCCTCGCCAACGACACCGAGTTCGGCCTGGCGGCGTATTTCTACAGCCGCGACCTGGGCCGCGTCTGGCGCGTGGCCGAGCAGATCGAAGCCGGCATCGTCGGCATCAACACCGGCATCATATCGACGGAAGTGGCGCCCTTCGGCGGCATGAAGGAATCCGGCATCGGCCGCGAAGGCTCGAAATACGGCGTCGAGGATTTCCTCGAGGTGAAGTACCTCTGCATGGGCGGGATCTGAGACCCGGCGCTCGCGATGCAACCCGGCAATTCATGGTTCGAGACGGCCGCTGGCGCGGCCTCCTCGCCATGAGGTTCCTTGGGAGTTTCCTCACCCTGAGGAGCGCCCGTAAGGGCGCGTCTCGAAGGGCGAGGAAACCGGTAGTACCCGAGAGCGACGGCGCTCCTTGGGAATGATCTCCGTCGAGGGCCTCACCTTCGATTTTCCGGGCCTGCGCGCGCTCGACGACGTGTCGTTCTCGATCGAGCCCGCGACCATCACCGCGCTTGTCGGCCCGAACGGGGCCGGCAAGACCACGCTGCTGCGTTCTATGGCCGCGCTGGCGACCCCGGCCCAGGGCCGCGTGACGGTGGATGGGCTGGACGTGCACCGGGCGCCGCGCGAGGCGCACCGGCGCATGGGCTATCTCTCGGACTTCTACGGGCTCTATGACGAGCTGACCGTGCGCCAATGCCTTGCCTACCGGGCGGCGGCGCAAGGCGTGCCGGCGACCGAGGCCGAGCCTCTCATCGCCGACGTGACCGCGCGGCTCGCGATCGCCGATCGCATGGCGCAAAAGGCCGGAACGCTCTCGCGCGGTCTGCGCCAGCGCCTCGCCATCGCCCAGGCCATCGTGCACCGCCCGTCGGTTGTGCTGCTGGACGAGCCGGCCTCGGGCCTCGATCCCGAAGCGAGGAGCGGCCTAGCCCAGGTCTTGCGCGGGCTGCGCGACGCCGGCATGACGATCATCGTCTCGTCGCACATCCTGGCCGAGCTCGAGGATTATTCGACCCACATGCTGATCCTGGGCGAAGGCCGGGTCGTGGAGCATCGCGCCATCGCCGGCGTATCGGAATCCCAATTCATGATCCTGCGCCTGGCGCGGCCGGATCCGCGCCTCGCGAGCATTCTGGGCACACGTCACGACGTGTCCGGCCTCGAGATCGACGGCCCGGTGGCCCGGTTCAAGCTCGCCGATCTCGGGCTGCGTCACGATCTCCTGCGCGATCTCGTCCAAGCCGGGCTCGAGGTGGCGGGTTTCGATGTCGAGCGCCAAAGCCTGCAGGACGCCTACATCGCGACCATGCGCCAGGACCGCGCGCCGTGAGCCTCAACCCCGAGTTCCGCCGCAACCTCTGGCTCCAGTTCTCGCCGCAGCGCCTGGTGGCGGCGCCGCTCGTTCTCGGCGTCGTCTTCTACGCAGTGTCGGTGGTATCCGGCGACGCGGAGGTGGTCGCCTCGACGGCTTGGACCTTGTTCTATGTCGTGACCGTGTTCTGGGGCACGCGCCGCGCCGCCGATTCGGTGGCGGAGGAGGTGAACGGCCGCACCTGGGACGGCCAGCGCATGTCTGCGCTGGGCGCCTGGACCATGAGCTGGGGCAAGCTCGTCGGCGCCAATTCATACGTCTGGTACGCCGGTCTCATCTGCCTCGCGGCGGCCAATGTCGCCGACCCCGGCAACCCACCCACGCTTCAAGGCGGCGTGATCCTGCCTCTCGGCTCGGCGCTCCTCGGCCAGGCGGTGGCCATGGCTGCGAGCCTCATGTTCCTGCGCAAGCGCCCCGCCGCCTCGCGCTTGTCGGTAACCGCCGCCCAGGTATTGGGCCTCATTGCGGTTCTGCTGGCGTCGTCCGAACTGAGTCGGCTGTCGGATTTGTGGCTTCATGGCGAGGTGGTGGATTGGTACGGCCATCGGATCGCGGCCGAGGATATGACCGCCGCCTTCCTGGCCGCGTTCGCTTTCTGGGGCGTCGTCGCCATCTATCGGCTGATGCGGGCCGAACTTCAGTTCCGGACCTGGCCTTGGGCATGGGTGGCCTTCGTCGCCTTCATGATGATCTACGTCCAGGGCTTCTTCCACGGTGCGCTCCAAGGTTGGACGGATGCCCGCGCCGCTTGGCTGCTGCCCGCGCTCCTAACCTCGCTCGTCCTCGTCTACGGCGCCGTCTTCTCCGAATCCAAGGACGTCGTGCGCTATCGGTGGTTGGCGCGGTCATTGACCGAGGGCAATGTTGCCCGGGCTCTGGCGCTTGTGCCGCTGTGGCTGCCGACCTATGGCATCTTGGCGGCGGTGGCGGTGGCATCCATCGCGCTGGGCCGGCCGTCCTTGTCGGTCCCTTACATCGGCGAGTTCCTGCCAATTCCTCAAATCCTGCCCTCGCCGCCGGTGCTGGTGGCACTTCTCCTCTTCGTGGCGCGCGACCTGGTGCTCATTCTGTTCCTGAATTTCGGCGAGCGTCCGCGCCGGGCCGATCTGGCGGCGGCCATCTATCTGCTGGTTGCCTACGGACCGCTCGCCGGAATCGCCGTCACGTTGCACGTTCCCTTGCTTCGCGCGGCCCTGTTCCCGACCGACGTCGACGGAGCGCTCGCGGCGGTGCTGCTGCCGCTCGCCGAAGCGGCGGTCATGGTGTGGCTGCTGCTGCGGCGCTGGCGGCGAGCATGACCGGCTTCGATTTCGATCTCTTCGTCATCGGCGCCGGGTCCGGCGGCGTGCGCGCGGCACGCATGTCGGCGGGGTTCGGCGCGAGGGTTGCGATCGCCGAGGAATCGCGGGTCGGTGGCACCTGCGTCATCCGCGGCTGCATCCCAAAGAAGCTGCTCGCCTATGCCGCGCATTATCGCGAGGATTTCGAGGACGCCGCCGCCTATGGTTGGCGCGTGCCCGAGCCCGTGTTCGACTGGCCGGCGCTCATCGCCAACAAGGACCGCGAGATCGACCGCCTGAACGGCGTCTACAAGTCTCTCCTCAAGAATTCCAGCGTCGAGCTGATCGAATCCCGCGCCACGCTCCTCGATGGCCACACGGTCGCGGTGGCGGGCCGGCGCGTCACCGCGCGGGTCATCCTGCTCGCGGTCGGCGCCTGGCCGGAGGTGCCGCCGGGCGCGCCGCCAGGCATTACCTCCAACGAAGCCTTCCATCTTCCCGCTCTGCCGGAGCGCATCGTCGTGGTGGGCGGCGGCTATGTCGCCTGCGAGTTCGCCTCGATCTTCAACGGCCTCGGCTCCAAGGTCATCCAGCTCTATCGCGGCGAGCAAATCCTGCGCGGGTTCGACGGCGACGTGCGTGCCCACTTGGCGGGCGAGCTGCGCAAGTCCGGCATCGATCTTCGCCTGGGAGCCACGATCGCCGATGCAAGCGGCATCGACGCCGATCTGATCATGTATGCGACCGGCCGCCGGCCTAGGATCGAGGGTCTGGGCCTGGAGGCGGCCGGCGTCAGAGTGAACAAGCAGGGTGCCATCGCCGTCGACCAATTCTCCCGCGCGTCGGCCGACGAAGTTTACGCCATCGGCGACTGCACCGACCGCGTCAACTTGACGCCCGTCGCCATCCGCGAGGGCGCGGCCTTCGCCGATACGGTCTTCGGCGGCCGGCCGACGCCGGTCGATCATGAAACAATTCCCTCCGCGGTATTCAGCAACCCGCCGGTGGCCGCGGTGGGCCTGGGCGAGGAGGCGGCGCGAGCGCGTTTCCCCGCCCTCGACATCTACAAATCCGTCTTCCGCCCCATGAAGCACACGCTCACCGGGCGCGACCGCAAGACCCTGATGAAGCTGGTCGTGGACCGGTCGAGCCAGCGCGTGCTCGGCGCCCACATGGTGGGCGAGGACGCGCCGGAAATCATTCAGATGGCGGCGATCGCGGTCAAGCTCGGCGCCACCAAGCCGGACTTCGACCGCGCCATGGCCATCCACCCGACCGCCGCCGAGGAATTCGTCCTCATGCGAAAGTAACAATTGGGAACACTATACATATTCTTTTTCGCCTTTTAGTGTCCGCGCCCCGGTTCGCGCTTCTGGTTTGCGCCCGGCCGAGCCGCGATTCGAGCGCCTCCACGAACGCATCGGAGCCGAGCGGACGCCCGGTGCGCGAGTGCCGGTGGATGGCGGCAAGTTCGCCGGCGTCGACACCGCCGGCCGGAAAAATCCGCCAATCCGCGACCAGGTCCAAGAGCGGCGCGACCCGGACCGGGCCGTCGTCTCGGCCCGCCAGATGCGCCCGCGCGCTCGACCACGGCCAGTCCTCCACCCGGCGCTTCGCGCCGACCTCCCCCGTCGAGGGGGAGGTAAATATTGGCGCGAGTTCGGCCACTTACCTCCCCCCTTGTGGGCAGGGCAATCGCATGTGGCTCTATGGGGATTCCTCATCCTTCGAGACGGCCGCTTCGCGGCCTCCTCAGGATGAGGAATTTCGCGATGGTCGTTGGACGGCCTCACCCTGAGGAGCGCCCGTTAGGGCGCGTCTCGAAGGGCGGGGCCGTCACATGCGATTCCCCTGCCCTTGTGGGGGAGGTCGCGAGGCTGAGCGTCGCGAAGCCGAGCGGGTGGGGGGATCATGGATAGAGTCGCTTGGTATCGGGTGTCATCGGCGGAGAAGAAGACCTCCTGGCGCAGGTTGCCGGCTTGCGTCGGATGATGTGCCAGCCCCGCCGCGGCGCTCGGGCGACGGTCAAGAAATATGTATAGTGTCCCCAATTGCCGCCGCCGGCATGGTGCGCGAGGGCGGAAAGGCGAGCGTCGCCGTGGTCCCGATTCCGATCGCGCTCGCGAGCGTCAGCGTGGCGCCATGCTGCTCGGCGAAGGCCTTGGAGATCGCGAGGCCGAGGCCCAGTCCCTCATGGGCGCGCGCGAGTGTCCCATCCGATTGAACGAACGGCTTGAAGACGGCGTCGATGTCCTTCGCGGCGATGCCGATGCCGTTGTCGGCGACCGCAAGGACGATGCCGCCGTCGGGCCCGAGCGATGCCGTCAGCGTGACGGTGCCCTTCGGCCGAGAAAACTTGACGGCGTTGATCGCGAGATTGAGCAGAATCTGCTTCACGATGCGCCGATCGGCGTAAAGCCGCGGCATGGTCGCGGGCGTCGCGCACGACAGCCGCAGGTCTTGCGCCGCGGCGCGCATCTCCACCAGGTTCATGGTCTCCGCCGTCAGTTTCGCAACGTCGATCTCGGTTTCCTCGAGCTCGTGGTGACGCGCTTCGATTTTGGCGAGGTCGAGAATGTCGTTGATGATCGCCAAGAGGTGCCTGCCGCTTTTCACAATGTAACCGCCGTATTCCTCGTATCGCTCCTCGGTCTTATGTCCGATCATTCGCCCGGCGATGATCTCGGCGAAACCGATGATGGCGTTCAAGGGCGTCCGCAACTCGTGGCTGGCGTTGGCGAGAAACTGCGACTTGGCGGCGTTGGCTGCTTCGGCGGCGGTCTTGGCCTCATGCAACTCGACCGTCAATTCCTCGCCGCGGGCCAGTTGGTCGTGCAGGCGCTCGACGGTCTCCGTCAGCTCGCGCGTACGCTGGACGACCTCGCCTTCGAGCTCGGCCTTGCGGCCTTCCAACCGCGCGCGCGCGGGTCAGCCGCCGCGCCACCAGATTGTAGCGGGCGCGGATGAGGCCGATTTCGTCGTGGGCGCCGCGCCGCGTCCAGACCCCGAGATCGCCCCCGCCGGTCGATCCGAGCCGGGCGGCGAACACGGTCAATGGCGCCACGATCTGGCGGCCGAGCAGCAGGACGGCGATGGCGCCCGCCATGCCAACCGCCAATCCCGCCGCCAAAAGGACCATGTAGATCGCCGAAACGTCGTCGATAAGTTCGGACTGGGATCTCACGACGACGTCCTCGGTCACGCGTTAGATTTCCTCGTCGAGCAGCACGTCGATGCGCTGGCGCGCGCCGATGAACTCCGCCACGCCGCGATCGATCGCTTCGTGCTTGCGTATGATTTCCTTGGCCTGGCTTTCGAGGGTTTCGAGCTCGGGGGCGACGTTGTTCCGGCGCGCGGCGTCGCCGAACGCCGGGTCGGAGCGCAAATGCTCGGCGAGGGCGTGCAGTTCCCGCAAGTCTTCGGCGACATCGTGGTCGGCGGTCTCGACGTCCAGGGTGATCTTGGCGATCAGCTTGAAAGACAGTTCGCCGAGCTCGGCGTGCATTTCCGATATCGTGACCGCGGCCGCCGGTGCCGCCGCCTTGAGTTTCTCCTCGATCCAGGAATCGATCCGGCCAAGCGTCCGGGTGAAGTCACCGAGGGAAGCCAGCTTGGCATCCCTGTTGTCGATGGTCGCCAGGCCGCTCTCGAAAATCTTGCGGTATTCCGCTTCGACCTCGTCGGCGAGCCGGCGCTTCTCCTCGGTGCGGGCGCGGGCCCGGAAATCGGCGAGCGCCTTCTCGAAATCGGCCCGGCCGTCGGCCAGCCGCTCGCGGAAGGCGGGGTCCGGCCGGCGCAGGTACTTCATGACCGCGAGCCCGGTCTCGACGGCGTTGATCTCCATCTCGTGGGCCGACTCACTGATCGGAATGGCGTGGCCGGTCACCTCGCGCGCCGCCCGGTCCAGGTCGCGGACAAAGAGGCCGACAACGATGGCGCCCGCCACGACCGCCGCCGTGAACGCGCCGAACGCGATCAATAGCTTGTTCGAGATATTCATCGCGGTCTTGTCACCGGTCCTGCGAACCCAAGGATGGGCCGCCCGCCCATGTGTTTCATACAGGCGTATTCGTTGACGATGCGTTAACCGTGTTGGACCCGACCGACCTCATGGTGAGGAGCGCCCGAGCCTACTCCGCCGAAGCAGCCGCTTCGGCTGCGAAGGCTGGAAGGGCGCGTCTCGAATCATGAAGCCGCGCCCCCTTGCCGCGCCCCGCTCATTGTTGAATTCCTTGGGTTTTGAGGGTATACGGACGCCTTCTTGTAACGTTCGCAACGAAAGAGACGGCGATGACCGCCAAATGGACGCCGGAGACCTGGCGCGCGAAACCGGTCGAGCAGGCCCCGGCCTATCCGGATAGGGCCAAGCTCGCGGCGGCCGAGGCGCGGCTGCGGGCGTTCCCGCCGCTGGTCTTTGCCGGCGAGGCGCGCCGTCTGACCGCCACCCTGGGCGAAGTGGCCGAGGGCCGCGGCTTCATGCTCCAGGGCGGCGATTGCGCCGAGAGCTTCGCCGAGTTCAAGGCCGACAACATCCGCGACACCTTCCGGGTGCTGCTGCAGATGGCGGTCGTGCTCACCTTCGGCGCCGCTTGCCCGGTGGTGAAGGTCGGGCGCATGGCCGGACAGTTCGCCAAGCCGCGCTCGGCCGCCACCGAAACGGTGGGCGGCAAGGAGCTGCCGAGCTATCGCGGCGACAACATCAATGGCATCGAGTTCACCGAGGCCGCGCGGGCTCCCGATCCCGAACGGATGATCCAGGCCTACAACCAGTCGGCGGCGACTCTCAATCTGTTGCGCGCCTTCGCGCAAGGCGGCTTCGCCGACCTGCACAAGGTGCATCGCTGGAATCTCGACTTCGTCGCCGACAGCCCGTTGGGCGAGCGCTACGAGGAGCTGGCGGACCGCTTGTCCGAAACGCTGGATTTCATGGCCGCCTGCGGCCTCACCGCCGCGACGACGCCGCAGATCCGCGAGACCGAATTCTTCACCAGCCACGAGGCGCTGCTGCTCCCCTACGAACAGGCGTTGACGCGCATCGACAGCCTCACCGGGCGCTGGTACGACTGCTCGGCCCACCTCTTGTGGATCGGCGACCGCACGCGCGACGCCGGCGGCGCCCATGTGGAATTCCTGCGCGGCGTCGAAAACCCTATCGGCCTCAAATGCGGTCCGACGATCGAGCCGGACGATCTCCTGCGCCTGATCGACGTGCTCAATCCGCAGAACGTCCCCGGCCGCCTCACGCTCATCGCCCGCATGGGGCATGACAAGGTCGAGGCGAAACTGCCGCCGCTCATCCGCGCCGTGCGCCGCGCCGGCGCCAAGGTCGTGTGGTCCTGCGATCCCATGCACGGTAACACGGTGAAGTCGTCGAATGGCTACAAGACCCGGCCCTTCGACCGCATCCTCGCCGAGGTGCGCGGGTTCTTCGCCGTGCATCGGGCCGAAGGCACCCATGCCGGCGGCGTGCATGTCGAGATGACCGGCCAGGACGTGACCGAATGCATCGGCGGCGCCCAGGCGATCACCGAGCAGGCGCTGGCCGACCGCTATCACACGCATTGCGATCCGCGCCTCAACGCCCACCAGGCGCTGGAGCTGGCCTTCCTCGTCGCCGAGGGCTTGAAGCACGAGCGCCAGGCCGGCAACGGCCGGCGCGCCGCGGCCGTCGCCTCCTAAAGATCGTGAAAGGTCGATCTAAAAGGCCGATCTAGTAGATCATTCCATGAAACCTCTCATGTCCCCGAGCTAGGATTCACCACAGAGACACAGAGACACAGAGACACAGAGCCAGGACCAAGGGCGCCTCTGTGCCTCTGTGCCTCTGTGGTTCCGGCGATGGTTTTGAGCATATGATTCGATCCTCGGAAACGATGTACTAGGAACCTCATGGTGAGGAGGCCGCGTTAGCGGCCGTCTCGAACCATGGGCCACCATGCGCCAAATGCGATAGCCCCGGCATGCCCCTCGATCCCGCTTCGATCCCGGCCTGGACCGACAAGTACTTCCTGAAGACGAAGGAAGCCGTCCGGCGTTTCGGCGATCGCAAGGTAACTTACGCCGTGTTCATGCGCCGGCCGGTGATCTCGGCGCCGAGGCTCGCGATCGACTGGCTGACGGAGGTCGCCGCCGCCCGCGGCGCCGACTTCCAGATCGACCTCGTCTACGACGAAGGCAGGTGGGTGGGCGCCGGCGAGCCGCTGCTCTACGTCGCCGGCTCCTTCGTCCATCTCGTCGACCTCGAGACCATCCTGTTGCAGAGACTGGGGCCGCCCTGCGTCGCCGCCTTCAACGCCTACACCATGTGCGCCGATCTGCCGAAGGTGGCGTTCCTCGCCATGGACGCGCGCCACTGCGCCGGCCTCGAGATGGCGGAAATGATGGCCTATGCCGCCGGCGTCGGCGGGGCGCGGGCAAAACGCAAGGTCGGCGCCAAGGGCTTCATCGGCAACGCCACCGACGCCACCGCGCATTACTTCGGCGAACCCGAGGGCAGGGGCACGATGCCGCACGCCTTCATCGGCTATGCCGGCTCGACGCTGCGCGCCGCCGAAATGTTCAACGAGGTCTTTCCCGACGACGAGATGACCGTGCTGGTCGACTATTTCGGCCGCGAGGTCACGGACGCGCTTGCCGTCTGCCGGCGCTTCCCCGCCTTGGCCGCCGCCGGGCGCCTGGGCGTGCGCATCGACACGCCCGGCAGCCGCTTCGTCGAAGGCCTCGATCCCGCCAATTCCTATGCCGTGCTGGAGCGCCACGCGCCCCGCGCCATCCGCGGCTACCGCAATGAATCGGAACTCCGCTATCTGGTCGGTCCCGGCGTCTCGGCCGCCGCGATCTATCACCTGCGCGACGCGCTCGACCGCGAAGGCTTCGCCAAGGTCAAGCTGGTCGCCTCGTCGGGCTTCGATCCGATCAAGTGCAAGGTGATGGCCGACGCCGCCGCGCCCGTGGACGTCATCGGCACCGGATCGTTCCTGCCCCAGCGCTGGTCGGAGACCTACGCCACCGCCGACATCATCGAGTATGACGGCAAGCCCATGGTCAAGGTCGGCCGCGAATTCCTGTTCCGCAAAGCGAAGCCCGCCGGCAACGATTGACCGTCGGGATTACGTGACATTAATCCTCATCTACCCTTCCCTCTCCCCCAAATTGCTACGGCATGCACACATTTCAAATTTTCTTGGTTCGGGATTGAAGACATGATTCTCTCTGATGGTGAACATCGGTGGAGGATGGGCGATGGAACAGGCTATTTTGGGG
>VFKA01000074.1 GCA_009885795.1 Rhodospirillales bacterium | reverse complement strand
CGTCCCAGGCGATCGGCGTCGTTCACGTCCTCGTAGCCACCGAGGCGCCCAAAGACCGACTGGCGAAACAAGCCTGTCAGCGCGTGCCGGCCGTTCCTGCCGGTGCGCGGGTCAACCAGTTCATCGCCCACCATGTCCGTCAACCCGAGCGCGTCGTCGAGTTCGCGATAGGCAAGCAATCCCGCGTCGGTGGTGATCCTGGAACCGTGGAACTCAAGCTTCAGGCGGCGGTCGAAATCAAGCCGCAATGGCGCCGCCCCAGATTCACCCGCCGGGTTCGCCATCGATCTCGCCTCCAGAGCTGCACAAGACATTGATTCTTATAGCAGAATTGGCGTCAATCCGCAGCAGTTAGTCAAGCTATCCGGGAAATGCGGGGTAAGACTTGGTATTAGCGCCCCAGTATCAACACCGACCAATCGTCGTCGCGCCGGCTGTCGAGGCATCGAAGTCCGTGGCGCCGGTAGGCGGCCTGAACCTCGTCTTCCTGCTCCGTCATGAGGCCCGAGAGGACGACGGCGCCCTTCGGCGCCAGGTACCGCGCCACCGACGGCGCCAGGCGCATGAGCGGGCGCGCCAGGATGTTGGCGAGGATGAGGTCGAACGGCGCCGACCGTTGCAGAATCTTGGATCGGAAGCCGTCGCTCTTGACGACGCGCACGCGATCCGCGACGCCGTTCAAGGCCGCGTTCTCCCGCGCGACGACGATCGCCGCCGGGTCGCTGTCGGCGGCCAGTACCGCGCCGATACCGAGCCGGGCGGCGGCGATCGCCAGAATTCCGGTGCCGCAGCCGAGATCGAGCACCTTGCGAATGCGCCGCCCTCGCGCCAGCCGCGCCAGCGCCAGCAGGCAACCCTTGGTCGTCGCGTGGCGGCCGGTGCCAAAGGCAAGGCCGGCGTCGATCAGCAGCGGTATCGTTCCGCGTGGCGCGGTGACACGATATTCGGCACCGTGAACGAAGAACCTCCCGGCGCGGAACGGCGCCAGGGCGCGGCGCGAATGCCGGACCCAGTTCCGCTCCGGCACCGGGCGAACGACCGGGGGCGGCAGCGATCCATCGGCGACGCGCAGCGCGGCTTCGAGACGACGCCCGGGCCGGCGCCGGCATAGGGCTTCGATCTCGAAGGCGCCGCCGCCCTTCACCTCGAAGATCGAGAGCGCCTCGGCGAACGGCTCCAGCGCCGCTTCAACCGCTTCGATGGACCCGGCCCGCGCGGCCGGCACCGTTATGACGACCGACCACAGCGGCGAGGGCAAGGCGTCAGCCTGCCCGATCGGCGGGCTGGACGAAGCTCGCCATGACCTTCTTGGTTCCGGCCTTGTCGAAATCGATGTCGAGCTTCGAGCCCTCGGCCGCGGTGACAAGCCCGTAGCCGAACTTGACGTGGAAGACGCGGGCGCCGACGGCGTAGTCTTGCGCTTCCGCCACTGCGATGGCGCCGGTATCCCCCGGCGCCCGCCGGCGCAAGCCGCCCGCGACCGATCGTGCCTGGATCGGCCAAACCGCAGCGCCCTCGGCAAGCCCTTGCGTCCGACCGAACTGGCTCGGATTCTTCTCGACCTCGACATGGGCGGGGGGCAGTTCGTCGATGAAGCGCGAGGGCATGGCGACCTGCCATTGGTTGTACAGGCGGCGGTTGGCGACGAAGGACACATCGGCGCGCCGGCGCGCCCGCGTCAGTCCGACATAGGCGAGACGGCGCTCTTCCTCGAGGCCGGACACGCCGCTTTCGTCGAGCGCGCGCTTATGGGGAAACAACCCTTCCTCCCAGCCCGGCAGGAAGACCACGTCGAATTCCAGTCCCTTGGCGCTGTGCAGCGTCATCAGCGTCGCCATGTCGCCGGGGTCGCCTTCGGTCACTTCCAGAACCAGCGACACGTGTTCGAGAAATCCGCCCAGATCCGGGAATTCGGCGATGGCCGCCACCAGTTCCTTCAGATTCTCGAGCCGGCCCGGCGCGTCGGGCGATTTATCCGCCTGCCACATGCCGGTATAGCCGGATTCGTCGAGCACGATGCCGACGAGCTCGGCGTTCCCCGTGTCGGCGCCAAGCCCTTGCCAGCGAACAAAGTCCCGAGTCAATGACGCCAGCGAACGGCGCACGGCTGAGCCCAACTCGTCGGTTTCCACGATCCGCCGCGCGGCTTCGAACAGGCTCGCGCGCTGGCCGCGCGCCGCCTGGTGCAGCACGCGCACCGTCGTATCGCCGATGCCGCGGCGCGGCGTGTTGATGATGCGCTCGAAGGCGAGATCGTCGTCGGGCTGGTGCACGACGCGCAAGTAGGCGACGGCGTCCCGAATCTCCTGGCGCTCGTAGAATCGCGGCCCGCCGACGACGCGGTAGGGAACGCCGAGCGTCAGGAAGCGTTCCTCGAACTCGCGCATCTGGAAGCCGGCGCGCACCAGGATCGCGATCCCGCCCAGGCGCTGGCCGTGGCGCTGGAGCGCCTCGATCTCCTCGCCGATGGCGCGCGCCTCTTCCTGGCCGTCCCACAGCGCGCGAACCTTCACCTTGTCGCCTTCCTCGTCCTCGGTCCACAGCGTCTTGCCGAGGCGGCCGCGATTGTGGGCGATGAGGCCGGAAGCGGCGCCCAGGATGTGCCCGGTCGAACGATAGTTGCGCTCGAGGCGAATGACCTGGGCGCCGGGAAAATCGTTCTCGAAGCGCAGGATGTTGCCGACCTCCGCCCCGCGCCAGCCATAGATCGACTGGTCGTCGTCGCCGACGCAACAGAGATTGCGGTGACCCTGAGCCAGCAGGCGCAGCCACAGATACTGCGCCACGTTGGCGTCCTGATACTCGTCCACCAGGATGTAACGGAATTGCCGCTGATAGGACGCCGCCACCTCGGCATTGGCGCCGAGCAGCGTCAGATTGTGCAGCAGCAGGTCGCCGAAATCGCAGGCGTTCACGGTCAGCAGGCGATCCTGATAGGCATGGTAGAGGCGCAGGATCGCGCCATCGGCCAGGTGCGCCTGCTCGGCCGGCGTCACCCGGTCGGGTGTGAGCGCGCGGTCCTTCCAGCGCTCGATGGCGCCAAGCACGGCGCGGGCCGGCCACTTCTTGTCGTCGAGCCGCGAGCCCGGCAAGAGCTGCTTCACCAGCCGGATCTGGTCGTCGGTGTCGAGGATGGTGAAATTGGGCTTCAATCCGACCAGCTCCGCGTGCCGGCGCAAGAGACGCGCCGCCAGGGCGTGGAACGTACCCAGCCACCAGCCCTCGACCGGCCGGCCCAGCAGCATGGCGATGCGGTCCTTCATCTCGCGCGCCGCCTTGTTGGTAAAGGTGACGGCGAGGATCTGGCCGGGGCCGGCGCGGCCAGTGGTAAGGATGTGCGCGAGGCGCGTCGTCAAGACGCGGGTCTTGCCCGTGCCGGCGCCGGCCAGCACCAGGACCGGCCCTTCGGTCGCGAGTACCGCTTGCCGCTGGCCGTCGTTGAGCTCGGTCAGGTAATCGGCGGTATCGGGCATCGCGGCGGGCGAATCGTTCATGACGGGAATATATCACCGCGGGCGGCGTCGACGCCTGCCATCAAATTGCCACGACAATACCCCGGGTCCGCCGTCACCCGTGGCCAGAACCGCCGCAAAGCGGATGTTTCTTGCTTCCGTGCCCGCCCGGCGATGCAAGGGCCCGAGGGCGCGAACAAGGGGAACTCCGATGAAAAACAAATTGCAGACCCAAGCCGTGTTGTTGCTCGGCGCCGAGGTGGCGACGAGCCTGCTGCAGGCGGCGCTCAAGATCGCCTTGCTGGGGACTCTGCTGCTGTTGCTGCTCCGCTCGGCCGACGCCTGGGTTCTAGGGTACTGATGCCGGGTTCGTGCATGGCGGCATCGCTTCAATGGGACTGTTGAAGAGGCGGACGATTGCCTGAAGGGGGCGCGGCGCCGATCGAAAGGATCCTGCCCCCGATCTAGCCCCGCCCTTGGAGAGCGGCGCCGCGCGCGCTATATGAACCCCCATGCGCGCATCTCCCGATCCCGTCGTCGTCCCCCGGCCCCATGAGACCGCGATCCCGTTTCGCCTGGTCTCCGATTATCGCCCCGCCGGCGACCAGCCTCGGGCGATAACGGAATTGACCGCCGGCGCCGTCCGCGCCGAGCGCGATCAGGTGCTGCTCGGCGTCACCGGTTCCGGCAAGACCTTCACCATGGCGCACGTCATCCAGAACACGCAGCGCCCGGCGCTCATCCTCGCCCCCAACAAGACGCTGGCCGCGCAGCTCTATGGCGAGATGAAAAGCTTCTTCCCTGGAAACGCGGTCGAGTATTTCGTCTCCTATTACGACTATTACCAGCCCGAAGCCTACGTGCCGCGCACCGACACCTATATCGAAAAAGAATCCTCGATCAACGAGCAGATCGACCGCATGCGCCATTCGGCGACGCGCGCGCTGTTCGAGCGGCGCGACGTCATCATCGTGGCGAGCGTCTCTTGCATCTACGGCATCGGGTCGCCGGAAACCTACTCCACCATGACGGTGACGCTCGCCCCAGGCCAGCCGATCGTCCGCAACGACCTTCTCCGGCGCCTGGTGGAGCTGCAATACCGGCGCAACGATGCCAATTTCCAGCGCGGCACCTTTCGCGTGCGCGGCGATTCGGTCGAGATCTTTCCGGCGCATCTCGAGGACCGGGCCTGGCAGCTTTCGATGTTCGGCGACGAGATCGAGGCCATCAACGAGTTCGATCCCCTGACCGGCGCCAAGACGGAAAAATTGGACGCCATCAAGCTCTATGCCAACAGCCATTACGTGACGCCGAAGCCGACGCTGCGCCAGGCGGTCGAGCAGATCAAGATCGATCTCAAGGTTCGCCTGGAGGAATTCAATCGCATGGGCAAGCTGCTGGAAGCCCAGCGCCTGGAACAGCGCACGGTGTTCGATCTCGAGATGATCGAGGCGACGGGCGCCTGCGCCGGCATCGAGAATTATTCGCGGTACCTGACCGGCCGCAAGCCCGGCGAGCCGCCGCCGACGCTGTTCGAATACCTGCCGTCCGACGCGCTTCTGGTCGTCGATGAAAGCCACGTCACCGTGCCGCAGCTGGGCGGCATGTATCGCGGCGACTTTCAGCGCAAATCGACGCTGTCCGAATTCGGGTTCCGCCTGCCCTCGGCCTGCGACAACCGGCCCCTGAAGTTCGAGGAATGGGAGACGATGCGCCCCGACACCGTCTTCGTCTCGGCGACGCCGGGGCCGTGGGAGATGGAGCGCACGCGGGGCGTCTTCGTCGAGCAGGTCATCCGGCCCACGGGCCTCATCGATCCGGTGTGCATCGTGCGCCCGACGGAGACGCAAGTGGACGACGTGATCGCCGAGTCACGGGACGCCGCCGCCAAGGGCCAACGCGTGCTGGTGACGACGCTGACCAAGCGCATGGCCGAGGACCTCACCGAATACATGCACGAGGCCGGCATCCGGGTGCGCTACGTCCATTCCGACGTCGAGACGCTGGAGCGGATCGAGATCATCCGCGACCTGCGTCTCGGCGCCTTCGACGTGCTGGTGGGCATCAACCTGTTGCGCGAGGGGCTCGACATCCCCGAATGCGCGGTCGTCGCCATCCTCGACGCCGACAAGGAGGGTTTCCTGCGCTCGCAGACCTCGCTGGTGCAGACCATCGGCCGGGCGGCGCGCAACATAGACGGGCGCGTGCTGCTCTACGCCGACGTGATGACACGCTCGCTCCAGGCGGCGATCGCCGAGACCAACCGGCGCCGCGAGAAGCAGCAGGCCTGGAACGCCGCCAACGGCATCACCCCGGAATCGGTGAGGAAGTCGATCGTCGACATCATGGGGAGCGTCTATGAGCGCGACCACGTGACCGTCGAGGTGGATGCCGACGGCGGCCACCTGATCGGGCATAACCTCAAGGGCCATCTCGCCGATTTGGAAAAGCGCATGACGACGGCGGCCGGCGATCTCGAATTCGAGGAGGCGGCGCGGTTGCGCGACGAGATCCGGCGCCTGGAGGCGCTCGATCTCGGACTGGCGACGGAAGGGGCCCCGCGCGGGCGCTCGATCGCCGGGCGCGCCGGCAGCAACGCCAAGCAAGCCACCAAAAGTCGCGCCGAGGCACGCTATCGCAAGGCGCGGCGCTAGAAGGCAATCCTTGGAGGCACAGGACCGATGATCGACGCATACCCACTGACCGCCGCCGTGACGCTGTTGGCGCTCGTGCTCTATCTCGTCCTCGGGGTCCGGGTTTCCCTGGCCCGTGGCCGCTACAAGGTTCCCGCGCCGGCCACCGACGGACCACCGGAGTTCCAACGCATCTATCGTGTGCACCAGAACACGCTGGAGCAGATCGCGGTGTACCTGCCGGTCCTGTGGCTGGCGGCCGCGGCCATCGGCGATCCCTGGGCCGCCCTCATCGGCCTCTTGTGGCCGATCGGGCGCGTGGTCTATGCGCTCGGCTACGGCAAGGCCGCGGAGAAACGCGGCATCGGATTCGCGCTGACGATGACCTCGACCGCGGCGCTGCTCGTGGCCGCCGTGGTCGGATGGATCGCGGCGATCGTTTGAAGGCTGGGCAGGCGCGCGGCCGTCGGCTAAGCCGGCACGATCACCTGCAGCCTGCCGGATCGGCGCGCGCGCGCGGGTTTCGGGCGAATCACGATGTCGATGTCACGGCCGAGCGCGATCAGCAAACGCAGGAGGCGTTCCACCGAGAACTCCCGAAAATCGCCGCGCAGTAACCGCGATACGTCCGGTTGCGCAAGTCCCGTCAGCGCCGCGGCCTGTGCCTGAGTTAGGTCTCGTTGCCTGACAATGTCATCGATGCGGCTCACCAACGATGCCTTGAGGAGATGTTCTTCGGCATCCGCAAGACCAAGGTCGGCGAATACGTTGCCGCTGCGGCGTTCCACAAGAACCGTCCGGGCCCTCAATCTAGGCATGGCCGGCAACCTATAGCGGTTCCACTATAATGGATCAAACCCCGACACGGCGAAGTAGTTGGCGCGGCCGGGTCCCGCTCGGGCGACCCGATCGCCGAGGCCAGCGACGCTGGCGCCAAGGGCCAGCGCGGCAGTAGGGAACCGGCAGCCGCCCGAGACCCGCACCTCGACAAGCCGGTTGATCGCGGCGGCCGGCGTGTGGTAAGGAAGAACAGCACTGGTAAGGAATTGACTGAAAGGTAAGGCCGCGATGACGAGGGCCACGCTCACCAGCAAGGGGCAAACGACGATCCCGAAGGACATCCGGGACCGCCTCGCGCTCAAGGCCGGCGACCGGCTCGAGTTTTGGATCGACGCGAACGGCACCATTTGCGTCCTACCGCTGACGCGGCGCATCGCCGATCTTAGGGGTCTATTGGGCAAGCCGAAGCAGCGGCTTCCCGGCGCGAAACTCGACCGCGCGATTCGCGAGGGATGGGGCAAGCGCTGGCGACGGGTCGCCCGCTCGTCGGCGTAGGGTCGCGGTGATCGGCCTCGATACCAACGTCCTGGTGCGGCTCATCGTCCATGACGACAGCGGCCAGGCCGATCGCGCCGCCAAGGTTGTCCTGCGGCGCTGCACGACGGGGTCTCCGGGCTACGTCAATCATGTCGTGCTCTGCGAGCTGGTATGGGTCTTGGATGCTCGGTACGGGTTCGGTCGCGAAACCATTGCCGGCGCGGTCGAGGCGATCGGTCAATCCGCCGACGTCCGCCTACAGGATCCCGAAGCGGTCCGCGACGCACTCGACCTCTTCGTCGAATCTCGCGCCGACTTCGCGGATTGCCTTATCGCCGTCCTGAACGGTCAAGCAGGATGCGCCAGAACCTTGACCTTCGATCGCGATGCCGCGAACTTACCCGCATTCGAACTTGTTCCGTGACTAACGCAAGACACAGGCGGCTCGAGCCCCAAGGAGACCGATAGGATGACCGATAAGATCGTGAAATCGGACGAGGAATGGCGCCAACAATTGACGCCGGAGCAGTTCCGCGTCACCCGTAAGAAAGGCACCGAGCGCGCCTTCACCGGCGAGCTTTGGGACTGCCACGAACCCGGCACCTACGCTTGCGTGTGTTGCGGGGCGGCGCTGTTCGATGCCGCGGCCAAGTTCGAATCCGGCACCGGGTGGCCGAGCTTCTACGAGCCGGTGGCACAGGGCGCGGTCGCCACCGAATCGGATCGCAGCCTGTTCATGACCCGCACCGAGGCCTTGTGCGCGCGGTGCGACGCGCATCTCGGTCACGTCTTCAAGGATGGGCCGAACCCCACGGGCCTCAGGTACTGCATGAATTCGGCGGCGCTCAAGCTCGAGCCCAAGAAGACATGACCGGCGGCCCGGCGCCCGGCGCCGCCCTCGTGACCGGCGCGGCCCAGCGCATCGGCCGCGCCATCGCCCTCGATCTCGCTTCCGCCGGCTGGGCCGTCGCCATCCATTACCGCAACTCGCGGGCCGATGCCGAGGCGCTCGCCGCCGAGATCGCGGGAGGCGGCGGCCGCGCCGTGGCGCTGGCGGCCGATCTCGCGTCCGAGGATGAAGCAGCTACGCTGGTGCCACGCGCCGTGGCGGCGCTGGGGCCGCTCACCTGCCTCGTGAACAACGCGTCCAATTTCGAGATGGACAAGGCGGAGAGCGTGACGCGCGACTCATGGGACGCGCATATCGAGGTCAACCTGCGCGCGCCATTCGTGCTCTCGCAAGCCTTCGCCCGCCAGCTTCCCGGCGAGCTTCAGGGCGCCATCGTCAACATGCTGGATGAGCGCGTGTGGAACCTGACGCCCTATTTCATCTCGTACACGGTCTCGAAGGTGGGATTGTGGGCGCTGACGCGCACGCTCGCCTTGGCCTTCGCCCCGCGCATACGCGTGAACGGCATCGGACCGGGGCCGGCCTTGCCGAGCCCGCGCCAAAGCGACGAACAGTTCCAGCGGCAATTCGCCGCCATGCCCTTGGGGCGGGGCACGACGCCGGCGGAGATCTGCGCTGCCGTCCGCTTCATCCTGGGCGCGCCGGCGATGACGGGGCAGATGATCGCCCTCGATGGCGGTCAGCATCTGGGCTGGGCGATGCCGGGACGCATCCCCGTCGTCCCGGAGTGAGGGCGTTGCGGCGTTTGCTGGCAGGGGTATAAGCTTGGCCATGGGCAAACCGAAGCTCGACCCGGTCAAGCGCGTCATCAGCCCGTTCCCCGGCGTCCAGCCGAGCCCGGGCGAAGCGCATCTTTTCGTGCGCGACCTGGTACTCATGGCGCGTATCGGCGTGCATCAGCACGAACGCGTGGCCGGGCAGCGCGTGCGCATCAATCTCGACTTGACGGTGACGGAGGCCGGCACCATCGATGACGATCTGGACAAGGTCGTGTGTTATGCCAGCCTCGTTACCGGCATCCGGCGGGTCGTGGGCGAAGGGCATATCAACCTGGTCGAAACGCTGGCGGAGCGGATCGCGGCCATGTGTCTTGAAGACCCACGCATCGCGGTTGCGCGCGTCGGCATCGAGAAGCTCGATGTCTATCCCGAGGCGGAAAGCGTCGGGATCGCGATCGAGCGCCGCCGGGCCGGGTGGCGGCCGGCGGGATGAGTCCGGCGCGATGTCGTCCTGAATCTTGGCCTAATCGGCACAGGCGGAAGTTGTGCACATCCAACCAGCGCGGCGCCATACCGGTCGACAAATAGAGCGATTTAACAATGTCGCAACCGATCTGTTGCCGGCATGTCATAGCTCTTCATACTTAACCAATTGAAAATAAACGAATTTACGAATAATGATCAAAAAACAGGCGAAACACGGGCGGATTTCGGCTACGGCGCGATTTCATAGCTTGTCGAACCGCCTATGAATGTTTTCAACAGTCTTATCCAGATGCCGGATCGGACCTTGCCCCATGATGGACGCCGCCTGATTTCGAGGCCGATCGGCCGCGGATGACCGGGCGCGGTCGCCGCCAAAACATCGACGTTTCCGAGGTCGCGGGCGCGGCGCCTCGGCCCAGCCTTCGCGGCGTCGAAATCGTGCGGGGCGTGGTCCAGACCCTGCCGGACACGCCCGGCGTCTATCGCATGGTGAACGCGCGCGGCGAAGCCCTTTACGTCGGCAAGGCGCGCAGCCTCAAGAAGCGCGTCGCCTCCTATACCCATATCGGCCGGCTGCCGACGCGGCTCGTGCGCATGGTGGCCGAGACGGCGTCGATGGAAATCGTCACCACCCATACCGAGATCGAGGCGCTGCTTCTCGAGAGCAACCTCATCAAGCGGTTCATGCCGCGCTACAATGTCCTCCTGCGCGACGACAAGTCGTTCCCGTTCATCCTCATCACCGCCGACCACAAGGCGCCGCAAATCGTCAAGCATCGCGGCGCCCAAAATCGGCCCGGCCGCTATTTCGGCCCGTTCGCGTCGGCCGGCGCGGTCAACGACACGGTGACGGCGCTGCAGCGCGCGTTTCTCCTGCGCTCCTGCTCCGACAACGTTTACGCCACTCGAACGCGGCCCTGCCTCCAGTATCAAATCAAGCGCTGCTCGGCGCCCTGCGTCGGGCGGATCGGCGAGGCGGAGTATCGCGAGCTCGCGGCCCAGGCCAGCGATTTCCTCACCGGCCGGCGCTCGGACGTGCAGCGGCGCCTGGTGACTTCCATGCAGGAGGCCAGCCGATCGCTCGATTTCGAGACCGCCGGGCGCTACCGGGACCGCATCCGGGCGCTGGCCCAGATTCAAGCGCATCAGACCATCAACGACGCCGGCGTGGACGACGCGGACGCGATCGCGCTCCACCAGGCGGGCGGGCAGAGCTGCATCCAGGTGTTCTTCTTCCGCGCCGGCGGCAACTATGGCAACCGCGCCTATTTCCCGAGCCACGACCGGCAGCTCGGCCCTGGCGCCGTGCTCGCCGCGTTCATCGGTCAATTCTATGACAACAAGCCCGCGCCGCGTCTCATCCTCCTCGGCAATGCGCCCGACGAGGCTGGGCTGATTCAACAGGCGCTCTCGTTGCGCGCCGGAAAGCCGGTGAAACTGCTGGTCCCGCGCCGGGGCGCCAAGCGCGGCATCATCGATCACGCGCTCGCCAATGCCCGCGAGGCGTTGGCCCGCCGCGTGGCGGAGAATGCCACCCAGCGCCGGCTGTTGGACGAACTGGCCGAGACGCTCGGTCTCGAGACGGCGCCGGAGAGAATCGAAGTCTACGACAACAGCCATATCTCGGGGCGCGACGCCTACGGCGTCATGATCGTGGCCGGCCCCGAGGGATTCGTGAAGGGCGCCTATCGCCGGTTCTCGATCGAACCGGCCGAGGACGCACCGGCGGTGCCGACCGGCGGCGACGATTACGCCATGATGCGCCAGGTCTTGACCCGCCGGTTCGCCCGCGCGCTCAAGGAGGATCCCGAGCGCGAGCGCGGCTGGCCCGACCTGGTGCTGATCGACGGCGGCGCCGGCCAACTCGGCACCGCGCGCGAGGTGCTGGCCGATCTCGGCGTGGTCGACGTGGCGCTTTGCGCCATCGCCAAGGGTCCGGATCGCAACGCCGGCCGGGAGCGCCTTTTCTTGCCCGACTGCGCGCCCTTAGCCCTCGAACCCAGCGACCCGGTCCTCTATTTCCTGCAACGATTGCGCGACGAGGCGCACCGTTTCGCCATCGGCACCCACCGCGCCAAACGCTCCCGCGACATCGGCGCCTCGCCGCTCGACGAGATTCCAGGCATCGGCCGGAAGCGCAAGCAGGCTCTGCTGCACCACTTCGGGTCGGCGCGGAGTGTCGCCCGCGCCGGCCTCGCCGACCTTGTCGCCGTCGCCGGAATCAGCGCCGCCGTGGCGAAGAAGATTTACGACCATTTCCACGGTGGGGGTTGAGGGCCAATGCTTTCGCGATTGGGCATTAGCGCGAACATGGATAACGGGACGGGGAAGGGAGCCATGAGAGACCTAATCAAGGCCGCGCTCGCGGTCCTTGTTCTGCCCCTGAGCCTCGCCGCTCCAGCGGCAGCGGGGCCGTTCGAGGATGGGGTGGCCGCCTACGAGCGCGGCGACTACGCGACCGCGCTGCGGCTTTGGCGTCCGCTAGCCGACCAGGGCGACGCCCGCGACCCAGAACATTCTCGGCTTCATGTACCGCGACGGCCATGGCGTGCCACAGGACTACGCCGAGGCGCTGAAGTGGTACCGCAAGGCCGCCGACCAGGGCAACGCTCGCGCCCAAACCATCCTCGGGTTCGTGTACGACACCGGCCAGGGCGTGCCGCAGGACTACGCCGAGGCGGTGAAGTGGTACCGCAACGCCGCCGACCAGGGCAACGCCTTCGCCCAGTCCAACCTCGGGCTCATGTACGGGAATGGCCAGGGCGTGCCGCAGGACTACGTGCAGGCGCACAAGTGGTACAACTTGGCCACCGCGCGCTTCCTGGCGTCGCAGACCGAAGAGCGCGATGCGGCCGTCAAGAACCGCGACCGCGTGGCCGCGAGATTGACTCCGGCGCAGATCGCCGAGGCGCAGCGGCTGGCCGGCGAGTGGAAGCCGCAATGACCGGCGAGGCGGGGACAAGGCACGGCGCCGACGCCGAGAACAACAAGGGGCGCCGCGCTTGGCAAACCATAACAAACCTGCGCGTTTATCCCCTTGATACAAGTATGGCGAGCCCATATATCTCTAGAACAAGTAGGGAGATATCTCTAGAACAAGTAGGGAGCGCCGCTATGAGCAAGTACACCTTCAAGCAGTTTCAGGCCGAATACCCAGACGACGGTGTTTGCCTCGACCGGATCATGACCGAGCAATACGGCGGGACGAGCTTTGAATGCCCGGCCTGCAAGGTCGCTACCAAGTTCCATCGGATCGCCAAGCGCCGCGCATACTCATGTCAGTTTTGCGGCCATCACATTTACCCATGCGTCGGGACGATCTTCGAAAAGTCCCGCACGAAACTGACGCTTTGGTTCTTCGCCATGTACCTCATGACCAGCACGCGCCACGGCATCGCGGCTAAGGAACTGGAGCGGCAAATCGGCTGCACCTACAAAACGGCTTGGAGGATGGCGCACGAGCTGCGGAAACTCATGGCGCAAGCCGACGATCACCGGCCCTTGTCCGGTCACGTCGAAATCGACGAAACCGTCGTTGGGGGGCGCCAATCGCGCCATGAGCGCGAAACGAAAGGCGACAACAAGACGATCTTGATGGGCATCGTCGAGCGCGAAGGCATCCTACGCGCTGGCCCGATCCCCGACGCCACAATGAACACACTAGAGGCGCTTGTCCTTCATAATGTGCAGCGCGGTTCCATGGTCAGCACGGATGAATGGTCCGGCTACAAGCAGCTTTCGAAGGCGCCATACAAGCACGGTACCGTGAACCATTCCGCCAAGCAGTACGTTGATGGGGTCCACCATGTGAATACGCTCGAAGGCCATTGGAGCCTATTCCATCGGGCAGTTCGCGGCACTCACGTCCACATTTCAGCCAAGCATATGTGGAAATACGTCAGCGAGTTCAGCTATCGGCGGAATTTTCGGAAGTCACATCGCGATATGTTTAATCGGCTGGTGGACGCTTTTTCGCTGCCGCGCCTACAAGAGACGTGAAATCCTCTCGATGTGACGGGTTATCCGCCCTGATGGACGGTCCCGACGATTCGAGAATAGCGATCGGCGCATTTATAAATCGCTCCTCGTAAGAAGCGCGCTCTTGCCGGCCCTTCTCATTCTTCACCAAAATCGCCTCCAATGCGCTACAGGGGACAACCGAGACCATACCTGAACCGGAACTTTGCTCATCCCCACTACCAGGAATTTGCGACGAGTGGATGCCAAGCAGCCACGGACCAAAGAAAAAATTGCCATACTTGCGACTTGGGGCTTCAACAAAGTTTGGCTGCCACGGGGGAATGTAGACGTAGATTGGTGAGCCGCTGAACCCTGTTCGTGACCTCATTTCAACGATCCAGCACATTTCTTTGTTCCACGGCAAGCCCGCGCTAACCGACACTAACCCTCTTGAGGCAATAATCCCCGCCCGGATCAACGGGGTGTTCTGTTGGACCCCGTGGACATCGACAAAACGGCCGACCGAGAATACATCATCGCCGGGACCGATCTGATACTCTCTCAATACTTCGGCGGTGCAGTTCACCTCATCAAACCCGACGTGTGAATATTGCCAGATCGTATGGTTAGTGAAGTGGACTGATCCGTCCAAACGATAAACCGCAACATCGGCCCCGGCATTCCAAAACCACTCACAAGGATCGGTTTCAATTACTCCATACTGGCCTTCTTTGGTGTTGAGCCTAATAAACGAGGCCCCGCCGGCTACCGCCGCATGATAATTGCTGACGGCATACACATGACGCGACGATGCCGACGCCTTCGGATGATCCCACGGAATTGAAACGAGAAATCCACAAGCACCTTGCTTGCTCCCCGTATCCGCATCCTGCCTACTTGGATAGAGATAGAACACGCTGTCTACGAGATTGTCTTGCCATCTCGGCATACGGTATGGCCTCCAATGCCTTCGCGGCGTTCCGTCCGATGAATGTGACGTAACTACCAAAGGCATGAAACCACATCTCCGTACTTGTCACAATGGGATAATCGCGCAAACCTGATATAGAGAGTTGGCGCGTCGAAACGCTGGACGCGCGCGTCGACGCCGAATTGGCGGCGCTGGACGCGAGCTTGCGGGCGCGGTTTCGGCATATCGCGGGCTTGCTGGAAGCCTTCGGCCCGCACCGAGTACGCGAGCCTTACGTCAAGCCTCTGGGCGGCAAGTTGTGGGAAATGCGCATGAAGGGGAAGGACACCATCGCCCGTGCCGCCTACGTCGCCGCGACCGGGCGCCGCCTGGTGGTGGTCCATGTCTTCGGCAAGAAGACCGAGAAGACGCCCCGCGCGGCCATCGAAACCGCGAGGCGCCGGGCGCGGGAGGCCGGGTTGCTGTGACCGAAATTCGTACGCTTCATCGCCGCTGGTCCAAGGAGGCCGCCTACCGCGAGGCTTACGACGCGATGCGGCCGGAATTCGAATTGGCGCGCGAATTGATCGCGGCGCGCACGCGCGCCAAACTGACGCAGACCGCGCTCGCCGAACGAATGGGCGTGCCGCAGTCCGCCGTGGCGCGGATCGAGAGCGGCCGGCACTGGCCGAGCCGCAAGACGCTCGAACGCTACGCCAAGGCCACCGGCACGCGCCCCGTCATCAAGCTGGTGGCGGCGGGATAGGCGAAGGCGGCGGGAAACAGGCGCTGCCGCGCCGCCTTGGATCGGCACGGCTGGCGAAAAAAGTCTATGATCGTTTTCATGGTGGGGGTTAAGATTCGACTCGCCCTTCAACCGACCTTGAAACGACCCGCCCCATGACCAGCCTGCCCAATCTGCTGACGCTGTCGCGGATCTTCGTCATCCCGATTCTGGTGGTGCTGTTCTACCTGCCGGGCGACGGCGCGCGCTGGGCCGCCTGCGTCCTCTTCTCCGCCGCCGGCATCACCGATTTCTTCGACGGGTACCTCGCCCGTTCGAGCGGCCGGGTTTCGGCCTTCGGCCGTTTCCTCGATCCCATCGCCGACAAGCTGATGGTCGCCACCGCCATCCTGATCCTGGTCGCGACCGGCGCCATTTCCGGCTGGATGGTGCTGCCGGCGCTGATCATCCTCATCCGCGAGATTCTGGTTTCGGGCTTGCGCGAATTCCTGGCCGAGCTCAACGTCGGCGTGCCCGTCAGCCGGCTGTCGAAGTGGAAGACCGCGCTGCAGATGGTGGCCTTGGGCTTTCTCATCGTCGGCACGGCGGCGCCTTCGTGGATTCCGGCGGTCTCCATCGGCGAGGCCGGGCTCTGGGTCGCGGCCGCGCTAACTATCGTCACCGGTTACGATTACCTGGTGACGGGCTTGCGCCATATGCGCGAGGAACCCGAAGGCGAAGCCCCGAAGACAGCGCCGCCCGGACCCGCCCGGCGCCCATGAAAATCATCGGGCTCGCGGGCTGGAGCGGCAGCGGCAAGACCACGCTGATGCAGCGGATCCTGCCCGAGATCATCGGCCGCGGGTTCACGGTCTCGACCATGAAGCACGCGCATCACCGATTCGACATCGACCAGCCGGGCAAGGATTCCTACGTCCACCGCGCCGCCGGCGCGACCGAGGTTCTGGTCGCCTCCGCCAACCGCTGGGCGCTCATGCACGAGCATCGCGGGACAGCCGAGCCGAATGCGGCCGAGCTGATCGGCCATATGAGCCCGGTCGACATCCTCATCGTCGAGGGCTTCAAGCGCGAGCCGCACGACAAGATCGAGGTTTACCGCCGCGTCAATGGCAAGCCCCTGCTTCACCCGGAAGATCCGCGCATCGTGGCGGTGGCCAGCGACGCGGCGCTACCGGACTGCCCCTTGCCGGTGCTGGCGATCGACGACGTAGGCGCGATCGTGGATTTCGTGCTCGCCCATTGCGGCCTCGCCGCCCGCTAGCGATGGCCCAGCTCAGCGACGATTGCTTCGCCGGCGGCGGCGCCCTCACGCGGACCGACGCGGCCCTCGATCTGCTGCTGCCGCGCCTTGCCACGGTGACCGGGCGGGAAACCGTCCCACTCGCGGCGGCGCTCGACCGCATTCTGGCCGAGGACATCGTCGCCCCGATCGACGTGCCGGGCGAGGATAATTCCGCCGTCGACGGCTATGCGGTCCATTTCGCCGATCTCGACCCGGCGGCGGAGACGCGGCTTGGCGTCGGCGGGCGCGCCGCCGCCGGCCATCCGCTGGCGCGCGCGGCGCGGCGCGGCGAGGCGATCCGCATCTTCACCGGCGCGCCCCTGCCCAAGGGCGAGGACGGTCCCGGCCCCGACACCGTGATGATGCAGGAGGATTGCCGGGAGGACGGGGATTGGGTCGTCATGCGCCCCGGCATCGCCAAGGGCGCCAACCGGCGGTTGGCGGGCGAGGACGTGCGCCGCGGCCAGACCATCCTTTCCGCCGGCCAACGGCTGCGCCCGCAGGATATCGGGCTCGCGGCGGCCGTTGGGCTGACGGCGGTTCCGGTGTCGAAGCGCCTGAAGGTCGCGCTGTTCTCGACCGGCGACGAGCTCGCCGAGCCCGGCCAAGTACTGCCGGCGGGCACCATCCATGACAGCAACCGCTTCACGCTCGCGGCCCTGCTGAGCCAGCTCGGCTGCGAGGTGGATGACCTTGGCATCCTGGCGGATCGCGAGGCGGCGTTACGCGAAGCGCTCGACCGCGCGGCTTCCGGCCACGACCTCATCGTCACCTCGGGCGGGGTATCGACGGGCGAAGAGGACCACGTACGGGCGGCGGTGGCGGCCACTGGGCGCCTGCATCTGTGGCGCCTCGCGATCAAGCCCGGCCGGCCGGTGGCGCTGGGCCAGGTCAACCGCGACGGCCGCGCGGTGCCCTTCATCGGCCTGCCGGGGAACCCCGTTGCCGTCATGGTGACGTTCTTCACCATGGCGCGGCCGATGATCCTGAAGCTCATGGGGGCGCGCGATCTCGCCCCGCCGCGATTCAAGGTGCGCGCCGGCTTCGACTACAAGAAGAAGAAGGACCGGCGAGAGTACGTACGCGTGCGCCTGTCGCCGGATAGCGCCGGCGGGCACGTCGCCAGCCGCTTCCCGCGCGACGGCGCCGGCATTCTTTCCTCGATGGTCGAGGCCGATGGGTTGGTCGAGCTTCCGGAGGAGCTCACGACTCTGGCGGCCGGCGCCATGGTCGATTTTTTGTCCTTCGCGGAGGTGCGGTGATGAAACTGCTCTATTTCGCCTGGCTCAAGACCCGGATCGGCATGGCCGAGGAAACCGCGACCCCGCCGGCCACGGTCAAGACCGCGGGCGATCTTTTGGACTGGCTCGCCTCGCGCGGACCCGGATACGCGGCGGCGCTCACCGACCGGCGGGTCGTCCGGGTGGCCGTCAACCAGGAATATGTCGGGTTCGATCATCCGTTGCGGCCGGACGATGAGGTGGCGCTTTTTCCCCCCGTGACCGGCGGATAGACTGAGACCCCATGATCCGGGTGCAGAAAGAAGACTTCGACCCCGGCGCCGAAATCGCGGGCCTTACGGCCGGGCGGCGCGACGTCGGCGGCATCGCCAGCTTCGTCGGCCTGGTGCGCGAGCGCGCGGGCGATACGCTCATCCGCGCCATGACGCTCGAACACTATCCGGGCATGACCGAAAGGAAGCTTGCCGAGATCGACGCCGAGGCCAACCGGCGCTGGCCCTTGCAAGGAACCCTCGTCATCCACCGCCATGGCCGGCTCCTGCCCGGCGAGCGGATCGTTCTGGTCGCGACCGCGTCGGCGCACCGGGCGGCGGCGCTCGAGGCTTGCCAGTTCCTCATCGACTGGCTCAAGACCAAGGCCCCGTTCTGGAAGCACGAGGAAACCGCCGAGGGCGGCCACTGGGTCGAGGCGAGGGCCGGCGACGACGAGGCGGAGCGGCGCTGGACGGGCAGGCAGCGCTAGGTATTGCGGGTCGAGCGCGAGTTGCCGTAAGGTTGCGGCCTCGGCGCAATTGGGGGAGCGATCCACGTCATGAGCAAGGCGGTCTCGCGCATTGCGTCCGTGTTTTTCCTTGCGGTCATGCTGGCCGGCTGCGCGGGCGACGGAGAGATTCGCCCGGGCAATACCGCCGTCATCAATTTCGGCGCCGTCTATGTCGGCACCGCCGCGAGCTGTCCGCTCACCATCGAGGAGACCAAGGGCTTCCCGGTCGACATCGTTGGGTTCGGGCTCGCCGGGCCCGACTATGGCCGCTTCTCGGTTTCCGCGCCTCCGGTTCCGCCGGCGGCGAGGGTTCCGGCGATCGGCACCCTCACGGCGACGGTGGCGTTTTGGCCGGACGAGGCGCGCCGCTTCGGCGACGCGGAATTAACACCCCACGCCACGGGCGGCCGGGCCAGGGGCTTCCCGGTGACGCTGCGCGGCGACGGCGTGTTCCAGAAGCACGATGTGTGGCTCGACATCGCTGCCGTTCACCCGCCGGACGGGCCGCTGGATTTCGGCCGGCTCGAATTGGGACAAAGCGCGCAGCGAGGCTTTATCGTCGAGAATACGTCCAACCAGGATCTCGCGCTGACTCTCGTCTGGGTCAAGCCCGACGGACAGTTCAGCGCGCCGGGAGGGACATCCGTCACCGTCCCAAGCCACGGCCAAGCCACCATTGCGCTGCTGTTCCAGCCCTCGGTCGTGGGCGTGTTCGACGCGGTGGTCGAACTGAGAGGCGCCGGCAGCGCGCCCGCATGCGGCGGCGGCGGCGCCATGACCATGGCCGGCATCGTGCTCCGGGGCGAGGGACTACCGACGAGCGCCACCGCGACCGGCGCCTCGCTTTCACCGCTGGTCGCGGACCCCGGCGCCCAGATGGCCCTTACTTACACGCTGTCCCATCCGGACGGCTTGCAGTCGGTCACGTCGGCGACGCTCGAAGGCTTGCCGTCCAATGCGACCGGGGGCTATCCGTTGCCGTTGCCGCTGCCCGCCGCGAGCAATGGCGCGGTCAATTACACGTTTCCGCTGGGGCCGCCCGCCATGGATGGCATCTATCCGGTTAAGCTCGTCATCCGCCACCGGGCGGCCGGGGATACGGTCGTCGATCTCGGCACGCTCGTCGTCAAGGATACGCCGGCGACGATCCACGGGCTCGCGGTCGTCGCCGACAGCCACCGGCGCAGCCGCTGCGCGCCCGGCTTCGTCGCGCGCCAGCTCGTCTACCGCGTCACCGACAACAATGGCGCCGGCGATTTGTTGAACGCGCGCATCCAAGAGATCCGGCCGCCGGAGAACGCGGAGCCTCTCATCTCGACTCCGATTACGATTCCGCTGGCGGTACCGGGGATCAACCAAGTGTCAGACAATTCGGCGACGCAACTCAACATCAATTGCCCGGCCCGCATCCAGACCTGGACGCTCGATGTCCGCATCGACGAGGACGACAGAAGCGTGAACCCGCCGATTCAGACGAACCGGTTCCAACAGGACACGCCCTACCGCGTCATCGAATAGCCGTAGGCCTTACTACCGCGCCGCGCCGGCCTTCTCGTTCGGCTTCTGGCGCACCAGGGCCAGGAAATCCTCGCGCAATTGGCGGGTGATGGGGCCGACCTTGAACTTGTGCGGGCCGATCTCGCCCACCGGCGTCACTTCGGCTGCGGTGCCGGTCAGGAAGACCTCGTCGGTGCGGGCAAGCTCTTCCGGCATGATCGCGCGCTCGATCACCTCGATCCCCCTGCGCCGCGCCAAATCGATGACCGTGCGCCGGGTGATGCCATCCAGGAAACAATCCGGGTCCGGCGTGTGCAGCTTGCCGCCTTGCGCCAGGAACACGTTGGCGCCGGTCGCCTCGGCGATCCGCCCGCGCCAATCGAGCATCAGGGCATCCGCGTAGCCGGCCGCCTCCGCCGCATGCTTCGATAGCGTACAGATCATGTAGAGCCCGGCCGCCTTGGCCTTGGTCGGCGCGGTCTCGGGCGCCGGCCGGCGCCAGGGCGCCATGTTGAGGCGGATGCCGTTCTCCAGCAGCTCGGGCGGGAAATAGGCCGGCCATGGCCACGTCGCGATAGCGAGGTGAATCTTGGAGCTTTGCGCCGACACGCCCATCATCTCGCTGCCGCGCCACGCCAGCGGGCGCACATAGCAATCCGGCATGCCGTTGGACTTGACGGCGGCGCGGGTGGCCGCGTCGATCTCGGCGACGCTGTAAGGAATTTCGAAGCCGAGGATGCGGCCCGAATCGACCAGGCGCTGGCTGTGTTCGGTCAGCTTGAACACCTCGCCGCCGTAGGCGCGCTCGCCTTCGAACACGCAACTGGCATAGTGCAAGGCATGGCTGAGGACATGCAGCTTCGCATCGCGCCACGGAACCATTTGGCCGTCGTACCAGATGAACCCGTCACGATCGTCGTAAGGCAGCACGCTCATGGGAACCTTCCAATCGAGGGCCTCTTAAGTGCGGTAGGCTCGATCAGCTAAACGCTTTTCGATTGATATGTCAATGATAGTGACTTATTTTTGACGGCATGGCCGATAATCGGATAGCCGCGAACCCGCTGTTCCTGCGCGAGGAAGAGTTGCGCCAGGGCATCGAGATGCTGTTCTTTGCCTATCGCGACTTCACCGGCAAGGCGGACCTTATGCTGGCTGAATACGGGTTCGGGCGCGCGCACCACCGGGCGATCTACTTCATCGGCCGCCAGCCGGGCATGACGGTCTCGGCGCTACTCGACATTCTCAAGATCACCAAGCAGAGCCTGAACCGAGTTTTGGGCGAACTTATACGTCAGGGCTTCGTCGGCAGGCGCGCCGGAGAGCGCGACCGGCGCCAGCGCCTGCTCGAACTCACGCCCAAGGGGGCCGAACTGGAGCGGCGCCTGTCGGACGCGCAGCGCGTGCTTCTGGCCGACGCCTATCGCGCGGCGGGTGCCGATGCGGTCGAAGGCTTCCGCACGGTGCTGCTGGGGCTCATCGACGAGCCGGACCGCGCGCGGTTCCTGCACGGCGCGCCGCCGGGCCGACGCTGATGAGCGCCCCGCTCGACGCTCTGCTCGACCAGCCGATCGACGACACCAGCAAGGGATTCCCTTGTGGGCGGCCGGCTTCGCGCCTCAAGGACATCGGGCTCCAGGGTTGGAACCTGCTGCGCCAGGATCTGCCGCTGCCTTGCGCGGTGCTGAAGGAAAGCGCGCTCGATCACAACAGCCAGTGGATGCGCCGCTTCCTCTCGGCGACCGGAACGCGCCTTGCCCCGCACGGCAAGACGACCATGAGCCCGCAATTGTTCCACCGCCAGATCGAGGACGGGGCCTGGGCCATCACGCTCGCCTCGGCGCAGCAAGTCATGGTGGCGCGGCGCTTCGGCATCCGGCGCATTCTTCTCGCCAACGAGATCCTCGATCCGCCGGGCATCGCGGCGATCATCGAGGAGCTGCGGCGCGATCCGGACTTCGATTTCTACTGCCTCGTCGATTCCATTGCCGGCGTCGAGCGCCTGGCCGACGCCGCCCTGGCCAATCCGCCGGGACGGCCGGTGCAAGTCCTGCTCGAAGGCGGGATCGCCGGCATGCGCGCGGGCGTGCGCGACCTCGATGCGGCGCTCGGCGTGGCGCGGGCCGTCGCCGCCGCCCGGCCGCGTCTGGCTCTGCGCGGCGTCGAGGGATTCGAGGGCCTGATCGCCTCTCCCGATCACGCCGAAGCCGAGGCCCGCGTCGGCGCCTTTCTCGATTTCCTGGTCGAGATCGCCAGGGCTTGCGAGAAGGAAGCCCTCTTCGCCGAAGGTCCGGTAATCCTCTCCGCCGGTGGCTCGGCCTACTACGATCTCGTCGCCGAGCGCTTCGCCGATGCCGGCCTCGGGCGCGAGGTATGGCCGGTGGTGCGCGCGGGTTGCTACCTCAGCCACGATTCGGTCAGCTATCGCACCGCGTTTGCCCGAATCCTGGAACGCTCCCGCCAAGCGCGAACGCAAGGCGACGGGCTCCGGCCGGCGATCGAGCTTTGGGCCCATGTACTGTCGCGCCCGGAGGCCACCCGAGCCATCCTCGGCTTCGGCAAGCGCGACGCCGGCTTCGATGCCGGATTTCCGGTGCCCCAGGTCTGGTTCCGCCCGAACGACCGGCACCCCAAGCCGGTGCCGGAAGGCCACCGCGTGGTCGCGCTCAACGACCAGCACGCCCACCTCGAACTTCCGGCCGGATCGCCGCTCGGCGTCGGCGACATGGTCGGGCTCGGCATTTCCCACCCGTGCCTCACCTTCGACCGCTGGACCTTCATGCCCATCGTGGACGACGACTACCGGGTGGTGTCGGCCATCCGAACTTTCTTCTAGTACGCGGTTTCAGGATTGGGTGACTCGCCGCATGACATCATCCTTCGAGACGGCCCTACGGGCCTCCTCAGGATGAGGTCGTTGTTTAGAAAAACAAATCCTCGCCCTGAGGAGCGACCCCGAGCTTGCCGAGGGGGAGCGTCTCGAAGGGCGGTTTGCGTGGCGTGCATTTGCGATACTGGGTACTAGACGCCTGCTATAATCGGGCCATGAGCGAGGAAGCGGCGCACGTCCTGGTCGTCGACGACGACAAGCGGTTGCGTGCGTTGCTGCGCAAATATCTGACCGAGCAAGGCTTTCGGGTGAGCGTGGCCAACGGCGCCGCCGATGCCCGCCAACAGATCGCCAGCCTCGCCTTCGACCTCCTCGTCCTCGACATCATGATGCCGGGCGAGAACGGCTTGGCGCTGACCCAATCTCTGCGCCGCTCCAGCGCCGTGCCGATCTTGCTGCTGACCGCCATGAGCGAGGCCGAGGACCGCATCGCCGGCCTCGATCGCGGCGCCGACGACTATCTGGCCAAGCCCTTCGAGCCGCGCGAGCTCGTGGCCCGCATCCGCTCGATCCTGCGCCGGGCGCCGCGCGAAGCGGTGGCGGCGCGCGAGATTCGCTTCGGCGGCCTCGCCTTCGATCCGCGGCGCCGGGTCTTGCTCCGCGGCACCGAGGAGATCCGCCTCACCACGGCCGAGCTCGACCTCCTTGACGCGCTCGCGCGCCGGCCGGGCGAGGCCGTCAACCGCGACGAACTCGCCCGCGAGGCCGGCGGCGGCGATTCCAGCCGGCAGATCGACGTCCAGGTGGCCCGGCTGAGGCGTAAGATCGAGGACGATCCGCGATTCCCGCGCTATCTGCAGACGGTGCGCGGACGAGGCTATAGGCTGTTGGTGGATTAGCGCTCGGTTTCAGCAATGTGTGACTCGGCTTGGACGACATCATCCTTCGAGACGGCCCTACGGGCCTCCTCAGGATGAGGGAGTTGTTTCGAAAAAGAGGTCCTCGCCCTGAGGAGCTACCCCGAGCATGGCGAGGGTGAGCGTCTCGAAGGGCGGCTTCTCGTGGCGTACGTTTGCGATACTGGGTGTTAGGTATCCCATGAAGATCAAGCAGCTTCGTTTCATGAAACGGGTTCTGCCGCGCTCGCTGCTTGGGCGGTCGCTGCTGATCATCGTGACGCCGCTCATTCTGCTCCAGGTCGTATCCACCTGGGTGTTCTACGAGAGCCATTGGGACAAGGTGACCAAGCGCCTGTCGACGGCCGTCGCCGGCGACATCGCCGCCATCATCGAGCTGATGGGGGCGGCCCCTTCCCCCGATTTCCATGCCGCCATCTTCGCCGCCGCGCAAGGCGCCATGAATCTCGAGGTGATCTACGTGCCCGGCGCCGCCCTGCCTAACGACCCGGTCATGCGCCAGAACCTCGTCGATCAAAAGTTCAGCGCGGCGCTCGTCAACCGAGTGAAGCGCCCCTTCCTCATCGATTCGCGCACGCAGGAAAAGTCGGTCGAGATTCACGTCCAGCTTCCGGACGGCGTACTCCAGGTGAAGGCGCCGCGCCAACGGCTGTTCACCTCGACGACCTATGTGTTCATCCTATGGATGGTGGGCACCTCGCTGGCGCTGTTTCTGGTCGCCACCGTCTTCATGCGCGGTCAGGTTCGCCCCGTGGTCCGTCTCGCCGCCGCCGCCGAGGCCTTCGGCAAGGGGCGCGACGTGCCCGATTTCAAGCCGGAAGGCGCCGCCGAGGTGCGCCAGGCCGCGGTCGCGTTCAATCTCATGCGCGACCGCATCACCCGCCAGATCACCCAGCGCACCGAGATGCTGGCGGGGGTCTCGCACGACCTCAGGACACCGCTGACGCGGATGAAACTCGAGCTCGCCATGCTCGAGGGGTTCGACACCGCCGATCTCAGGGCCGACGTGGCGGAGATGGAGCGGATGGTCGAGGGCTATCTGGCGTTCGCGCGGGGCGAGGGCGCGGAGCAGCCGGTGCCGACCGATCTCGGACGGTTGCTTGCCGAGGTCGTCAGCGGCGCGCAGAGGAATGGCGCCGACATCGAGTTCACCGCGGCCGATTCGCTGGTCGTGCCGCTGCGGCCGGCGGCGATTCGCCGCTGCCTCGCCAACCTTGTCGCCAATGCCCAGCGCCACGCGAGGCGGATCGTCGTCGCGGCGCGCCGGCGCGGGCCCGCCATCGAGATCACCGTGGACGATGACGGCCCGGGCATCCCGCAGGGCAGCCGCGAGGACGTGTTCCGGCCCTTCTTCCGGCTGGAGGGATCGCGCAATCCCGAGACCGGGGGCATCGGCCTCGGGCTCACGATCGCGCGCGACGTGGCGCGCGGTCATGGCGGCGACCTGTTGCTTGAAGACTCGCCCCAAGGGGGCCTGCGCGCCCTCGTTCGACTGCCGGTTTAGATTATACCAAGAGCCTCCGAGACCGACTCGTAACCCGTCCTTCGAGACGCGCCCTTCGGGCGCTCCTCAGGACGAGGTCTTGCCTCATGCCGAGGAGCCGGCGAAGCCGGCGTCTCGAAGCACGAGGCAAGGGGTCGCTGTCATCGGCCCTTCGAATTATACCAACCGACTGAACTCATGACACGTTGGCCCAGTCTCGGGCGGTGATTGATGCGAGCCGGGTTGGAACTGCGATGAGATCGTTCCAAGCTTTGCAGCAGGCGTCGACGATGTCCTCGTAGTGCTCATGGACGGACAGGGCGAGCTTGTTCTTCCGCAAATATTCCCACACGTTTTCGATTGGGTTGAGTTCGGGCGCATAGGGCGGCAGACACAGGAGCGTGATGT
>VFKA01000076.1 GCA_009885795.1 Rhodospirillales bacterium | reverse complement strand
TTGTCGCGTTCCGAGAGGATATTCGGAAAATGGTTTTCGTCTTGGCATATGGGTGAGTGGTCAACGTCAAGGCGAAGCCAAGCTCCCGAAAGATCGGCGACGCCGATTGGACGACCTGGGATTTGTTTCGGATCCGCTTGAACAGCAATGGGAAGAAGGCTTTGCTCTTCTAAAAGCCTACAGGGACCGAGAGGGGCATTGTCGCGTTCCGCAAAGATATTCGGAACATGGTTTTCGTCTTGGTCAATGGGTGTCTGTTCAACGCCGAAACAAAGACAAGCTCTCGAAAGATCGCCGACGCAGACTGGATGATTTGGGATTTGATTGGGAGGTGCTTGAACAGCAATGGGAGAAGGGTTTTGCTCATCTGAAATCCTACAAGGAGCGTGATGGGCATTGTCTCGTTCCAGCGGGATATTCGGAAAATGGTTTTCGTCTTGGTCGATGGGTGAGTGGTCAACGTCAAGGCGAAGCCAAGCTCCCGAAAGATCGGCGACGCCGATTGGACGACCTGGGATTTGTTTGGAGCGGGGGAAAATCGGAGAAGGCGTCATGATCGAACTTCAGGACAATGTTGCTATTTTGGCAGCCAGCGGGCTGAACAAGTCTTTTCGTTAATGGCGGTTTGTGACGATTTGAAAGGTAACGAACCCTGGCTGAATCAATAGGACTGAGAGATCCTATGCAGCCTGCGCGTTCTGTCGGGGATGCAAGCACCCATAAACCGTTCCAATCCCGATTCCCAGTTCCTTCGAGATGCACCGAACGCTCATTCCGCGATCATAGAGACATCGCGCCGCTTGGCGAACGGAATCGTTTAGCTTCACGAGAGCGTTCTGGGTCGCGGCGTCACTCCTTCTCACCAAAACTCTGCAAGTTCCTCGCCATCTCCGCGCTCAGCGGCAGATTTTTCGCATAGAACCGCTCGATCTGGTCGACGCTAGTCCCAGCGTTCTTCGCCAGGTTGAAGATGTTCACTCGACCTTCGCTCAGGATCAGTCTCATGCAGATCGCGGTGTGCCGTAGGGAATAGACCGTGTGTTGGTTCGGACTGTTGCGGTCATCTTTGAGACCACAGCGCTCCAACAAAACGTTGAATTGATTCGCGACAACTCTTCTTGCATGGGCGCGATTGGGATAAGTCGGAAAGAAAATGTAATCCTCTTGCGTGTGATCGGGATAGCGACGCTTGATCCGCTCGTAGATTGAAACAGCGGCTTGCATCGTGTTTGAGATGCGATGTCCAGTCTTCCCTTTACGAATGTTGATGATAAGCCGCTTGGGGTTGACAGCGATGGAAACATCACGGTGGGTCAGCGCGTAGACTTCGCTGTCTGTAGGACGAAGGAACGAGTGCACCATGAACAGGATGAAGTCGTAGAGTTCGTCGGTGATCGGAACCCCACGGACTTCGATCTTGTCGTCCGCGAGTTTGAGCGCTTCGCGTTTCAGTCGATCCCATTCGTCGTTCTCATGAGTCACCAGCGGGTGAAAGTGAAAAAATGTTCGTGGGTTGTCCTTCCGCTTCTCTCGTGGGGTCAACGGTACAGCGTCAATCAGCCCTTCGCGTTTAGCTAATCCCATGACCTTGCGAAAATAGTTGGTGATGTGGTTTAGCGTTGACGACGAGAGGTTGCGCTCCCTTATAGCGTCCATATAGGCGTTGTAGTCTCTCGTGGAGATTTCTTGGACGTCTTTTGATCCGAGATATCTGACGACACCCCATCCTTCAGTGCGAAGGTATGTGATCGCGTTTCTCCAGCTTTTCGGGTGGATCTTTCCGTTCTCACCCAAGTGCTTTTCATGGACGATCAGCTTGTCAGCGAAATGTTCAAAGGTTTTCTCTTTTGGAGTCGCGGCGAGGTTTCCTCGGGAACCCATCGCGGAAAATTGTTCCTCGGCGACCGAAATTGCTTCGGCTCTCGTGGTCATCTTCGTGGTCCTGACGACACGCTTCTTCTTCGAAGGTAGCCATATTCGGCACCAATAGTATTTGCTAGCGTGCGTCTTATAGATCGCTAACCCGCGACGGAGAATGATGATTTTGCCGTCAAGCGACGAGCGCGACATTTGCATGATACCTTCTCAAGCAGCGGTCAGAATTTTTTGGGTCGTTCCAACGCCGATTCGAAGTTGCTTTGCAATATTGTGAACGCTCAACCCCTTCTCACGAAGAAGGCGAACTGAAGTGACGACTGCATCGTTGATGCAACTGGGACGACCCAGTTTTTTGCCTTCCGCTTTGGCTCGCTCAAGACCCGCCATGATTCGGTCGCGTCTCAAACTACTCTCGTATTCAGCCAAAGCACCAAAGACGCTGAAGCAAAGTTTGCCGCTGGGTGTGGTCGTGTCGATGTTTTGAGACAGCGAGAAAAGATCGCAACTGCAAGATTGGATTTCCGATACGAAACGGAGAAGATCGGTCAAGGATCGTGAGAGACGATCTATCCCCCAGACCATCACCACATCGACCTTGCGCTGACGAACCATGTTCCAGAGTTTCAAGAACCCTGGACGGTCATTCTCGTTCTTGGTTCCCGAAATCCCGTGGTCGCGAAGCTCAGCTATGATGTTCCAACCGAAGCGCTTTGCTGTTTCGCGCAGTTGGAGAACCTGGTTCTCTTCGGTCTGGGACGAGGTGGAAACTCGCGCGTAAATGACTGCTCGTTTCATCGATTTCTCCTATCAAAAATGACAGGAAAACGATAGACAAAAACGATAGACTGGTCAATAACTCATTGAAATATAGTTAGATACTACAGACTACGGATCTGGGGGTTGGGAGTTCGAGTCTCTCCGGGCGCGCCAGTCCTATCGTCTCGGGCCTCAAGAAGCTCCGGCGGGCCGGTACGTGTCGAGCCGGGCCATCAGCGCGGCGAGGTCGGAGTCTTCGATCTCCGCTGTTTTTCGCGCCGGCGCCATTGGTCGAGGCGGCGGCGAATCGTCGGCAAGGACGGCGACGCCGGTCGCCCGCCCGATGGCGGCGATGAGGGTCGAAATCACGATCGGCTTGGCCACGTAGTCGTTCATGCCGGCGGCAAGAAACGTCTCGCGGTCGCCGGCCATGGCATCGGCGGTCAGCGCGACGATGGGCACGTTGGCCGCCGGCCCTTGCAGGCGGCGGATGGCCCGCGTCGCGCCGAGGCCGTCCATCTCCGGCATGTGCACGTCCATCAGCACGACGTCATAGGGAATCTGCCGCATCGCGGCCACGGCCTCGGCGCCGTTGCCGACCGAATCGGTTCGGTGCCCCATCTTACCGAGAAGCGTCGTCACCAGGAGCTGATTCACGGAGTTGTCGTCGGCGACCAGAATGCGCAAAGGTCGCGCCAGGCGCGGCGGCGTCGCATCCGCCTTGCGGCCGCCGGCCGCCGCGCCGCGGCCGCACACGACGGTGAACCAAAAGCGGCTGCCGCGCCCCGGCGCGCTCTCGACGCCGATGTCGCCGCCCATCAATCGGCAGAGCTCGCGGCAAATGGCCAGTCCGAGGCCGGTGCCGCCGTAGCGCCGCGTGGCCGAGCTGTCGGCCTGAACGAAGCGCTGAAAGAGGTTGGCCTGAGCCTCGGACGCTATGCCGATCCCAGTGTCGATGACGTCGAAGCGCAGGCGATAGCGCCCGTCGCCGATCGCTTCGCCCGAAGCGACCAGCCGGACGTAGCCGACCTTGGTGAATTTGATGGCGTTGCCGACGAGGTTCAGGAGCAACTGACGCAGACGGCCGGGATCGCCGTTGAGCGCGTGCGGCAGGTTCGCCGCCAGGCGCAGTTGCAACTCGAGCCCCCGTTGGGAAGCCCGCACGCGCATGATCGACAGCACGCCTTCGCACAGGTCGTCGACCCGGAAATCGACGTTCTCGATCGCGAGCTTCCCCAGCTCGAGCCGGGAGAAATCGAGGATGTCGTTGATGATGGTCAGCAGCGCCTCGCCGGACTCGCGCACGATTTCGGCCAGGCGGCGCTGCGCCGGAGCGAGCGGCGTGTCGAGCAACAGCCCGGTAACGCCGATGACGCCGTTCATGGGCGTGCGGATCTCGTGGCTCATGGTGGCGAGAAACTCGGCCTTGGCGCGGCTGGCGACTTCGGCCCGCTCCTTGGCGTCATGCAACGCCGCATCCAACTCGTGGCGCGTGGTGATGTCGACCATGAGACCGATATGACCGAGGAAGCGTCCGTCGGCGTCGAAACGAGGCCGCCAGGTGTCGAAGCACCAGCGGTAGGTTCCGCGGGCGTCGCGCACGCGGTAGTCCAAGGACGCCTCGCCGCGGTTGACGTTCGCCAAGCGGTCGAGCGCGCGCACGTTGCCGACATCCTCGGGATGGACTTGGTCGTAGAACCCCTCGCCGAGGAACGCCTCGCGCTGGCGGCCGGTGAGGTCGAGCCACGCCTTGTTCACGAAGGTGAAGCGCCCGTCCTCGTCGGATATCCAGATGCAGGCGGGCAACGTGTCGGCCATGACCAGGAACCGCTCGTTGCTCTCCCGCAAGGCCGCCTCGGCCGCCTTCAAATCCGTGACGTCCTGGATCGTCCCTATTTCTTCCACGACCGCGCCGGTTTCGTCCCGCTCCGGAATGCCCGATTCCTGCAGCCATACGATCCGGCCGTCGGGCCGGGCGATCCGGTATTCCAGGCGATAGGCATCGTGCCCGGTTCCCATCGCGTCATAGGCCGCGGCAAGCCGTCGCCGGTCCTCGGCGTGGACGAGCCGCAAATAGTCCGTTCTGCTCGACGGAAGATCGTCCCATGACGTGCCCAGAAGTTCCTCCGCCCCCGGCGACCAACGGTAGCCGTGTCCGGCGGAGGGCGGGCAACTCCAATAGGCGAGCCTCGCCTGACGCAGGGCAATCGCCATCCGGCGCGGGTCGACATCGGCGCCGGCACGAACGGCGCGAGGGGCGGCGCCGATGGCGGCCGCCTCCCGTAACCCCGACGAAGCGGGCGGCCGATCGCGCAAAGGGGGACTCCTTTCGGCCCAAGCACCCGACGAGGGCGCCGGGGGTCCAGGATGCCGCGTCTATATTACTAAATGATTATCACTAAAAGACTATTACTAATCCTGGGAGGGCGGCGGCCGCCGGTCGAGTTTTCGCGCCGCCCGCCGGCGCTTGGCCTCGAGCCGCCGGCGTTTCTCGGCGCGCGGCGTCTTCGAAGGCAGGCGCGGCGGCGGCAAATCGGCCGCGGCGGCAACGAGATTCACCAGGGTTTCCATGGCGAGGCGCCGGTTGGCGGTCTGGGTCCGGTGCCGGCGCTGGGAGATGACCAGAACGCCCGCATTGTTCAGCCGGCGCCCCGCCAGCCGCGCCAGCCTCTCCCGCATGGCATCGCTCAAGCCGAGGCAGGCCGCGAGCGGGCATCGCAGTTCGACCGCGGTCGATACCTTGTTGACGTTCTGGCCGCCCGGCCCGCCGGCGCGCTTGAAGACGAGCGAGATCGCGCGGCTGTCGATCGCGATTCCCGGGCCGATGCGGATCAAGGGCGCCTCAGGCGGCCGCGGCCTGGATCAAACTCCGTTCGATGATGTCGAGCCCTTCGTCCACGATCTTGTTCGCGGCCGTCAGCGGCACCAGGATACGGATCGTATTCGCAAAGACGCCGCAGGAAAGCAGCACCAAGCCGTTGTCGAGCGCCTTGCCCGTCACCTTCTTGGTCATGTCGGCATCGGGGTCGCTGGAGCCTCGCGACTTCACCAATTCGAACGCGATCATGCCGCCCAGGTTGCGGATATCGCCGATGGGGGGAACGTCGTTGCGCATGGCGATCGCCTTCAGGCGCTCGGTCACGCGCCGGCCAAGCTCCTCGCTACGCTCGAGCAACTTCTCTTCCTCGATCACCTCGAGCACGGCCAGCCCCGCGGCGCAGCCGACCGGGCTGCCGGCATAGGTGCCGCCGAGCCCGCCCGGTCCCGGCGCGTCCATCGCGTCCTGGCGGCCGATGACGCCCGAGAGCGGGAACCCGCCGGCCAGGCTCTTGGCGACGGTGATGAGGTCGGGTTTCACCCCGGAATGCTCGATCGCGAACATCTTGCCGGTGCGGGCAAAGCCGCACTGGATTTCATCGGCGATCAGCATGATGCCGTGCTGGTCCGCGAGCGCCCGCAGGCGGCGCAGGAATTCCACGGGTGCTATGTAGAATCCGCCTTCGCCCTGCACAGGTTCGATGATCATGGCGGCGACGCGGGCGGGTTCGAGATCGGCCTTGAACAGCCGGTCGAGCGCCTCGAAGGCGGCCTCCGGGCCGACGCCATGGGCGGCCATGGGGAAGGGGATGTGGTAGATGTCGCCGGGGAAGGGGCCGAACCCCGCCTTGTAGGGAACGACCTTGCCGGTGAGGCCGAGCGTCAGAAGCGTGCGCCCGTGAAAGGCGCCGCTGAAGGAGATCACCGCCGGACGCCCGGTGAAGGAGCGCGCGATCTTGACGGCGTTCTCGACCGCCTCGGCGCCGGTGGTGAAGAAGATCGTCTTGGCCGGCCCCTTGATGGGCGCGATCTTGTTCAACTTCTCGGCCAGCGCGATGTAGGATTCGTACGCCATCACCTGGAACGCGGTGTGGGTGAACATCTTGCCCTGCTTCTCCACCGCCGCCATCACCTTCGGGTGGCGGTGCCCGGTGTTGAGCACGCCGATGCCGCCGGCGAAATCGACGTAGCGCTTGCCCTCGACGTCCCATATCTCCGCGTTCTCGGCGCGGGCGGCGAAGACGCTCGTCGCCGAGGCGACGCCGCGCGGCACGGCGGCATCGCGCCGGGCCTGAAGGTCGGCATTCTTGGTCATGGATTGGCTCCTTACGAATGGATGCCGGCAGGCTATCCGGCAAGGCCCGTTATGGCAAGGCGGAGAGATCGCCCAGCGCCTCGATGAGCGGCCCCAAATGGCGCCGGTAGCGCCGCCACTTACCAATGGACGTGGCATAGATCGGGCGGCGCACTTGGGCCAAACTGAATGTCAGCACGGCGCGCTCGGTGCGGTGGAAGTCGAGACACCGCTCTTCCCAGTCGAGGCCGCAGAACTCGACCATGGTTTCGGCGGCCCTTCTCGTATCGTCGACCACGGTCTCATAGTCCATCTCGAGAAAGGCGTTCGGCAGCACGCGGCGCCAATGGGCCATCAACCGCGCGTATTGCCGATAGTATCGACCGAGCGTCGTCAAGTCCCAGGCCCATGTCATCGGTCCCTGGAAATCCTGCTCGAAGCAGGAGAGGCAGGTGTCGATGGGGTCGCGCCGGCAGTGGATGATCCGCGCGCCCGGCAGCAGCAGGGCGATAAGGCCGAGATAGAGGAAGTTGAGCGGCGCCTTGTCGGTGACGCGCTCCGCTTCCGGCGCGCGCCGGCGCAAATGCCCGAGATAGTCCTTGGCGAGTTGGCGGGAAAGCCGTGCGTCGAGGCGGTCGGCGCAAAATGGGTAGGGGGCGTCGGCGCCGGTGCTTTCTCGCAAACCGGAGGCGATGCGTCCGATATGGCCGAGCTCTCCCGCGCCATGCACGCGCGAATGACTGGCGAGGATCTGCTCCACCAGGCTGGTGCCCGACCGCGGCATGCCGACGATGAAGACGGGCGAGGGCGAGGGATCGCCGAACCCGGCGTGGCCCCTGAGCCGCGCGCCATCGAACGTCGCCATGATTTGGTCGAACCGCTCGGCGATCGCGCCGGCGTCGAAGACCTGCCCCTTATCGGCGCGTTCCCGCCGCCGCGCCTCGTTGGCAAGGGCGAGTTCGGCAAAGGCGCCGTCGTCGTCGCCGCGCGCGTCATGGATCTTGACCATGGCGAAGCGCAGGCGGGCGCGGTCGGCCAAGGGGAGATCGGGAAGGCCAAGCCGGCCGGCGATGCGCGCTTCGATCCCTGCCGGTGGCGTCGAGCCCTTGTCGCCGACGGCCTCGGCCAGCGCCGCGGCGTTGTCGGGATGGCGGGTAAGGGTCTCGGCATAGGCTTGGCGCGCTTCCTCGAACCGCCCGAGCTGACGCAAGACGCCGCCAAGCTTGATGCGGTAGCGGGCACTGTCGGGTCTCTCCGCGACCAGCCTGCGCCAGTGTTCCAGTGCGTCCTCGTGGCGCCCTAGCGCGGCCAGCGCATTGGCGAGATTGGCGCGCAAATCCGCCATGCCCGGTTCGCGGTCGAGCGCCTGTCCGAGCAGTCGGATGGCTTCGTCATTCTCGCCGTCTTCCGCCAACAAAGTGCCGAGGCCGGCAAGCGCGCTGGCAAAGTCCGGGTCGAGCGCAAGGGCCGTGCGATAGCGGCGGATGGCCTCGTCCCGTTGCCCCGCCGATTGCAGCGCCACGGCGAGATTGTTCTGGATCGTGGCGTCGGCGGGCGCCGCGGCCGCAGCCCGCTCCAGCCACGCCACCGCCGCGTCGGCGTTGTTCTGCCGCCGCTTCAGATTGCCGAGGTTGTTCATGGCCGGCGCGCAAGCCGGGTCGAGGGCGATCGCGCGCTCGTAGTACTCGGCCGCCTCGTCCAAGCGGCCGCCATCGCGCGCCAGATTGCCAAGATCGAGCAGATCGAGCAGGCGCCGCGCATGTTCGCTCGTCAAGTCGCGGCTCCCGCCGACCGCCGCCGCAGCGCCGGCACGATGAGGACGACGGTGAGCGCCGTCAGCACCAGCACCAGCGCCGCGATCGAATCGATGCCGATCGGCTCGCCCAGCACGATGGCGCTGCTGATGACGCCGACAACAGGGATCGCCAGCGTTCCGATCGCCGCGACGACGGCCGGAAACGTTCCCACGATATGAAACCACGCCCAATGGCACAGCATCATCGGAATGATGGCGGCGAAGGCCGTGGCGAGCCAGGCCTCGGTGCTTACCGCCGATGGGACGAAGTCCGAATCGAAGATGGTGGCGCCGATGAAGATCGGTATGCCGCCGATCAGTTCCTGCCATCCGGCCAGCACGATCGCCGGCATGGGCCAACGATAGTATTTTAGTCCGATGGTGCCGGCGGCCCATGACGCCGCCGCGATCAGCATGAAGACCGGGCCGATCGGGTCGGCGATGAGCCCGCCCAAATCCGGCAGCAGCAAGGCCGCCAGGCCGACAAGGCCGATAACAAGACCGACAGCCGTCAACCGGGTCAGGCGCTCGCCGAGCAAGGGCGCGGCCATCAGCGCCGCCCACAAGGGCATGGTGAAGGCGATGATGGAGGCCCGACCGGCCGCCATGTTCGCGATTCCGGCCGCCGACAGGACGTGCCAGACGGTGATGTTGAAGAAACCGACGACAGCGATCGGCCATAGCATGCGCCGGGGCAATCGCACGGGGTGGCCCATCATATGCGCGATCCCGAGCAGCCCCAGCCCGCCGACGGCGAGACAGATCGCGCGGAACATCCAGATCGGTACCTCGTCCAGGGCCACCTTCATGATCGGCCAGTTGATGCCCCAGAAGAACGAGATGATCGCCAGCAGCAGGATGCCGGTGTTGAACGCCTTGGATCGCGCCGCCGCCGCCGCGAGGTCGGTCGGGTTCATGACGGCGTGCGCGAGCCGTCGACGCGCCGGCGCGCCAGCGCCTCCAGCAGGGCGTGCCGATCCTCGGGCATCATGATCTGCCAATCGCCGATCTCGTCGATGGTACGGTAGCAGCCGATGCAATAGCCGGTGCGATCGTCGAGGCGGCACACGCCGATGCAAGGCGACGGCGGGCCGCTCTCCAGCAACCGGCGGCGCTCGGCGCGGCGGCGCTCGCGGTCCAGCAATCGGCGCTGTCTTGCTGCGTCCATGGGATATCGCCGCCGCCGTTTCAGGCGGCGCGCACGTCCGCCGCCGGCCGCCCGACGATGCGGGCGTAGATCGCCGGGTCGGTGTCGGCCTCGCTCGCCACTGTCAAGACCGCGGCGCTTGCGTCGAGTCCCAAGGCCCGGCGCATCGCGTCGTCGCCGGCCGCGGCCAAGAGGCCCGCCAGTCCGCCGACACCCGCCTCGCCGGCCACGATTCCGGGGTCGCCGCCGGCACGGTCCGCCAATCGCCGCATGGCCGAAGCCGCCGCCTCGTCGGGGATGGCCATGAACGCCGATGCTCCCTCGGCCAGGATGTCCCATGCCAGGATGGAGACCTCGCCGCACGCCAAGCCCGCCATGAAAGTGCGCAGATCGCCCTCGACCCGAGTCGGGCGGCCATTGACGGCGCTGCGATAGCAACAATCCGCCGCCACGGGTTCGACGACCACGAGCCTTGGGCAGTCGTCCAGCCATTGCTGGCGGAGATAGGCATGGACCGATGCCGCCAGTCCGCCGCAACCCGCTTGCAGGAAGAGATGCGTCGGCCGCTTTCCGGCCGGCAGTTGGCGCATCGTTTCGGCGGCGATGGTTCCGTATCCGGCCATGACCGTGCGCGGCACGCCGGTATAGCCTTCGTAGGCGGTGTCCGAGATGACTTGCCAGCCATGCACGCCCGCATCGGCGGCCAATCGGCGGACCGAGTCGTCATAGGTGCCGGGGACGCGGCGCACCTCCGCGCCCAAGGCTCGAATGGCGGCCTCGCGCGTCGGGCTCACCGTCTCGTGGATGTAGATGACGGCGCGGCAGCCGAAGCTTCGCGCGCCCCAGGCGACCGACCGGCCGTGATTGCCGTCGGTCGCGGTCGCCACGGTGACGGCGCCGGTGATGTCTCGAAAGCGCTCGCCGGAAAGCTCGCCGGCGCTTGGCGCCCGGCCGGTTCGCGTGGCCACCCTGTCGACCAGCAGGCGAAAGATCGCATAGGCGCCGCCCAGCGCCTTGAAGCTGCCGAGCCCGAACCGCTCGCCTTCGTTCTTGACCCAGAGATCGCCGATGCCGGCCGCGCGCGCGAGGCCGGGCAGATGCACGAGCGGCGTCGCCCGATAGCCCGGCCAGGTCGCGATCTCGCCGATGGCGGCGGCGAAGGCCTCGGGCGCAAGGACGGCGTCCGGAGCCGGGCCCGATCCATGCTCGAGTGAAACATGGTTCAGGTGAAGACGGGCGGGTTCTCGCATCGGCGCGGGCTGGTCCATGGCGTCTCAGGTATACCCGAAGCGATCGAGCAGGGGCGCCATTTCCGCGCGGAAGAACGCCTGGTCGGCCGGCGGCATTTTCTGTCGCCACCTGCCGATGCGGGATGCATCCGCCGGCGGCGGGGCGGGCACGCCCGCCATCATGCCGGGGTCGCACCCTAGGCGGGCGATGAGGCCGCCAAGGGTTGAGTCCGGCCGAGCGATCAAATCCTCGAAGCGGATTTCGACATAACTCCGGGGGTGGCGCTCGGCGAAGGCAAGCGCCGCCTGCACGCAATGGCGCCAGTAGTGCCCGGCGCCCTCGGCCGTCTTATGGCCCCAGGGCCGGGCGAGAAGCGAGAGCGCAACGTCGCGGGGGTCGCGCACGATGTGAACGAACACCATGTCGGCGAACAGCCAGTGCAGCAGCGGCAGCATCAAGACATACCGCGCCTTGGACACCCAGGCCGGTTTGCCGTCGCGCTCCGCGTGGCGCGCGAACAGCGCCATGACGAACCGGCGCATGGCGCCTTCGCGGTCGCCCCGGCCGAGACTCTGGATCAGCCGCTCGGTCTCGGCGAGCGCTTCCTCGCGCGTGAACAGAATATGGTGCGGCCCGTGCACGTATTGCTCGCCCTCATGCTTGGCGTCGGGGCGAAAGGGCAGATCCCTGCTCCAGCCGGTCATGACCTCGCGGATGGCAGTCCCAGGATCCTGGCGCGGGTCGCGCCGCGGGTCGAAGACGATTCCGGCGACGATGCGCACGAAGTCGGTCTCATAGACCGGCGAGATCCCTGGGTGCAGTCCCAGGAGATCGACGAGGCGCGTCGTCCCGCTGCGCCCGCAGCCGCTGATGAACACCGGACGATCGAGGCCAGAAGCGACTGTCATGCTTTGGGTTGAATCGAATCCCCGGCTGCGCCCTTATGTCGCGAAACTGTTATCACGGTTGCCCCGTAGTATATAGGCATGGACGAACCGGCGAGGGGGCAGGCGATGCAGGCGGCGTTCGTTGTCAGGCGGGCGAGGTTGGCGAGCGGCCTGGTGTTGTTCGCCTACCTCGCGACCCATTTCCTCAATCACGCGCTCGGGCTGGCGTCGCTCGCCGACATGGAATGGGGCCGCGGCTGGTTCCTGCTGCTGTGGCGCAATGTCCCGGGCACCGTCGTTCTGTACGGAGCCTTGATCGTGCATGTGATGCTGGCGTGGTGGGCGCTCTATCGCCGCCGCACCCTGCGCATGCCGGTCTGGGAGGCGGTTCAGCTCGTTCTCGGGCTCATGGTGCCGCCGCTGCTGGTCATCCACGTTCTCGGCACGCGGCTCAGCCACGAATTCTTCGACACCAACGACACCTACGCCTACGTCGTGCTGGTCCAATGGGTGTTCCAGCCCTGGGCGGGCGCCCGGCAGATCGCCGTCCTCCTCGTCGCCTGGGGCCATGGCTGCGTCGGCCTCCACTTCTGGCTTCGCTTGCGGCCCTGGTATGGGGCGTGGGCGCCTTATTTTTATTCCGTGGTGCTGCTCCTGCCGGTGGCCGCGATCCTCGGCTTCGTCGCCGCCGGAAGGGAGGTGGCGCGCTTGTTCCAGGATGAGGCGTGGTTCGCTTCCCTGCAAGCCGAGGTGAATTTTCCTAGCGCGGAGGCGGTCGCCGAGATTTACCGGGTGGAGGCCCTGTTCCTTTGGGGTTACGCCGCCATCCTCGCCCTCGTTCTGGCGGCGCGCGTGGCGCGGGCCTTGGTGTTGCGCCGGCGCGCGGTCGCCATCGTCTATCCGGACGGGCGCGAAGTCGTCGTGCCGCTCGGCACCACGATTCTCGATGCCAGCCGCATGGCCGGCATCCCGCATGCCTCGGTTTGCGGCGGGCGGGGCCGCTGCTCGACTTGCCGCGTCAGGGTCGCCGGCAATCTCCAGTCGCTACCGCCGGCGAGCGCGGAGGAGACGAAGGTCCTGGCCCGCGTCGGCGCCGCGCCCAATGTGAGGTTGGCCTGCCAGACCCGGCCCACCGCGCGCGTCGTCGTCGAGCCGCTGCTGCCGGCGACGGCGAGCCCACGCGACGCGCGCCCGCGCCCCGGCTACGTCCAGGGGCACGAGGAGGAGATCGCGATCATGTTCGCGGACTTGCGCGCCTTCACCGAATTGTCGGAGAGCAAGTTGCCCTACGACGTCGTGTTCCTGCTCAACCGCTACTTCCGCGCCATGGGGACCGCGATCGAGGGGTCGGGGGGCCATCTCGACAAGTTCATCGGCGACGGCGTCATGGCGCTATTCGGAGTCGGCGGTAAGACCAACGAGGGCTGCCGCAACGCGCTCCTGGCCGCGCGGCGCATGTCGGAGAATTTGGAGGAGATGAACCGCGCCCTCGCCCACGACCTCGATAGCCCCTTGCGTATCGGCGTCGGCATCAACGTCGGCGCGGCCATCGTCGGCGAGATGGGGTTCGGGCGCGCGACCACGATCACCGCCATCGGCGATTCGGTGAATGCCGCGAGCCGGCTCGAGGCCTTGTGCAAGGACTACGCCTGCCAGCTCATCGTCGCCGAGGACGTCGCCCTCAAGGCCGGAATCGATCTCGGCGCCTTCGCCCGCCACGAAACCGAGATTCGCGGCCGCAAGGAGCGCGTGGCGATCCGGGTGGTTCCCGATGCCAGGGAACTGCCGGTCGGGGCGGGCGGATAGAGTCCCCGGCCCGGCCGCCGTTAGGGCCTCGTTAATCAACTCTTGCCACAAGGGTACCGATTCGGTCATAAATTCTCCGAATCGCCCGGTGGCCCCCATGGGGCTTCCGCCAGGCCATGGATTGCGCGAGACCGAAAAAGGGGATCGGCCATTGCACACGCATCGGGGGCTTGACCGTCGACGATTCTTGCAATTGGGCCTGGGTGCCGCCGGCGCATTCATTGGCGCGCCGGCGCTGGCTGGCAATCGCGCGAAAAACATTCGCGAACTCGCCTTCAAGGACACCCATACCGGCGAGTTTCTCAAGACCGCCTATTGGGTCGACGGCAATTACGAGCCCGAGGCGCTCGCCGCCATCGACCACTTGCTTCGCGACTTTCGTACCGGCGACGTGCACCCGATCGATGGCGGGCTGCTGGACTATCTCTACGCGCTCCATGACGAGATGGACACGCACGAGCCGTTCCACGTGATCTCCGGCTATCGCTCGCCGAAGACCAATGCGACGCTTGCCGCCGCCAGCGGCGGCGTGGCCAAGAAGAGCCTGCACATGAAGGGAATGGCGATCGATATCCGCATTCCCGGCCGCCGGCTCAAGGACTTGAGAGCCGCCGCCATCTCGCTCAGGCGCGGCGGGGTCGGCTACTATCCCGGATCCGACTTCGTTCATGTCGATGTCGGCCGGGTTCGCTCCTGGTAGACTCTCGCGTGCTATAGTGGCCGATGGTGGGGCGGTTTGTCGCCGCCGGCCTTGCCGTGCATCGGAGAGCGCCATGGTTCGTGTCCTCGTTGTCCTGTTATCGATTCTGTCATTCGCCCCGGCGGCTCTCGCCGAGCGCGACATGCCGCGCATCGACGCCGCGCCCAACCCGACCGTCACCGACGAGACGCCAAACGATCCGGGCTACGCGCCGCTGCTCCAGGCCTTCGATCGTTATCGGGCGCTGGCCGCCACGGGTGGCTGGGGAACGGTTCCGACCGGGCCCAAGCTCGAGTTCGGCATGCGGGATTCGCGGGTGGCGGCGATGCGCGCGCGGCTTGCCGCCTCGGGCGATCTTTCCGAGACCGGCGCCGATCCCGACCTTTTCGACGCCGCCTTGGCGCAAGGAGTCATGCGCTTCCAGGAGCGCCATGGCCTCGAGGCCGACGGCGTCACCGGCTTCAAGACCATCGACGCGCTGAATGTTTCCGTCGAGCAGCGCCTGAAGACGATCGCGCTCAATCTCGAGCGCATGCGGGCCTTGCGGATCGACCCCGCCCGCCCGCTGGTGCTCGTCAACATCGCCGGCGCCGAACTGGACGTGATCGAGAACGGCGTGGTCGCCCTGCATAGCCCGACCATCGTCGGGCGCATCGACCGCCCGACCCCGCTGTTGGAGAGCGAGATCGACCGTCTCGAATTCAATCCCTATTGGAACGTGCCGGTCCGCATCGCCCAGGTCGATCTGCTGCCCAAGGTGCGGAAGAACAAGAGCTACTACAACGACCTCAACTTTCGCGTCTATTCGAGCTATGGCGAGACGGCGAGAGAGATCGACCCGGGCGCGGTGAACTGGTACAGCGCCGAGGCGAAAAAGTATCGGCTGCGCCAGGATCCCGGACCCGAAAACGCGCTGGGGCCGGCCAAGTTCTTGTTCCCGAACGCCTACAGCGTCTATCTTCACGGCACCTCGCATCCCGAGTTGTTCGCGAAAACCGCGCGCTACTTGAGTTCCGGCTGCATCCGCCTGCCGGACCCCCTGGGATTTGCCGCCTATCTGTTGCGCGACGATCCGGCCTGGAGCCGCGCCGAGATCGACCGGGTAGTGGCGGCGGGGCGCAACAAGGGCGTCCGGCTGGCGCGGCCCGTGCCCGTCATGCTGGCCTACCGGACGTCCTGGGTCGACGCCGGCGGCGCGGTGCAGTTCCGCGACGACGTCTACGGGCTCGACCGCGGCGCGTGACGCAATCCCTGGTGACCGAACCGATCGCGGCCGATTCGCCGCCCGCCATCGTTTTTCGTTCCGGCGAACACCGGCGGGCCTTCGCCGGGCACCCTTGGGTCTATGCCAACGAGATCGAGATGGACCAGGCGGCCAAGGCCCTGCCGCCCGGCTCCATCGTTCGCCTCGCCGCGTCCGACAAGCGGGTTCTTGGACAGGCCTTCTTTAATCCCCATAGCCTGATCGCGGCGCGTCTGTTGACGGCGTCCGCCACGGTCGCGATCGACCGCGCCTTCCTCGCGGAGCGCCTGAGCGCCGCCGCGGCCTTGCGCGACCGCTTCCATGACCGGCCCTATTACCGCCTGGTTCACGCCGAAGCCGACGGGCTGCCGGGCCTCGTCATCGACCGGTTCGGCGACGCCTTCGTCCTGCAGCTGAACAGCGCCGGCATGGATCGGCTCGAAGCGCCGCTTCTGGCGGCGCTCGAGGCTCTCTTCGCGCCCACGACTATCGTGCTGCGCAATGACAGTCCGGCCCGCGCCCAGGAAGGGCTCGACCAACACATGCGCGTGGCCAAGGGATCGCTCGATCATCCGATCGAGATCGAGGAGAACGGCGTGCGCTTTCTCGCCGATCTCGGGCAAGGGCAAAAGACCGGCTGGTTCTACGATCAGCGCGACAACCGCGCGATGGTGGCTAAGCTCGCCGCCGGCCTCAAGGTCCTCGATCTCTATTGCTACACCGGCGGATTCGCCGTCATGGCGGCGATGGCCGGCGCCGCGTCCGTGCTCGCGATCGATGAATCGGAGGCGGCGCTGGCGCTGGGCTCACGCGCCGCCGCCCTCAACGGCGTCGCCGGGGCATGCGCGTTTCGTCGCGGCGAGGTGTTTCGCGATCTAGGGTCGATCGACGAACGCTTCGATCTGGTGATCGCCGACCCGCCGGCCTTCGTGAAATCGCGGAAGGGTTTGCCGCAGGGCCTGCGTGCCTATCGCAAGCTCGCGCGCCTGGCCGCCGGCAAGGTGACCCCGGGCGGCTTTCTGTTCCTCAGCTCCTGCTCGCATGCCGTCGAGCCGGCCGCCTTCGCCGCCGAGGTCGCGCGCGGTCTCCACGATGCCGGCCGCGCTGGCCGCATCCTCAAGACCGCCGGGGCCGGACCCGATCATCCGGTCCATCCGATGCTGCCTGAGACCGCCTATCTCAAATCGCTGCTGCTGCAGGTGGATTAGCGGCCGTCGGCGCGATCCAGGGCCCGCTTGACGAGAAAGAAGACGATAAGGATGGCCAACGTCGAGATCGCCAAGCCGCCCCCATAGCCCGGCGTCCCCGCATCCGAGTACGAGGCGACGAACAGGCCGACAAAGCCGATCACGCCGACCACGCCGCCCCAAATCCACTTATCGGTCCCCGCCATGGCTCGCTTCCCCTCGTTGTCCCGCTTCTAGCCCGCGTCGCTCCCGCGCGCAACGGGCTTTGCCGGTAAAGTCCGCGGCAAGTGAAACTCGAACACGGTGCCGGAGGCGGCGCTTTCGACAAGGACGAGATCGCCGCCATGCGATTGCGCGATCTCGCGGGCGATGGCGAGCCCAAGCCCGGTTCCGCCCGCCCGGGCCGAACCGGCGAAGGGCTGGAACAGTTTCTCCCGCGCCCTCGGGGGCAGGCCGGGGCCATTGTCCCCGATGGCAACGACGAGGCGCCCGCCGTCGGCGCGGGCGGCAACCGTCACCCGTGTCGCCCCCGCCTGATAGGCGTTCTGGCCTAGATTGGCGACGACCCGATAGAGTTGATCGCGGTCCGCCTCGACGATGAGGGCGGGATCGACGTCGTTGATCCATTCGCCCGCGGCCGGCTGGCGCGCCGTGATCTGCGCCCCCACGTCGTCGATCAGTTCGGCGAGGCCGAAGGGCCGGCGCTCGATCGCCGGCGGTCCTTCGCCGGTGAACCCCAGCACCGCGGTGGCAAGATCGACCGCGCGGTCGATCGCGGCCAGCAATTGCGGCGTCGTGCCCTTGATGGAGGCGTCGCCGACCCGCGCCAGGCGGTCGGATGCCAACCGCGCCACCGCCAGCGTGTTGCGCAAATCGTGATTGATCTTGGCGACGGCGGTGCCGAGCGCCGCCAGATGCGCCTTCTGGTGCAAGGCGGCGCGCAACGCTTCCTGCATGCGCGCAAGCTCGCGCTGGGCCACGCCGATCTCATCGCTTCGCCTTGTCGGTGGCATCGGCCGCGACGCGTCCTCGGGATGGTCGCGGAATTCCGTCATGTGCAAGGTCATGCGCCGTATCGGCCGGACGATCAGCCATTGCAGGCTCAAGAACACCAGCGCCGCCGCGAACAGCGAGATGCCGACGGAGAGCGCCAGGATGCGGTTCGAGAAATCGATCATGCTCATGCGCATCGGCGCCTCGTCGAACACGATCTCGACGATGGTCTGGGGATGGCGCGGGCTAGGGCCGACGACGCGCAGCACCCGGTTCTCGCGCTGGGCCAGGGTGGCGAAGGCCTCGGCGATGAGGCCGAGGAAACTCTGTTCCCGAAGGTCGAACTGGGCGGCAATGGGCGGCACCGCGCCCTCGCCCAGCATCAGCTTGATTCCGTCCGGGCGCTTCAGGCCGATGACGTAGGCGCGCGCGTGATCGAGCAATTCGCGTTCGAGCGCCGCGTCCACCATGTAGTCGGGCGTCGCCAGCAGCGCCAGGATCGCCAGATGCCCGGCCGCGATCCGGTCTTCGAGATAGTCGAGGCGGAAGCGCCCGATCGACGGCGCGTAGATCAGCACCTCCGCCAGCATGACGAAGACGATCGTGAGGATCAGCAGCCGCGCCGACAGGCTGCGGCCGAGCGGGGGCAGGCGGGGGCGGTCGTCGCTCATGCTCTAACTGAGCCGTGCCAGCAGGCGCACCAGCCAGCGCGTGCGCGGGCTGAAGAGGCTGGCGGTGTAGAACTCGCCCGCCGTTCGCTTGTTTGCCTCGCCCAGCGTCGGGTAGGGCAGGATGACTTGCGCCATCGCGCCGATGCGCAAGTTATTGGCCATGGCGAGCGCCCAGGGTTGAATCAGTTCGCCGGCCTCGGCGCCGACGATGGTGGCGCCAAGGATGCGCCCGCGCGCATCCGTCACCGCCTTCACGAATCCGCTTGTCCGCCGTTCGGTCCTGGCGCGGTCGTTGTCCGCGAACGGCCAGCGCATGACGCGGACATCGGCCTGCTTCGCGCGCGCCGCTTCCTCGGTCAACCCGACTTGCGCCAGTTCCGGGTCGGTGAAGGTGACCCAGGGCAGGGCGCGCAAATCCACCTTGGCCGGCAGCCGGAAGAGGGCGTTGCGGATGACGATCCCGGCATGATAGCCGGCAAGGTGGGTGAATTGCGGCGGGCCGATGGCGTCGCCGATGGCGAAGACGCGCGCATTGGACGTGCGTAGCCGCCGATCGACGGTGATTCCCGAAGGCGTGGCCGCGATCCCGGCCGCGTCGAGCCCGAGCCCGGCCAAATTCGCGCGCCTTCCGGCGGCGATCAGCAGGTGGCTGCCCTCGAGGCGCAACGGCCCGGCCGGCCCGTTGGCGTGGACGGCGATCCCGGCAGACGCGCGCTCGACCCGTTCGGCCGTGCTTGCGTCATGAATCTCTATCCCGTCCGCCACGAGGCTGGCGCGCACGGCCTCGACCGCTTCCGCGTCGTCCTTCGGCAACAGGCGCTGCATCTCGACGAGTGTCACGCGCGTGCCAAACCGGGCGAAGGCTTGCGCGAGCTCGCACCCGATGGGGCCGCCGCCCAGCACCACGAGACGCGCGGGCAGGCGGTCGAGATCCCATAGGGTCTCGTTCGTAAGATAGGGTGCGGCGTCGAGGCCGGGGATCGGCGGCACCAGGGCCGAGGAACCGGTCGCGATCACGAATCTCCGCGCCCGCACGAGATTGTCGCCGGCCTCGACCGTGCGGGGATCGACGAAGCGCGCATGCGCCTTGATGACGCGCACACCCAGCCCCTCGAAGCGTTCGACCGAATCATGCGGCGCGATCCCGGCGATGACGCCTTGGACGTGGGCGCGCACGGCCGCGAAATCGATCTCGGGCGCGCCGAAGCGCACACCCATCGCCGCCGCCGCTCGCCCGTGCGCCGCCGCGTGCGCCGCCGCCAGCAGCGCCTTCGATGGCACGCAACCGACATTGAGGCAGTCGCCGCCCATTTTCGATTCCTCGATGAGGATCGTGGCGGCGCCGAGCCGCGCGGCGCCCGCGGCGACGCTCAAGCCTCCCGACCCGGCGCCGATGACGCAGATGTCGGCTTCCATCGTCGTCGCCATCGCCTAGCCCTCGCCCCGCCGGCGCCGCAGCGCCTTGTAGGCGACCGGCACGAGTGCGAGAAGGCCAAGCCCGATCAGCGCCGCCAGGATCTCCGGCGTCAGGATCGAGGCCGGCGTCACCTCCGTGCTCTCCAAGACCTGCGCGAGGCCGGCGCCGACATTGGCGAAGACGATGGTGCCGGGAATGATGCCGATGAATGTCGCCAGCACGAACACGTCCAGCCGGACGCCCAGGAGCGCCGGCACCAGATTGACGATGAAGAAGGGAAACAGCGGAACCAGGCGCAAGGTTAGCAGATAGTTGAAGGCGTTTTCCTTGAACCCGCGTTCGAGCTTAACGACCCAAGGCCCGGCTTTTCGGCGCAGGAGGTCGCCAAGCCCCATCCGCGCCGCGAGGAACAACAGGCTGGCGCCAATGGTCGCCGACACCACCACGAGCGCGGCCGCCACCCAGGCGCCGAATAGGACGCCGCCCGCAATCGTCAGCGCCGCCGCGCCGGGCACCGAGAGGGCGACGACACCGACATAGACGGCCATGTACGCCAACGCCACGAGAACGGTGTTCGCCTCGACCTCGGCCGCCAGCCAGGCGCGGTGCTGGCGCAAGCTGTCGAAGGCGAGATACCGGTGGAGATCGAAGGCGATCACCAGCGCCAAGCCGAGGCCGATGAGCATCAGCGGCAGCAGGCGGCGAAGGGAGGCGGGGATAGCCATGAAGGCTCTTACCACGCCGGGAGTCCGCCCGGCCATTCACCAGGAAGTGAGGGGCAGGTGAGCCGGTTCGCAACGGGGTAACATTGAGCGAGAAATGAGATTGAAATGATTTAACAATCAAGCAATGATAAAAAATCATAACACATTGTTATTATGATATAATACACTGCACTCATACAACGTTTACATTGAAATGAAGCGGTGATATGTATCGCCTCATGACGATAATGTATGAGCTGCCGGATCAATGGGGTCGGTACGACCCAACGTTGATTTTGGACGAACTGACCGCCGCCAAGGCCGCCGTACTATCGCTAACCTCTATTCCGTTTCAGCGATCCTGGGCGGAAAAACTCCAAGAAATCGAACTGAAGCGCGAGGTCGCGGGAACATCGAAAATCGAGGGCGCCGACTTCACCGATAAAGAACTCGATGATGCGTTGTCGGGTAGGGCCAAGGAACGGGATATGACGCGTTCGCAGCGTCAAGCGCGGGCCGCGATCAATACCTACCGCTGGATCGCGGCGCTCCCGATGGACGTTCCGGTAAACCTCGATCTGATAAAAAACGTTCATCGCCGAATCGTCACGGGCTGCGATGACGACCACTGCCCACCCGGAGAACTTCGCGGCAATGGGCAGAACGTCACGTTCGGTCGGCCGCGACACCGTGGCGTCGAGGGCGGCGCGGAATGCGAAAAAGCGCTAACGCGCCTCGTCGCGGCGCTCAATCGAGATCTTCGCCCCCACGACAAACTGATACAGGCGCTGGCTGTCCACTATCACTTGGGGGCCATGCATCCTTTCCATGATGGGAATGGGCGAACGGCGCGTGCCATCGAAGCGCTGATGCTCCAGCGCGGACAGCTCAAAGACGCGCTTTTCATCGCGATGTCCAACTACTATTACGATGAAAAGAATACCTACCTAAGCACGCTGAGTGCCGTTCGCGGGAAACACCATGATCTGACTCCGTTCTTGAAATTCGCGCTCGGCGGAATCGCGCTTCAATGCCAACGACTCCTCAGGGAAATCAGAACACACGTCCAGAAAAGTCTTTTCCGCGATATCATGGGAAGAATGTATGGACGGTTGCAGTCGACGCGAAAACGCGCGCTGGCACGCCGTCAATGCGAGATTCTGAACACCCTTCTCGATCGGGATGCGCCGATAGAATACCGCGATCTCTATAAGCTGTTGAAATCAGACTACCGCGCTCTCAAAGAGCCCATGCGCGCATTCATTCGAGACTTGAATGGGGTTGGTGCGCTTGGCGCGACACTAGTGAAGAAAGAGGGTAGAAAAGAAACGGAAAAATTCCTGATCGAAGTGCGCCCCGAATGGGCGACCGAGATTACCGAAACGGCATTCTACAAGCAAATAAACAAGCTACCCGCGGCGAAGACGCGGCTGATTGTGTCGCAGTGAAAGTTTGCTGGGGATCGGCATTCCTCGAACAGAGCGGTTTAACATGAAAGACCGAGGCGGAATTTTCCGCGCGCTGCACGAGCAGAAGGGCGCCTTCATCATCCCGAACCCATGGGATATCGGCTCGGCGCGCATACTGGCGGCCTTCGGGTTCAAGGCCCTGGCCACGACCAGCGCCGGCATGGCGTTTTCTCTTGGCCTGCGGGATGGGCATGTCGCTCGGAACGACGTCTCGCGCCATTGCCGCGATATCGTCTTGGCGACGGAACTGCCCGTTTCGGCCGACCTCGAGAAGGGATTTGGCGATTCTCCCGAGGACGTTGCCGAGACCGTCAGGGCCGCGGCCGCGATCGGGCTCGCCGGCTGCTCCATCGAGGATCACACCGGCAGGCGCGATGCGCCGATCTTCGAGCGCTCGCTCGCCGTCGAGCGGATCGCCGCGGCGGCCAAGGCCTGCCGAAGCCTCGCCGCCGACTTCGTCTTGACGGCGCGGTGCGAGAGTCTTCTCTGGGGCGGTACCGATCTCGACGACGTGATCGGCAGGCTCCAGGCCTACGAGGCGGCCGGCGCCGACGTCCTCTTCGCGCCCGGGCTTAGCGACCTCGGCGCGATCCGCGAGGTCTGCTCCGCGATCCGCAAACCGGTCAATGTCGTCATGGAGTTGCGGTTCGCGGCCTTCGGGGTCGATGAGCTGACCGAAGCCGGCGTCAAGCGCATCAGCGTTGGAGCGACCTTGGCTCGTCTTGCCTACGGCACGCTGATCGCGGCGGCGCGCGAGATGGCCGAACAGGGCAGCTTCCGCTTCTCGAAGGACGCCATCGGCTTTTCCGAACTCGAGGCCTACTTCAAGCCGCGCGGAGGCTGAGGGCCGGTTGCCGGCCGCCTCGTTGACTCTCCGGCCCTAACCCCATATACAGCCTGCCCAATCCACTGTCGCCGTCCCGACCCTTAGGAGACCTCCCGTGAAGCGCACTTATCAACCGAGCGTGCTCGTCCGCAAGCGCCGGCATGGCTTCCGTTCGCGCATGTCGACGGTGGGCGGCCGCAAGGTCGTCGCCAACCGGCGCTCGAAGGGACGCAAGCGCCTTAGCGCCTGACCGGTGTCGAGCCGACCGGGCCGGTTGAAACGGCGCGCCGATTTCCTGCGCCTGGCTGCCGGCCGGCGCAAATTCGTGGCTCCGGGCCTCATTCTCCAGGCGCTCGATTTCAAGGCCCCGGAGAACGCCGGTGTGCGGATCGGATTCACCGTCAGCCGAAAAGTGGGCATCGCGGTGGCGCGAAATCGGGCGCGCCGGCGCCTCAAGGCGGTCGCGGGGCTGATGGCCAGCCATGCCGCGCCCGGCTATGACTATGTACTGATCGGCCGGGGGGGCACCCTCACCCGGCCGTTCGCGGATTTGCGCGAGGACCTGGTCACGGCCTTGCGCCGCTTGGGGCTCTATCGGGAGGAATGCGGGGATGCGGGAATGGGACGCTGAACGATGAGAGCCTTTCGGAGAATCGCCCTCGGCGCCATCCGCTTCTATCAGTGGTTCCTCTCGCCGCTGCTGCCGCGGAGTTGCCGGTACCTGCCGACCTGCTCGGCTTACGCCGCCGAGGCGATCGAACGCCACGGATTGGCGCGAGGGTGCTGGCTCGCGCTGAAGCGGATCGCGCGTTGCCATCCTTGGGGCGGATGGGGTTGGGATCCGGTCCCGGACTCCGGCCATCCATGCCGGCATGACGATCTTCAAACCCACGCCGGCTGACGAGATCGACCATGGAACAACGCAACATGATCCTGGCGATCGTCGCATCGGTCGTCATCCTGCTCGGGTTTCAGTTTCTCTACGAAGCGCCGCGCATGCAACTGGCCCAGGAACAGGCAGCCCGGCAGGCGGCTCAACAGGCGGCCCAGCCTCCGGCCGGCGCGACCGATTCGGGAGCTCTCGTGGCCCCGGCTCCGGCGGTCGCCCCGGCTCCGGCGGTGGCACTAGATCGCGCCACCGCGCTTGGGGCAGCCCCGCGCGTACCCTTACGTTCGCCCGACCTCACGGGCTCGATTTCGCTCGAAGGCGGCCGGCTCGACGATCTCGTCTTCGTGCGTTATCGCGAGACCACCGATCCCGGCAGTAAGAACATCGTCCTGCTTTCGCCGGAAAACGGGCCGGACGCCTACTACGCCGATTTCGGCTGGCTCGCCGCGTCGGGCACGGCCCCGTCCCTGCCGGGCCCGGACACGTTGTGGACGGCCGATGGCGAGGAACTGGCGCCCGGCCGGCCGCTGACACTTGCCTGGGACAACGGCGAGGGGCTGCGGTTCACGCGCACCTTCGCGCTCGACGACTCGTTCCTCTTCACTATCGGCGAGCGGGTCGAAAACGTCGGGGCCGCGCCGGCGGCGCTCCACCCCTACGGCCTGGTTTCGCGCCAAGGCACACCGGCGACCTTGGGCTTCTTCATCCTCCACGAAGGATTGCTGGGCGTGTTCGACGATACCCTTCAGGAGGAAGGCTACGACGACGTCAAGGATGCCGATGGCGGCGTCATCGCCAAGGACAGCACCGGGGGCTGGCTCGGCATGACCGACAAATACTGGCTGGTCGCGCTCATTCCGGATCAGAAGGCGGCCATTCACGGGCGCTTTACCCACGCGCTGCGCGGCGCGACCGACATCTACCATGCCGATTACAGCGGCGCCGCCATGACCATTGCGCCGGGCGGCACGGTCGAGTGGACCGCGCGCCTCTTCGCCGGCGCCAAGGAAGTGCGCCTGCTCGACCGCTATCGCGATTCCCTCGAGATACCCTTGTTCGATCGTGGCGTCGATTTCGGCTGGTTCTATTTCCTCACCAAGCCGATCTTCTACGCGATCGATTACTTGAATCGCGTGACCGGCAATTTCGGCATCGCCATCCTGCTGCTGACGGTGGGCGTCAAGCTGCTGTTCTATCCGCTCGCCAATAAATCCTATCGGGCGATGAGCCGCATGAAGGCCATGGCGCCGGAAATCACCAAGCTGCGCGAGCGCTTCAAGGACGATCGGGCCAAGATCCAGCAGGAGACGATGGCCCTCTACAAACGCGAGAAGGTGAACCCGGCGGCCGGCTGCCTGCCGATCGTCATTCAGATTCCGGTCTTCTTCGCCCTCTACAAGGTGCTGTTCGTCACGATCGAGATGCGCCACGCGCCGTTCTTCGGCTGGATCGGCGATCTGTCGGTGCCCGATCCGACCTCGTGGCTGAACGCCTTCGGCCTCGCCCCTTGGAACGTGCCGGATCTGGGTCCGCTCGCGATTCTCAGCCTCGGCGTGTGGCCCATCCTCATGGGCATCACCATGTTCCTCCAGCAGAAGCTCAACCCGCCGCCGCCCGACCCGGTCCAGGCCAAGATCTTCATGATGCTGCCGATCGTCTTCACCTTCATGCTGGGCAGTTTCCCCGCCGGGCTGGTCATCTATTGGGCGTGGAACAACCTGCTGTCGATCGCCCAGCAGCGCATGATCATGTGGCGGATGGGAGTGAAGCCCTGAGCGAGTCCGCGGCCGCCGCCGAAAAGCTGTTCGCCGCGCCCTGCCATTTCATCGCCGCCGCCGAAACCGTCGAGGCCGTGCCCGCGCCGGGGCTTCCCGAGATCGCCTTCGCCGGCCGCTCCAATGTCGGCAAGTCGAGCCTGGTCAACGCGCTGGTCGGCCGGCGCAAGCTGGCGCGGGTTTCGCGCACGCCCGGGCGCACGCAATCGCTGCTCTTCTTCGAGCTTGGCCGGCGCCTCGTACTCGTCGACCTGCCGGGCTACGGCTATGCCCAGGTCGGCCGCGAGCGTTCCCGCGCCTGGGGCGCGCTGGTCATGGACTACATGGCCGATCGCCCGACGCTGCGCCGCGTCTGTCTGCTGGTGGATGCCGCGGTCGGTCTCAAGGACTTCGACCGCGAGGCGATGGCGCTCTTCGAGAAGGCCGCCGTTTCCTACCAGGCGGTGCTGACGAAGTCGGACAAGCTGGCGCCGAGCGACCTGACCCGTGTCCAGGCCGCGATCGCCGCCGAACTTCTGCGCCGCCCGGCGGCGCACCCGGAGGTTCTCGCCGTCAGCGCCCTGACCGGCGCCGGCATGGCGGATTTGCGCCGGGCGCTCGTGGACCTAGCGGTACCGGCGCGCCTGCGATAGATTGCGCCCCGCGATGGTGGCCCCGAACTTCAGCGAGACCAAATACTGGCTCCGGACGGCGCGCACGCTTAGCGATGCGCTGCCCTACATGCGCCGCTACGCCGGCAAGACCTTCGTCATCAAGTATGGCGGCCACGCCATGGTCGACCGCGAGCTCGCCACCGTCTTCGCGCGCGACATCGTCCTCATCAAGCAGGTTGGCATCAACCCGGTCGTCGTCCATGGCGGCGGGCCGCAGATCGGCGACCTGCTGAAGCGGCTCGACATCCCAAGCAGTTTCATCGACGGCCTGCGCGTGACCGATGCCGCCACCATGGAGGTGGTCGAGATGGTGCTCTCCGGCAGCATCAACAAGACCATCGTGGCGGCCATCAACAAGGCGGGCGGGGTCGCGGCGGGCTTGAGCGGCAAGAACGCCGGGCTCCTGCGCGCCAAGAAACTCTTGTCGGAGAAGGGAGATCTCGGTTTCGTCGGCGATCCCGACCGCGTCGATCCGCTGATCCTGAAGGCGCTCGAAGCCGCCGGCATCGTCGCGGTCATCGCCCCCGTCGGCTTCGGTGTCGATGGCGAGACCTACAACATCAACGCCGACACCGCGGCCGGCGCCATCGCCGCGGCGACCAAGGCGGCGCGCTTGCTGCTGCTCACCGACGTGCCGGGCGTGCTCGATAAGGACGGCAATCTCATTCCGGAGCTCACCCTCGACCAGGTCCGCGCCCTGATGGCCGATGGCGTCATCACGGGCGGCATGATCCCAAAGCTCGAGACCTGCATCGATGCCGTCGAGGCCGGCGTCGAGGCGGCGGTCATTCTCGACGGCCGCGTGCCCCACGCCCTGTTGCTGGAGATCTTCACCTCGCACGGTGTCGGCACGCTCATCAAGCGGGAGTAGGGCAAGCGTTGGGGCGCTGACCCCAAACGATGATGATGGTCAATTCAGTTGCGTCATGAGCGCGTCGGCAAGCCAAATCGATGTGGATTAACTCTTTCAGAATCTTTAATTACAAGTGCTTCGAAGAGACGGTCGAGTGCTGTCTAAAACCGGGATTCAATCTTGTTGTAGGGGCCAATAACGTCGGCAAGACGGCGCTCCTCGAAGCTCTTTCGTCACAATTTCCGCCCAAGCCACACCGCAAGCTCGGTCGTCCGCGCGAGTACCCCTTGGACCCAGAATCGGCGGTCGAAATGACGGTCACGCTTACTGGGGAAGAGTGCCGAAGAGCGCTGGTTAGTGGGGGTAATGCATTTGTACCAGTGCGCTACGACAGCGACAGGACCGTTCAAGCCCAAGCGTTTCTCAATACGCTATTCGAGGCAACCGAAGTCCCCATTACGTTTCGAAGAAACCATGGGGGGCAGGTGTCGTTGAATATCGTGCCGCGGCATCCGGCATTCAGGGGCATGGACCTAGAATGCCGCTTTGCGCAGGAATTCCAGGTACTGTCCGGCCACGATCTACGACTTACCAGACCTGTCGATGCGGAGCGTGCCGTCGAGTCTTTTGTCGCTCGAATTGTGAACTACTTTGTGTCTTCCATCTACTCGTTCAAGGCGGAACGCTTAAACATAGGTGAAAGCGCCTATGGTCCGAACGAAATTCTGATGCCACATGCCGGGAATCTTCCTGAGGTTCTCAGTGGCCTCCAAGGTCGGAACCCCACCAGGTTTAAGAGATTGAGCGATTATGTTCGAAGTGTTTTCCCCAATGTCGAAGCGATCACAGCCCGCCCCAAGACCGGGCAGTCGAATAAAGTCGAAGTATCTATCTGGAACTACAACCCGGACTTGGAGCGAGACGATCTTGCCATGCCGCTCTCCGAATGCGGCACTGGTGTCGGTCAAGTCCTGGCGATCCTGTACGTCGTGCTCACGTCGGATACGCCACGCTGCATAATCATCGATGAGCCCAACAGCTTTCTTCACCCTGGGGCGACGAGAAAGCTGATGGGTATTCTCGCAATACATCCTCGCCATCAATACATCATTGCGACTCACTCGCCGGAAGTCATTCGAGCCATTGACGCCAGTCACGTCGTGTCTTTACGAAAGGAAGGCGCCGATACCGTCATCGACACGGTGAGCACGAACGATCTGCAATCTATACGCGAGATTCTGGGCGAACTCGGAGCGCGGCTTTCCGACTTGTTCGGTGCCGATAGTATCCTGTGGGTCGAGGGTCTGACGGAAGAGTTGTGCTACCCCGCGATCCTGAGGTCCATTGATCCGATCTTGGCGGCCGCAACCGCCGTTGTAGCGGTCCGGAACACGGGGGACTTCGAAAGTAAGCGCAAAGACCCTCGTCAGGTCATGGATATCTATTCGCGGCTATCGACCTCTACTGTACTTGTGCCGACTACAGTAGGGTTCATCTTCGATCGCGAATCTCGGTCGCAGGGAGTTATCGACGACATCGTGCGATCATCGTCGGGTAAGGCAAGATTCCTGGAGCGTCGAACGTACGAGAACTATCTCTGCGATCCGCCGGCCATTGCCGCTGTACTCAATGAGCTTCCCACATTCAAGGACAACAACCTTGGCGACACCGGTGTTCGCGAGTGGATTGAGAAGAATGGTCGCAATAGTACCTATGGCGCCGCTGCGGGCAGTGAGAGCGTTCTCAAAGACAGGCGATGGATTGAAACCGTCAATGGCGCGAAGCTGCTTGCCGACCTCTTTTCGGGACTCTCCGACGGTTGCGAAGAGTATCGCAAGACTCGGGACGCACCCAAACTGACGGATTGGCTCATCCGTAACAATCGCAGTGCGCTTAACGATATTGAAGCTCTCCTTCGGGAGTTGACGGGCAGTCAGGGACCTTCGAAAGAACGGGGCATTGCAGGGGGTGGCCACGATGTTTCAGCGCCGGTCAATCCGACCCCGAACAAATGAAGTTACGGTTGTCGTAAGGGCGATAACGCCGCCGCCCTTCGCCAACTTCTTGATTTTCCCGGCCGGCATTCCTACAATGCAAATGGTTGTGTTGGGTGTTCCGGCTGGCGTCGGCGATGCCACCCATATTGGCATGACCGCCCTGGTGAGCCCGGTCGCTCGAGGCCGGGGCGCGTCAAGCGGCAATCTCAAGCGAACCGCTGGTCTACACCATTGATTTCAGGACAGGAGTCGCTTGTCGGACGGGCCGGCGCTGTCTCGTACGCCCAGCGGCGTTCCCGCTTTGCATGGGGTAGATCGTCGAATTTCGCCTATTTCGCCCCGTCCAGCGGGAGGGCCTTTGCCCAGATAGCTCTTAGCCGATCCCTGTCCTCTGTCCCCTGTTCTCCGCGACCGCCTTCAAAGCCCGGTGAAGAACTCGATCTGCCAGTTCATCGCCTCGTCCTTCATCGGATACTCGGTGCCGGCGTCGCGGCCGACGCGGGCCTTCATGATAGCAGCCTGCGCCGCCTGATCGTTGTTAAAGATCGGTGGCGCCTCCGAACAGGCACCGAAACTCCCGCGGAAACACCGCCGCATTGCCCACGCCCGCTCCGGAACAATGGCGAACATGATGGACAACTCACGCGCTACAAGAGGCGTACACCTCGGGCGTCACCGACCGAGCCGCGCCGATCTTTGACATCCGGCGCGGCCGCCTCTACCTTGATGGCCAAATCCGACGATAGTGGAACCGACCCCATGCGGACCGTCTCCGTCACCGACGCCAAGGCCCGGTTGCCGGCCCTGTTGCGGGAAGCTGAAAAGGGCAAGACCATCCTCATCTGCCGGGACGGTAAGCCGGTGGCAAAGCTTTCCGCGGTCGGCACGGCGAGGCCGATCGATTGGGACGCTGGAAGACGGTACATGAAGGAGCGGGGCATCGACTGGACCAAGTTCGAGGTTCCGGCCGATTTCGACATTGCACGCGGCGCCGATGGCCTCGAATAGCGGCATCGCGGCGTAAATTGGCCAGTGTCGCGTGGCGCTGCTGAAGTTTCCTAACACCGTCGAGATCTAACCGAGGGGCCGCATCGGCCGACGGCTGTTGATGATCGCCGGCGCGGGCCCGGGCGATTGCCCTTGACATTACCGGAACTAGTTCCTATATTGTCTTCGGCTCCGCTTCGGCTGAACTGGCGTCGTTGTTTGACATCGTGAATAGGGTTTCTTGAATGGGCCGACGGCCGTCCAAGCTATTGAGTCGTAGGACAAGTTCTCTTCATGGGGTTGTTCCTCGAGAAATTAGAATTACGTTCGGGCGTTTTAGGCCATTTTTCCCATTACGGACAAGGACTTGGCTCGGCAATCGCCTGAAACCTGACAACTGACCGCCTTCAAAGCCCGGTGAAGAACTCGATCTGCCAGTTCATTTCCTCATCCTTCATCGGGTACTCCGTGCCGGCGCGCGGATTGAGGACGGCGCGCGGCGCGATGCCGCCGATGCGCTGCTGCAGCTGCACCGCGACGCGCACCGGCAGTCCCGCCTTCCACGCCAGCGCCATCACGCCCTTGGCGCTGCGTGAATCCAGGATCTTCTCGATGTGCATCTCGCCTAACCCCGCGGCCTTGGCGAGCCCGCGCACGGCGGCGCGCCGGTCGCCGGCCGCGATCGCCTGGTCGAGCGGCCGGTCGGCGCCGGCGGCGATCGCCGCCTCGGTATCCTCGTCGTCGGCTTCCAGCCGCCGCTTCACCGCCTCGGCGACGGCCTTGGCGCTTTCCGGGTCGAGATCGGGACGGTCCATGAGCTGGTCGAGCAGCGACTGCGCGACGAAACTCGCGAGCCTGCGGATAGCGCCGATCGGAAGCCGCGGCCGGCGCGCGAGCGGCCGGTGCCAGGCTTCAGTCCGCGGCGCCGCGTCGAGGATTCGGTCCAGGGTCTCCTCGCGGATCTGGGCGCTCGGGTTGTCGAGAAGCGCGGTCACCACCGGCGCCGCGCTTTCGTCGTTGAGCGCGGTTGCCACCAGCGCGTCGCTCACGTTCATGGCGACATGGCTGCGCTTGGCGATGGCGGTCAGCGCGCCCTGCACCGGCTCGCTGGCGATGATCTCGAGAAGGTCCTCGTCCGTCAGCAGCGGCGAGAACTGAAGCACCGGCGCCGAGACCGCCAGCACCGCGTCGCGGGCCAGCTCGCCGACGACATGGGCCGGCGCTTGGGCGAGGTTCTTGAGCGATTCGGCGATGGTCTGGCGGATGCGCGCTTCCTGGTCGCGGGCCAAGACCTCGATCACCTGAACCGTCGCCTCGCGCACCTGCTCGCGCTGCTCGGTGGTGAGGTCGGGCGCGAGGCGCGCGATCTTGCGGGCGAGGTCGAGGCGCACGGCCTCGGCTTTGTCGCGTGCCAGCAGCAGGTCGGCCTGGCGCGGCGTCGTGTCGTTGCGGGCGATCTCGCGGCGTACTTCCGGTGCCGCGTCGGTCGCAAGAAAGTAGAGTACTTCCGGGCGCAGATCGGCGCGGCCGGCCAACCGCCGGCGTACCTCGATGTCCCTGTGGCGGGCCAGTTCCTTCGACGTCTCGTAATCGACGCCGGGCGCATCGGCCTGAAGGGCGCGTGGGTTCATCGCGCCGCTCCCTTGGCCGCCGCTTCCTTGCGGGCGCGCTTCACGCCGTACATGCCGGCATCGGCCGCTTGTAGCAGGGTCTTGATCTCGGAGCCGCGCGGATCGCTTCGCGTGACACCGATGGAAAAGCCGAGCGGCCGGCGGGCATCGGCCGAAAGAGGCTTCAATTCCTCGGCTTGGCGCGCCAACTCCGCGACTTTGCTTTCGGCGTCGCTTTGCCCGAAATCGTCGAGCCAGAGCGCGAACTCATCGCCACCGAGCCGCGCCACGAGATCGCCCAGCCGGACGCTGCGCCGGAGGATGGCCGCGACGGTCTTCAACGCCTCGTCGCCGGCCGCGTGGCCCAGCCGGTCGTTCACCAGCTTGAAGTTGTCGAGATCGACATAGAGCAGCACGCCGCTTCGCCCCGCCCTTGCCGCGCTCGCCAGGCGCTGCGTCACGGCGGCTTCGAAGGCGCGCCGGTTCAAGAGGCCGGTGAGGCCGTCGCTGTCGGACAGCGTGCGCAGCGCCTCGCGGTCGGCGAGCTGCTGCAGCACGGCTCCAAGCTGGACCGCGAGCTCGCCCATGAGAAAGCGGTCATCCTCGCTCCAGCCCGCGTCGGCGCCGTTGCGCCACACCGCCAACACGCCGTTCGCTTGCCCCCGATGTCGGGTCGGAATCGCCAGCAGCGCATGGCCGGCTACGGTCAGGTCGGCGGTGCCTGCCGAGCCCACGGCTTCGAGAATGGCGGCGTCGCCGCCTGGCGCCTCGGCCCCCGCCACCGCCTCGACGCCGTCCGGGCCGTGGCGGAGTACCCGTACGCCATTCGCCGCCAGCGCCGGTGCCGCCGTTTCGACGGCGACCGCCAGCGTCTTCTCCGGCTCGGCCTCGTTGCGGATGGCGTGCAGCACATAGGCCAGCAGCCTTTCGCGATGCCGCGCCCGCGCAAGGTCGGACGCGAGCGCGCGCGTCTCGGTCACGTCGCGGGCGAGCCCGCGCGCGCCGCGCCAGGTGCCCATTTGGTCGAAGAGCGGCCGGCAATCGACGCTGAGGCAGGCGGCCTCGCCATCGGCGCGGCGGAACCAGGTCTCGGCCGCGGCCAAGGGTTCGCTTGCGTTGAATGGATAGTCGGGATCGTCGCCCTCGGCGATCACGGTAAATGCGCCGGGCGCCTTGCCGACGAGCGCGTCGGGCCGATAGCCGAGCGCGCCGTCGGGGGACACGAAGGTGAAGCATCCGTCCGGCCCGACTTCCCAGACGAAGTCGCTCGAAGTCTCGGCAAGATCCTTGTAGCGCTGGCGCGAATCGACCAGCGCGTGGTGCAAGGTCCGCTCCAGGGTCACGTCGCTCGCCAGCACCAGCACGCCATTGGCCTCGGCGAACGGCATGACCGCGATGTCATGGATGGCGGGGCGCGCCGGCATCCGCGCGCCGGAATCCAGCGTCACCGGATTGAGCCGCGCGGGCTCGCCCGCCAGCGCCGCGGCGATTGCCGCGTCGAGCGCCTCGCATGACGCGGATCGAATGGCCGCGATCAGCGGTCCGGCCCGTTCGTTGCCGGCGAGAATGTGCCCGCCTGGACCTACCGCCACGGCCGGCCCATGGAAATAGGCAAGCGGACCGTCCGGAGCGAACAACCGCTCCGCCGCCGCCTCTCCGGATGAGTTCGTCGATGCCGCTTTCGCTTGGGGGCGCATGGGATGTCTCGGGTTCCCGGAACCAAGGATCGGAAGGTGCAAGACCCCCCCTTAAGGACGGCTTAACTCCTTGCCAGCCGGGCCTCGAACCGCCACTTTCCCAGTCATGGACGCAAACGCACCCGCCGCCCTCGCCGCCCGGACGGAGACCTGGGTGTTCGACCTCGACAACACGCTCTATCCGGCGTCTTGCCGCCTGTTCGATCAGGTCGACCGCCTCATCGGCCGGTTCATCGCCGAGGAGTTCAATCTCGACCTCGTCGAGGCGCGGCGGCTGCAGAAGCTGTACTTTCATGAACACGGCACCACGCTCAGCGGGTTGATGCAGCGCCATGGCGTCGATCCCGCGAAGTTCCTCGACTATGTCCACGCCATCGATCTTACGCCCGTCGAGCCATCCCCGCGGCTCGACGCGGCGCTCGCCCGCCTGGGCGGACGCAAACTCATCTTCACCAACGGATCGGTCGCCCATGCCGCCAACGTCATGAACCGGCTGGGCGTTGCTCGTCATTTCGAGGACGTGTTCGACATCCGCGCGGCCGCCTGGATCCCGAAGCCCGAGCCCGCGACCTATGATGCGCTCGTCGCCCGCCACGCGATCGACGCGCCGAGGGCGGCGATGATCGACGACTTGCCGCGCAACCTGGCGCCGGCGGCGGCGCTCGGCATGACCACCGTGCTGGTGGAGACCGGCGAGGAATGGTCCCAGCCCGTTGGCGACAGCACCCACATCCATCACACGACCGACGATCTCGTCGCCTGGCTGGAAGCGGCGGCGCCGCGTTGACAGTCGGGCTTCCCTTGCCCATGGTCGCGGCCCATGACACCTGAACGGATACAACCGATCATCGACGCCGCGTGGGAAACGCGCGACCGGCTGACGCCCTCGAGCGGCGGCGAGGTCCGCGCCGCCGTCGATGCCGCCCTCGATGCCTTGGATCGCGGCGAATTGCGCGTGGCCGAGAAGGCGGGCGGCGCCTGGGTCACGCATCAATGGCTGAAGAAGGCGGTGCTGTTATCGTTCCGGCTCAACGACTCATCGCCCATCCCCGGCGGCGGCGATTTCGGCGCCGAAGGCAAGTCCGCCTGGTACGACAAGGTGCCGTCGAAATTCGCGGGCTGGAACGAAAGCCGGTTCAAGGAAGCGGGATTTCGCGCCGTGCCCGGATGCGTGGTGCGCCGCTCGGCCTACGTCGCGCCGGGCGTCATCCTCATGCCCTGCTTCGTCAACGTCGGCGCCTATGTCGATCGCGGCACCATGATCGACACCTGGGCAACCGTGGGATCGTGCGCGCAAATCGGCGGGAACTGTCACATCTCCGGCGGCGCCGGCATCGGCGGGGTGCTGGAGCCGCTTCAGGCCGGCCCGGTCGTGATCGAGGACAATTGCTTCATCGGCGCCCGCGCCGAGGTGGCCGAGGGTGTGGTCGTGGAGGAAGGCTCGGTCCTCTCCATGGGCGTCTATCTCGGCGCCTCGACCAAGATCGTCGATCGCGCCACCGGCGCGGTGCATTACGGGCGCGTGCCGGCCTATTCCGTGGTCGTGTCCGGGACCATGCCCGGACGCAATTTGCCGGATGGCTCGCCGGGCCCCGGCCTCTATTGCGCGGTCATCGTGAAACGCGTCGATGAAAAGACGCGCTCGAAGACTTCCATCAACGAGTTGCTCCGGGATTGACGTGACCGCGATCGACCCCGTCGCGCTCGCCCGCGACCTCATCCGCTGTCCCTCGGTCACGCCGGCCGACGCCGGCGCGCTCGATGTCCTGGAGCGGGCCTTGAAGCCGATCGGCTTCGACTGCCACCGCCTGGCCTTCGGCGAAGGCGCCGACAGGGTCGACAATCTCTATGCCCGCATCGGCGGGGCGGGCCCCAATTTCTGCTTCGCCGGCCACACCGACGTGGTGCCGGCGGGCGACGAATCCGATTGGACCCACGCGCCGTTCGCTGCCGAGATCGCCGATGGCATGCTCCATGGCCGCGGCGCCGCCGACATGAAAGGCGCGATCGCCTGCATGGCGGCGGCCGCCGCGCGGTTCCTTGCCCGCCGCGGGGCGGCGTTTGGAGGCACGATCAGCCTGCTCGTCACCGGCGACGAGGAAGGGGCCGCCGTCAACGGCACCAAGCGCGTGCTGGAATGGCTGGCCGCGCGCGGCTGGCGGCTCGATGCCTGCGTCGTGGGCGAGCCCACGAACCCGGAACGGCTGGGCGAGACGATCAAGATCGGCCGCCGGGGCAGCCTCAACGGCCGCCTCGCGGTCAAGGGCGTGCAGGGCCACACCGCCTATCCGCAACTCGCCGACAACGCGGCGCACCGATTGGTGGCGATGTTAGGCGCGCTGCTCGCCGAGCCGCTCGACGAAGGCACGGCGCATTTCCAGCCCTCCGCCGCGCAGGTCAGCACCATCGACGTCGGCAATCCGGCGGCGAACGTCATCCCGGCCCGCGCCGGCGCCGTGTTCAACATCCGCTTCAACGACTTGCATACGGCGGCGAGCCTGGAGCGGCGCTTGCGCGAGACCTTCGACAAGGCCGGCGGCGCTTACGAGCTTTCGATCGCGGTTAGCGGCGAGGCGTTCCTGACCGCGCCCGGGCGACTGAGCGACATCCTCGCGCGCGCGGTGACGGCCCGACTCGGCGTCAAGCCCGGCCTCGGCACCGGCGGCGGCACCTCCGACGCGCGCTTCATCAAGGATCATTGCCCGGTCGCCGAGTTCGGCCTGGTCGGCCAGACCATGCACAAGACGGACGAGCGCGTGGCCTTGGCCGACCTCGAGGCCTTGACCGACATCTACGAAGCGGTGCTGGACGGATTCTTCGCGGTCGGCTAACAAGGAGAGCCTTCAAGGGACTCAAACTCTCATAGAGGAGAACGTCAATGGCCAAGGGACAACAACGCAGCAACCGCGAGAAGAAGAAACCGAAGCAGGACAAGAAGCCCGCCGCCCCAACGTCGTCCTTCGCCGCGGCGCCGGGACGACCGACCGGCCCGCAGCCTGGAAAGAAGCGGTAAGGAGGCCACCGGATCGTTGGGGTCGGCCCATGCGTAAGATTGGACGATGGAGCGTGACATGCGCATTCGCACGATTGCCGCTGGGCTGCTGATCGCGCTTTTGTTTGTGGCCCGGCCTGGTTTGGCCGAAACGACCCTGACGGTCATGAGCTTCAACATCTGGGGCGGGGGCGCCAACGAAGGCAAACCCGTCGACGAGACCGTCGCCGCCATTCGCGCGGCCGGCGCCGACATCATCGGCATCCAGGAAACCCGGCTCGAGGGCGAGACCTGCACCGCCGATGCGTGCCCGCCCATCGGCGAGAGCGTCGCCAAGGCGATCGCGGCGGCGCTGGGGTATCATTACTACGATCAAACCAAGGTCAACGCGGCGCTCTGGGCCAACGCGATCGTCAGCCGCTATCCGATCGGCGCCGCCACGTCGAACGATCTTGGCGTCGCCATCGATGTGGAAGGGCGGACGATCCATGCCTTCAACATCCATCTCGACGATTCCCCCTACCAGCCCTATCAGCTGCTGGGCATCGAGTATGGCGCCTGGCCCTTCATCGAGACCGAGGCGGAAGCGGTGCGCTTCGCCGAGGAAACGAGGGGGCCGGCGCTGAAGCTCCTGATGGACGATTTGAAGGAAGCCGAGGGAAGCGCCGCCGCGTTCGTCTTCGGCGACTTCAACGAACCGTCGCATCGCGACTGGACGGAAGCCGCGGTCGCGGCAGGCCGTCACCCGACGGTCGTTGCCTATCCGACCACGCTTGCCATCGAGAAGCAGGGATTCATCGACGCCTTCCGGGCGGTTTTTCCGGACGAGGTGGCCAAGCCCGGCATCACCTGGACGCCCACGACCGAGCCCTCCGATCCCGAGGACCATCACGACCGCATCGATTTCGTCTTCGCGCGTAGCCTAAATCTGGTCGTCGAGAAGGCGGGGATCGTCGGCGAAAAATCGCCCGAGGCCGACATCGTTTCGACCCCGTGGCCGGCCGATCACCGCGCCGTCGCCGCGACAATCCGCTTCTGAGCGAGCCTGGAAAAAACGTCTTCGACGAACGATTTTTAGGCGGCGATTACGGCGTCAACCGGCGCGGGCGCCGCCGGCTACACGGTCGCGGCGTTCCGAGATACGGCGGCGATGGCCGACGAACTGGCCGCACTCGTCGTTTCGGGCCGCAAGCGAGGCGACCTTTGTCCTTGCGCCGGGATTGCGCGACTGGGGCCGAGCCGATGCCGAGGGCAGGCGATTTCATCGTCCTCTTCGATGGCGCGGGAACGCCGATGTGTATCTGGCGCACCACCGAGATCGTCGTGAAGCCCATCGACAACGTCGACAACGCCTTCGCTTGGGACGAGGGCGAAGGCGACCGCACTCGGGACTGGCGGCTGAAACCGCACCGAAGGTATTTTTTCGCCCAGGCCGGGTGCGAGGGTCTCGCGATGCACGACAGGATCGAACCCGTGTTCGAATGGTTCACAATCGTACGGCCTACAAATGGTCCATTCGACTTGGGTTGTGTTCCCTTTTTTCCTTTTATCTCCTCAAGCAATCAACGCACCATCGGACAGTTTTTTAGGACCGCGAGCTTGCTGAGCGTGTCCCGGCGGGACTGCAACCGCACGAGTTCGTCCTTCTCGTCGTAGTCGCCCTCGGTGGCGAGCAGGATCGGCGGAAAGAAGGCGCCGAAATATCCGGCCACCTGGTTGGTCGAGCGGTGGCCGGCCACGCGCGCATTGGCGGCCATGGTGGACGCCTTGATCGTCTCGCGCTCGCGCTCGATATCCGCGCAAGCAAGCGCGCGGTCGGCCGGTTCGAAGTCCTCGATGGTAACGCTGCCGGTCCGGTTTGTTGCCGTCGTGTCGGGCGGCAGCGGCGGCGCCGAGGCAGCGCAACCGCCGCCCAATGCGCCCAGGATGGTCAACAAGAAAGCTAAGTCGGCCCGCCTACTCATTGAAAAAGACAGCGCGGCCGTTTCCGTCCATTTGGCCCCAACTCGCGAATCCGACGCCAATCGTGCCATAGCGCACCAGCACCACGGCGTCGGCGCCAAGTTCCGCAGCCTTCTCCTTGAGCGCGGTATCGACCATGGCGGGGGTCGGATCCTTGTCGAAGATGCTGGACTTGTGCACGGTCACTTCGATATCGCCGAGAGTGGTGTACGGCCGATCCGTGATGTCATCGACGCTCAGCGTGATGGTGGATGGGTGCGTGGGTTCTCGGGCTGGCGTTGCCTCGGCCGCCTCGGCCGCCGAATCGACGGGCTTCACGCTCGATGTGGTCCAGGTGCCGCACGCGGCAAGCAATACGGCAAGCGCCGCGAAAAGCGCTATTCTTCCTATCGACATGGGAGTCTCCTTGTTGGACGCCATCCGAATATTATGCCTTTGGCGGTCAACGACAGTCAACGAATTCAACCCTCGTAGATCTTGTAGAGGCCGCTGTGGTCGAGCTCGGCAAATCCTTGCGCGATCATGCGATCCCAGAGCGCGAGATTGGCCTTGGTGCTGGGGAGCTCGATGCCGACCTCGCCGGCAAGCTCGAGCGCCTGGGCGATGTCCTTGCGCTGGAGGCCCGCCCGCCCGCCGGGCTCGAAGCTTCCCGTCACCATGCGCTCGCCGTGAAGCTCGAGGATGCGGGACTGGGCAAATCCTCCCATGATCGCCTGGCGCACCAACCCCGGATCGACCCCGGCGCGCCGGGATAGCGCGAAGGCTTCGGCCACGGCGGCGATGGTAAGGCCGACGATCATCTGGTTGGCGATCTTGGCGACCTGGCCGGCGCCCACCCCGCCGCAATGGGTGATGGTCCGCCCGAGCCGTTCCAGGAGCGGCTTCACGCGCGCGAAGTCGTCGGGGCGCGCGCCGGCCATGATCGAGAGCGAAGCGGCTTCCGCGCCGACGACGCCGCCCGAGACCGGCGCGTCCACGTAACCCCCGCCCTTGGCCTCGACCGCGGCCGCGAAACGGCGCGTGGGCGTCACCGCGGTCGTGCCCATGTCGATGACGATGCCGCCCGATTTCAACCCCGCCAGCACGCCGCTTTCGCCCAGCAATACCGCTTCCACGGCCGGCGTATCCGAGACGTTGATGAACGTGGCCTCGGCGTCCCGTGCCGCCTCCTTGGGACTGCCGGCGACGGTGATTCCCGGCAGCGCCGCCGCCAACGCGTCGGCCGCCGCGCGAGTGCGGTTGAAGAGCCTCAGTTTTGCGCCGGCCGCCGCCAGATGCCGGCACATGGGCGCGCCCATGCGCCCGATGCCGACGAAGCCGAGCGCCCGGCCGGAAAGCGCGCTCACAGGGTCAGATGCCGCGCGCGCGCCCCGCGCTCGATGGCGGCGGCGATGAGGCGGCTCAATTCGAGGCGGTCGCGGATGGCTTCGAGCAGCCGGGCTTCATCCTGGGTGACCTTGCCGTCGGCGGCGGCCACGTCGCAGGCGAGCGCGTAAGCCGTCTCGCGAAGTTTCTTGGGGAGCGCTTCCCTGACGACACCCATGACCTTCTCGAACCCGTCCTTTTGGGCGAGGATTTCGGCGCAAGCCGCGGCGGTCCTGGCGATCTGCTGGACGTCATAGTCGGCGAAGATTGGCAAATGCCGGACGCTGTCGCCGATGGTGCCAAGCTCGGCGTCGGTCATGTTGCGGTCGGCGGCGGAGACGAGGACCATGGTGTAGATGAGGGCGGCGTGATGATTGATCATGCGGACTCCTGGATGGCTGAGGCGGCGGAGAGTAGGCGTTCGCTCGGGCGTGCGGCAAGCGTACCTTCAAGCCCGCAGAAACTCGCGCAACCCCGCGACGACCTCGGCGAGCCCGACGCGATCGACCTTGACCCCCGCCGGAAAGGCGCCTTCGAGCCGCGAGGGGAACGCCCGGTCGAGGAGTACGAACACGCCATGGTCGTCGGCCCGCCGGATCAGCCGGCCGAAGGCCTGCTTCAGCCGCAGCCGCGTCAGCCGGTCGTCATAGCCGGCGCCGCCGAACCGCGCGCGCCGCGCCTTGTGGAGGATGTCGGGCCGGGGCCACGGCACCCGGTCGAAGACGATGAGCCGCAAGCTCCGCCCCGGCACGTCCACGCCGTCGCGCACCGCGTCGGTGCCCAAGAGGCACGCATCCTCCTCGGCGCGGAAGATGTCGACGAGCGTCGCCGTGTCGAGTCCGTCCACGTGCTGGGCGAGGAGGTCGATGCCGGCCGCCTCCATGGCCGGCGCGATGCGCTTGTGCACGGCCTTCAGGCGGTTGATCGCGGTGAAGAGGCCGAGCGCGCCGCCGCCGGCGGCCAGGAACAGCTCGCGATAGGCCGCCGCCACCTGGTCCATGTCGTTCTTCGCCACGTCGGTGACGACGAAGGCCCGCGTCTGGCGCGGATAGTCGAAGGGCGATGTCACCTGGGCGCGGATGGGCGCCGGCAGGTGCGCGGCCCCGGTGCGCGCCTCGGCCGCCCGCCAGTCGGCCTCCCTGTCGCCGCTGCCGTCGATGAGGGTGGCGGTCGTGACCAGAATCCCATGCGCCGGCGCGCCCACGGCGGCCGCGAAGGGAACGGTCGGGTCGATCCAATGCCGGTGCATGCCGACGTCGGTGTCGCGCCCGTCGATGCGATCGACCGCGAACCAATCGACGAACTCGGCCGGCGTCTCGGCCGCCAGCGCTTGCAGCATCGCCCGCCACGCGCCGACGTCGAGGCGCGCGCGCCGCGCGATCGAGCGCGAAGCCGCCTCCAGGCGCAGCCGCGTCGCGCTGTCGAGCTTGTCGGCCTCGCGGTCGAGGCGAAGGCGCAAGCTGGATTCGAGCCCCGCCAGCGGCTCCGCGAGCTTCCTAAGCGCGCGCTCGAGCTTGGCCGCCGCCTCCATCAAGCCGGGTGCCGCCGGCTTGGTCGCGGCTTCCAGCCCATAGCCGCCATCCTCCTTGCCGGTGCGGGCATAGACTTGGGTACGGACCAGCGCCAGGAACGCCTCCGCCGGCCCTTGGGGCCGCCCGTCGACCAGCCGTTGCAGCCATCCTTCGCTCGGCAGCGCCCGGGCGGCGGCCATGACCTCGTCCAGCATCGCCACCGCCCTGTCGTCGCCGGCGACCAGATCCTCGAAGCGCCGTTTCAAGCCCCGCGCGCGGCTCGGGCGCTGGCGCCCGCCCTCGGGGCCTAACAGCCAGCGCCGCAGCTCCACGCCCTCCTGGCCCGTGAGCGCCGCCGCGAAGGCGCCGTCGGCGGCGTCGAACAGGTGATGGCCTTCGTCGAACACGTAGCGCGTCGGCAAGGCGGCGCCGGCGATCTCGCCCCCGGCATCGCCGCCGCCCAAGGCCGCCTGGATCATCACCAGCGCGTGGTTGGCGACGACGATGTGCGCGCGCCGCGCGCGGCGCACGCTGCGCTCGATGAAGCAGCGGTGATAATGCGCGCAGGCCGAATAGACGCATTCGCCGCGCCGGTCGGCGAGGCCGAGGCTGCGCCGCCTTCCGACCAGATCGGCGAGCCAGCCGGGAAAGTCGCCGCCCACCATGTCGCCGTCGCGGCTCGCCGCGGCCCACCTCGCCATCAACCCGGCCGCGACCGCTTCCTGGGGCCGCGCCGGCAAACCGCGCATGGTCTCTTCGAGATTGAGCAGGCAGAGATAGTTCTCGCGCCCCTTGCGGATGACGGCGCGGGCGGCCTTCAGCTCGGAATCGGGATAGAGCTTGTCCAACTCGCCGTCGATCTGGTGCTGCAAATTGCGCGTGTAGGTGCTGACCCAAACCGGGCCGCCATTCTTCTCCGCCCACAGGCTCGCGGGCGCGATGTAGCCCAGCGTCTTGCCGACGCCGGTGCCCGCTTCCGCGAGGACGAAACGAGGGCTCCCCAGTTTCTCCCGAGGGGCGAACGCGGCGCTCGCCGCCGAGGCATAATCCGCCTGCTGCGGCCTTGCCTCGGCCGCCGGGCCAACCAGATCGGCGAGACGCCTTCGCGCCTCGTCCGATTCGACGGCTACGCTGCCGGGCGGGGGCGGGGGCGCCTGCTCCGACCACTCCGGCAGATCGCTCCACACGTCGCAGCCGCGCCCGAGCGGCGCCTTGCTTTCTTCAAGGCTAAGCGCCGCCAGCACCGATCGCCCCCAACCCCAGCCGGCGGACGCCATCGACAGCGCGATCGCGTCGCGTTTCCGGTTCGGGCCTTGCGCGGCGAGTTCGCCGAGCAGCTCCCGCGCGATGTCGTGTAGCGCCGCGGCCTCGCCCTCCAAATCCCTCGGCGGCGCCAACCCGAGCGCCTCGGCAAGGCCGCGCGGCGTCGGCAGGCAGAACCGCGCCGGGCGCACGAAGGCGAAGAGCTCGAGGAGATCGAACGCCGGGAACCGCTCGAGCCCAAGCCGGCGCGCCGTCGCCGGCGCATGGACCAGGATCGGCGCCTCGCCCTTGGCGCGCCGCGCCGCCTCGGCCGGCGTCAGCGTTTGAATCGCGCCGTCGCGGTCGAGCCAGGCGGCGGCGCCGTGGCGGGCGACCAGGATTGGTGCGTCGGGTAGGGCGATGGCGCTCGGCATGACGAGAAACCTAGTAGAATGAAAGCCGGGTATCTCTAGTACATCGTTTCCGAGGATCGAATCATAGGCTCAAAACCATCGCGGGAACCACAGAGGCACAGAGGCACAGAGGCGCCTTTGGTCCTGTCTCTGTGTCTCTGTGCCTCTGTGGTGAATCCTTGCTCGAGGAAATGAGAGGTTTCATGAAATCGATCTAATAGTATTGTGGAGCGCGACAAAGGGCGAATCGAATGCAACAGGCGGCGGGCGAGCGAGAATTGGCGGCGGCGGCGAAGGCATGGCCGTTCGAGGAGGCGCGCAAGGTTCTGGCGCGCATCGGCTCGAAGGTTCCGGCCAAGGGTCATGTGCTGTTCGAAACCGGCTACGGCCCCTCCGGTCTGCCCCACATCGGCACGTTCGGCGAGGTCGTGCGCACCACCATGGTGCGCCAGGCTTTCCGGCGATTGAGCGACGTGCCGACGCGCCTCATCGCCTTCTCCGACGACATGGACGGCTTGCGCAAGGTGCCGGGCAACATCCCGAACGCCGACAAGATGGAAGCCCATCTGGGCATGCCGCTGACCAAGGTGCCCGATCCCTTCGGCTGCCACGAGGGTTTCGGCCAGCACAACAACGCGCTGCTGCGCGGCTTCCTCGACCGCTTCGGCTTCGACTACGACTTCCAGAGCTCGACCGATTGGTACACGAGCGGGCGCTTCGATCCGACGTTGCTGAAGGTGCTGGCGCGTTACGACGAGGTCATGGCGGTGATGCTGCCCTCTTTACGCGCCGAGCGGCAACAGACCTACAGCCCGTTCCTTCCCGTCTGCCCGCGCACCGGCCGCGTGCTGCAGGTGCCGATCGTGGCGCGCGACGCCGATGCCGGCACGGTGAGCTACCGCGATCCCGACACGCAAGCCCTGGTCGAAGTCCCGGTCACCGGCGGGGCCTGCAAGCTGCAATGGAAGCCCGACTGGGCCATGCGCTGGGTGGCGCTCGGCGTCGACTACGAGATGGCGGGCAAGGATTTGATCGACTCGGTGAAGCTCGGGGCGGCGATCTGCCGCGTTCTCGGCGGCGTGGCCCCGGAAGGGTTCAACTACGAACTCTTCCTGGACGAGAACGGCGAGAAGATCTCGAAGTCGAAAGGCAATGGCCTCGGCGTCGAGGATTGGCTCGCCTACGCGCCGGCTGAAAGTCTATCGCTCTTCATGTACGGCAAGCCGCGCGCGGCCAAGAAGCTGTTCTTCGACGCGATCCCGCGCAGCGTGGACGACTATCTCCAGCACCTGGAGAAGTTTCCATCCGAGACGCCGGCCCAGCGCATCGAAAATCCCGTCTGGCACATCCACGACGGCCAGCCGCCGGCGCCGGCGGCGCATCTGAGCTTCAGCGTGCTCCTCAATCTCGCCAGCGTCTGCCACACCGAAGAGAAGGCCGTGCTCTGGGGCTTCATCAGCCGCTACACGCCCGAGGTCACGCCCGAGACCGCCCCCATGCTCGACCGCCTGGTCGGCCACGCCATCGCCTATTTCCGGGATTTCGTGCGCCCGGCGAAGCGCTACCGGGCGGCGAGCGAGGTGGAGCGCGAGGCGCTCGCCGATCTACTGGGCGAACTCGAACGCCTGCCCGCCGGCGCCTCGGCCGAGGACATCCAGACCCGGGTGTACGAAGTCGGCAAGCGCCATCCCTTCCCGGATTTGCGCGCCTGGTTCCAGTCGCTCTACGAAGTGCTGTTGGGCCAGCCGAGCGGCCCGCGCATGGGCTCCTTCATCGCCCTCTACGGCCGCGCCGAGACGGCGGCACTCATCCGCCGCGCGCTCGCGGGCGAGGATCTGGCGGCGTAGGCTATCGCTCGCGGTCCGCAATGCTTCGAGACGCCGCTTCGCGGCTCCTCAGCATGAGGACACATTCCTCATCCTGAGGAGCGTTCGAAGAACGCGTCTCGAAGGATGGGCCAAAGGTCTCGGGCACCCGAGATTCGATCTTATACTAATCGACCGAAGTCATGACACGGTTGCCCAGTCTCTGGCGGTGATGGAAGCGAGCCGGGTTGGAATTGCGATGAGATCGTTCCAAGCTTTGCAGCAGGCGTCGACGATGTCCTCATAGTGCTCATGGACGGACAGGGCGAGCTTGTTCTTCCGCAAATATTCCCACACGTTTTCGATTGGGTTGAGTTCGGGCGCATAGGGCGGCAGACACAGGAGCGTGATGT
>VFKA01000004.1 GCA_009885795.1 Rhodospirillales bacterium | reverse complement strand
GATTGTGTCAATATCGCCGCACGCCTCGAAGCCCTTGCCGAACCCGGCGGCGTTCTCGTCTCCGGCACCGTCTCTGATTACATCCGAAACAAGGTCAATGTGGGTTTCGACGATGTCGGCGCTCAGACCCTGAAAAACATCGCCGAGCCGGTGCGCGCCTACCGCGTCACCGGCACGCCAGCTGTTACGATCGCACCATCCAAAACCATCGCCGACAAACCCTCGATCGCCGTGCTGCCGTTCGCCAACATGTCGGGCGAGCCGGACCAGGAGTACTTCTCCGACGGCATCACCGAGGACATCATCACCGAGCTTAGCCGCTTTAGGAGCCTTTTCGTGATCGCCCGAAACTCGTCGTCCACGTTCAAGGGCCGAGCCGTGGACGTGAAAGAGATGGGTCGGAAGCTGGGCGCGCGCTACGTGGTCGAGGGCAGCGTGCGCAAAGCGGGCAATCGGGTGCGGGTGACCGCTCAGCTCATCGAGGCCGCGACCGGCAATCATCTCTGGGCCGAACGTTACGACCGGGATCTGGATGATATCTTCGCCGTTCAGGACGAGTTGGTGCGTACGATTTCAGGCGTGATCCCCGGCCACCTCAATCGCCTTGCCGTCGAACATCTTCGCAGGAAGCCGCCAAGGAATCTGACGGCATACGATTGCGAACTTTGGGGCCGCTGGGCGCTTGCTCACTGGAGCGAGGGCCTTTCAGTCGCCCTGGAATGGTTCGAGAAGGCGATCGAAGCCGATCCCGAATACGCCTTGGCGCATGCCGGCATCGCCATGGCTTATTCCTACGGTCTCTACGTTCTCGGACTACCGCCCGAGACGGCACTGGCCCGCGCCAAGGAGCATGCCCAGCGGGCCGCCGCGCTGGACGATAGGAACCCTACGGTGCACGCCTACGCCGGGTTCGCCTACCTTGTCTCTGGCGAGTACAAGTTGACCAGAAAGCATGCGGCGCGCGCGGTTTTCCTCAACCCCAATGATCCCTTCGCACTCTTCGTCCAAGCCTGCGCGCTCAGCTATACCGGGGAACCGGAAGAGGCTCTCGAATGGTTTGCTAAATCGGAGCGCCTCGAACCGTACGCCCCCGACGATCAGCGTCTCGATACCCTTTGCGACTGCTATTACATGCTTCGCGACTACGAGAAGGTGATCGAGATCCACTCTACCTATCAGAACGTCCCGGCCTTTCTCTATCAGGTCTTGGCAGCTGCCTACGCCCAGACAGGGCAAGTCGAGAAAGCCAGAGCCGCTGTCGAAGAATACGAGCGGCTCCGTCCTCGCGAGCACGATGCGGCGACCATGATCGAATACCAAGTGCAGATGTGCTCCCGGCAGGAGGACCGCGACCACTGGCTTGAAGGCTACCGCAAGGCGGGGTTCGACGTTTGAGCGGAACTCCGCTTCGAGTTCCCGGTTTAATCATTGCCGGTTGCGTCTCGTCGGTTCGGGGGAAAGCGGAGAATCTCGGCATGACGGACATCTCGGTTATTGGACTTGGCGCGATGGGTTCCGCGCTCGCGCGCGCTCTGCTGCGGGCGCATCTCCAGGTTACGGTCTGGAATCGCACCGCTCCAAGGATGCAGCCTCTCATGGCCCTTGGTGCCGATGGTGCAACAACCATCGCAGGCGCCGTGCAGGCCAGTCCCTTGGCCATGATCTGTATCGACAACTATGCGGCGACGAAATCCCTTCTGGGCGCGAATGAGGTCTCGCAGTACCTTTCCGGCCGGACCTTGATCCAGGTCGGCACGGGTACGCCACGAGACGCGCGCGAGAGCGAGGTTTGGGCCAGCGGTTTGGGCGCCGGATACGTCGATGGCGCGATACTGTGCGGTCCCGCCGGTATCGGCACCGAGCGGGCAAAGATTCTTTTCGCGGGATCGAAGGCCGCCTATGCGTCTTGCGAGTCGGCGTTGAGATTGCTTGGCGGAGACATACGCTATCTCGGCGATAGCATCGGTGCGCCTGCCGCTCTCGACTTGGCCTGGCTTTCCGAGCGCTTTGGCGTCTTTGTCGGCGCGGCGCACGGGGCGCGCCTATGCGAGGCCGAAGGGGTGGGCATCGATCTCTATGCCTCCGTATTCGCGGAGGGCGATACCGCCAGATTGTTCGCCGACGTCATACACACGAAGGCCTACGGAAACCCCGGAGCGACACTGCAGGTCTGGACCGCTGCCTTGCAGCGCATACAGGGCCAAGCCAACGACGCCCACATCGATCGCGAGTTTCCCGACTTTGTATCAGGCATTCTCAAGCGAGCCATCGCAGCCGATTATGGCGGGGAGCATATAGCCGCCCTGTGCAAAGTATGGCGGAAGACCAGCGGCGCCTAGACAGCCGATCGAACGGCCACCCCGTGCCGAGAGCCCGAGACGGGGAATGTCCGCCTCTGGCACGGCGCGAACGTCCCCTCAAACCGCGATCGCATCCGAAATCGTGCCGCCCCTTGTCGCCGGCCGGGCGGCGTGGGATAACGCCGGCCGGCCAACCGACGAGAAAACCCATGCGAAAATTCACCACGCTTACCGGCGTCGCGGCGCCCCTGCCGATGATGAATGTCGACACCGACATGATCATCCCCAAGCAGTTCCTGAAGACGATTCTGCGCTCGGGGCTGGGCAAGAATCTCTTCGACGAGATGCGCTACGATTCGCAAGGCGCCGAGAAGCCGGACTTCGTCCTCAATCGTCCGGCCTATCGCAAGGCGGTCGTGCTGATCGCCGGCGGAAATTTCGGCTGCGGGTCGAGCCGCGAGCACGCGCCCTGGGCGCTGATGGATTTCGGCATTCGCTGCGTCATCGCGCCGAGCTTCGCCGACATCTTCCATAACAACTGCTTCAAGAACGGCATCCTGCCGGTGGTCCTGGCGCCGGACACGGTCGATCGGCTCATGCGCATGGCCGAGAACGGCGCCAACGCCACGTTCACGATCGACTTGGAGGGCCAGGAGATTTCGGCACCGGACGGCACGCGGGTGAAATTCGAGATCGACCCCTACCGCAAGGACTGCCTCCTGAACGGCCTCGACGACATCGGCCTGACGGAGCGGCATCGGGGCGCCATCGCATCGTTTGAAGCCAGGGACCGCGCGCGCCAGCCTTGGCTGTGGGCATGAGCGCCAACAAGAAGCTGCTGGTGCTGCCTGGCGACGGCGTCGGCCCCGAGGTGATGCGCGAGACGTTGCGCGTCATCGACTGGTTCGCCAAGCACCGCGCGGTCGCCTTCGAAGTCGGTGAGCGGTTGGTGGGCGGTGCCTCCATCGACCGCCACGGCGTGCCGATCACCGAGGAGGCCATGGAAGAGGCGCTCGGCGCCGACGCGGTGCTGCTGGGCGCGGTCGGCGGCCCGAAATGGGACAACCTGCCCTTCGACAAGAAGCCCGAGCGCGGCCTGCTGCGCCTCCGGAAGGATCTCGGCCTCTTCGCCAACATCAGGCCGGCCCACGTGTTCGACGCGCTGGTGGATGCGTCCACGCTGAAGCCCGACATCGTGCGTGGGCTCGATCTCGTGATCGTGCGCGAGCTCATCGGCGGCGTCTATTTCGGCACGCCGCGCGGCATCGAGACGCTGCCCGACGGCCAGCGCCGGGCCGTCAATACCCAGGTCTATACGACCTCCGAGATCCAGCGCATCGCCCGCGTGGCCTTCGACCTGGCGCGCTTGCGCGGGCGCAAGGTCTGTTCGGTCGAGAAGGCCAACGTCATGGAATCGGGCGTGCTGTGGCGCGAGGAAGTACAGAAGATGCGCGACGCCGAGTACAAGGACATCGAGCTCTCGCACATGTACGCCGACAATTGCGCCATGCAGCTGGTGCGCAACCCCAAGCAGTTCGACGTCATCGTCACCGACAATCTGTTCGGCGATCTCCTGTCCGATTGCGCCGCCATGCTGACGGGCTCGCTCGGCATGCTGCCCTCGGCCTCGCTCGGCGCGGCCGATGCTCGGGGGGCGAGGAAGGCGCTCTACGAGCCGGTGCACGGATCGGCGCCCGACATCGCCGGCAAGGGCGTCGTCAATCCGCTGGCGACCATGCTGAGTTACGCCATGCTGCTGCGCTATTCGCTCGGTCTCGCCGACGACGCGGCGCTGATCGAGAAGGCGGCCGCCAACGTGCTCGCCGCCGGCACGCGCACCGCCGACATCATGACCCCGGGCGCGACCAAGGTTTCGACGACCGCCATGGCCGATGCGGTTCTCGCGGAACTCGATCGCCTGGCGGCGTAGGCGGCGCATGACCCTCGAGATCGCCGAGCGCTGGTTCGAGACGCGCCGCATCGACGACGACATCACGCTCCTTTGGGAGCCCCACGTCGTGCCGCTGATGCGCTGCAATATCTGGCATGTGCGCGGGCGCGACCGGCATCTCCTCGTCGATACCGGCATGGGCATCCAAAGCCTGAAGGACGCGACGCGCCATCTGATCGACAAGCCGGTGACCGCCGTCGCCACCCATGTCCATGCCGACCATATCGGCGGCCACCATGAATTCGACGATTGCCTGGCGCACCGGCTGGAAGCGCCGGGCCTGCGCCAGCCCAGCCGGTCCTACACCCTGATCGGCGAGGACTTCGATCCCATGGATCTCGCCAGCATGAAACTCCGGGTGCCGGGCTATGACATCGGCGGGCCGCTGCTGACCGCGCTGCCCCACGCCGGTTACGATACCAAGACCTTCCGCCTCCGCCCCGCCAAGGTGACTCGCGAGGTCGAGGAGGGCGACCGGGTCGATCTCGGCGACCGGTCGTTCGAGGTCCTGCATCTGCCCGGCCACTCGCCCGGCGGCATCGGCCTCTTCGAGGAATCGACCGGCATCCTGTTCTCCGGCGACGCGCTCTATGACGGTCCGCTGCTGGACGAGCTGCCGCATTCCAGCCACGCCGACTACGTCCGCACCATGCGCCGGCTGCGCGAATTGCCCGTGCGCGCCGTCCATGCCGGGCATGAGCCGAGCTTCGACCGCGCCCGGCTGATCGAGTTGGTGGACGAGTATCTCGCCCACCGCGTAGGGTGACCGGCGATGTCGCGCATCCTCCCGATCGTGGCGGCCTTCGCGATCATGGCGCTCTTGGGCGCGGTGCCGGCGCAGGCCTGCAATTGCCCGAAGGAGCAGATGATCGAGAAGTACGGCACCGTTTCGTCGATCCGGCCCTTCGTTCCGCCGGGCAAGCCCTTGCCGCCCTTGCCCGCGCCCGCGGCCGGATCGGGCGGTTAGCGTCTCGACAGCACCGGCCTTCGGGTGTAGAAGGTTCTTAAGGTATAGCTGGTAGAGGAGCCCCTCTCATGAGCAAGAGTTCGATTTCCTTGGCGTTCGGGGCATTCGCGGCATCGATCTTGGTGGCCGGCGCGGCATTCGCGGAGTGCGCGGGCCATTCCACGGAATCGGCCCAGAGCGTGGTGCCGGCGAAGATGGTTCAGGCAACGCCGTCGGCCGTGCCGATGACACCGGCGCCGGAGACCAAGACGGGCGGCTGAGCGGCGTCGCAGCCCTTGGGCTTGGCAAGAAGGGCTGCCTCTCCGGCGGCCCTTTTGTTTTCTTGGGGGTTAGGAAAGGTCGTGTTTCTTGAGTTCGACCCTTAGGCCGCGGGATAGCCAGAGGCCGAGCATCCGGTAGTCGCTGATGAAGGACCATGTGGGATGGGAGAAGGTGGCGGGACGGTTGCGTTCGACGGCGGCATGGCCGATCCAAGCAAAGCCATAGCCGGCGATGGGCGCCATGAGGAGAAGGCGCCACTCGGCGGTGATGAGCCCCGCCAGCAGGAGAACGAACCCCAGCGTGCTTCCCAGATAGTGGAGCGCGCGCGTTAGCGGCCGGCGGTGTTGGGCTAGGTAGAACGGCCAGAATTCGGCATAGCTTCCCGGTCGGGAATCGTGCCCTGGAAGAGGTGGAAGGACGACAGCCATGGGTTACAGAATAGCCGTTGTGGGGGGCACGGGGAACGTCGGGCGCGAGATGCTGACGACCTTGGCCGAGCATGACTTCCCCGCCGACGAGGTCGTCGCGCTAGCTTCCTCGCGCTCGCTGGGGAAGGATGTTTCGTATGGCGACGACAAGATTCTGAAGGTCCGCAACCTCGAGCATTTCGACTTCAAGGGTTTCGACATCGCGCTCTTCTCGCCCGGCGGCAAGGTGTCGGCGGTTTACGCGCCCAAGGCCGCGGCCGCCGGCTGCATCGTTATCGATAACACCTCGCATTTCCGCATGGATCCGGACGTGCCGCTGGTCGTGCCGGAAGTGAACCCGGACGCCATCGCCGGCTACACCAAGCGCAACATCATCGCCAATCCCAATTGCTCCACCATCCAGATGGTCGTGGCCTTGAAGCCGCTGCATGACCTGGCGCGGGTAAAGCGGGTCGTGGTGGCGACGTACCAATCGGTTTCCGGGGCCGGCCGCGATGCCATGGACGAACTCTTCAACCAGACCCGCGCCATCTTCGTGAACGATCCCATCGATCGCCAGAAATTCACCAAGCAGATCGCCTTCAACGTGATCCCGCATATCGACGTCTTCGTCGAGGGCGGCGAGACGCGGGAGGAATGGAAGATGGCGGTCGAGACGCGCAAGATCCTCGGCCCCGACATCCAGGTGTCGGCGACCTGCGTGCGCGTGCCGGTGTTCGTCGGCCACGGCGAGGCGATCAATGTCGAGTTCGAGCGTCCGCTCGGCGAGACGCAAGCGCGCGCCGCGCTCAAGAAGGCGCCGGGCGTCATCGTCCTCGATCGCCGCGCGGACGAAGGCTACGTGACGCCGGTCGAGGCCGCCGGCGAAGACGCCGTCTATGTCAGCCGCATCCGCAAGGACCCGACGGTCGCCAACGGCCTCTCTCTATGGGTGGTCTCGGACAATCTGCGAAAAGGCGCGGCGCTCAACGCGGTGCAGATCGCCGAACACCTGATCGAGCGCCACATCGCCGGGCGTTGACCCTCCCCTTCGAGACGGCCGCTGGCGCGGCCTCCTCAGGGTGAGGGAATTTATTCATTGTAAACGACCTCATCCTGAGGAGCGTTCGAAGAACGCGTCTCGAAGGATGGGCCATAGGTCTCGGGCGCCCGAGATTCGGTATCAGCCTTCGAACGGCCGGACCTTCACCGACGGGCTCTTGGGATCGAACCGGCCTTGCGACGCCACCAGCGCCAGCTCGAAGCCGCCTCGTTCCCGCGACAGGCTCAAGATGTTGAAGATGGCGTCGGTGGCGGCGGCCAGCGCCCGGGCAGGATCGCGATCCTTCAAGTAATGGCCGAGGAAGAGGGCCGAAAACGTGTCGCCGGCGCCGTGCGCGGGCACGTCGAGGCGCGGCGTGCCGGCCCGGATCGTGCCGGAGGGCCCCGCGAGCAGCACGTCCAGGCGGTCGGTCCCGCCTTTCCGGTGCTTGACGCCGGTGGCCACGACGATGCCCGGGCGGCGCTGGCGTTGGCGTAAGCTTTCGGCGGCGCGGCGCGCGTTCTCGACCGTCATCGTGTCCATCCCGGTCAGATGCGCGAGCTCGAAGGCGTTGGGGAGCAGGATGTCCGCCTCGGGGACGAGAAGCTCGGCCATCGCCTCGGCCACGCCGGGGCGGACATAAAGGCCCTTCGACCGCTCGCCGAGCACGGGATCGCAGGCATAAACGGCCTTCGGGTTGGCGGCGCGAACCCGCGCCACCGCGTCGGCCACGACCGCGGCGCTTCCGGCATCGCCCAGATAGCCGCTCAACACCGCGTCGCATTGCCCGAGCAGGCCCAAATCCGCCAGCCCCGCGACGATCTCGGCCAGTTCCGCCGGCGGGACGACGCGCCCGCGCCAGGTTGGGTGGGCGGTCTGATTCGAAAACGTGACGGTATCGATGGGCCACGCGTCGTGGCCCAACCGCTGCAGAATGAACACGGCGGCCGCGTTGCCGACATGGCCGAACGCGACCCTCGATTGGATAGAGATGATGTTCACGGGGCGGGTTTGGATCGATGCTGGTTCGATACGTATATAGGCGTTGCGGTCCCAACTTGCCACAAACCCCGCGCGGCTTATAGTCGCTTGCATCGTGATACTCGCGAGCGTAGCGCCATGAAGGCCGATGCCGGGCGATTTTTCGAGGATTTCGGCCTCGGCGAGGAGATTCGCCATGCCGTGCCGCGCACGCTGGGCGAAGCGGACGCGGCGATCTACACTTCTCTCACCGGCTCGCGATTCCCCGTCAACTGCGCGGCGCCGGTGGCCCGCTCGATCGGACTGCCGGGCGTTCCCTTCGACGACCTGCTCGTCTTCCACATCGTCTTCGGCCGCACAGTGCCGGACATCTCGCGGAATGCCATCGCCAATCTCGGCTACGCCGATGGCCGGTTTCTCGCATTTGTCTTCCCCGGCGACACCCTTTCGGCAACGTCCACGGTCATCGGCCTCAAGGAAACTTCGAATCGGCAGGCGGGCGTCGTCCATGTGCGCACGATGGGAACCAATCAACGAGGCGAAGCCGTGCTCGATTTCGTGCGTTGGGCGCTCGTCCGCAAGCGCTCGGAAGGTTCTCGCGCCCCTGTTCCGGTCGTGCCGGATCTGCCGTCCTCGGTGTCGCCCGCCCGCCTTCATGTGCCGACCGGGCTCGACACAAAGGGTTACGACACCGCCGCGTCGGGGTCCGCCTATCCGTGGGACGACTATGCCGCCGGCGAACGCATCGACCACGTCGATGGCATGACCATCGAGGAATCCTGCCACATGACGGCGGCGCGGCTCTACCAGAACAACGCCAAGGTGCATTTCAACCAATTCGCCGAGGCATCGGGCCGTCACGGGCGGCGCATCGTCTATGGCGGGCACGTGATCAGCATCGCCCGCGCGCTTTCCTGCAACGGCCTCGCCAACGCCTTTCGCATCGCCGCCATCAATGGCGGCCGGCACGTTAACCCGTGTTTCGCCGGCGACACCATCCATGCCTGGAGCGAGGTCGTCGAAAAATTGGAACTGCCCGGCAGGCAGGATTTTGGCGCGCTGCGATTGCGCACGGTGGCGACGCGCGACCGGCCCTGCCACGACTTTCCCGATAAGGCCCCGGGCGGCGCGCCCGATCCCGCTGTCGTCCTCGACCTCGACTACACCGTCATCATGCCGCGCCGCTTGGGCTAAACCCAGATTTCGTGGGTTGCCGCCCAAGGCCTACCGAATGTTGTAGTATCGGGCCATGGGCCGTGATAACGAAGGAGGCGTCAGGCGCGGTGACGCTGGGTCATCGCGACGCGCTCCCGAGGGGAACGCTCCTGACGCCTCCGGAGCCCGACTGGCTCCGGCGCATGGCTGGCGGCGGGGCCCATGATCGACCATCCCGTTGCCGCTGATTGGACCTGGCGAATCCACCAACCTCGGCGAGACGGATCGACGGCCCCCTGACCAAGGGGGCCTCGAGCCCCTACCGGCCCCCGCGGCCCGGCGGTCGAGGTTGCCCCCGCCAAGCACGGCACCGCGTTCGACCGGCTTTGGGGGTTCGCCCTCGCCCAAGGGTAAGGGCGGACCACCCGCGACCGTCACGCGAGTCACCATCGACTGTTCCCGCCGAAGCGGAATTCCCCCGCGGTTCGCAGCCCGAAGAGGCAATCACGAGAACCCGGAACGGCCGGCACTGCCATGTGCCAATGACAAGAATGCCGATTTACTTTAGGGGGAACAAGAGGAAATAAGACGAAACGTAAATATTTCTGTGAATAAAAACAGAAACTATTCACAATGACTGCACATTCGATCCACAAACTTATCCCCAGGCTCCAGCCGGTCAGCCTTCGGCGCCGGCGCGCCGCTGTTTGGTGACCCGACGGTAGGCGTCGTTGACGCGGGCCAGGTGCTGACTGGCGAAATCGACGAAGGCGGCCGGCAGTCCCAGCGCCTGGAAGCGGTCGGGGTGGCAGTCGCGGGCGATGCGGTGATAGTGCGCCTTGAGTTCGGTATCGGTGATTTCCGCGGACACGCCCAGTATTCTGTGCGGATCGTTGCCTTGGTAGGGTGTCGATTGGGCCAGCAGGTTGATCCGCGCGACGACCGATTTATGGAGAAACGAGACCGATCCCTCGGCGGTCTCCACGGGTAGAAAGTCGCGGGTGTCATTGAGCAGATCGGAAATGCGCTGCTGATTGCCGACAAAGAGGTGGTAAAGGGCGGTGTCCCCGTCGGTCAGTACGATCTCGGCGGGCACCTTGGTGACGGGCCGCTTGCTTTCCGATTGCAGCACGATTTCCTCCACATCGCCGGGCGCTCCGCCGTCGGTCCGGCGGATGGCGGCCCATGAAAAGCCGGACTAGGTGAAGAAATCGTCAATCGGCGGCGCTCGCCCCGCTAGCACATCGTTTCCGAGCATCGAATCATATGCTCAAGACCACCGCCGGAACCACAGAGGCACAGAGGCACAGAGGCGCCTCGGTGCCTCTGTGGTAAATCCTTAGGCCCCGCTCGGGAATAATCGATTCGATCTCAGCCGTGGGACGCCAAGTAAAGCTGTCATCGCCGGGCCCGACCCGGCGATCCATCGGCGTCGCACGCGCGGTGTCGCGCCCGATCGCAATGACGGCCGGCGCGATTCTTCCGGTGACGTTGCCGGCTTTCACCATGGATGGCCGGGTCGAGCCCGGCCATGACATCGGCGGGTTGGAAGTGTCGGAGTCACTACACGAGGGAGGGCGCCGTTGACTTCGATCCGGTCGGCGAGGCTAAATCGCCGGTGATTCGGAAAACGCCTGATGCCTGGGCATCCGAGAGCTTCCTTGGAGTGCCGGTCCCTTGTCGAATCGCGACCGACCGCTTTCACCGCACCTGCAAATCTATCGCCCGCAGATCACGTCGGTCCTGTCGATCTTGCATCGCGCGACTGGCGTGGCGCTTGTCGCCGGCCTGCTGGCGCTGGTCTATTGGCTGGCGGCCGCCGCGGCCGGCGACGCCGCGTTTGCCGCCGCGCAAGGATTCCTGGCGTCATGGATCGGGCGCCTGCTGCTGTTGGCATGGACCTTCGCCGTCTTCTTCCATCTGGCCAACGGCATTCGGCATCTGGTCTGGGACATGGGACGGGGGTTTGAACTGAAGACGGTGACGGCGTCCGGCTGGCTGGTGGTAGCGGTCAGCGCCGTCTTGACCTTACTCACCTGGGTGGCCGCCTACGGCTTGCGCGGGTCCGGCACATGAGCGCGTCGTTGCGCACGGCGCTTGGGCGGGTGCGCGGCCTCGGGTCGGCGGGCGAGGGCACGGCGCATTGGTGGGCGCAGCGCCTGACCGCGATCGCGCTGGTGCCGTTGACGCTCTGGTTCGTGATCTCGGTCGTGATGCTGACCGGCGCCGGACGCGGCGAGGTCGTGGGCTGGCTCGCCCGGCCGTTCAATTTCGGCGCCATGGGGCTGCTGGTGGGCGCCGGTATCCACCACGCGCAGCTGGGCTTGCAAGTCGTGATCGAGGACTACGTCCACGCCGAGCCGGTCCGAGTCGCCGGACTCATGGCGATGAAGTTCGCCGCCGTTCTCCTAGCGCTGGTCGCGGCGGTTTCGCTGCTGTCGATCTTCGTTCGCGGGTAGCAAGGCGATGAACAACGGCAAGAACGGCGGCAAGGTGGGCCCGGCCTACGCCATCGTCGATCACGATTACGACGTCATCGTCGTCGGCGCCGGGGGCGCGGGCTTGCGCGCGACGCTGGGGCTGGCCGAGAAGGGGCTGAAGACTGCCTGCATCACCAAGGTCTTCCCGACGCGCAGCCACACGGTGGCGGCGCAAGGCGGCATCAGCGCCGCGCTCGGCAACATGGGCGAGGACGATTGGCGCTGGCACATGTACGACACGGTCAAGGGCTCGGATTGGCTGGGCGACCAGGACGCCATCGAATACATGGTGCGCGAGGCCGTCCCCGCCATCATCGAGCTCGAGCATTACGGCGTGCCGTTCAGCCGCACCCCCGAGGGAAAAATCTATCAGCGCCCCTTCGGCGGCATGACGACGCGCTATGGCGAAGGCATCGCGCACCGCACCTGCGCCGCCGCCGACCGCACCGGCCACGCCATGCTGCACACGCTCTATCAACAGGCGCTGAAACATTCGGCCGAGTTCTACATCGAGTATTTCGCCCTCGACCTGATCATGGAAGATGGCGCCTGCCGTGGCGTCATGGCCTGGTGTCTCGACGACGGCACCATCCATCGCTTCCGCGCCCACATGATCGTGCTGGCGACCGGGGGCTATGGCCGCGCCTACTTCTCCTGCACCTCGGCCCATACCTGCACCGGCGACGGCAACGCCATGGTGTTGCGCGCCGGGCTGCCGCTCCAGGACATGGAGTTCATCCAATTCCATCCGACCGGCATCTACGGCGCCGGTTGCCTCATCACCGAAGGCGCGCGCGGCGAGGGCGGCTATCTCACCAACGCGGCGGGCGAGCGCTTCATGGAGCGCTACGCGCCCTCGGCCAAGGACCTCGCCTCGCGCGACGTCGTCAGCCGGGCCATGACCATCGAGATCCGCGAGGGCCGGGGCGTGGGCGAACACAAGGACCACATCCACCTCCATCTCGAGCATCTCGACCCCGCGGTCATCCATGAGCGTCTGCCCGGCATCGCCGAGACCGCGCGCATCTTCGCCGGAATCGATGTCACAAGGGCGCCGATCCCGGTGCTGCCGACCTGCCACTACAACATGGGCGGCATCCCGACGAATTTTCACGGCGAGGCGATGAACCCGAAGCCGGGCGATCCCGATGCCATCGTGCCGGGCCTGATGGCGATCGGCGAGGCGGCGTGCGTGTCGGTGCATGGCGCGAACCGGCTCGGCTCGAACTCGCTGCTCGATCTCGTGGTCTTCGGGCGCGCCGCCGCCATCCGCTGCGCCGAGCTCATCCGGCCGGGCGAAACGTTGCCGCCCTTGCCTAGGGAGTCGGGTGCGATGGCGTTGGAGCGACTGGATCGCCTGCGGCACGCCGCCGGCGGCACGCCCACCGCCGCCCTTCGCCTCGAAATGCAGAAGACCATGCAGGCCGATTGCGCCGTCTTCCGTTCGGGCCGGACGCTCACGGACGGCCAGGCGAAGCTCGCCCAATGCTGGGAGAAACGCCGCGATCTCAAGGTCGCCGACCGCTCGATGATCTGGAACAGCGACCTCGTCGAGACACTGGAACTCGACAACCTGCTTTATCAGGCGGTGGCGACGGTGGCCTCGGGCCTCAATCGGACCGAGAGCCGGGGCGCGCATGCGCGCGAGGACTTCCCCGAGCGCAACGACGTGGACTGGCTCAAGCACTCGGTCGTCTGGTGCGCCCAGGACGGGCGCGCGCGCTTCGACTACCGCCCGGTGCACCTGAAGGGTCTTACCGACGAAGCGCCCTCCATCCCGCCCAAGGCGCGGGTGTATTGATGGTCGGGGTCTATATGCTAAGGCTGTCATTCCGGCGCACGAGGTTGAGAAAGAATGCTGGATCGCGGTTCTTGCATGCTTCGAGACGGCCGCTACGCGGCCTCCTCAGCATGAGGTCTTTTCTTTGTGCCATAAAGGCTTAACCTCATCCTGAGGAGCGCCCCGAAGGGGCGCGTCTCGAAGGACGCAGCCAAGCCAATGCAATCTTTTCTCAACCTCGCACGCCGGAATCCATCGAGGCCCAGGTCCGCGATTCGAAATTCAGGGTAAGAAGATATGAAATGCGTGATTTGCAAGTTCGGTGAACTCCAATCGGGGCAGACTAATGTCACGCATGAGCGCGATACGCACGTCGTTGTCATCACGGACGTGCTGGCCGACATCTGCGATTCCTGCGGCGAGTATTACTTGAGTTCCGAGGTTGCGCGGGCCGTCTTCGACCTCGCCGAACGCTCGCTCGCCAGCGGGCGCGAGTACAGCGTCCTGAAATTCGCGGCCTGACCCGAATGGCCCAATTCACCCTTCCCGCCAACTCCAAGGTCCAGCCCGGCGTGACGTACAACACGCCCGGCGCCAAGGACGCCAAGGTCTTCAAGGTCTATCGCTGGGACCCGGACGGCGACGCCAACCCCCGACTCGACGCCTACGAGATCGACATGGCGAGTTGCGGCCCGATGGTCCTCGACGCGCTCATCAAGATCAAGAACGAGATCGATTCGACCCTGACGTTTCGGCGCTCCTGTCGCGAAGGCGTGTGCGGGTCTTGCGCCATGAACATCGACGGCACCAACACGCTGGCCTGCACCAAGTACATTGCCGAGGTGAAGGGCGAGGTCCGAATCTATCCCTTGCCACATATGCCGGTGGTGAAAGACCTGGTGCCGGACCTGACCGATGCCTTCGCCCAGTACGCCGCCATCGAGCCGTGGCTGAAGACGACGACGCCGGCGTCGGGCCGCGAGCGGCCGCAGTCGCCGGCCGAGCGCCAGAAACTCGACGGGCTATGGGAGTGCATCCTGTGCTTCTGCTGCACGACCTCGTGCCCCAGCTACTGGTGGAATGCGGACCGCTATCTCGGCCCGGCGGTTCTATTACAGGCCTATCGGTGGATCGCCGACAGCCGCGACGAAGCGGCGGGCGAGCGGCTGGACGCGCTCGAGGACCCGTTCCGCCTCTATCGCTGCCACACCATCATGAATTGCACCAAGACCTGCCCCAAGGGCCTCAACCCGGCCAAGGCGATCGCCGAGATCAAGAAGCTGATGGTGGGGCGGCGGTAAGGCGCGCTCAACCGCAGGCGATGTCGGCGTCGACGGTATGGGCGATGTCGAGCTCATCCAAGGTCAGCGTCACCCGCGCCTTCACCTTTTTCTTGCCCTCGAGCCGCCCATCGGCGACACCTTCGCGAACGGCCTGCTCGATTACCCGCTGCGAGGTGACGCCGACTTCCTTCAGGAATTTTCGCACCGACATGTTCAAGGCGTCTTCGTCCATCGTATCTCTCCTATCCGGCCCCACGCCTTGAGGATAGGCGTCGGGCCCTTGCCGCGCCATGGTTTCGCATGAGCGACTTAGGACCGCTCGCCCTCTACCGCGTGCGCCGGCACGCCGGGGCCCTGCAGGCCGACCCGGCCCAGGCGGTCGCGGCCGAGAAGCTCGAAGGCCTTCATCACGCGCTCAAGGGTTACGAACCGGGACCGGGCGGCGCCGGCTGGCGCCTGCGGCTCGGGCTTTCGCGCCGGCCCGAAACGCCGCCCCAGGGGCTCTATCTCTTCGGCGGCGTCGGGCGCGGGAAGTCCATGTTGATGGACCTCTTCCATGGCGCCGCGCCGGTCACTCGAAAGCGGCGGGTTCACTTCCTCTCCTTCATGGCCGAGATCCACGATCGCCTGCACCGTCTGCGCGAAGCGGGCGATGACGGCGACATCCTGGTCAAGGTCGCCGCCGACATCGCCGCCGAATCCCTGCTGCTGTGCTTCGACGAATTCCAGGTCGCCAACATCGCCGATGCCATGCTGCTCGGCCGCCTGTTCGAGAAACTCTTCGAGAACGGAGTCGTGGTGGTCGCCACGTCCAACTTCGCGCCGGACGATCTCTACAAGGACGGGCTGCAACGCGAACGGTTCGTTACCTTCATCGAACTCTTGAAGCACCGCCTCGACGTGCTCGAACTCGACGGCGGGACCGACTATCGCCTGGCGCGCATACGCGGCATGGCCGTCTACCACCATCCGCTGTCCCCGGAAACCGGCGCGGCGCTCGCCGCGGCTTTCGTGCATCTGACCGACGATGCGCCGGGCGCGCCGGCCACGCTCGACGTGCTCGGCCGGCGGATCGTGGTGCCGCGCGCGGCCAGGAACGTCGCCTGGTTCGGCTTCGCCGATCTTTGCGAACGACCGCTGGGCGCCGGCGATTACATCGCCATCGCCACCCACTTCCACACCGTCATCCTCGCGAATGTCCCCGTCATTCCGGCCGAAAACCACGACACCCTGTTGCGCTTCATGGCGCTCATCGACGTGCTTTACGAGCACAAGGTGAAGCTCATCATCTCCGCGGCCGGCCCGCCCGAGGCGCTCTATCCGAGCGGCCGGGCGGCCTCGCTCTTCGAGCGCACCCGGTCGCGGCTGCACGAGATGCAATCGGCCGAGTATCTCGCTCGCCCCCACCTTCCGTGACCTGAAACAGAATCATGATGTTAGTGCTTGCTCTTGGGGTAGAAACGGAGTAGAGGCACTATACATAGTGGCCGCGCATGTGTTCTAGCGCGGTGGGGAGCGGGGCGACGAAGAGGTCAAAAATCGCCCGCGGAGGCTCCAAACAAGGAACCACATGGCCCGCAGCAAGATTGCTCTCGTCGGCGCCGGCAACATTGGTGGAACGCTCGCACTCCTCGCCTCGTTGAAGGAATTGGGCGACGTCGTGATGTTCGACGTTGTCGACGGCATCCCGCAAGGCAAGGCGCTCGACATCGGGCAGAGCGGACCCATCGAAGGATTTGACGGCGCCGTCACCGGCGCCAACGACTACGCGGCCATCGCCGGCGCCGATGTCGTCATCGTCACGGCCGGCGTGGCGCGCAAGCCGGGGATGAGTCGCGACGATCTCATCGGCATCAACACCAAGGTCGTCACCACCGTGGCGAAAGAGATCAAGCAGCATTGCCCGAACGCCTTCGTCATCGTCATCACCAACCCGCTCGACGCCATGGTGTGGGTGATGCGCGAGGTTTCCGGGCTCCCCCACGCCAAGGTCGTCGGCATGGCGGGCGTCTTGGACAGCGCCCGGTTCCGCCGCTTCCTCGCCGACGAGTTCAAGGTGTCGGTCGAGGACGTGAGCGGATTCGTGCTCGGCGGACACGGCGACACCATGGTGCCGCTGGTGCGCTACTCGACCGTCGCCGGCATTCCTATTCCCGATCTCGTGCGCAAGGGCTGGACCACCAAGGAGCGGCTCGATGCCATCCTCCAGCGCACCCGCGACGGCGGTGCCGAGATCGTCGCCTTATTGAAAACAGGTTCCGCTTTCGTGGCGCCGGCCTCGGCCGCGATCGCCATGGCGGAATCCTATCTTCGCGACAAGAAACGCGTTTTGCCGTGCGCCGCCTATCTTCGCGGCGAATACGGCGTCAAGGATCTCTACGTGGGCGTGCCGGTTGTCATCGGCGCCGCTGGCGTGGAGAAGGTGGTCGAAATCGATCTCGACGCGGCCGAAAAGGCCATGTTCGACCGGTCGATCTCGGCCGTCAGGGGCCTCATCGACGAGGTGAGGAAGCTTCAACAAGGAGACTTAAGATGAAGCGTAAGAAGACAAAGGCCGCTGCCAAGAAGTCGGCGACGAAGCGCGCCAAAAAGAAGACGGTGAAGCGGAAGAAGAAGAAGTAGGCATAACGACGCCTAGTTCTGAAGTGCGGCGGCGGTCCCCGGTACGACGGCATGAGGGGGGCGGCGCTTGCGCCGTTTCCGGAAGCTGTTAGATTGCGCGCCTTGCCTTGGCAGGCGCTACCGGGGACCGCCGCCGATCATTTTTCTGGTACTAAATCCATATGAACGTCCACGAGTATCAGGCGAAAAGCCTGGTCGCCCGTTTCGGCGTCTCGATCCCCCGCGGCATCGTCGCGCGTAGTCCCGCCGAGGCCGAACAGGCCGCCGGCCGGTTGGGATTCCCTTGCGTCGTCAAGGCGCAGATCCATGCCGGCGGACGCGGCAAGGGCGGCGGCGTCAAGCTGGTGAAATCGGCGGTCGAGGCACGCGATGTCGCCGCCGCGCTCATCGGCAAGAAGCTGGTGACCCATCAGACGGGCCCCGCGGGCCGCGAGGTCGCTTGCGTCTACGTCGAGGAAGGTTGCGACATCCGCCGCGAACTCTATCTCGGCATGCTCGTCGACCGCGGATCGTCGCGGGTCACCATCATCGCTTCGACCGAAGGCGGGATGGAGATCGAACAGGTGGCGGCGCAAACACCCGAAAAGATCCTCAAGGTCGCCGTCGATCCGGCCAGCGGCTTCATGCCCCATCACGGCAGGCGCGTCGCCTACGGCCTCGGGCTCGCCGGCGACCAGGTTGGCACCGCCGTGAAGTTCATGGGCGCCTTGTACCGCGCCTTCACCGAGCTCGACGCCGGCATCGTCGAGATCAACCCGCTGGTCGTCACCGCCAAGGGCGAGCTGGTGGCACTCGATGCGAAGTTCTCTTTCGACGACAACGCGCTCTACCGGCAGAAAGACGCCGAGGCGCTGCGCGACGAAAAAGAGGAAGATCCGGCCGAGCGTGAAGCGGCCCGCCACGACCTCAACTACATCAAGCTCGACGGCAACATCGGCTGCCTGGTCAACGGCGCCGGTCTGGCCATGGCGACCATGGACATCATCAAGCTTTATGGCGGCACGCCGGCGAATTTTCTCGACGTCGGCGGCGGCGCCACCAAGGAACGCGTGACGACGGCCTTCAAGCTGATCCTGTCGGACCGCAACGTCCGGGGCATCCTGGTCAACATCTTCGGCGGCATCATGCGCTGCGACGTGATCGCGCAAGGCGTCATCGCCGCCGCGCGCGAGCTCGGGCTGAAGGTTCCCCTGGTCGTGCGCCTCGAAGGCACCAATGTCGAACTCGGCAAGAAGCTCTTGCGCGAGTCCGGCCTCGCGATCCTCTCGGCCGACAATCTCGCCGACGCGGCCGAAAAGATCGTCAAGGCGGTCAAGGAGGCGCGCTGATGGCGGTCCTGGTCGATGCCGGCACAAAGGTCGTTTGCCAGGGCTTCACCGGGGCGCAAGGCACGTTTCATTCGCAAGCGGCCATCGCCTACGGCACCAAGGTCGTCGGCGGTGTGACGCCGGGCAAGGGCGGCACGACGCATCTCGACCTGCCGGTCTTCGACACCGTGGCGGCGGCGGTGGCCGCGACCGGAGCCGACGCCAGCGCCATCTACGTGCCGCCGCCCTTCGCCGCCGACGCCATCCTCGAGGCGGTCGATGCCGGGGTGGCGCTCGTCGTGTGCATCACCGAAGGCATCCCGGTCCTCGACATGGTGCGCGTGAAGCGCGCGCTCGAAGGCTCGCGTACAAGGCTCATCGGCCCCAATTGCCCGGGCATCATCACGCCCGAGGCCTGCAAGATCGGCATCATGCCCGGCCACATCCACGCGCGCGGCTCGATCGGCATCGTGTCGCGCTCGGGCACGCTCACCTACGAGGCGGTGGCGCAGACGACCGCCGCCGGCCTCGGCCAATCGACCTGCATCGGCATCGGCGGCGACCCGGTGAACGGCACCGACTTCGTCGATTGCCTGGAGCTGTTCCTGGCCGACGACGAGACCAAGGGCATCGTCCTCATCGGCGAAATCGGCGGCACGGCCGAGGAGGCGGCGGCGGCCTTCCTCAAATCGGCCGGGTGCCGGAAGCCCGTCGTGGGCTTCATCGCCGGGTTGACCGCGCCCCCCGGCCGGCGCATGGGCCATGCCGGCGCCATCATATCCGGCGGCAAGGGCGGGGCCGGGGACAAGATCGAGGCATTGAAAAGCGCCGGCGTGACGGTCGCGGACTCCCCTGCCAGCCTTGGCAGCACCATGTTAAAGGTGTTGCAAGGACGCCCGGTCTAGGTTCCGGCTCCGGCCAACGCTCCCACGGGTAGATGACGACAATGGAACGGCACGATCACAGCTTTCTTTCCGGCCCCAACGCCGCGTTCATCGCGGCGCTTTATGCCCGTTTCGCCAAGGATCCGGGGTCGGTGGAGCCGGGTTGGCGGGAGTTCTTCGCCGATCTCAATGAGGAGGGGCGGACGGTTCTCGAAGAGCTTCGCGGACCGAGCTGGGCGCGCGAGGCCAAGGCGTCGAATGGCGCCGCCGCTCCTTCGGTTGCTCCTGTTGCACCGATGGTGGGCGAGGAATCGATCAGGGCCGCGGCCCGCGATTCGGTGCGGGCACTCATGCTCATCCGCGCCTACCGCGTGCGCGGCCATCTCGAAGCCAATCTCGATCCGCTCCGCCTGAAGCCAAGCGAGCGGCATCCGGAATTGCACACCGCCAGCTACGGCTTCACCCCGGCCGATCTCGACCGCCCGATCTATCTCGACAAGGTTCTCGGCCTCGAGACCGCGAATATGCGCCAGATCATGGAGCGGGTGCGCGCGACCTATTGCGGCAGCGTCGGGGTCGAGTTCATGCATATCCAGGACCCGGCGCAGAAATCCTGGATCCAGGATCGTATCGAGAGCGCCGATAACCGCACCGAATTCACCCGCGACGACAAGCTCGCGATCTTGAAGCAGCTGACCGCGGCCGAGACCTTCGAGCGCTTTCTCGACCGCAAGTACACCGGCACGAAGCGCTTCGGCCTCGACGGCAGCGAATCGGCGATCCCGGCGCTCGAACAGATCCTGCGCAGCGGCGCCGCGTTCGGCATCAAGGAACTCGTCATCGGCATGCCGCACCGCGGGCGATTGAACGTGCTCGCCAACTTCATGGCGAAACCCTTCTCGGCCATCTTCTCGGAGTTCCAGGGCACGCCCGCAAATCCGGAGGACGTTCAAGGGTCCGGCGACGTCAAGTATCACCTCGGCACGTCGACGGACCGCCAGGTCGACGGCTCGACCGTGCATCTGTCGCTGACCGCCAATCCCTCGCACCTGGAGGCCGTCAACACCGTCGTCCTCGGCAAGGTCCGCGCCAAGCAGGCGCTGGCCGGCGACACCGAGCGCGGGCGCTTCATGGCGGTGCTAATGCATGGCGACGCCGCCTTTGCCGGCCAGGGGCTGGTGGCCGAGACGCTCGATCTCTCGGACCTCAGGGGCTACCGGGTCGGCGGCACCATCCATCTCATCGTCAACAACCAGATCGGCTTCACCACCAGCCCGACCTATTCGCGCTCCGGACCTTATTGCTCGGAAGTGGCGAAGATCATCCAGGCGCCCATCTTCCATGTGAACGGCGACGATCCCGAGGCGGTCGTGCACATCGCCCGAGTGGCGTTCGAGTTCCGCCAGCAGTTCAAGAAAGACGTGGTCCTCGACATGTTCTGCTACCGGCGCTTCGGCCACAACGAAAGCGACGAACCGGCCTTTACCCAGCCGCTGATGTATCGGCGCATCGCCGAGCATCCGTCGGTGCGCGCCATGTACGCCGAGAAGCTGGTGCGGGAAGGCACCTTCACCCAAGCCGAGACCGACGCCGTCGCGGCGGAGTTCCAGGCCCGCCTCGAAACCGAGTTCGAGGCGGCGTCCAGCTACCGGCCGAACAAGGCCGACTGGCTCGAAGGCGCCTGGGCGGGTCTCCAGATCGCCACCGGCGACGACCGGCGCGGCGAAACGGCGGTCGATCCCCTGGCCTTGCGCGAGGTCGGACAGGCGCTGACCACGCTCCCGCAAGGGTTCGAAGGCCATCGCAAGATCGTCCGCTTGCTGGGAGCGAAGAAGAAGCTGTTCGAAACCGGCGAAGGCATCGATTGGGCGACCGCCGAGGCGCTGGCCATCGGCACGCTGCTGATCGAGGGCGCGTCGGTGCGCCTCTCGGGGCAGGATTGCGGACGCGGCACGTTTTCGCAGCGCCACGCCGTGCTGACCGACCAGAACACCGAGGATCGTTTCCTGCCGCTGAACGCCATCCGGCCCGGCAAGCAGGCCGAGCTCGAGGTGATCGACTCGCCGCTCTCCGAAGCCGGCGTCCTCGGCTTCGAGTACGGTTTCAGCCTGGCGGCGCCGCGCTCGCTGGTGATCTGGGAGGCGCAATTCGGCGACTTCGCCAACGGCGCCCAGGTCATCATCGATCAATTCATCGGCTCGGGCGAAAGCAAGTGGCTGCGCATGTCGGGTTTGACGATGCTGCTCCCGCACGGCTTCGAGGGCCAGGGGCCGGAGCATTCCTCGGCGCGCATCGAGCGCTATCTCCAGGCTTGCGCCGAGGACAATATGCAAGTGGTCAATTGCACGACGCCGGCCAACTATTTCCACGTCTTGCGCCGGCAGATTCACCGCAATTTCCGCAAACCCCTCATCGTCTTCACGCCGAAGTCGCTGCTCCGCCACAAGCTCTGCGTGTCGAGTTTGGCCGACATGGCGACGGGATCCAGCTTTCACCGCGTGCTCGGCGACGAGCTGCCCGCGCTCGAAGACGGGGCCGTGCGCCGGGTCGTGCTCTGCGCCGGCAAGGTCTACTACGATCTCTTCGAGGAGCGGGCCAACCGCCGCGTCGAGGACGTCCGGCTCATTCGCCTCGAACAGCTCTACCCGTTCCCGGCGAAGGTACTCGGCAAAGAGCTGTCGCGCGTCCCCCAGGCGGAAATCGTATGGTGCCAGGAAGAGCCGAGGAACATGGGCGCCTGGACCTTTGTCGCGCCCGAGATCGAATCGGTTCTTGCCGCCGTTGGCAGCCGCCATGCCCGTCCCATCTATGTCGGGCGAAGCGCCGCCGCCTCGCCGGCCACCGGATCGTTCCGCCGGCACACCAAGGAACAGGCGGCGTTGATTGACGCGGCGCTTGGGCCGACCAGCCCTTAACCGGAAAGCAGAGCCATGGCCGTCGATATCGTCGTTCCCGCATTGGGTGAATCGGTCACCGAGGCCACGGTCGCGAAGTGGATGAAGGCGGCCGGAGACGCCGTCCAACGCGACGAGGCGCTGCTGGAATTGGAAACCGACAAGGTGACGCTCGAGGTGTACGCGGCCCAGGCCGGCGTTCTCAGGGAGATTCGCGTTCCCGCCGGCGCCACGGTGGAAGTCGGCGCCGTGCTCGGCAGCATTGGGGACTCTGGTGGTGCCTCCGGGGCGAAATCGCCGGCCTCGGCGCCGGCGCCGGCGAAGCCCGCTCAAGCGCCAAAGGTGGCGGAAGCGCCGGCCCTGGCGCCGGCCGTGCGCAAGCTCGTCGAGGAGAACAAGCTCGAAATTGCCGCGATCCCGGCCTCCGGCAAGGATGGCCGGCTTACCAAAGCCGACGTCATTACCCATATCGGGACCGGCGTGGCCGCGCCGGCGCCGGCGATGCCGATTGCGGCGGCCCCGGTGCCCCCCCGCGCGCCCCGCGCGCGCGAGGAGCGCGTGCGCATGACGAGGCTGAGGAAGCGGATCGCCGAGCGGCTGAAGCAGGCGCAGAACACCGCCGCCATCCTGACGACGTATAACGAGGCGGACATGAGCGCGGTGATGGGGCTGCGCCAGCGCCTGAAAGCAGCCTTCGAGGCCAAGCACGGCGTCAAGCTCGGCATGATGTCGTTCTTCGTCAAGGCCTGCATCGTGGCGCTGAAGGAGATTCCGGCGGTCAACGCCGAAATCGACGGCGACGACATCATCTACAAGAATTACTACGATATCGGCGTCGCGGTCGGAACCGGGCAGGGCTTGGTGGTTCCGGTGGTGCGCGATTGCGACGCGCTCGATTTCGCGGGCATTGAAAAAAAGATCGCGGAACTGGGCCAGCGCGCGCGCGACGGCAAGCTCACGATCGACGATTTGACCGGCGGCACCTTCACCATTTCCAATGGCGGCGTCTATGGCTCGATGATGTCCATGCCGATCCTCAACCCGCCGCAATCGGGCATCCTCGGCATGCACAACATCATGCAGCGCCCGGTCGCCATCGAGGGCAGGGTCGAGATCCGCCCGATGATGTACCTGGCGCTCTCCTACGATCACCGCATCATCGACGGGCGCGAAGCGGTCACGTTCCTGATTCGAGTCAAGGAATGCATCGAAGCGCCCGAGCGCCTGCTGCTCGAGGTGTGAGGGCACCCCTTGCCGCGCAACGGCTTTCCCAAGACAACGACCGTGCCGCATTACCGGCAGACTCTCGGTTTCACCTGCGGGCCGGCGTCGCTGCTCATGGTCATGCGCGGGTTCGATCCGGAATCGTCCTTCGACCGCGTCGCCGAGCTGACATTGTGGAAGGAAGCGACCTCCATCTTTTCGGGCAGCGCCCATGGCGGCTGCGGGGCGCTGGGGCTGGCGCTGGCGGCGTATCGGCGCGGCTACGAAGCGGAAGTCCATGTGAGCCATCGCGGCGCCTTCTTCGTCGATCGCGCGCGCCAAGCCGAAAAAAGAGAGGTCATGCGCCTCCTCCAGGAATCCGACCTGGCGGCGGCCGAAGCGGCGGGCATCGCCGTCACCTTCAAGGCGCTCAATGTCGGGGGCATCGAAGAGAAGCTCCGCCAGGGCTTCCTGCCGATCGTGCTGGTCAGTACGGCCTACGTCCATGGCGACCGCGATCCGCACTGGGTCGTGGTCACCGGGTTCGACGACGCCTCGATCTACATCAACGATCCCTGGGTTTCGCTGGACAAGGGCAAGACCGCCGCCGACATGACGAACGTGGCGATCCCGCGCGAGGAATTCGACCGCATGGCCCGCTACGGCAAGGCCAAGGAAAAGGCCGCCGTTTGCGTGCGGCCGCGTAAGAAGTAGGAAAACCGCGAATGGCCGAGAACGATGTCGACGTGGCGATCATAGGCGGGGGGCCGGGCGGCTACGTGGCGGCGATCCGCGCCGCGCAACTCGGCTTTAGCGTCGCCTGCATAGAAAAGCGCGGCAGCCTCGGCGGCACTTGCCTCAATGTCGGCTGCATTCCTTCCAAGGCGCTGCTGCATTCCTCCCACAAGTTCGAGGAAGCCCAACACGGATTGGCCCAGCACGGCATCAAGGTGAGCGGCGCCGCCCTCGACCTGCCGGCCATGCTGAAACGCAAGGACAAGGTCGTCGCCGACCTCACCAAGGGCATCGAGTTCCTGTTCAAGAAGAACAAGGTCGCCTACCTCAAGGGAACCGGCCGGCTTGGGACTGCCGGCCGGGTCGAAATGGCCATGGCCGGCGGCGGGGCCGAGACGGTGAAGGCCAAGCACATCGTCATCGCCACCGGTTCGGACTCGACGCCGCTCGCCGGGCTCGCCGTCGACGAGAAACTGATCGTCAGCTCGACGGGCGCTCTCACGCTCGCAAGCGTGCCCGGCCATCTCGTCGTCATCGGCGCCGGTTATATCGGGCTCGAACTCGGGTCGGTCTGGCGCCGCCTCGGCGCCAAGGTGACCGTGATCGAGGTCCTGGATCGCATCCTGCCGGGTATGGATGGCGAGGTGGCGAAGCAGATGCAGCGTCTCCTGGAACGCCAGGGCCTCGCCTTCCGTCTAGGACAAAAGGTCACGGGCGCCAGCGCCGGTTCTGGCGGCGTCGCGCTTTCGATCGAGCCGTCCAAGGGCGGGGCCGCCGAGAAAATCGACGCCGACATCGTCCTTCTTGCCATCGGCCGGCGCCCTTATCTCGAAGGGCTGGGTCTCGAAGGGCAGGGCGTCGCCCTGGACGAACGGGGCCGCGTGAAGACGGACGAGCATTTCCGCACCAACGTGCCCGGCCTCCATGCCATCGGCGATTGCATCGCCGGGCCGATGCTCGCCCACAAGGCGGAGGAGGAAGGTGTCGCACTTGCCGAGCGCCTGGCCGGCCAGGCGGGCCACGTCAACTACGCGACCGTACCGGGCATCGTCTATACGTGGCCGGAGGCGGCGAGCGTCGGCAAGACCGAGGAGGAGCTGAAGGCCGCCGGCATCGACTACGCCACCGGCAAGTTTCCGATGAGCGCCAACGCCCGCGCGCGCTGCAACGCCGACAGCGACGGTTTCGTGAAGATCCTGGCCGACGCCCGCACCGACCGCGTTCTGGGCGCCCACATCGTCGCCCCCGACGCCGGCACGCTCATCCACGAATGCGTCATGGCGATGGAATTCGCCGCTTCCGCCGAAGACATGGCCCGCGCCTTCCACGCCCACCCGACCCTCAATGAGGCGGTGAAGGAAGCAGCGCTTGCCGTGGCGGGAAGGGCGATTCACGCGTGAAGCGGCGATCGCGCCGAATCCTTATCGACTTTGATTTGATCCTAGCTTCCTTTGGTCCGTCTGCGCCTACGCGACTTTGGCTTGCTTCGACTCAACGGCGAGCGTGTCGCTGTTATCGCGGCTTTCGTCGTACATCAGGTGGCTCCACGTCGTGACGTCACGGCGGGCTGGCGCCATGTCGTCGTTGATCATCACCGCACCTGGTGCTGTCTGGACGGGGCTTATCGCCCGAGAGACTAGAAAGCGGGTTTGACACCAACACGCGCGAGGGGGTGGCCGATCGGCCGCCCCCTCGTTTCGTCAAGCCCGGACTCTCAGGCGGACGCGCGATCCGGGAACCGCACCACATTTTCGGCCACGGGCTCGGTCTCCGGCGCGTTCTCCTCGGTGAGGCGCAGGAGCGGAGCGACCACCGTCTGCTCCCAAAGCCCCTTGATCATTGCTTCGAGAGTCTCTTTTGGCGCCGTATCCTTCGCGAACCAAGTTTCGAGATGGCTCGCAACCCGGAGCTTGAAACCCGGGCCTCGGCCCCACTCGGAGGCGCACGCCGACCATACGGCCGATTGCGACAGCGGCTTACGGTACACCTCCACACCACCGCGCTGAACCGCTTCGAGGAAAGCGCGTTTCGAGTTGGTGGCACTCGCGGCGATCTGGTCAATGGATCGGACCGCGAGCGCAAGATCGTCATCGGCCTTCAGCGACTTCAGGAACGCATCGAGCGCACTGAACCAGCTCTCGCTCCGCAAGTGGGCATCCCGGGCGGCACCGACGCCAACGAGATGCAGCACATTCAAACCAGTGTAGTCGCCCTTTCGTCGGGTCGCCGCCCAAAGAGTCGATGCATAGCGGACACCCTTCACGGTGTTGATGACTTCAACATGGGCGAGCCGTTCGCGTGTGCCTACCTGCCTATTGCCTTTAAGAAAGGTGTTGAGCCTATTGGCGACCTCCTCCATTGCGGCGTTGAGGGCTTGTGCCTCGTGGTTCTTGATGATATCTTGGGCCGCTGCACATAGGTCGAAAAGCCTGGTTTCAACAGACTGCCTGATCCGGCTCAGCTGCGTGAACAGCTCGGTCCGAATCGTCGCAACGTCATCGGATTCGACATTGTAGAAGATCATCGGAACGCCAGCGAGGTCCTCCGCCACCAGTTCGGATGTAACCTGCATGCGCTTCAGCTCGTAACCCTCTGCATCGGTCAGGGCTTGCTCACCCATGTCGTCTTTCATCGCCCGAGCTTCTTCGGCGCGGGGAAGCGCGAGAATCGACACCTTTCCCGTGTCGAAGCGCTCCGAGAACGTCTGCTGCATGTGCTGGAGAAGTGCCCGGGCGCTCGTTCCCGGAGCGTCGTTGAAGCGCGAGCAGAACACGACGACCGTGCGGGCATCCTTCAGGCGATGATCGAGATCCTCTCGTACCGCGACGTCATCGACACCCTTCGTATCGACAACCGTGATTTCGAGCTCGCCGAAGCTGCGACCGAAGTTCGGGATCAAGAGATCAATGCTCCTCGGAAACGGCACATCCTTCATTCGGCCGTTGTTCACGGCTTTGAAGGTCTCCGTCACCCATTCCATCGGATGCTTGCGCGTCGAACTGTCGTACCAGAGCTCGCGCCGCGTCCGATCTTCCAGACGCATCAGGCCTAGCACGCGCGTCCGGAACTCCTCTTCACTGCTACTCGCCTTGGCTAGGTCACCGACAGGGTCGTGGTAGACGATTTTCCCGGCGACGGTTTCGCGTTTGCGCCTCAGGTTGGCCATATTCCGTATGGCGCGCTCGGCCTCCTGGCTCACACCGATGCTTTCGCCGGGCTCACGCTGTTCGCTTCCATGGAGAACCCATTTGGCAGCGCAGAAATCTGCGACGAGTTCGCGCATTTCGGCATCGGACATCGGGAGGAGGGAGATACCGAACTCTGGCCCGCCCTGGATATGGACCTCGCAGATCGTCGTGCCTCCGCCCCCGGTTTCCAGCACCGGCCGGTTGATCGCCTTGTCGGCCATGGATGGCGGGACGAGCAAATCGAAGATGAAGCTGATTGCCGTCGACTTGCCGACGCCCAGGTCGCCGATGAAGGCGATGTTGTGATTCAGGCGGTCGAGGAATGTCGAGGCGCGAAGGAGTGAGCTGCGATGCTTTTCGATTTGGCGACGGAGAGGCCAGGGTCGCTCCTGGTCCTCAAGAAAGAGAGCAACTTCTTCGAGAGTCTCTTCCGCAATCTCCAAGCAAGCACGCTGAGGGTTCCAGAAAGATGGCGGCTCGATATGCTTCCATTCCCTGTCGACAAACGCCTTGAACCTCGATGCGTTCATTGAGCCAAGCGTGCCTAGCGTCTCCAAGACGCGATCGACGTCAGCAGACGCGACAACCTCGCCTTTTTCGATCCGCGAGATCCGGCTTTGGTCGATTCTTGATTTTTCCGCGAGTACGGCCTGCGTGAGATTTGCCTCCGCCCGGAGGCGCGCAATCGCAGTGCCAACCTTCTGTAATGGATTGTATTCACGCATAGGAGCCTACATAAAATAAATTATGCAGCATATATGATGCATAACGGCAAAAATGTCAAGGGTCCTTGTCGCGCTCGCTTGACGGCATTGATTTTGCTGGGGTTATTCTGTGGTTATGCTGGGGGAAGCCTTCCCCCGGACTTCAGGCGTGTAAATTGGTCGCGTCCCGGGAGGTGGTGTAGTTCGGCGGTAGCGAAGCCGCTTGCGAGCGCGCCTTCAGCAGCGCTGTAGCGAGCGAGCGGCTTGCGGTTCTTGACTATTCCAGTAAAGTTCCTGTATTGTTCCTATAACTTGGCTTAGTTCTTTGACATCGTGAATAGGCACTTGAAAGGATCCTTCGCGGTATCGCCGGGAAGGGTGTCGAATGAATCCGGCGCTTTTCCGATCCAGCGCGCGACATGAATTGACCCTCCGATTTTTGCCCTGGGGGTATCCTCTGCCCGGGCCGAAAATCGTCGACCGATACCTGACGAATGATAACCGATGCCTGGTAGCTGACCACCGCCCAGCGGCAATCCCCGCTTGGCATGGGGTCCAGCACTCGTTTTTCACCCTTGCCCGCTGGACATGGGGTGCATCGCTCGGAATCGACTTGAGCCCCCGGCTGGAACGCCCCTGCGGAATTGCGTCGTCCTTCAATCGAAGTCGGCCGCCGGGACGTTCAGCACGTCGAGAATGAGATTCGTCGCCGCCTCGACCAGCAGCACCTTGTCGTCGGCGATGTAATAATTGTAGCCGGCGGGCCGCGGCGGAAGCTGGCTCAGCAAGTCGTCGGGCAGGGGATCGCGTTGCAGGCCCGGCGGCAATTCGCCATTGGCGACGAGCTGGTTGTAGAGCCCCGGCGGCAAGGTGCCCTTCTTGGCGAGGCCCGGCGGCAGCCCCTTCTTCTTGTTCTTGCCCTTGGCCTTCCCTTGGCTTTGCTCGCCTTCCTCGGCGTACCACTGCTGGTAGCGGCTCTCGTAGTAATCGCCGATGATCCGCCGCTCGATGGTATCGAGCACGATGCCGACCGTGTCCTGCGCCTGCGCGGCGGTGGGCGCGCCCGCCAAGACGAGCAGGGCGAGGGCGAGAATTCCTGGGAGCCGCATGGCGGTCTTCTCCTAGTTGGCGGCGCGCCGGGCGCGCGGGTGGGCGGCATTATAGACGGATCTCAATGTCGCCGCATCGACCGCCGTGTAGCGTTGGGTGGTCGACAGCGAGGCATGGCCCAGCAGCTCCTGGATCGCCCGCAGATCGCCGCCGGCCGCCAGCAAATGCGTGGCGAAGCTGTGGCGCAGCGCATGGGGCGTGGCGCTCGCCGGCAGGTCGAGGGCGAGGCGCAATCGGCTCACCATCCCCTGGACCAATCGCGGATTGAGCTTGCCCCCGCGCGCGCCGAGGAAGAGCGGGGCCGCGCCGCCGCCATGAAACGGGCAGAGGGCGAGATAGTCCCGAACGGCCTCGGCGACCGCCGGCAGCACCGGCACGATGCGCTCCTTGTTGCCTTTGCCGCGCACGCGTAAAGCGCCCCCGCCGGCGGCCGACCAATCGGCGACATGGGCCCTCGTAAGGCCGAGCGCCTCGCCGATGCGCAGGCCACAACCGTAGAGCAGCGTCACGATCGCCCTGTCGCGGCTGCCGATCCAGCCCGCGCCGTCGCCCCCCGCTTCCTCGATTAGCGCTTCCGCCTCCGGCGCGCTCAAGGCCTTCGGGATCGGCTTTGGAATCCGGGGCGAGCGCAGGGCGCCGATGGCGGCGTTGTCGGCACGGCCCCGCCGCGCCAGGTCGCGAAAGAACCCGCGGATCGCGCTCAATGCCCGGGCGGTCGAGGCGGCGCTCGAACCCCGCTCGGCGCGCGCGGCGAGCCAGGCCCGGAAATCGCGCCGCTCCAGCCGCCCGAGGCCGTCGAGCGTTGCCGGCGCGCCCAGATGGCCGGCGAGAAACGCAAGAAATCCGGCAAGGTCGCGCTCGTAGGCGGCAAGCGTGTGCCGCGAGCCCTGCCGATCGGAAATCCGTCCGAGCCAGATCTTCGCCTCGGCCGCGACGTCGGGCGCGGCGATCAGGCCGGCGGATCGAGCCATTGGCGCACGCAATGCTCCAGCACGCGCTTCAGGAAGATCAACAGATCGGTGCCCTGGCCGGCGTTGAAATAGCCGGGATGGCGCGTGCCGAAGGCGATGAGGCCGACTGGAATCGCCGGGCTCGGGTCGAGGCGCAGCAGCGCGTCCGATCGAACCAGCCCGGCGCCGCTGCCGAAGATTTCGACGTCGCCTTCGGTCTCGTCGCGTAAGAGCGCGTCGCGGCCCGGCCCGAGCAGACGGTCGACCGTGCCGGCTGGGATGAGTTGGATGCCTTCGACCATGAAGCGGCGCGAACGTTGGCCGTCGCTTTCGACGCAGAACCCGACCACGTCCACGTCGAGCTGTACCGCCAGATCGGTGGCGGCGATTTCGACCAGCTGCTCGAAGCTCCGCGCCGCCAAGAGGGCGAGGGCCGCGCGGTGCATGCGGTCCTGGGTCGAAAGATTGTCGCGGCTGTTGGCCAGCAATTCGTCCTGCTCGGAGCGCAGCCGCGAGATGTCTCGGCGCAGGCGCTCGACCATGAATTGCTGCAGATCGGCGATGCCGGCGCCGCGCTTCTTGCCCGGCGCCATCTGGGCGTCGAGCAGTTCCGGGTGGCGCGCCAGAAAGTCCGGATGGCGGCCGAGATAGTCGATGATTTGGGCCGGCGACAGTGCCGCGCGCGCCGCGGTCTTGGCTGTTGGCGCATCGCTCGATCGGCGCGACATGGGATTCCCCGCCTGCTAAAGAATCGACTGGCCGGTCTTCGCCCAGTCGGCGAGGAACTGGGCGAGGCCCTTGTCGGTCAGCGGGTGGTTGAACATCTGGCGCAAGACCGCCGGCGGCAGGGTCGCGACATGGGCGCCCATCTTCGCCGCTTCGATCACGTGAATCGGATGGCGGATCGAGGCGACCAGCACCTCGGTCTTGAAATCGGGATAGGTATCGTAGATCTGGACGATGTCGGCGATGAGGCTCATGCCGTCGCTGCCGACGTCGTCCAGGCGCCCGACGAAGGGCGAGACGAAGGCGGCGCCGGCCTTGGCCGCGAGAATGGCCTGCGCCGCGGAGAAGCAGAGCGTCACGTTCACCTTGGTGCCGCCCTGGGCGAGCGCACGGCAGGCCTTGAGCCCGGCCGGCGTCAAGGGCACCTTCACCGCGATGTTCTTCGCCACGGCGGCGAGCTTGCGGCCTTCCTCGAGCATGGTCTCGAAATCGGTGGCGGCGACCTCGGCGCTGACCGGTCCCGGCACCAGGGCGCAGATCTCCTTCAGCACGTCGATGAACTTGCGGCCGGTCTTGGCGACGAGCGAGGGGTTGGTGGTGACTCCGTCCACGAGCCCGGTCGCGGCAAGCTCCCGAATCTCGCCCACATCGGCGGTGTCGATGAAGAATTTCATGATCTCGCGAACCCCCGAACCTTCATGGCGTGATTCGACCGCCTCGTCTAGTTTCTACAAGATGCGATCCGGCGCGACCAGTTCCCTGGATTTGAACGGCCAAACGCGCGTCGCCGTTCTCCTGCCCCTGCCGCTGCCGGGCGCCTACGATTACCGGGCGCCCGAGGGGCTGGCGCTGGCGCCGGGCGATTTCGTCTCGATCCCCTTGGGCGCCCGCGAGGTCGTCGGCGTGGTGTGGGATCCCGCCCTTGGCCGGTCGCCGGTCGCGGCTGCCAGGCTGCGCGACGTGAGTCGGCTTCTGCCGGCGCCGCCGCTGCCGGCGGTGTCGCGGCGGTTCGTCGATTGGGTCGCCGGCTACACGCTTTCGCCGCCCGGCGCGGTCCTGCGCATGGCGATGAGCGTGCCGGGCGCACTGGTGCCGCCGCGTCCGCTTGCCGCCTTTCGCTGGCTCGCGGCAGGCACGGGGAAATCGACGCCGGCGCGCGAACGGGTGCGTGCCGTGCTTCGGGATGGCCCGCCGCGCCCCTTGTCCGAACTCGTGCTCGAGGCCGGCGTCGGCCCCGGCGTGATCAAGGCAATGGCGGCGGCCGGATGGCTCGAAGCGGCGAGGTTGCCGCCGGCGCCCGCCTTCGCCGCGCCCGACCTTAAGCGCAAGGGCCCGACGCTCTCGCCGGCGCAAGGCGAGGCCGCCCGGTCGCTCTCGGGCGATATCGGACACGGCTTCAAGACGACGCTTCTCGACGGCGTCACCGGCGCCGGCAAGACCGAGGTCTATTTCGAGGCGATCGCCGCGGCGCTCGATTCCGGCCGGCAGGTTCTGGTGCTGCTGCCGGAGATCGCGTTGAGCGCGGAGTGGCTGGAGCGCTTCGCCGCCCGCTTCGGCGTGGCGCCCGCGGTCTGGCATTCCGAGATCTCGCCATCCGAGCGGCGGCGCGCCTGGCGCGCGGCCGGCGATGGCGAGGCGCGCGTCGTGGTTGGCGCGCGCTCTGCCCTGTTCCTGCCGTTCCCCGATCTCGGCCTCATCGTCGTCGACGAGGAACATGACGGCGCCTACAAGCAGGAAGAGGGCGTCATCTATCAGGCGCGCGACATGGCGGTGGTGCGGGCGCGCCTCGGCGACATCCCTATCGTGCTCGTCTCCGCCACGCCCTCGCTCGAGACCGTGCGGAACGTCGCCACGGGCCGTTATCGCGCGGTGCATCTTGCCCACCGCCATGCCGGCGCCAGCCTGCCGCTCGTGGCGGCGGTGGACATGCGCCGCGACCGGCCGCCGGCCCGGTCCTGGTTGTCGCCCTCGCTGCGCCAGGCCCTGACCGAGACGCTGGCCGCCGGCGATCAGGCCATGCTCTTCCTCAATCGCCGGGGCTATGCGCCGCTGACGCTGTGCCGGCATTGCGGCCATCGGTTCCAGTGCCCGACCTGCACGTCGTGGCTGGTGGAGCATCGTTTCGGCGCGCGCCTGCGTTGCCACCATTGCGGATTCGAGATGGCGCGGCCCGATGTCTGCCCGGCTTGCGCGACGGCGGGCGAGCTCGCGGCTTGCGGCCCCGGCGTCGAGCGGCTGGCCGAGGAGGCGGCGGCGCTCTTTCCCAACGCCCGCATCGCCACGATGACCAGCGATACGGTCGCCGGCCCGCGCGCGGCCGAAGCGCTCATCGGGCGCGTGCGCGCCAAGGAAATCGATCTTCTGATCGGCACCCAGATTATCGCCAAGGGCCACAACTTCCCCGGCCTCACGCTGGTCGGCGTGGTCGATGCCGATCTCGGACTCATCGGCGGCGATCTGCGCGCGGCGGAGCGTACCTATCAACTGCTCCACCAGGTCGGCGGGCGCGCCGGCCGGGCCGATCGGCCGGGCCGCGTGCTGTTGCAGACCTACAGCGCCGATCACCCGGCGATGATGGCGCTGGTCTCCGGCGACCGCGACCGGTTCCTCGAACAGGAAGCCGCCGGACGGCGCGAGGCGGGACTGCCGCCCTTCGGCAGGCTGGCGGCGCTGATCGTATCGGGCGGCGATGCCGGCGCGCTCGACCGGTTCTGCCGGGTGCTGTCGCGGGCGGCGCCCAGGGGCGAAGGCTTCACCGTGCTGGGGCCCGCGCCGGCGCCGCTCGCCATCCTGCGCGGCCGGCATCGGCGACGGTTCCTGCTGAAGTGCCGGCACGACGTGCGCCCGCAACCGCTCGTCCGCGCCTGGCTCGCGGGCGTGAAGGTTCCGGGGGCTTTGCGCGTTCAGGTGGACATCGATCCGTATGGGTTCTTGTGAGCGAGAGCGCCCCTTGAACGCCAGCGCGCACGAAGTGGTGGCGCCGCCCAGACTTCCGCTATAATATGACCATTTTTCTGGTCATCGATGAGGACGCCATGGTGACGGTCAATCTGGCCAAGGCAAAGGCGCACTTGAGCAAACTGCTGGACAGGGTGGAGGCCGGCGACGAAGTCCTCATCACCCGCCATGGACGCCCGGTCGCTCGCTTGTCTTCCGCGGCCGGCCCGAAGCGGCGGATTCGGTCGCTTGCGGAATTCCGGGCCAAGATGCCTAAGTGGCGGCGCCCGAGTGCGGCGCTGCTGCGCGAGCTTCGCGACCAGGGGCTTTGATGCTCTATTTCGATACCAGCTTCATCGCCCCGCTCATCCTGCCGGAGTCGACCAGCGCCAAGCTCGAGCGATTCGTGGCCGGGCTGCCGCCGGGGGACATCGCCATCAGCCATTGGACGCGCGTCGAGTTCTCCTCGCTGCTGGGCCGCGAGGTGCGGATGGGTGGCCTCGATAGCAGTGCCGCTCGGGCCGCCGACGCCCAATTCGAGGCTGTCGTGGCGGAATCGTTCGTCGTCCTTCGGCCGGACACGGACGACTTCACCCTCGCCAAGGAGTATCTCGGACATCACGCGATCGGGCTTAGGGCCGGCGACGCCCTCCATCTCGCTATCGCCGGGAATCGTCGCGCCGAGGCGATCTACAGCCTCGACAAGGCGCTCATCAAGGCCGGCAAGCTATTGGGTCTGCCACTAAGCGCAGGCATTGGCCTCGGCGGGCAATGAAGGAACTTGGGTCAGAGAGGCCTTAATTCTCCTCCAAGGCTCGCATCGGCGCCTTGGGATTACTCGGCCGCGAGCGCGGCGGCGATGTACTCGGGATGATCGGAGGCGTGCTCGATCTCTCACAGCCATGGCTCGCCGTCCGCCGCGTAGTGGATGACGAGGTCTTCGCCGGCATCCTCGCCGCCGATTCGCCGGCCGTCGCCTCCGGTGGGCTCCGGCCACGGGCGTATCTCGATTGCCATGGTGTCGGTCTCGGCGTAGTAGCGGATATGGGTTTCCAAGATCATGGCTTGAGACTGCGGTCGCAAAAAGCGTTGTGGACGGTTTCCCGTCACGCCCCCAACGCCCGCATCAGCGCCTTCGGATTGCGGTCGATGGCGAACAGCAGCGCGCGGGCGGGACCTTCGGGCACGCGCCGGCCCTGTTCCCAGTTGCGCAGCGTGTGTGGGCTTATCCGGAAGGCGCGCGCTTGGTCAGCCGAGTATTTGTTGACAGGCATCGCTATGCGCCGCCTTTTCGCTTTTCCCTGCTTGATAGTGGTGTTCAATATAAGCCATTGACTTAGGTGCGTCGATAGCTCGGGGTTGCTCCCGAGCGCGGTCTAGACTCTCATTCTTGTTGCCGTCCGTTCCTGCCCAGGGGCGCCGGAAAATCGCCTGCCAGCGCGCATGGTTGGCGCCGTTGCCATGCCCCGGCGGCTATGTTAGTAGAGCGCGCTTAGCCGCGCGTGGGGCAGGGTGTTTCAGGCCCCTTCCCTAGGGCGTGGCGCGCCTCGCATCGGGGCGAAAATCAACGACAACGGCGGAGAGAGTGGAAAAACGTGGCGGCCCAGGGCACCCACTCTGGCGGTCTGGCGGAACGTTACGCAACGGCTCTGCTGGAACTCGCCGATGAGCGCAAGGATCTCGACCGGGTCGCGGCCGATCTCGCGACCTTGAAGGCGCTCTTGGCCGAGAGCCCGGACTTACGCCGGCTGGTGGCGAGCCCGATCTTCAGCCGGCGGGACGCGGCCAAGGCGATGGCGGCTCTGTTGGACAAGGCCGGGGCGGGCGATCTGGTGCAAAAATTCATCGGCCTGGTGGCGCGCAACCGGCGGCTCTTCGCCTTGACGGGCATGATCCGCGCCTTCGAGGCCGAGCTCGCGCGCCGGCGCGGCGAAGTGGTGGCCGAGGTGGTGTCGGCGCAGAGCCTGACGCCGGCGGAAAGCGCGGCGCTGGACGAGGCCTTGCGGCACACGGTCGGCGGCGGCGTGAAGGTCGATCGGAGGGTCGATCGCGGCCTCATCGGCGGCCTGACGGTGAAAATCGGCAGCCGGCTGTTCGACGGCTCGCTCAAATCGAAGCTCGAACGCTTGCAACTTGCGATGAAGGGGACCGGGTGATGGATTTACGCGCGGCGGAGATTTCCGCGATCCTCAAGCAGCAGATCGAAAGCTTCGGCGCCGATGCCGACATGGCCGAGATCGGCCAGGTGCTGTCGGTGGGCGACGGCGTCGCCCGCGTCCATGGCCTCGACAAGGTGCAGGCCGGCGAGATGGTCGAGTTCCCCGGCGGCTTGCGCGGCATGGCGCTCAACCTCGAATCCGACAATGTCGGCGTGGTCATCTTCGGCGACGACCGCTACATCAAGGAAGGCGATACGGTGAAACGCACCGGCGCCATCGTCGATGTGCCGGTGGGCCTCGGCCTCTTGGGGCGCGTGGTGGATGGGCTCGGCAATCCGATCGACGGCAAGGGGCCGATCCAATCGACCGAGCGCCGCCGGATCGAGATCAAGGCGCCCGGCATCATCCCGCGCCACTCGGTCCACGAGCCGATGCAGACCGGCCTCAAGGCCATCGACAGCTTGGTGCCGATCGGGCGGGGCCAGCGCGAACTCATCATCGGCGACCGCCAGACCGGCAAGACCGCGCTCGCCATCGACACCATCATCAACCAGAAAACCATCAACGCCGGCGGCGACGAGAAGAAGAAGCTCTATTGCATCTACGTCGCCATCGGCCAGAAGCGCTCGACCGTCGCCCAGATCGTGAAGCAGCTCGAGGATGCGGGCGCGCTCGACTATACCATCGTCGTCGCGGCCACGGCGTCCGAGCCGGCGCCGCTGCAGTATTTGGCGCCCTACACCGGCTGCACCATGGGCGAGTTCTTCCGCGACAGCGGTCGCCACGCGGTCATCATCTACGACGATCTTTCGAAGCACGCGGTGGCCTACCGGCAGATGTCCCTGCTGCTGCGCCGCCCGCCGGGGCGCGAGGCCTATCCGGGCGACGTGTTCTATCTGCACTCGCGGCTCCTGGAGCGCGCGGCCAAGATGAGCGACAAGAACGGCGGCGGCTCGTTGACGGCGCTGCCGGTGATCGAGACCCAGGCCGGCGACGTCTCGGCCTATATTCCGACCAACGTCATTTCCATCACCGACGGCCAGATTTTCCTCGAAACCGGGCTCTTCTATAAGGGCATCCGGCCGGCCATCAATGTCGGTCTCTCGGTCAGCCGCGTCGGTTCGGCGGCGCAGATCAAGGCCATGAAGCAGGTGGCCGGGCGCATCAAGCTCGAGCTTGCCCAGTACCGCGAGATGGCGGCCTTCGCGCAGTTCGCCTCCGATCTCGATGCCTCGACCCAGCGCCTGCTGGCGCGCGGCGCGCGCCTCACCGAGCTTTTGAAACAGGGCCAGTTCCGGCCGATGCCGGTCGAGGAACAGGTTGTCGCCATCTTCGCCGGCGTGCGCGGCTATCTCGACGGCGTCAAGGTCGATGACGTGACCAGGTTCGAGACTTCATTCTTGGCCGAGATCCGGTCGAAGCATGGCGCCATACTCGAGACCATCGCCGCCGAGAAGGAGCTGAGTGCCGCCACCGAAGCCAAGCTCAAGGAGATCCTCGACCGGTTCACCAAGGCGTTCGCTTAGTGTCTTGGTTCAATCAGACGATTCGGGCGCCGGCGGCTTCCGCCCCATTTGTCATGCCCGGCCCCCGAGCCGGGCATCCACGTCGCCGTTGCGCGATGGATGGCCGGGTCGGGCCCGGCCATGACATCCGTGTGTTCGAAGTGTCCCCGTCACGACCCTAACCGACACGCCCCATGGCAAGCCTCAAAGACCTTCGCATCCGGATCAATAGCGTCAAGTCGACGCAGAAGATCACCTCCGCCATGAAGATGGTGGCGGCGGCGAAGCTTCGGCGCGCGCAGGAACACGCCTTGGCGGCGCGCCCCTATGCCGAGCGCATGGAGCGCGTGCTGGGTGGGCTTGCTTCCAGCATGGCGGGCCAAGACGGCGCGCCGGCGCTTCTCGCCGGCAACGGGCGGTCGCGGGTGCATCTCGTCGTGGTCATGACCTCCGACCGCGGCCTCTGCGGCGCCTTCAATTCGTCGATCGTGCGCGGCGCCAAGCGCTTGTTGCGCGATCTCCTGCGCGAGGGCAAGGACGTGAAGCTCTTCTGCGTCGGGCGCAAGGGCCGCGACCAGTTGAAGCGCGAATACGGTTCGCTCATCGTCGGCGACATGGAGGACGTGGGCAAGCCCAGCTTGCGTTACGATTCGGGCGCGGCCGTGGCCCAACGCCTCGCCGGCATGTTCGAAGCCGGCGAGTTCGATGTCTGCACCATCGTCTACAACAAGTTCAAATCGGTCATCAGCCAAATCGTGACCGTTCAGCAGTTGATCCCCTTTCCGATCCCCACGGCGGGGGCGCCGCAATCGCCTCATGAATGCGAGCCCGACGAGGCCGATCTGCTGGCCCTGCTTCTGCCCCGCAATCTCGCGGTCCAGGTCTTTCGCGCGCTTCTGGAAAACGTGGCGAGCGAGCAGGGCGCGCGCATGACCGCGATGGACAACGCCACCCGCAACGCGGGCGACATGATCAACCGTCTCACCATCACCTACAACCGCACCCGCCAAGCCGCCATCACCAAGGAGCTGATCGAGATCATCTCCGGGGCCGAGGCGGTTTAGTTTCAAGAGGAATCGGACATGGCCAAGAACATCGTCGGCAAGATCACGCAAGTCCTGGGCGCCGTCGTCGACGTGCATTTCGAGGGCGAACTGCCGAACATCCTGAATGCGCTGCACGCGCAAAATCAGGGCCGCCTGCTTGTGCTCGAAGTGGCGCAGCATCTGGGCGAGAGCACCGTACGCACCGTGGCGATGGATTCGACGGATGGCCTGGTGCGCGGCGAGGAGGCGGTCGATACCGGCGGCCCGATCACCGTGCCGGTGGGACCCGAGACGCTGGGCCGCATCATCAACGTGATCGGCGAGCCGATCGACGAACGCGGCCCGGTCAACGCCAAGCGCCGGCTTCCGATTCACCGCGCGGCGCCCGAATTCGTCGAGCAATCGACCGAGGCGCAGATGCTGACCACGGGCATCAAGGTCGTCGACCTGCTCGCTCCTTACGTCAAGGGCGGCAAGATCGGCCTTTTCGGCGGCGCCGGCGTGGGCAAGACCGTGATCATCATGGAGCTCATCAACAACATCGCCAAGGCGCATGGCGGCTTCTCGGTGTTCGCCGGCGTGGGCGAGCGCACCCGCGAAGGCAACGATCTCTATCACGAGATGATCGAATCGAAGGTCATCCGCCTCGACGGCGGCGAATCGAAGGCGGCGCTGGTCTATGGGCAGATGAACGAACCGCCGGGCGCCCGCGCGCGCGTCGGCCTCTCGGGCCTGACGCTCGCCGAGTACTTCCGCGACGAGGAAGGCCAGGACGTGCTGTTCTTCGTCGACAACATCTTCCGCTTCACCCAGGCCGGCTCGGAAGTGTCGGCGCTGCTTGGACGCATTCCGAGCGCCGTGGGTTACCAGCCGACGCTCGCCACCGACATGGGCACGTTGCAGGAGCGCATCACCAGCACCAAGAAGGGCTCGATCACCTCGGTGCAGGCGATCTATGTGCCGGCCGACGATCTGACCGACCCGGCGCCGGCGACGTCCTTCAGCCATCTCGACGCCACCACGGTGCTTTCCCGCCAGATCGCCGAGCTTGGCATCTATCCGGCGGTGGACCCGCTCGATTCGACCAGCCGCATCCTCGATCCCCGCGTTGTCGGCGAGGAGCATTATAAGGTGGCGCGCGACGTGCAACGGGTGTTGCAGACCTATAAGTCGCTCCAGGACATCATCGCCATCCTGGGCATGGACGAGCTGTCGGAGGAAGACAAGCTGATCGTCTCGCGCGCCCGCAAGATCCAGCGCTTCCTGTCGCAGCCCTTCTTCGTGGCCGAGATCTTCACCGGCACGCCGGGCAAGCTCGTCAGCCTCGAAGACACCATCAAGGGCTTCAAGGGCATCGTCGCCGGCGATTATGACGACCTGCCGGAATCGGCGTTCTACATGGTCGGCACCATCGACGAGGCGGTGGAAAAGGCGAAACAGATGGCCGCCGAGGCGGCCTGATCTTCGCTATCGCAAATGCACCTCACTCAAGCCGCCCTTCGAGACGCTCGCGTCGCTCGCTCCTCAGGGGGAGGATTTCTTTTTCAATACAGCGACCTCATCCTGAGGAGGCCGCGAAGCGGCCGTCTCGAAGGATGAGGTCGATCGGTTAGGACAGAATCATGGCCGACCAATTACAATTCGAGTTGGTATCGCCGGAGCGCCTGCTGCTGTCGCGCCAGGTGGACATGGTGGTCGTGCCGGGCGCCGAAGGCGATTTCGGCGCGCTTCCCGGCCACGCTCTGTTCCTCTCGGCGCTGCGGCCCGGTGTTATCGCGGTCTATGAAGGCGCCACCGTGGTCGATCGTATCTTCGTCGCCGGCGGTTTCGCCGAGGTGACCGAATCAGCCTGCACGGTCCTGGCCGACGAGGCGGTGGCGCTGGTCGACCTCGACCGCGGCCGGATCGAGGCCGAGATCGCGCGCGCGCGCGACGACATCCGGGACGCCAAGACCGACGCCGAACGGCAGCTAGCCGAGCGCCGGCTGGCCATCGCCGAAGCGAAAGCAGCGGCCCTCGATGGGACGCCCTACTGACAAGGCCCATGCAAGCCTCGACCTTGCCTCTTGAACAAGGGCGCGGTGTTACTCAAGATATGGACCGGTCGCTGGGCCGGTGGGAGTGCGGCACGAATGAACAAGCACTGGACGCTCGACGATATCCCTTGGGCCGCGTTCGATCGCTCCAAGGTCGATCCGGAATTGATCGAGGTCGCCAAGGCCGCGAGCCTGGTCGAGGCCAATGGCAACGATTACGCGGCCTATCTCTGCAACGTCTTTCGCGACGACGCGGATTTTCAGCGCCTCGCCGTCGATTGGGGGCAGGAAGAGGCGCGCCACGGGGCGGCGCTGGCGCGCTGGTCGAAGCTCGCCGACCCCGATTTCGATTTCGATGCGGCTCTCGCCCGTTTCAAGGCTGGGTTCAAGATCCCGGTCGAATCCGCTTCCTCGATCCGCGGCTCGCGCTCTGGCGAGCTGGTCGCCCGCTGTATCGTCGAATCGGGCACCAGTTCCTACTACACAGCGCTCATGGAGGCGGCCGACGAGCCGGTGTTCAAGGAGATCTGCCGCAACATCGCCGCCGACGAACTTCGCCATTTCAAGCTGTTCTACACTCACTTGAAGCGCTATGTGGCGAAGGAGCGCGTCGGCGTCACGCGCCGGGTCGCGGTGGCCATCGGCCGGCTATGGGAATCCGAAGGCGACGACGAACTGGCCTTCGCCTATTACGCGGCCAATGGCACCGGCGAGGCGTATGAACGGCGCCGGTCGGCCGATGCCTACATCCGTCGGGTCTACGGCTTCTATCGCCCCCACCATGTCGAGCGCGCCATCGCCATGGCGTTGAAGGCGGCGGGCCTCACGCCCAACGGCCGCCTCAATGCCTGGCTGACGCGCTTGGCCTGCCGCTTCGTGCGGACCCGCCAGGCGCGATTGGTCCGCGCCGGCGTCTAGCCGCCTTGGATAAGCCGCGGGTCGCATCGGAGTCTATCGAGGCCTATCGGCGGGACGGCGCCGTCTGCCTCAGGCGGGTCTTGACGCCGGAATGGATCGATCTCCTCGATCGCGGCGTCGAGCGCAACATCGCCAATCCCGGTCCCTGGTTCACCGACTTCACCGGCGCCTCGGGCGGCGGGCGCTGCATCAAGGACGATTTCTGCTGGGAAATGATACCCGAATACGAACGCTTCGCCCGGTGTTCGCCGGCCGCCGCCCTCGTGGGCGAACTCATGGGAGCGGCGGAGGTCTGCTTCACCGAGGATCAGTATTTCCAGAAGGAGGCCGGCGCCTCGACGCCCACGCCGTGGCACCAGGACCAGTCCTATTACGAAGTGAAGGGCGAGTGGTGCATCCAGTGGATCCCGCTCGACCCGCACGCGGCCGAGGACTCGTTGCGCATCGTTGCCGGCTCGCACGAATGGGGCGCGTTGTTCACGCCGAAAAGTTTCGCCGGCGATGGCGGCGATTTCGACGTGAAGCAGGGGCAATCGCCTCTCCGTCCGGTCCCCGATATCGATGGCGAACCGGGGCGCTACCGCGTGCTGCAATGGGCGGTCGAGCCCGGCGACTGCATCGTGTTCCATCCCCGCGCCCTTCACGCCAACAGCGGCAACCGCTCGGCGCGCCGGGCTCGGCGCATGTCGCTGCGCTGGGCTTCGGAGTCCGCGACTTACGACAAGGGCGTGCTGCCCTGGGCGACGTTCGTGCCCGACCATGGCCTCGAACACGGCCAGCGCATCATCGGGCGAAAATTCCCGCTGGTCTGGACGCGGGCGGAAGGATTGCTCGGCGCGTCGGCTTGACGAGAGCTACTTCAAGCCAGATGCCCGAACTCGGCGACGAGGTCGAGATAGAGGCGCCGCTTGAAGGGAACGATGATGTCCGGCAGCGTCGCCATCGCCGCCCAGCGCCAATGGCTGAATTCGGGTTTCTCGGTGTCGATGCGGATATCGGAATCCGTGCCGGTGAAGCGGAACGCAAACCATTTCTGCTCCTGCCCGCGATAGCGTCCGCCCCATAGGCCGGGGGCCAAATCGTCGGGCAGGTCGTAGCGCAGCCACTGCCGGCTTTCGGCGAGGAGTTCGGCCTTGGCCGTACCTATTTCTTCCTCCATCTCGCGCCAGGCGGCGGCCTGCGGCGTCTCGCCTTTGTCGATGCCGCCCTGCGGCATCTGCCAGGCATCGGAGGGCATGTCGATGCGCCGGGCGACGAGGACCATGCCCTGGCGATCGAGCAACATGATACCGACGCCGCGCCGATAGGGGCGCTCCGGCGGTGCGGGCTCGTTACTCATCGATCCGGCTGTCGGTCGACGATCGCGGTTATCGGCGCGAGCACGATTCCCTTGGCCTCGAGTTTGGCGGCCCATTGCTTCAGCCGTTCGATCGTCACCGGCAGCGGCCGGGCGACGGCGACGGCGGTGCCGCCGGTCAGCGCCAATCGTTCGAGCTGTTCCAGGCGGCCGTCGATCGAGACGCGCGTCGGCTCGACGTCGATGAACCTGTCGTTGATGGCGCGCGGCACGCCCAGCGCGCTCGCAAGCTTGGCGCCCAGGCTGTCGGCCGATTCGCGTCCATCGACGAAGAGAAGGCCGCGCTTGCCGAGTTCGGCCAGAATCGGACGCAGATGCTCCTCGGCGGTGAGAAAGCGCGAGCCCATGGCGTTGATGACGCCGACATAACCTTCGCCGCGGCCGAGGATCCAACCGAGCCGTTCCGCGTTCTCGGCTTCGCCCAGCGAGGTCAGCAAACCTTGCGGTCCGGGATCGTCGCGCGGATAGCTGATGGGCTCCATGGGCAGGTCGAGTAATGCCTCGTGGCCCTTGAGGCGGGCCGCCTCGATCCATTCGCCGACCCGCCCGCCATAGGGGCTGAAGGACAACGTGACCGCGCCAGCCAGGTCTTCGATGGCGCTGCGCGTCACGGTCTCGCCGAGGCCGAGGCCCGTCACCACGATGGCGATGCGCGGGCGCTTGTCATCGCTCGCGAAGGGGGCGGCGAAACGCCGCCAGGCGGGCAGCGCCGGGTCTTCGGCGGCTTCGGCCGCCGGCTCGTCGGCGGTCTCTTCCGCCGGCGGCGATTCCGATTCGGGCGCCGGCACGGTTGGCTCGGCCGCTTCGGCGGGCGGCTGCTCCGTTGCCGCCGCCAATTCGGTCTCGAGCGCTTGCTCTTCCGGCGATAGGTCGGGACCAACCGTGCCGGCTGCCTGGTCGAGCGCGAGTTCGATTTGCGGAATCGGCGCGTCGGGCGCGATGAAGGTTCCCCAGACCGCCAAGCCGCCCACGATCGCCAGCAGCACGACCGCGGCGCCCGCCAAGACCAGCGGCAGCCGGGAGTGCAGCCAATGATCCGCTACCCGCGGACGAGGCGATGTCGATCGCATCACGGCTAGGTCACCGCTCGAAGAACGCGGGGCGGCAGGCCCCGGCTGGCCGAATCTAATTCACCGCCTGCGCCCGGAACAAGGCCAGGCCGCGCAGCAGGTCGAGGGCGCGGGCGAGCTGATAGTCCTGCTGGGCTGCCGCGGCGGCGTCCTCGTCCGGCTCCGCGGGCGCCGAGCCGGCTTCCGGGGCCTTGGGTTCCTGCGGCACGGCGCCTTCGTTCGAGAGCGCGCCGGGCAGATCCGCCTCCTTGGTGCGGTCGCCGGCGTCGATCGCTTCGATGCGCGCCGGAGCGACTTCGATATCCGGAACGATCCCGGTCGCCTGGATCGACCGGCCGGATGGCGTGTAGTAACGCGCCGTCGTCAACCGGATCGCGCCCTGGCCCGGAATGGGAATGATCGTCTGCACCGATCCCTTGCCGAAGGTCTTGGTCCCGAGCAGCACCGCGCGCCGGTGATCTTGAAGAGCGCCGGCGACGATCTCCGATGCCGAAGCCGAGCCGCCATTGATCAGCACCACGACCGGAAGGCCGTCGGCGAGATCGCCCGGCTTGGCGTTGTAGCGCTGCCCTTCCTCGGGTTTGCGCCCGCGCGTGGACACGATCTCGCCGCGCTCCAGGAAGGCATCAGAGACCGCGATCGCCTGATTGAGCAGCCCGCCCGGATTGTTGCGCAGGTCGAGAACGTAACCGACGATCTTGCCCTTCGCATCGGCGCGGAGCTTCTCGACGGCGCTCTCCAGGCCGATATCCGTCTGCTCGTTGAAGCTGGTCACGCGGACATAGCCGACATCGCCTTCGAGGCGCGAGCGCACGGATTGAATCTTGATTACGTCGCGCATCAGCGTCACGTCGAACGGCTCCTTTTCGCCCCGGCGCACGGTCAGCGTCACCTCCGAGCGCACCGGCCCGCGCATCGACTCCACCGCCTCGTTCAAGGACATGCCGAGCACCGGCTTGGTGTCGATATGGGTGACGAAATCGCCCGGCTGGAGCCCGGCGCGAAACGCCGGCGTGTCGTCGATGGGAGAAACCACCTTGATGATGCCGTTCTCCATCGTCACCTCGATTCCAAGACCCCCGAATTCGCCCTTGGTCTGAATCTCCATGTCTTCGAAATTCTTGGGGTTGAGGTAACTGGAATGCGGATCGAGCGACACCAGCATGCCGTCGATCGCCGCTTCGATCAGTTGCTCGTCGCTGACCTCCTCGACGTAGTCGGCGCGGATGCGCTCGAACACGTCGCCGAACAGATTGAGCTGCCGGTAAGTCTCGGAACTGGTGCCCTGCGCCGACGCCGCCAATGGCGACAGCAAGGCAAGGGCGGCAAGCGCGGTCGCCAGGCGTTGTCTCAGCATGATGCTCTCGATCTTTCGCGTTGTTTCCGGTTCGGGTTTCGAGCCCAATCGATGGGTTGATCCTAACAGAAAGCGCCCGGCCGAGGATACTTTCTCCTTGTCAATCGGGGCCAAGCCAGGGCAGGGGATCGATGGGTTCGCCCTTGCGTCGAAGCTCGAGATAAAGCGCCGGTTTGGGCTCGTCGCTGGGCATCGCTCCGACCGGTTCGCCGGCCAGCAGCCATTGCCCGACCGAGCCGTCGATGCGTTCCAGCCCGGCCAGCAGCGTGTGATAGCCGCCCCCGTGTTCGACAATAAGAATTTCGCCATAGCCGAGGAACGGCCCGCGAAACTTTATCTGGCCATCGAAGGGGGCGACGATATGGGCGCCCGGCCGGGTTTCGATGACGATGCCTTCGCTGAAGGCGCCGCTGCCCTCGCCGAATTTTCCGGCGACGCGGCCGATGGCGGGCGGGGTCAAGCTGGCCGGCGAAGCCGGGAACGCCCGGATGGTATCCGGGCGCGCCAGCAGCAGCGTGACGGGCGTCGCGCCGGCGGCGCCCTCGCCCAAGGACGGTCCCAGGGGCGGCCCCAGCGGCGCCAACGGCTCGAGGCCAAGCCCCGGTTGGGGCGCCGTTAGGGTCGTCAGCAATTCGCGCAAGGTTCTGGCCTCGCGCGCCAGGGCGGCGACGCGGCCCGCGGTCACCGTGCGCTCGGCCTTGGTCGCTTCTTGTAGCTCCTTCTTGCGCGCCATCATGGCGGCGATGCGTTTGCTCTGAGTGCGCAGCTTGCCGGCGGTGTCGGCCAGCGCCAGGCGCCGGCTGGCGATGTCCCGCCGGTAGCGCTCGAGACGGTCGATCTCCTGGCGCAGCGTATCGGCGCGCGCCGCGATGGCGGGCACCGCCACGCGCAGCAGCAGGGCGCGGTGCACCGTATCCAATGGCGGCGCATCGCCGAGGATGAGCGCCTCGGGCGGCTGCAGCGACAAGCGCTGCAGCACGGCCAGCGTGACGGCAAGTTGATCGCGGCGTTGGGCAAAATCGGCTAGCTTGGTGGCGGCGCCGGCCTCGAGTTCGACAAGCTGAATCTCCAGTTGCGACATCTCCGCTTCCGACGCCCGCACCGCCTTGGCCACGGCGACCATCTCGACCTGCAATTTGGCGAGTTCCGCGGTAAGCGACGTCGACTTGCCTTCGAGCGATTCGATTTGGGCGGCGTCTGCTTGCAGCGATTGTTCGATCTCGCCGAGCCGCTCGGACGATTCTTGGGCAGAGGTGGAGAAAGCCGCGCTCGACAGCCCAAGAACCGCCGCCGCGCGCCAGAGGCTACCGCGCCGCATGGCGGTCGCCTTCGGCGGCGGCGAACAGCGCGCGGCCCGTCATCTCGGCCGGCCGCGGCAGCCCGAGCAGCGCAAGAATAGTGGGCGCGATGTCCGCCAGGCTTCCGTCGGCGAGCGTGGCGCCCCTGGGTCCGTTCACCAGGATCACCGGCACGCGGTTCAAGGTGTGCGCGGTCCGCGCTTCGCCGGTGGCGGGATCGCGCATGGTCTCGGCATTGCCATGATCGGCCGTGATCAGCATGGCCCCACCGGCGCGCTCCAAGGCCTCGAGTACGCGCCCGAGGCAGCGGTCGATGGTTTCAACGGCCTCGATCGCGGCCTCGATGTCGCCGGTGTGCCCGACCATGTCGGCATTCGCGTAGTTGACGACGACGAAATCGAACCGGCGCGCCTCGATGGCCTCGACCAGCCTGTCGGTGACTTCTTCCGCCGACATCTCGGGCTTCAAATCGTAGGTGGCGACCCGGGGCGAGGGAACGAGGAGGCGCTCCTCGCCCCTGAATTGCGCTTCCTCGCCGCCATTGAAGAAGAACGTGACGTGCGCGTATTTCTCGGTTTCGGCGAGGCGCAGCTGGGTCATGCCGGCCTCGGCGACGACCTCGCCCAGCGTGCGGCCAAGCGCCAGGGGCGGGAACAGCGCCGTCATGCGCTCGTTGAGGGCCGCGGAATAGTCGACCATGCCGAGCGCCGCGGCGAAGCGGGGCGCGCGGCGCCGGGGAAAGGCATCGAAGCCCGGGTCGAGAAAGGCGCTCAAGGCCTGGCGCACCCGGTCGGCGCGAAAGTTCGCGCAGAGCAGGCCGTCGCCGTCGGCCATGCCGGCATAATCGGCGATCGCGGTGGGCACGACGAACTCGTCGGTCTCGCCGCGCGCATAGGCGGCGTCGATGGCGGCGATCGGATCGGGGGCGTGTTCGCCTCTTGCCTCGACCATGGCCTCGTAACCCTTGGCGACGCGCTCCCAGCGGCCGTCGCGATCCATGGCGAAATAGCGCCCGCCGACGGTGGCGACGCGCACGCCGGCGAGCCCGGCCAGCCGGTCCAGGAAATCCGCCATGAAACCCTTGGCGCTGGACGGTGGTGTGTCGCGGCCGTCGAGCAACGCATGGATGCGCAGGGGAATCCCGGCTTGCGCCACCAGGCGCGCGAGTGCCGCCATGTGGTCCTGATGCGCGTGGACGCCGCCGGGCGACAGCAGCCCGATCAGGTGGCAGGCGCCGCGCGATGCTTTCAGCGCCTCGATGAAGGCGCGCAAGCGGGGGTTGCGCGCGAACTCGCCCGAGGCGATGGCCCGGTCGATGCGCGGCAGGTCCTGCATCACCACGCGGCCGGCGCCGATGTTCATGTGCCCGACCTCCGAATTCCCCATCTGGCCCCGCGGCAGCCCGACGTGAAGCTCGGAGGCGTCGATGAGGGCATGGGGGGAGGAGGCCATCAACCGGTCCCAATTCGGCTTCCTGGCCCGGGCGATGGCGTTGTCGTCCGCGGGCGAAGCCTCGCCCCAGCCATCGAGGATGCAGAGCACGACCGGGCGCGGGCCTTTGCGCGTCACCATGGGCGAATCACCATGGCCGGCAATATGAGGCCGAACGGCCGGGATGCCAAGAATGCTCGCCGGGCTACGCCATTCAGGTCCGGTGATAGGGGTGGCCGCCTAGGATAGTTTGGGCGCGGTAGAGCTGTTCGGCCATCATCGCGCGGGCCATGAGGTGCGGCCAGGTCATGGGCCCGAGAGACAGTACCAGATCGGCCTTGGCCCGAACCTTGTCGTCCAGCCCGCCGGCGCCACCTATGAGGAAGACAAGGGTTTCGACGCCGCCGTCGCGCCAGGCGCCGATCCGGGTGGCGAAGGCTTCGCTTGTTAACGCCTTGCCGCGCTCGTCCAGCGCCACGACGGTGGCGCCCTTGGGCAGGGCCGCCAGCAACAGCTCGCCCTCTCGCGCGCGCAAGGCGGCGGCCGGCAGCTTGCGGCGCTCCTCGACCTCTTTCAGCTGAAACGGCCAGGTAAGGCGACGCCGGTATTCCTCGAACAGCGCCGCCTCGGGCCCCTGCCGCGCTCGGCCCACGGCGATGATCATGATGCGCACGGAAATCAGGGAAATCAGTGACGGGGAAATCAGTGACGGTATATAGTTTCGGTCGAAAATTAATTATATACCGTCACCAATTATTGTCACCAATTATTACGACCTGCCCGCCTGGCGCGCGGCGACCGAGCCCTGGCGCTTGGCCATGAAGGCCTTGGCGGTTTCCACCGCCACGGCGGCGTCGCGGCAATAGGCGTCGGCGCCTATGCTCTGCGCGAATTGCTCGTTCAACGGCGCGCCGCCCACCAGCACGACGTGGTCGTTGCGGATGCCCTTCTCGATCATGGCGTCGATGACGACCTTCATGTAGGGCATGGTGGTGGTGAGCAGCGCCGACATGCCGACGATGTCGGGCTTGTGCTCCTCGATCGCCTTCAGGTAATTCTCGACCGGGTTGTTGATGCCGAGGTTGATGACCTCGAAGCCGGCGCCCTCCATCATCATCGCCACCAAATTCTTGCCGATGTCGTGGATGTCGCCCTTCACCGTGCCGATGATCATCTTGCCGATCGGCGGCGCGCCGGTCTCGGCCAGGAGCGGGCGCAGGATGAACATGCCGGCCTTCATGGCGTTGGCCGCCAGCAGAACCTCCGGCACGAACAGGATGCCGTCGCGGAAGTCGATGCCGACGATGCGCATGCCTTCGACCAGCGCCTTGGTGAGCGTGTCGTAGGGCGTCCAGCCGCGCTTCAGCAGGATGTTGACGCTCTCCTCGATCTCATCCTTGAGACCGTCATAGAGATCGTCGTGCATCTGCTGCACGAGTTCGTCGTCGTTCAATGAATTGAGATCGAGTTCGGCTTCCTCGGCCATGGCCCCTTGGTCCTCATTGGCTGCGGTGGCGCGCCAGCGGGAACCTAACCGAAAATCCGCCGCCTGGCTAAGACTATCCGCGACATGGATTTGCCATGGGGCGACATTGAGATAGACTTCGGCCATGGCACCGACCACGCCCTTCATCCTGAAACCGGGCCGGCTTAGGGCGGCCGATCTGGCGGGCCTTGGCGCCGACGGCCGCAAGGTGGCGCTCGATCCGGCGGCATGGTCCAAGGTCGAGGCCGCCCGGCGCACGGTCGAGGCCGTGATCGAAAAGGGCGGCGCCGTCTATGGGGTGAATACCGGGTTCGGCGCACTCGCCAAGACCCGCATCCCGGCCGACCAGGTGAATGAATTGCAGCGCCGCTTGGTGCTATCGCACATGGCCGGCGTCGGAAAGCTGCTGCCGGATCGCGTGGTGCGCCTGGTCATGATCGCCAAGGCGAACACCCTCGCGCGCGGGCATTCCGGCGTGCGCCGGATCGTCATCGAGACGCTTCTCGCGCTCGTCAACGCCGGCATAATCCCTTGCATTCCGGCCAAGGGCTCGGTGGGCGCGTCGGGCGATCTGGCGCCGCTCGCCCATCTCACCGGCGCGCTCATCGGCGAAGGGGACGTACGGGTCGCCGGCCTGGTCATGCCGGCCGCGGCGGCGCTGCGGCAAGCCGACATCCCGCCGGTGACGCTTGGGGCCAAGGAAGGCCTCTCCATGCTGAACGGCACGCAGGTCTCGGCGGCCTTGGCGCTGGACGGCCTTGCCGCCATCGACCGGGTGTTTCGCGCCGCGCTTGTCGCGGGCGCGCTCTCGCTCGACGCCGCCGCCGGCAGCGACATGCCCTTCGATCCGCGCATCCAGGCGGTGCGCGGCCAGCCGGGCCAGGAAGCCGTTGCCGAGGCGCTGCGGGCGCTTACCGCCGACAGTCCGATCCGCGCCTCGCATGTCGATTGCGACCGGGTGCAGGATCCCTACTCCCTGCGCTGCATGCCGCAGGTGATGGGGGCCGTCCTGGATACGCTTCGCTTCGCCGCCGGAATTGTCGAGCGCGAGTTGAACGCCGTCTCCGACAATCCCCTGGTGTTCGCCGACACCGGTGAAATCCTTTCCGGGGGCAATTTCCACGCCGAGCCGGTGGCCTTCGCCGCCGACGCCGCCGCGATCGCGCTCTGTGAGATCGGCAACATGTCGGAGCGGCGCATCGCCCTCCTGGTCGATGCGCATATGAGCGGGCTGCCGGCGTTCCTGGTGCCCGAACCTGGCCTCAATTCGGGTTTCATGATTGCGCAGATCACGGCCGCGGCGCTCGCCTCCGAGAACAAGGCGCTGGCCCACCCGGCGAGCGTCGATACGATTCCGACCACGGCAAACCAGGAAGACCATGTCAGCATGGCGACCCATGCCGCGCGCCGCCTTTCCGACATGGCGGAGAACGCCGCCGCCATCGTCGCCATCGAGCTTCTGGCGGCGGCGCAAGGGGTGGAGCTGCGCCGGCCCCTCAAGACCAGCCCCGCGCTGCAACGGGCGATGGACCTCATCCGCGCGCGCGTCCCCTTCTGGCAAGACGACCGCCAGATGGCGCCCGACATCGCCGCGGGCCAGGACCTGGTCACCTCGGGCGAGGTGGCGGCGTTGACACCGCTAAGCTTATTTGCCTGATGGCGAAGGGCAAGGGCGTCGCTGGCGTGTCCGGCTCAAAGGGTACTGCTTGAAACATGAACCAAAGGAATTCGCCATGACCCCGCTTCCCGCTTCGGCCGGCTTTGTCATCATCGGCGCCGGCATTCACGGACTCTCCACCGCCTGGCACCTGGCCATGGAGCTTAAGGCCAAGGGCAAGGGCTCGGGCGCCGACATCGTGGTGCTGGACAAATCGGCGCCCGGCGCGGGTGCCAGCGGCATCGCCTGCGGGCTGTTGCGCGGCTTCTACATGACCGAGGCCATGCACCCCCTGATCCGCCATTCGCTCGACGTGTGGACCTATGATCGCGTGACCTTCGGCTTCCAGCAGGTCGGCTACGTGTCCTGCGGCGAGAAGAACCAGCTTCCCGACTACGAGCGCATCCACAAGAGCCAGAACGCCAACGACTACCCGTCCGACCTCTACACCGGCAAGGAAGCGGCCGTTTTCCTGCGCAAGATCTGGCCCGACCTCAACGTGAACGGCATCGACGTGGTGCTGCACGAGAAAATGTCCGGCTATTCCGGCACGCGCCAGGCGATGCGCGGCCTGGCCGAGAAATGCGAGGAGCATGGGGTGAGAATATATTCCGGCGTCGAGGTGACCGGCTACGACATGACCGGCGACGTGGTGAAGAAAGTCCGCACCAATCGTGGCGACATCGCCTGCGACGCGGTGGTGCTGGGCCTGGGCGCCTGGACGCCCAGGCATTGGGCCATGCTAGGCCTCTCGGACAAAATCGACTGCCGCTACGCCGACGGCGCCGTCGCCAAGGCCAAGGACATGTGGACCTATTGGCGCCTGGTCGAGGGTGAGGTGCTGGTCGACGAACCCTATCTCACGTCCGAGAAGAAAGACCCGCCGATCTTCAAGGCCGAGCTCATGAACACGCCCGTGGTCGATCCGACGACCGGCAAGAAGGAAGGCGACTTCACCTATGTCTATTGGAAGTACGCGGCCGAGCGCACGCGGGCGCCGGGCATCCAGGGCGGCAGCGTGCCGGTGAAAATCGGCCCGAGCGCCATGGTCGACCCTTACGGCCATGCCAGCGACCTCTACCAGTCGGGCGACGCCTTCCGCGATTATTTCTGCGCCGCCATGGCCATGTTCATGACCCGCTTCAAGGACATCCGGAAAAACTACATCGAGCGGCGCAATGGCGGCATCGGCGCCTTCACGCCCGACAACCTGCCGGTGATCGACTGGATCAAGGACAACGTCTATCTGATCGCCGATTCGAACCACGGCTACAAGCTGACCGGGGTCGGCAAGCTGGTCGCGCATCATCTGGCGACCGGCGATCCGGTGGGCGAACTCGCCCCGTTCGGTTTTTCGCGCTACGCGCAGGGGCGCACCTTCGGCAAGACCAATTCGAACTCGCCCTGGGTGTGAGCGAAGGTTGGCGCCGGCCTTGCCGGGGCCGCCGGTTCGCCTTAAGAACGGTCGGTCCTAAGGAACAGCCCTGCCCGAGCCTGCCTCATGACGCCCGCCGCCCCATTGAACCTGGCGCATGGCCTCGCCTTCGCCGATCTCTATCGGCCGGAGGGGCTGGCGCGACTCGACGGGTTGTTCCTGGCGGAGCTAGCCGTGCGCGACGGCGATCTCGCGGCGCGGCTTCAGGGCGGCCGCGGAAATCCGGGCGCCTTGCCGAAGAAGGACGAATCCGAGCTCCTCTTGGCGCTCGCCCCCTATCTCGAAGGGTTCATCGCCCGGCTTTTCGGCATCGAAGCGGCGTTGAAAACGCTGGTCTCACGCCACCATCGGTTGGCGCCGCTTTATGCCTGCAAGAGACTGTTCGTTCAGCGCCGCGCCATGAAGGCCGTGAAGGCCGAAGAAGCCGCCCATGTCGATGCCGAGACCTTGCGCCGGTCGCTCGCCGGGCGCTTCGGCGGCGCCTTCGACGAACTCGCCTTCGCCACGGCGGTCATGGGCTGGCTCGCGGACGAGGCGGCGAACGCCCAGGCCCTGAAGGACGCCGAGGCTTACGCCGCGTGGGCGGCGCTTAGCGACGCCGGCCGCCTCTTGCACAAGGACGGCATCCTCTTCAAGGCGCCGCACAGGATCGACCCCTCGGGCCTTCTGCCGCTTGAGCGCGAGGACCATGCCGGCGTCGAGACCGTGGCCTATCCGGAAGGGCGCCTGCGCCGGCGCGACGGCTTCGCCCTCACCGATGCCGGCGCCGATCTCGCCCTTGCCCTCGACCAGGCGCATTACTGCATCTTCTGCCACAATCAGGGAAAAGATTCCTGCTCCCACGGCATCAAGGAGAAATCCGGCGGCTTCCGCAAGAGCCCGTTCGGCGTGACGCTCGCCGGCTGCCCGCTCGAGGAGAAGATCTCCGAGATGCATCTGCTGAAAACCGAAGGCGCGGCCCTGGGCGCGCTCGCCATGATCGTCGTCGACAATCCGATGGTGGCGGCCACCGGCCACCGCATCTGCAACGACTGCATGAAATCCTGCATCTACCAGAAGCAGGAGCCGGTCGATATCCCCCAGGCCGAAACGCGAGTCTTGAAGGACGTGCTGGCGCTGCCCTGGGGCTTCGAGATCTATGGCCTGCTGACGCGGTGGAACCCGCTCAATCTTCGCCAACCGGCGGCAAAACCGCCATCCGGGCGCACGGTCCTGGTGGTCGGCCTCGGCCCCGCCGGCTTCACCCTTGCCCATCACCTGCTGAATGACGGCCACGCGGTCGCGGCTATCGACGGCCTGAAGATCGAGCCACTGCCGGCGGACATCTCGGGCGTCGATGCGCATGGCGCGCGGGTGAAGTTCGCAGCCATCGAGGACGTGACGACGCTCTACGAGAGTCTGGACGACCGGATGATGGCGGGCTTCGGCGGCGTCGCCGAATACGGCATCACCGTGCGCTGGGACAAGAATTTCCTGAAACTCGTGCGCCTTCTTCTGGAGCGGCGCGAAGGCTTCGCCATGTTCGGGGGCGTGCGCCTCGGCGGCACGGTGACGCTGGACGAAGCCTTCGAGTTCGGCTTCGATCATGTGGCGCTGGCGCTCGGCGCCGGCAAGCCGACGATCCTCGATCTCCCCGGAGGGCTCGCTCGCGGCGTGCGCGCGGCCTCGGACTTCCTCATGGCATTGCAGTTGACCGGCGCCGCCAAGAAATCCTCCGTCGCCAATCTTCAACTGCGCTTGCCGGTGGTCGTGATTGGCGGCGGCCTGACCGCGATCGACGCCGCCACCGAGGCGATGGCCTACTATCCGGTGCAGGTCGAGAAATTCGCCCGGCGTTTCGAAACGCTCGCGGCCGAACGGGGGGTCGCGGCGGTGCGCGGCCGATGGAACGCGGCGGAAGCCCTGATCGCGGACGAGTTCCTCGCCCATGCAAGCGCCATCCGCGACGAGCGCGCGCGGGCGGCCAAGGAGGGCCGGGCGCCCGGTTTACGCGAACTCGTGCAGGGCTGGGGCGGGGTCGCCATCGCGTATCGCCGCCGCCTTGTCGATGCGCCGAGCTATACGCTCAATCACGAGGAAGTCGGCAAGGCGTTGGAGGAAGGCATCCGCTTCGCCGAAGGGTTGACGCCGATCGAGATCGAGGTGGACGAAACCGGACACGCCAAGGCGGTTCGCTTCACCTACGCCGATGGCCTGGCGGTGCTGCCGGCGCGCGCGGTGCTGGTGGCGGCCGGCACCCGTCCCAATACGGTACTGGCGCGCGAGGACACGAATGTGCGCCTCGACGGCAACTATTTCGAGGCGGTGGACGAAGCCGGCCATGCGATTCGGCCCGAAAAGCTCGCCAAGCCTTCCCAAATCCACGTCCTGCAACAGATCCGCGCCGACGGCCGCGCCGTCAGTTATTTCGGCGATCTCCATCCGTCCTTCGCCGGCAACGTGGTGAAGGCCATGGGCAGCGCCAAGCAGGGCTGGCCATACGTGGCGAAGGCGCTCATGGCGCGCCCACCCGCCGCCGACGCCGGCGATCTCTTCGCGCGCCTCAAGCGCGATCTACGCGCGCGCGTGCATCGGGTGAACCGCCTGACGCCGACGATCGTCGAGGTGGTCGTCGAGGCGCCGCGAGCCGCGCGGAAATTCCACCCCGGCGAGTTCTACCGCTTGCAGAATTACGAGGCGCTGGCGCCGCGCGTCGATGGCACGATTCTGGCCATGGAGGGATTGGCGCTGACCGGCGCCTGGGTGGACCGCGAACGGGGGCTGGTCGGCACCATCGTGCTCGAAATGGGCGGGTCGTCCGATCTCTGCGCCATGCTGAAGCCGGGCGAACCGGTCGTACTCATGGGTCCGACCGGCCACCCGACGGCAACGCCCGGCGGCGAGACCGTGCTGCTGGTGGGGGGCGGCCTGGGCAATGCCGTGCTCTTCTCCATCGGCCGGGCGCTCAGGGAGGCGGGGTCGCGCGTCCTCTACGTCGCCGGCTACAAGCGCATTCAGGATCGCTACAAGGTGGACGAAATCGAGGCCGCGTCCGACGCCGTCATCTGGACCTGCGACGAGGCGCCGGGTTTCGTTCCCGACCGGAGCCAAGATCGAACCCATGTCGGCAACATCGTCGAGGCGCTGGTCGCCTATGGCGAAGGGCGGCTGGGCGTGCGGCCGATCCAGCTCGGCGATGTCGATCGCATCATCGCCATCGGCTCCAACGCGATGATGGCGGCGGTGGCACGCGCCCGGCACGGCCCGCTGAAACCATGGCTGAAGCCCGGCCACGCGGCGATCGCCTCCATCAACTCGCCGATGCAGTGCATGATGAAGGAAGTGTGCGCCCAGTGCCTGCAGCGCCACCGCGATCCCGCAACCGGCGAGGAACGGGTGGTCTTTTCCTGCTTCGATCAGGATCAGCCGATGGACAAGGTCGATTTCGCCTGCCTCGCCGACCGCCTGGCGCAGAACTCGGTGCAGGAGAAGCTGACCGCGCAGTGGATCGACCGCTGCCTCATCCGCCTCGACCGCCGCCCGGCGGCGGCGGAGTAGGGGACGCGATGACAAACGATCACGAGCTGTTGAAGAGGATCGCCATCGACCCCCGCATATTCGGGGGAAAGCCGATCATTCGTGGCCGGCGCCTCGCGGTCGAGCACGTGCTGGCGATGCTGGCGGCCGGGGACGACGCGGCGACGATTCTTCGCGGCTACGATTGGCTCGAGCCGGACGATATCAAGGCGTGCATCGCCTACGCCCATCGCCTCGTCGCGCATGAGCGCGTGGAACCGCCGGTCGCCGGCGCCGCCGGTTGAGGGAAAAGGGGTCGGGAGTCGTTTCTTTCACTTCCTCTTATCGCCTATAGATTGTCATAGGCACGCCGGTCGGCCTCGCTGTTCCACTCCACGAACGTCACGAACGGATCCTCCGCGGGCGCGCCCAACGCCACTTTCTCTATCACGACCGCCTTGTCGCGCACGACAAAGCGCACACGGTCTTCGGGGTGAATGCCCATGTGCTGACGTACTCTCTTCGGAAGGACGATCCGGCCCCTGCTGGTGGCCTTCGCGGTCGCGATCATCCTTGCCATGTCGAGGCCTCTCCCGTTTCGCGCAAGGCGGCGATCCCGCCGGCGCTTTCCGTCCCCGCCCCTCAGTACGGCCTCCCGTCCTTGCGGGTGAAGACGCTGCCGCCGGGGCTGGTCTCGGGCGTGAACGCCATGTCGATGTCCGGGTACTCGCCCCAATCATTGTCGTCGCGGGTGCCGACCACGAGGAAAGCCGCATCGCGCCCCGAACGGTTCTGTAGGTGATGCCCATCGCGCACGCCCGCCTTGAAGCCGGCGCAATCGCCCGCGCGCATGACTTCTTCGCCGGCATCGGTCACGAGCACGAGCTCGCCTTCCGGCACGTAAACGAACTCGTCCTCGAGCGCGTGCCAATGGCGCTGCGACGACCACGCGCCGGGTTTCAGGCGCAGCAAATTGACGCCGAACTGCGTGAGGCCGGCGGCGTCCCCGAGCGGTTTCCTTTCGCGCGCCCGGCAGGGCACGTCGAAGGGGGCGGGATACGCCGATCCCTTCACCACCGGTATGCCGGCGACATCGATCTTGGGCATGGGTTGTTCCTTCGGATTTGCCGATGCCTGGCTCAATACGGCTTGCCGTCTTTGTGGGCGTAGTAGCTATCCTTCGCGGTGTACCGGCCGGGCCTGAACATCATGTCGATGTCGGAATACTCGCCCCGGTCGGCGTCGTCGCGCGTGCCCACCGTCAAGATGACGGCGTCGGCTCCCGAGCGATTCTGCAAATGGTGCCCGTCGCGCAGGCCGGCCTTGAAACCCGCGCAGTCGCCGGCGCGCAATACTTGCTCGCCCGAATCCGTGACCAGCACGGCCTCGCCCTCCAGCACATAGATGAACTCGTCCTCGCGTTCGTGCCAATGGCGCTGCGACGACCATGCGCCAGGGGCCAAGCGGACGAGATTGACCCCGAACTGCGTCAGGCCCGAGGCCAGGCCGAGCCGCTGCACCGCCCGCTTCTTACAGGGCTCGTCGAAGGGCGGCGGGTAGGTGGTCTTGGTTTCGACCGGCACATTGGCAACGTCGATCTTGGGCATGGGTCTCTGCTCTCCGCTCTCGTGATGTTTCCCATTGCACACGACCGGCGCTTTCAACGCAAGGCCGCTTCCGCGCCGAACCGTCTTGTGGTCAGATCGCGCGCGATGAGACTGGCCTTGATCCCTGTCCTGGCGGTGCTGGGCGGTTGCGCCGCCGTGTCGGCGCTGACCGGCGCCCCGCCCCAAACCCGCCATGGCGTGTTCGCCGTCCCGCCCGCCGAGCTTGTCGCCTGCGTGGCCGTTCAGTTCTCGTCGGCTCAGCGGCACGACAGCTTCTTGCTTTCGACCGGGGCCGCCGCCGGGGAGGCCGCGGCCAGCCCTGGCGCGCTCGACCATCTCTCGATGCTGGTCGGCCCCAACCGCGAGGCGAATCCTACTTTCTGGAGCCTGGATGCCCGCGCCCTCGCGTCAGGCCAGGCAGAGGTCGATCTCGTGACCTACCCCGAGACCATGCCGCCGCGCTATTCGGCCGGGGCGATCTGGCGGGTCTTGGAGGACTGCGAAAGGCTCTACGCCGGCCCGGCCATCTAACCCGGCTATCGCCAAGACTCTTGATATTTCCGGTTTGCGACAGGAAACTGTCGCAATCGCGTCATCGCCAGTCGCAAGGGCGGCAGTCCCGAAAAAGTCCCGAGGCCTAGACTCCCTCCATGACAAGTCCATCCGCGGCCAGGGCGCCCACCACGCTTCTCATCGCCTGCGGCGCGCTGGCGCGGGAGATCCTCGCGCTCAACGAGCGTCAGGGATGGGGCTGCTACGCGCTCACGTGCCTGCCGGCGATCTATCACAACCGGCCGGAAAAAATCCCCGAGGCGGTGCGCGGCAAGATTCGCGACAACCGCGACAAGTACGACCGCATCCTGGTCGTCTATGGCGATTGCGGCACCGGCGGCGAACTCGATCGCGTTCTGGCGGATGAAAAAGTCGAGCGCATCGCGGGGCCGCATTGCTATGAGTTTTACGCCGGGGAGAAGGATTTTGCCCGGATGATGAATGACGAGCCCGGCACGTTCTTCCTCACCGATTATCTGGCGCGGCATTTCGACCGGCTGATCGTGGAAGGGCTGGGGCTCGACCGTCATCCCGAGCTTCGCGACGACTATTTCGGCGCCTACAAGAAGCTGATCTATCTGGCCCAGACCGAGGAAGCCGATCTCGCCCGGCGGGCCGCGGCGGCGGCGGATCGGCTCGGCCTCGCCTACGAGTATCGTTTCGTCGGCTATGGCGAGCTGCGACGTTTCCTAAGCCTTGCGGAAGCATCCTGATGGCGGACCTCTTCATCGTCTATTGGCGCGACATGCCGGCGCAAGTGATCGTCAAGAAGGGCCGCCAGGCCGCGAAGCGGCAATTGTCGGAGCGCTTCGAAAAAGCGATCGACCGCGCCGCCATGCGCGCGCAGCTCCGCGACACCGATTCCTATCTGGCCCAGTGGCGCCGCGCCGCGGCGATACCTTGTAGCGACGATCTCGAGGCCGAGGCCGAGAAGGCCGCCCAGCGCTTCGAGGCCGACTATCCCGATGAGCGGCTTCACGCGCTCGTCCTTGCCGGCGGCTTGGAAGCCAAATCGTCATGAACGACGCCGCGCGCGCTCCCGTTCCGCCGTCGCTGCGCTCGACCGGCGGCCTGGAATCGGCGTTGAGCGCCGGGCGCTTCGTCGTCACCGCCGAGACCTCGCCCCCCGACGCCGCCAGCGAGATCCCGCTGATGGCGCGCGCCGGTTGCTTGAAGGGCGTCGCCGACGCGGTCAACGTGACCGATGGCGCCGGCGCCAAGGCGCACATGTCGGCCTTGGCGGCGGCGGCGCTGCTGGCGCGCCACGGCATCGAACCGGTGCTGCAATTCACCGTGCGCGACCGCAACCGGCTGGCGCTCCAGGGCGATCTGCTGGGGGCGGCGGCGCTGGGCGTTCCCAACATCCTTTGCCTGCATGGCGACGACCCGAAAGTCGGCGATCAGCCGGAAGCGAAGGCCGTGATCGACATCGACAGCCGCGAGCTGATGCGCACCGCGCGGCGCATGCGCGACGAAGGCGCTTTTCCCTCCGGCCGGCCGATCGACCCGCGGCCGCGCCTGTTCATCGGCGCCGCCGACAGCCCGCAGGATCCAAAGCCGGGATGGAAGCCCGACGGCCTCGCCGCCAAGATCGAAGCCGGCGCCGATTTCGTGCAGACCCAGTACTGTTTCGACACCGGGATCTTGCGCCGCTATCTCGATTGCCTCGCCGATCACGGCCTGACCGAACGGCTCTTCATCATCGTCGGCGTGGGGCCGCTCGCCTCGGCGAAGTCGGCGCGCTGGATGAACGAGCATCTCTTTGGCGTGCACATTCCCGACGCCACCGTCGCGCGGCTGGAGAAGGCCGCCGACCAGCGCGAAGAGGGCAGGCGGATCTGTGTCGAACTGATGCGGGAATTCGCGGCTATGAAGCACGTGGCCGGCGCGCATCTGATGGCGCCGCGCCAGGAAGCCGCCATCGCCGAAGCCATCGTGGAATCGGGCGTGCGCGGCCGCGCCCGCGCGCGCTGACGAAGTTATGTACGCCGTCCGCCTATGGTCGGTGCGTCATGCTCGCGCCCTGGAGCTTGCCTACCGGGGCCTGGAGCGCGTTCTCGTGGCTGTCCACCCTTGGATCAGCCGTATCGGTTACGCCCGGCTGGAGCGTCCTGTCGCGGCCGTGGAAAAGAGTCTCAAGGGACTCTTCTTCGATTGCCGGATGTGCGGGGCGTGCGCGCTTTCCTCGACCGGCATGTCGTGCTCGATGAACTGCCCCAAATCCCTGCGCAACGGCCCTTGCGGCGGCGTGCGCGAAAACGGCCATTGCGAGGTGAAGCCGGAGATGGTTTGCGTCTGGGTCGAGGCCTGGGCCGGCGCCCGGCGCATGGAGGGCGGCATGAAAATCCTCGCCGTGCAGCCGCCCGTCGATCACCGCCTGAAGGACAGCTCGTCCTGGCTCAGGGTGGCGCGGGAGAAATCCGGCGAAGGCGCCAAGCCATGAGCGCCTTACGCGCGCGCCGCGTTCCGGCGCAACAGTTCGGAATCGATCTCCAAGATCCGGGCCAGACGCCGCCGGGTTTTTTCGCCGGCCTTGGCGCGCCCATGTTCGAGCTGCCAAACGTACTGCGGATGGATGCCGGCGGCGATCGCCAGCTTCTCTTGGGTCAGACCGCGGTACTCGCGGAAGACCTTGATGGGGTGGTCCTCGCCCTTGCGCAAACGCTTTGCGATTTCGTGGGGGAACGTCTCTTCCTCGCCTCGGTCGATACGCGCCATGGTGTCGCGCGCGGCGATGGCGTCGGGATCATCGCCGCTCGGCCTGCCACGGACGGCGGCGAGGAGTCGGTCGAACTCCGCGCGCGGCATCACGACCAGTTCCTCGCCGGCGGGGGTCTTGATCGACTGCATCTTGATCATGGGGTCATGCCTCCCTCTTCGTACTCAATCGTAGATGTTCTTGCGGTCCCCAACGGCGAGAATGGCGAGGACCGTGCCGGCGTCGTTGAAAATAACGCGGTAGCGACCCACCCGCAGACGGAATGCCGCGATGCCCCGCAGCGCCTTCACTTGGTTCGCCAATGCCGACGGCTTGACCGCCAGCAGATCGAGCTTGTCTTCGACCACCACCTGGGCCGCAGCTGGCAGCGCCATGAACTGCTTCAGGGCAGTGTGGGACCAGCGAATGGTTTTCAAGGCGCTTCTATAGATTCTATATATAGAATTGTCAAGCTGGTTCCGGGGGACGGATGGGGGACAGTGCCATGAGCGCCGACCCGGCGCACCTCGTCGACCCCGGCGACCCGCTGTCGCCGCTCCCCGGCCACTCGTCGCGCGGCCGTCTGGAACGGGTGTTGCGTTCGGGAAAGTTCGCGGTGACGGCGGAGCTGAACCCGCCCGATTCCGCCGATCCGCGCGACGCCTACGACCGCGCGCTCGTACTCTCCGAAGTCTGCGACGCCATCAACGCCACCGACGCATCGGGCGCCAATACGCACATGTCGAGCGTCGGCATCTGCTCGCTCTTGACCCGCGTCGGCTACGCCGTGGTGATGCAGATTTCCTGCCGCGACCGCAACCGCATCGCCATCCAGGGCGACGTGCTGGGCGCCGCCGCGATGGGTGTCGCCAACATCCTCTGCCTCACCGGCGACGGCGTGCAGGCCGGCGACCAGCCGGGGGCAAAGCCCGTCTTCGACCTCGACAGCATTTCGCTGCTCGAGACCATCCGTATCATGCGCGACGAGCGCCGGTTCCTGTCGGGGCGCAAGATCACGGTCCCGCCCCAGGTCTTCATCGGCGCCGCCGCCAATCCGTTCGTGCCGCCGCTCGACTATCGGCCCCAGCACCTGGGCAAGAAGGTCGCCGCCGGCGCCCAGTTCATCCAGACCCAGTATTGCTTCGACATGGCGCTGTTGCGCCAGTTCATGGCGCGCGTGCGCGATCTCGGTCTCGACCGACGATGCTTCATCCTGGTCGGCGTGGGACCGCTGGCCTCGGCCAAGGGCGCGCGCTGGATGCGCGCCCATGTGCCGGGTATCCATATCCCCGACGCCGTGATCGCCCGCTTGGACGGGGCTGAAAACCAGAAGCGGGAAGGCAGGAACCTGTGTATCGAGCTGATCCAGGAGATCCGCGAGATCGACGGCATAGCCGGCGTTCACGTCATGGCCTACCGTCAGGAAGAACTCGTATCCGACATCATCACCGCTTCGGGGATTCTAGGAAACCGCCAGCGCCGGCCCAGGCCGCCGGCCGTCAAGGAAAGCAGTAACGCATGACCGACACCATCATCAGCTCGGCCTCCAAGGAGGTCGTCATCGGCTTCGAGCGGCCCTTCGTCATCATCGGCGAACGCATCAACCCCACCGGCCGCAAGCAGTTGGCGGCGGAGATGGCGGCCGGCGACTATTCGCGGGTCAAGGCCGATGCGCTGGCGCAGGTTCAGGCCGGCGCCCAGATGCTGGACGTGAACGCCGGCATCCCCATGGCCGACGAGCCGCGCATTCTCGCCGAAGCGGTGCAACTGGTGCAGTCGCTGACCAACGCGCCGCTGTCGATCGATTCCTCGATCGTGGCGGCGCTCGAAGCCGGGCTTGCCGTTTACAAGGGCAAGGCGCTGGTCAATTCGGTGACCGGCGAGGAGGAGCGCCTCGAGATCGTGCTGCCGCTGGTGAAGAAATACGGCGCCGCCGTGGTCGCGATCTCGAACGACGAAACCGGCATTTCCGAGGACCCGGACGTGCGCTTCGAGGTGGCCAGGAAGATCGTGAACCGCGCCGCCGATTACGGCATTCACCATAGCGACGTGGTGGTGGACCCGCTGGTCATGCCGGTGGGCGCGCTCAATGACGCGGGCCGCGCGGTGTTCCGCCTGGTACGCCGACTGCGCGAGGAGTTGAAGGTGAACACGACCTGCGGCGCTTCCAATTTCAGTTTCGGACTGCCGAACCGGCACGGTCTCAACGCTTCGTTCCTGTCCATGCTGATCGGCGCCGGCATGACCTCGGCCATCACCAATCCGCTGCACCTCGAGGAAATGACCGCGGTACTCGGCGCCGACGTCGCCATGGGGCACGACCCGAACTGCATGCGCTGGATCCAGAAATACCGCGAGCCCTTGGCCACCGGCGACGATCCGGTGGGCGGGCGGCGCGGCGGGCGCGAGGGCCGGCGCCGGCGCGCGCCGGGCTCGTAAGAGGCATCCATGACAACCGACTCCCTCATCGTGTTCATGCCATCGGGCCGGCGCGGCCGATTCCCGATCGGCACGCCGGTCTTGCAGGCGGCGCGCAGCCTCGGCGTCGATATCGATTCGGTATGCGGCGGGCGCGGCATCTGCGGGCGCTGCCAGGTGGAAGTCAGCGAAGGGCAGTTCGCCAAGCTCGGGCTTACATCCCGAAGCGAGCATCTCAGCGCCTTCGGCGAGGTCGAGAAGCGCTACGCCGAGCGGCGGGGGTTGAAATCCGGGCGGCGGCTTTCATGCTCGAGCCTGCTCCAGGGCGACATCGTCATCGACGTGCCGCCGGACAGCCAGGTGCACAAGCAAGTGGTGCGCAAACGCCCGGAGATGCGGGCGATCGAGCTCGATCCCGTCGTGCGCCTCCACTATGTCGAGGTCATTCAACCCGACATGCACGATCCCAGCGGCGACCTTCGGCGCCTGGAGCAGGCGCTGGAGGCGCAATGGGGCCTCTCCGGCCTCGACACCGACCTGCGCGTCATCCAGGGCCTGCAAGAGGCGCTGCGCCGCGGCGAGTGGACCGTCACCGTCGCCGTGCATCTCGGCCGGCAGATCACCGCCGTATGGCCGGGCTTCCACGACAAGGCCTATGGGCTCGCCGTCGACGTGGGCTCGACCACCATCGCCGGCCACCTCTGCGACCTGGGGAGCGGCGAGGTCGTCGCCTCCGCCGGACTGATGAACCCGCAAATCCGCTTCGGCGAGGATTTGATGAGCCGGGTTTCCTACCTGATGATGAACCCGGGCGGCGAAGTCGAATTGACCAACGCCGTGCGCGAAGCCGTCAACCAACTGGCCCGGCAGGTGACGGTCGAGGCGGGCTTGGCGCCCGAGGACATCCTGGAAGTCACCTTCGTCGGCAATCCGATCATGCATCACCTGCTTCTCGGCATCAATCCGGTGGAGCTCGGCGGCGCGCCCTTCGCGCTGGCGACCGACGGCGCGATCACGGTGTGGGCAAGCGAGATCGCCCTTCGGATCCATCCCAACGCGCGCATCTTCGTGCTGCCTTGCATCGCCGGGCATGTCGGCGCCGACACCGCGGGCGTGATCCTGTCGGAATCCCCGCATCTCTCCGAGGAGATGACGCTCATCGTCGATGTCGGCACCAACGCCGAGCTGGTGCTGGGCAACCGGCACCGCCTCTTGGCCGCGTCCTCGCCCACCGGCCCGGCCTTCGAGGGCGCGCAGATCTCCTGCGGCCAGCGCGCCGCGCCCGGCGCCATCGAGCGCGTGCGCATCGACCGCGACACGCTGGAGCCGCGTTTCAAGATCATCGGCAGCGACAAGTGGTCGGACGAACCGGGCTTCGCCGAGGAGACGGCCAAGTTCGGCGTCACCGGCGTGTGCGGCTCGGGCATCATCGAGGCGCTGGCGGAAATGTACCTCGCCGGCATCATCACCCAGGACGGCGTCGTCGATGGCGCCATGGCCGCGCGCAGCCGGCGCATCGAGGCCGATGGCCGCACCTTCGCCTATCTGCTGCATGAAGGGGCGCAAGTTCTGCGGGTGACCCAGAACGACGTGCGCGCGATCCAGCTCGCCAAGGCGGCGCTCTATGCCGGGGCGCGGCTGCTCATGGACCGCATGGGGGTCGAGAAAGTGGACCGCGTCACGCTCGCCGGCGCCTTCGGCAGCCACATCGATGTCAAATACGCGATGGTGCTAGGCATGCTCCCCGACTGCGACCTCGCCAAGGTGACCTCGGCCGGCAATGCCGCCGGCACCGGTGCCAGGATCGCGCTCTTGAATCGCCAGGCCCGGGTCGAGATCGCCAAGGTGGTCCGTCAGGTGGAGAAGGTCGAGACGGCGGTCGAACCCATGTTTCAGCAACATTTCGTCGAGGCCATGGCCATCCCGCATAAGACGGCGTCGTTCTGGAACCTGCGCGCCGCCGTCGACCTGCCGGTGCCCAAGGTAGGGGCGGATACGGGGCGGCGCCGACGGCGCGGGCCGTGAAGACGATTGCCGGATAGCACGTAAGAAACGATTATTGCTGTTTCCTGTTCAGGAGTGTATAGTCTCCTAAGTAGGAGGCTTCATGGCGTCTTTTTCCACCTATCCCGCGACGCTCCACGAGCCGCCTCCTCTCATCGACCTGACGGCCAAAGCCGAGCGGGCGCGGCTCAGCCCGGCGGCTGTGCGCACGTTCTTCAACATCATGAACCGCTGGAACATCCGCGACGAAGACGCGCGCGTGCTGCTTGGCGGCATGTCGAACGGGCCGTTCTACGACATGAAAAAGAACCCGGACCGGATCCTCGATGCCGATAGGTTGATTCGCGCCTCGTATCTGATCGGTATCTTCAAGGCGCTCAACGTCCTCTACGCCGAGAAACTGGCGGACGCTTGGATTCAACTCCCTAACAGCAACCGCCTGTTCGGCGGACGGACGCCGCTCGCCTACATGATCAAGGGCGGCCTGCCGGCAATGCAAACCGTTCGCCGGCTCCTCGATGCGCGGCAGGGCGGACTGTGACGCTGCCGGCGGTTAGGCTTGTTCGACGGTACGACACGCATCGCCTGATTCCCTCGAAGTACATCGAGGGAGGCAAGAGCGTGTTGGCGCGCGTCGCCGATAGCGACGCCGATATGCGGGACATCCTCGATCTCGATCGCGCGACGAACGGTCGATTGCTCGGCGAAAACAATCTGCTGCCGGGTATCGGCATCCACGAGCTGGTGTTCGGCGTCCCGTACGATCGGATCGTCAATGCGGCGTTCTGTCATCCCCATCCGCTTGGCAGCCGGTTCAACGATCCGGACCGTGGCGCCTGGTACGCGGCGTTTGAGCTGAAGGCGGCGCAAGCCGAAGTGGCATTCCACAAATGGCTGGAGCTTGTCGAGATCGATTGGGTCGAAGAAGAGGTCGCCTATGACGATTACCTGGCCGATTTCAGCGCCGAGTTTCACGACATCCGAAACGACAAGACGTTCGCGATGTGCCTGGATCCCGGCAGCTACGTGGCGTCGCAGGGTCTCGCTCGACAATTGCTCCAGGCCGGTTCCCTTGGCGTTGTCTACCCAAGCGTGCGAAGACCGCAAGGAACGTGCCTGGCTTGCTTTCGCCCGGCGCTCGTCACCAACGTGCGCAAGGCGCTGTCTTACGTCTTTCGCTGGGAGGGCAAGCCAAGGCCCATTGTAACCGGCCAATAGGCCGTGTACCGCCATGAGCAGGCCGTGAGGCCCGACCCCTGGCCCGAGGGTCAATTCGTGTTGACAGTTTGGGGCCTGACGCTATAGTCCGCCCGGTTTCATTCGGGCCACCCAGCGCCCGATTTTCCGTTCAAGTATCGGACATTAGCCATGTACGCAGTGGTCAAGACCGGCGGTAAGCAGTATCGCGTTGCCGCCGGGGACAAGATCGTTGTCGAGCGTTTGCCCGACGCCGCCGGCGCGCTGATCGCGCTCTCCGAGGTGCTGATGGTGGGCGAGGGCGCCTCGACGACGCTCGGCCAGCCGCTGGTGGCCGGCGCCGCCGTCGCCGCGACCGTGGTCGAGCACAAGCTCGGCGACAAGGTCATCATCTTCAAGAAGAAGCGCCGCCACAATTACCGGCGCAAGCGCGGCCATCGCCAGTTGCTGACCGTGCTTCATGTGACCGAGATTCTGACCGACGGCCGCAAGCCGACACCGGTGGCGGAAGTTGCCCCGGCCCCGGCGAAAGCGCCCAAGGCGCCGGCCGCCAAGAAGCCCGCCGCCAAGAAGCCCGCCGCCAGAAAGCCCGCGGCGAAACAGTCCGCCAGGAAGCCCGCCAGGAAGTCCAAGGAGTAACGATCATGGCTCACAAGAAAGCAGGCGGCAGTTCCAGGAACGGGCGCGATTCACCGGGCCAACGGCTGGGCGTGAAGAAATTCGGCGGCGAGATCGTCGTCTCGGGCAACGTGCTCGTGCGCCAGCGCGGCACGAAGTTCCACCCCGGAAGCAACGTCGGCATCGGGCGCGACCACACGCTGTTCGCGACCTCGAACGGCGCCGTCGGGTTCCACCGCACGACGGGCGAGCGCGTCGTCGTTTCGGTCCTGCCGAAGGCGGATTGAGCCGCCAAGGGCGCTCCAGTACTCGCTATAGCAAGAAGGCGAGTCGGACTTCGTCCTTCGACAAGCTCACGACGAGGTCCTCATGCTGAGCCTGTCGAAGCATGAGGATCACAGTCGCAAATCAGCCTCTTGTGAAAGCGATTGTTAGGCCGGCTGGTGCGCCATGAAATTTCTCGACGAGGCGAAAGTCTACATCCGTTCCGGTGACGGCGGCGCCGGCTGCGTCGCTTTTCGGCGCGAGAAGTTCATCGAATTCGGCGGGCCCGATGGCGGCGATGGCGGGCGGGGCGGCGAGGTGGGCGTGACGGCGGTCGCCAATCTCAACACCCTCATCGACTATCGCTACCAGCAGCATTTCAAGGCCCAGCGCGGCGGCCACGGCATGGGCAAGAACCGCAGCGGCGCGGCGGGCAAGAGCATCCTGCTCCGGGTCCCGATCGGCACGCAGATTCTGGCCGAGGACAAAGAAACCGTGCTCGCCGATCTCATCCGCCCCGGCCAGCATGTGCTGCTGGCCAAGGGCGGCGATGGCGGCTTCGGCAACGCGCACTACAAGTCATCCACCAACCGCGCGCCGCGTCGCGCCGACAAGGGCTGGCCGGGCGAGGAGCGCTGGCTCTGGCTGCGCCTGAAGCTCATCGCCGACGCCGGGCTGGTCGGCCTGCCGAATGCCGGCAAGTCGACGCTGCTGGCGGCCGTGACCCGGGCCAAGCCCAAGATCGCGGATTACCCCTTCACGACGTTGAAGCCCCAGCTCGGCGTCGTGCGCGTCGACACGGCGGAGTTCGTGCTGGCCGATCTGCCCGGCCTGATCGAGGGCGCGCACGAAGGCGCCGGTCTCGGCGACCGGTTCCTCGCCCATGTCGAGCGCTGCGGCGTGCTGGTGCATGTCGTGGACGGCACCGAGGACGACGTGGCCGGCGCCTATCGGACCATCCGGGCCGAGCTCGCCGCCTATCATGCGGCCCTCGCCGTGAAGCCGGAGATCATCGCCCTCAACAAGTGCGACGCGCTGGACGAGGCCGCCATCGCCCGCAAGAAACGCGCCCTGACGGCCGCCAGCCGCCGTGGGCAAGGCCGCCAGGCGGCGCCGGTGTTCGCGATCTCGGGCGTTGCCGGCCAAGGCGTCGCCAAGCTCATGGCCGCGGTGTTGAAGTCGACCGAACATCTCCGCGCCGACGCGGAGCCGGGCGAGGCGGCCGGATGACCAAGGTGAAGGCCGACGCCCGCATCGACGGCGCCAGGCGGCTGGTGGTGAAGATCGGCTCGGCGCTGCTGGTGGACGAGGCGACGGGCACGCTTCACCGGCGCTGGCTCGAGTCGCTGGCCGAGGATGTCGCGGCGGCGCGCCGGCGCGGCACCGAGGTGATCCTGGTCTCGTCCGGCGCCATCGCGGTGGGCCGGCGCCATCTGTCGCTGCCGGCGGGCAAGCTGAAGCTCGAGGAAAAGCAGGCCGCCGCCGCCACCGGCCAGATCCGCCTGGCGCACGCCTATCAGGAAACGCTGGCTCATCACGGGATCTCCGTCGCCCAGGTGCTGCTGACGCTCGACGATACCGAGGAGCGCCGCCGGCACCTGAATGCGCGTGGCACGCTCGCCACCCTGCTCAGGCTCGGAGTCGTGCCCGTGATCAACGAGAACGACACGGTGGCGACCGCCGAGATTCGCTTCGGCGACAACGACCGGCTGGCCGCGCGCGTCGCCGCCATGATCAGCGCCGACACGCTGGTGCTGTTGTCCGACATCGACGGCCTCTACACCGCCGACCCGCGCAGGGATCCCGCGGCCACGCTGGTCCGCGAGGTGCGCTCTCTCACGCCCGAGATCGAGGCGATGGCGGGCGCCGCGCCGCCCGGCTACAGCTCCGGCGGCATGGTGACGAAACTCGCCGCCGCGCGGGTGGCGATGGCGGCCGGCTGCCGCATGGCGATCGCCGACGGAAGGCACCTACACCCGCTGGAATCCTTGCGCGATGGCGGCCTCTGCACCTGGTTTCTGCCGGCGGGCGAGCCCTTGACGTTGCGCAAGGCTTGGATCGCCGGGTCGCTCGGTCCGGAAGGCTCGCTCGGCGTCGATGACGGCGCCGTCGCCGCGCTGAAGGCGGGAAAGAGTCTCCTGCCGGCCGGTGTCGTCACTGTCGCCGGAAACTTCGATCGCGGCGATGCCGTGCGGGTGCTCGACGGCAAGGGCCGCGAGGTGGCCCGCGGCCTTTCGGCCTATTCCGCCGCCGACGCCGCCGCCATCAAGGGCCACAAAAGCCGTGAGATCGAGGCCCTGCTCGGCTATCGTGGCCGCGACGAAATGATTCACCGCGACGATCTGGTGCTGTTGTGAGCGCACGAGCCGCCGCCTCGACGCCCCCCGATCTGGCCGCCGACATGCGCGCCATGGCCAAGGCCGCGCGGGCGGCGGCGCGGGGTTTGGCCCGGGCGCCGGCCGAGGCGAAGGCGAAGGCGCTGATCGCGGCGGCGGTGGCACTTCGCCATGGCGCCGAGGCCATCCTCGAGGCCAACGCGCGGGACCTCGCGGCGGCCGTGGCCGAGAGCAACGCCTTCCTCGACCGGCTCCGCCTCGACGAAGCGCGCGTTGAGGCCATGGCGAAGGCGATCGAAGACGTTGCCGCTTTCCCGGATCCCATCGGTGCCGTGCTGGCGCGCTGGACGCGCCCCAACGGCCTCGTCATCGAGCGCGTGCGCGTGCCGCTGGGCGTGGTCGGAATCATCTACGAATCGCGGCCTAACGTGACCGCCGACGCCGGCGCCATCTGCCTCAAGGCCGGCAACGCCGCCATCCTGCGCGCCGGCTCGGAAAGCTTTCATTCCTCGACCGCGATCGCGGCGTGCCTGGCGGCGGGCCTTGCCGCGGCCGGCCTGCCGGCGGCCTCGATCCAGCTCGTGCCGACGCGCGACCGCGCCGCAATCGGCTATCTGCTGGCCATGGGCGAGGATATCGACGCGATCGTTCCGCGCGGCGGGCGCGGGCTCATCGAGCGCGTCAGGCGCGAGGCGCGCATGCCGATCATCGCCCATCTCGAGGGCGTCAATCACACCTACCTTCACGCCAACGCCGATCCGGCGAAGGCGAGGGCGATCGTGCTCGACGCCAAGATGCGCCGGCCGGGCGTGTGCGGCGCCACGGAAACCCTGCTGGTCGACCGCGGCGCGGCGCCGGCGCTCCTTCCGGCGATCCTCGGCGATCTTGCTGCGGCCGGGTGCGAACTCAGGGGCGACGAGGGCACGCGCGCGCTCGACGCCCGCGTGCGCCCGGCCAGCGACGCCGATTGGGACACCGAATATCTCGACGCCATCCTCGCGGTGAAACTCGTGGCCGGAATCGACGAGGCGCTCGCCCACATCGCCCGCCACGGATCGGGACACACCGAGGCCATCGTGACGGAAGACAAGGCGGCCGCCGAGCGTTTTCTGCGGGAGGTCGATGCCGCGATCGTCATGACCAACGCCTCGACCCAATTCGCCGACGGCGGCGAATTCGGCTTCGGTGCCGAGATCGGCATCTCGACCTCGCGCCTGCCGCCGCGCGGGCCCGTGGGGGCGAACGAACTCACCTCCTACAAATACGCCGTGCGCGGCAGCGGCCAGGTGCGCGGGTAGTGGGCGCTCCCCGGTCTGTCGTCCCGGCGCAAAGCCGGGACCCATGCCGCCGATGTCTCGATGGGCCCCGGCGTTCGCCGGGGCGACATTGGGTAAGGGTGCGCAGGTGGTTTCCAGTTAGCTTGAATCCGCGCTAGAATGGCGAACAAACATGAGCGCAAAGCATACCGTGCGATATTCCCGTGAACGGCTGCCCAAGGGCAGGACGAACTGGTCGCGGATCGGATCCTCGACCGATGCCGAGATCGACCGGTTTGCCGCCTCCGATCCGGATGCGCCGCCGACCGATCGAGAATTTTGGAAGGATGCCCACGTGGTCATGCCTCCAGCCGCATCAAAGTCGAGCGGCTGACGCAGGCGGCGTGTTGGAATGAACGCACCGGTCGTTGCCGCCCACCCCCGCCTTCCCTACCCGAAGCGCAAGCGCGGATTTCCCCGCCCCCGCGCCGCCGAGCCCGAGGTCCGCCGCCCCGGCCCGAGCATCGGCATCCTCGGCGGCTCGTTCAACCCGGCCCATGGCGGCCACCTCGACATCAGCCGCCAGGCGTTGAAGCGCCTCGGCCTCGACCGCCTGTGGTGGATGGTAAGCCCGCAGAACCCGTTGAAGAAAAGGGCCGGAATGGCGGAGTTCCGGCAAAGGCTGGCCGGCGCGCGCCGGCTCGCTTCCGTCGAGCGCCGCATTGCGGTCACCGACATCGAGGCCCGGCTCGGCACAAGGTTCACGGCCGATACCCTCGCCCGCCTTGTCCGCCGCTTCCCCCGCGCCAAATTCGTCTGGATCATGGGCGCCGACAACTTGCTGCAGATCGGCCTCTGGCGCCGGTGGACGCGGATATTTCACCTTGTGTCCATTGCGGTTTTCGCCAGGCCTTCCTATTCTTCCCGGGCCTTGGCCGCCAAGGCGGCCCGGCGCTTCGCCGGGGTTCGGCTGCGGGACAGCGACAGCCGGCTCCTCGCGTCGCGGCGGCCGCCGGCCTGGGTGTTCGTGCGTGGCCGGCTCAATCCGCTCTCGGCCACGGCTATTCGTTCGTCAACCAAGAAAGGATGATCGCCATAGCAACCAAGCCTCGGATCCCGGGCCGGTCCCGTCGGAGCACTCCGCGCGGTGCCGGCCGAAAGCGCGCCGTGCCCAAGAAACTTCTCGGCCTCATCGAGAAGTCGCTGGATGACGACAAGGCGGAAGACATCGTCGTCATCGACCTTTCAGGAAAATCCTCCATCGCCGATTTCATGGTCATCGCCACCGGGCGTTCCCAGCGCCAGTTGGGCGCCATGGCCCGCCATGTCGGCGAGAAGCTGAACGCGGTGGGCATCAAGGGCGTTGGCGTCGAAGGCGCGAAGCAGGGCGACTGGGTGCTGATCGATGGCGGCGATGTGGTCGTCCACCTGTTCCGTCCCGACGTGCGCCGCCTCTACAATCTCGAGAAGATGTGGGGCATGCACCTGCCGGACTCCGGGCACGAGGCCGCGTCGGCGTGAGCCGAGTCGGGGATTGATGGGACGGTTCGGACCCTGGCTGACGCGATTGGCCGACGATCCGGCTTACCTGCGCCGCGCCGAGTCTCCCGCCTATTGGCGACTCGCCCCCTATTACGTCGGACAGCATAACGACACGTCGTGTTCGGTCGCGACGGCGACCATGCTCGTAAACGCGGTTCGCGGCGGCGCGGTGCTGGCCGGCCCCGAACCCATCGTGACGCCGCCGGCGCTGCTTGCTCGCATCGCCGATCCGGTCTGGTCGGCCGGATGCGGCACCAACGAAGGGCGCGGCGTGTCCTTGCGCCAGCTGGCCGACCTGACCCGTCGAAGCCTTGTCGCTTATGGGATGGAGCCCGGCGCCATCGAGGCGATGTGGATGGACGCGGCCGATGGGCGTGGGAAGGATGCCTTTCTCTCCGCCCTGACGGCGATGGAGGAAGGCAGCGGCCTCGTCGTCGTCAATTTTCATGCTGCCACCGTCTACGGCGCCGGCGACTACGGCCATTTCTCGCCGGTTGGGGCCTATGACGAGGCGAACGCGAGGCTTCTCGTGCTCGACGTCGACCGTAGCTGGTACGAGCCCTATTGGATCCCAGTCGACATCATGTTGCGGGGCATGGCGACGACCAGCCCCGTCGATGGCGAGCCGCGCGGGTTTCTTCGCCTGCGCGCGCCGTGGCCGTGATGGAACCAGGTGAAATCCGGGCCGCGCTCGAGGCGTCCGAACGACCTTCCGACGAGGTAATGCGTTTCGCCGCTGAAAAGGCCGACGCGCTGGCCCCCGCCGTCATCGAAATCATGGAGAAGGCCGCCGATGGCGTCTTTCTCCTGCCCAAGCAGGATCGCCTGTTGTTCTTCGGCTTGCACGCCCTGGCCGCCGCGCGCCGCACCGATTTGCACCGCCCTCTGCTGCGGCTGCTGCGGCGGCCGGAACGCGAGCTCGACTTGCTCTTTGGCGACACGATAACCGAGACCGTGCCGCGCATCCTGCTGGCGACCTTCGACGGCGACGCCGGCCCGCTGGTCGCCGCCGTCGAGGATCGCGCGGTCGAAGGCGTGTTGCGTTGGGGTTTCTTCAGCGCGCTCACGAGGCTGACTTTCGATGGGGCCGTGCCGATCGAGCGGACGCTCGCCCTCATCGATCGGTTCGACCGGGAAGCCATGGCCGACGATGGGGACTTGGCATGGCAAGGCTGGCAGGAAGCGATCATGCTTCTTGGTTTGGCGGAGCTTGCCCCGCGCGTGCGGGCGTCCTGGGCTGCGGGCCGCAATCAGGAGCGGGAAATCGACCAACAGGACTGGGGAGAAAGATTGAAGGACGCCTGTGCCGATCCCACCAACCCGGCCCGGTTCGAGGCGGCGAACATCGTCCCGCTTGCCGACCCGGTCGAGATCCTTCGCTGGATGGACCGGATCGAGACATCGGCGCCGGCGCCTGCAAGCGACATGACCGAACATTTGGATCCGGCCAGCGACATGACGCTCGACGAGGAGGAAATGCTCTGGCTCGGCGGTTTTCTCGACAGCGAACAGTTGCCCGATGCGGCCATGTCGCTCGAAGCGCTCGACGGTTTCTTCACGGCCATCGCCGTCGGCCCCGAGACGATCCTGCCCAGCGAATACATGCCGCGCGTGTGGGGCGGCGAGGGCCCGATCTTCGACAGCACCGAGCAGGCGGAGTTTACGTTGGCCCTATTGATGCGGCACTGGAACTCGATCGCCCGCCGCCTCGCCGAGTCCTTTCCGCAAATTCCGTTCATCGAAATTTTCGGGGACGAAGAGGATGGCCGGGCCTGGGCGCATGGTTTCGGTCTGGGCATGAATCTGCGCCTGGACGCCTGGCGGCCCTTGATCGAGGACAAGAAGTTCGGCGCCTTACTGGCCCCGATCGCGGGGCTCATCGAACGCCCCCCGGCAATCGTCGGGAAGGCGGCGGCCCGGCGGACGCGGAGCGAGCTCATAGACGATCTTCCCATCTCGATCGCGGGCATCCACGTCTATTGGAACGACCCCGAGCGGCGCGCCGCCCTCGGCGAGAAGCCACCGCGCCGCCGGAAGGTCGGGCGAAACGAGCGCTGCCCTTGCGGTAGCGGGAAGAAGTACAAGGCCTGTTGCGGCGCCCGCGCGTAGCCGCCGCACCAGTCCTTGAAGGCGAGTACTAGCCCTGCTTGGCCTTGAAGTCGTCGATCGCCGCTTTGAGGTCCGCGTACTCCTCGCACGACGAGGCGCAGGCCGCCGCCAGCACCGACAGGCGCTCCTCGGCCTTGGCGAGATCGTCCATCTCGAGATAAAGCTCGCCCAGATACTCATTGGCGCCCTTGTGCTTGGGATCGGCGGCCAGCGCCTGGGTGTAGTAGTCGAGCGCCTTGTCCTTGTTGCCGAGCTTGCGATGGCTGTAGCCCATCAGGTTGAGGGCGTCGGGGTTCATGGGCTGGTCCGCCAGAATGGCTTTCAGCACGTCGACGGCGCCGCGGTAGTTCCCGGCGTCGATCTTGGCCTGCGCCGCGCCGATGTCCGCCGCGCCCGACGTGCTGCTACTGGTGCTGGAACTGGAACTGCCGCCGCTGGCCGCCGCCAGCGCCGTGCCGCTGGAGAGCGGCGCCATCGACGCCAGCACCAGGCCGGCGGTCGCGGCAAGGGCAAGGGCGTCGAACGAGCGAGAAAATTTCGTCATGTCGGTCCTCCGATCGATCGGGCGGCGCTTATCGATGTTACGATGGCGCCGGGCGCTGGGATGCGCGGTTGTTGAAATTATAGTCCTTGCCGCTTCCCTCGGCTATGGTTTTGGCGTGCCCGCCATGCCCACTCCCTTGCAATCGCCCCGACCGCGCCCGATGGGGGCGGTCAACTGGCTTGGCCTGTGGACGCTCTACGTCAAGGAAGTGCGCCGCTTCGCCAAGGTGGCGACCCAGACGATCGTGGCGCCGCTGGTCACGACGCTGCTCTTTCTCGCCATCTTCGCCCTTGCCTTCGGCGCCCGGGCCGAGGCCGTCGCCGGCGTGCCTTTTCTCGAGTTTCTGGTGCCGGGCCTCGCGGTGATGGTGATGGTGCAGAACGCCTTCGCCAATACCGCGTCCTCCCTCGTCATCTCCAAGGTGCAAGGCAACGTCGTCGACATGCTGATGCCGCCGCTGTCGCCGGGCGAATTGGCGGCGGCGCTGGCCGGCGGGGGCATGACGCGCGGGATCGTCGTCGTCGCGGCGGTGCTGCCGGCCATGGCGATTTTTGTACCTTTGACCATTCATCATGCCGGCTTCATCGTCTTTCATGCCCTGGCCGCCAGCCTCATGATGTCGTTGCTGGGCCTCATCGGCGGCATCTGGGCCGAGAAATTCGATCACATGGCGGCGATCACCAACTTCGTGGTGACACCCTTGTCGTTCCTCTCCGGCACGTTCTATTCCGTCGAGCGCTTGCCGCCGGCCTGGGATTTCATCGCCCACTTGAATCCGTTCTTCTACATGATCGACGGTTTCCGCTACGGCTTCATCGGCCATGCCGACGGGTCCCTCGTGGGTGGCGTCCTGGTCATGCTCGGCGTCAACGCGGCGCTATGCTGGGTTGCCCACCGGATGCTCGCCCGCGGCTACAAGCTGAAAGCCTGATGCGCCAAGCCGTGCCAGCGGCCCAGCCCTTGCCGAGGCGTTTCGGGTTGGTGAACGGGGTCGGGCTCGGCGCCATGATCCGGCGCGACGTCGCGCGCGTGATCAAGGGCTATCGGCATACGGTGCTGGGCGCGGCGGTTTCCAGCGTTCTCTACCTGCTGGTCTTCCAGTTGGCGCTGGGCGGCGACTGGCAGGTGGTGCCGGGCGTGGCGCTCGTTGCGTTCGTCGCGCCCGGCCTCGTCAGCATCGCCTGCTGCCAGCGGGCGTTCGAGACCTCGGCGTCCTCGATCGTGTTCGACCGGCTCGAAGGCATGCTGGCGGACGTGATCATGGCGCCCTTGACCGCGGCCGAGCGCACCTTCGGTTATGCGGCGAGCGCCGCCATCGGCGGTCTCATGGCGGGCGCCACGGTCGTCGTCGTCTTTCTGCCGTTCATCGTCCTGGTGCCGGCGCACCCGCTGGTCCTGATCTTCTTTGCCGTCGCCGGCGCCACCATGCACGGTCTCATGGGCGCCATAGCTGGAATCTGGGCGAAGCGCTGGGACCACTACACGGCGGCGGTGATGTTTTTCGTCATCCCGCTCAATTTCCTGTCAGGCGCGTTCTGGTCGATCGAGGCATTGCCGCCCTTGGCCCGGTCGCTCGTCGCCTTCAACCCGGTCTTCCATGTCATCAACGGCATTCGCCATGGCTTCACCGGGGTCTCGGAAGGGTCGCTGGCGCTGGGTGTTCTCCTCGTTCTCGCGGTGAACGCGGCGCTCGCCGTGCTGCTCCACCGGCTGCTCCAATCCGGCTGGCGGGTGAAGGCGTAGGGCGCTAGTCGACCAATTCCGGATTCTCGATCTTGTCGCGGTAGGCCCGGCGGTAGCCATAGACTTGGGTAATGTTCATGACCGTCCAGGGGCCGCACTTGGTCGGCGGATACTTTGGCGGATTGGCCGCCGAGCAGAATTTCGGCAGCGGGCGCACCACCGTGTCGTAATTCGCGCCGAAAAACAGCGGGAAGGAATAGCGCGCCGCGCCGGACGTATTGATGACGCGGTGGGGCGTCGAGGCAAACTCGCCATTGGTCCAGCGCATCATCATGTCGCCGATATTGATGACGAGCGTGCCGGGGATGGGCGGCGCCTCGATCCAGTCGCCGGCCGGATTGCGTACCTGCAGGCCCGCCGCCGTCTGCAACAGGATCGTAAAACATTCATAATCCGTGTGGGCGCCGATGCCGATCCGCCGCGCCCGGATCCGGCCATCCTGAGGCGGATAGTGGATCAGCCGCAACTGCGCCATCGGCTTGTCGGTCTTGTCCTCGAAGTAATCCTCCGGCACGCCGAGCGCGCTCGCGAATGCCCGGAACAGCACCCGGCCGAGTGCCACCGCCGACTGGTGATAGTCGTAAACGCCGTCCCGGAAGCCCGGCAATTCCCTGGGCCATGGATTGGGGCCGTACATGATGTTGCCGGCCAGGTAATCCGGATCGTCCGCCGGCAGTTCGACGGAGATTTCATAACCCTCCTGGAGGTCCGGCAGGGCGTTTACGTCGGCAACGACCCCGCCGAACGGCACATAGCCTCGTTGGCGCTGAACCCGGTCGATGTCATAGGCCATCTTGGTTTCGAGCGGCAGGGCAAAGAACTTCTTCGTCTGCGCGATCAACCGGGCGATCCGCGGCCGGGGAATACCGTGATTCTTGACGTAGAAGAAGCCCACATGGCGACAGGCATCGCCGATTTCCTCGGCGACGCGCAACATGGCGGCCGGTTCGCCCGCCAGCATCCGCCCAATGTCGATCACCGGAATGGCGCTGAATGGCAGGCGCCTGGCGCCGAGTACGCCTCCCGTTTGCTCTTGTGCGTCCGTCATGGAAGACACCCGTTTCCCGCGATACGATTGTTATGCATGCCGATGCGCCATCCGCAAGCCGAAACAGGCTTTTAGGGTTTCGCCCCCTTCGTTGACAGCCTCGCCGAATATCCCGATATTCTCGCCCCTTCGCCGGACGGCCGGCCGAAGGAACAAGGATCCCACCCCCCGTGATCCCAGCGCTGATGCCCACCTATAATCGCGCCGATCTGGCGTTCGAGCGCGGCGAGGGCGCCTGGCTCTATACCGCCGACGGAAGGCGCTACCTGGATTTCGCCAGCGGCGTCGCCGTCACCGGCCTCGGCCACTCACATCCCCACCTGGTGAAGGCGCTCACCGAACAGGCTGGCAAACTGTGGCACAGCTCGAATCTCTATCGCGTGCCGGGGCAAGAGCGACTGGCCCAACGCCTCGTCGATGCGACCTTCGCCGACACCGTGTTCTTCTGCAACTCGGGCGCCGAGGCCGTCGAATGCGGCCTGAAGATGGCGCGCAAGTTCCACGACGAGAACGGCGAGCCGGACCGCTTCCGGGTCATCACCTGCGCCGGCGCGTTCCACGGGCGAACGCTTGCCGCCATTTCGGCGGCCGGCCAGGAAAAGCTGCTGAAGGGATTCACTCCCGAGGTCGATGGCTTCGATCACGTCGCCTTCGCCAACCTCAACGAGTTGCGCGCCGCCATCGGCCCGGCGACCGCCGCCATCCTGGTCGAACCGGTCCAGGGCGAGGGCGGCATGCAGGCGGCCCCGGTCGAGTATCTGCGGGGCTTGCGCCAGGTGGCCGACGAATTCGGGCTGCTGCTCTTCCTCGACGAGGTCCAGTGCGGCATGGGCCGCACCGGCCGGCTGTTCGCGCATGAATGGGCGGGTATCAAGCCGGACATCGTCGCCACGGCCAAGGCGTTGGGCGGCGGCTTCCCGGTGGGCGCCTGCCTCGCGACCGAGCGTGCCGCCAGCGGCATGGTCGCGGGATCGCATGGCAGCACCTTCGGCGGCAATCCCCTGGCCATGGTCGCGGCCAATGCGACCCTCGACGTGATGCTCGAAGACGGATTCATGGCGCGGGTCGAGGCGGCCGGCCGCTATCTCAAGAACAAGGTCGAGAAGCTGATCGGCCGGCACCCCCGCGTTTTCACCGAATTGCGCGGCAAGGGCCTGATGCTCGGCCTCAAATGCGCGGTCCCCAATCTCGACCTTCAGGCGGCCTTGCGCGAAAAAGGCCTGCTGACGGTCGGCGCCGGCGAAAACGTGCTGCGCCTGCTGCCGCCGCTCATCATCGCCGAGAAGGAGATCGACGAGGCGGTCGGGATCATCGATGCCGCCGCCGCCGCCTGGCCCAAGGCGTGACGGGGAGCGCGATGGACCGGCGCGATTTCCTCGATCTCGACACCCATGATCGGGCGACGCTCCGGCGCATGCTCGATGCGGCCAAGGCCTTCAAGGCGGGGACGCCGCCGACGGCTGAATCGAAACCTCTCGCCGGCAAGACGCTCGCCCTCATCTTCGAGAAACCCTCGACGCGCACGCGCGTTTCCTTCGAGGTCGGCATGCTCCAGCTCGGCGGCGACGTGATCGTGCTGGAGCGCGAATCCTCCCAGCTCGGGCGCGGCGAGACCGTGGCCGATACCGCCCGCGTTCTCTCCCGCTACGTCGATATCATCATGCTTCGCACCACCAAGGTGGAAAAGCTGATGGAAATGGTCGAGCACGCGACGGTCCCGGTGGTGAACGGTCTGACCGACCGTACGCATCCCTGCCAGGTCATGGCCGATGTCATGACCGTGGAGCAGCATCTCGGGCCGATCGCCGGCAAGCGCGTCGCCTGGTGCGGCGATGGCAACAACATGGCGACGACGTGGATCCACGCCGCGGTGCGCTTCGATTTCGAGCTGCGGCTCGCTTGTCCCGACCAGCTTCACCCGCCGGCCGGCGCGCTCGCTTGGGCGCGCGCGCAAGGCGGCCGCGTGTCGGTCGACGCCGATCTTTCATCCGCCGTCAGCGGCGCCGACGTCGTGGTCACCGACACCTGGGTGTCGATGGGCGACGAGCCGGGGATCGTGCGCGACAATCTGCTGCGCCCGTTCCAGGTGGACGATCGCGTCATGGCCGCGGCCGGCCCCAACGCGATCTTCCTGCACTGCCTGCCGGCCCATCGCGGCCAGGAAGTGACCGCGTCGGTCATCGATGGGCCGCGCTCGGTGGTCTGGGACGAGGCCGAGAACCGGCTGCACGCGCAGAAGGGCATCCTCATGTGGTGCCTGGGCAAGATTTGACGACCCCATTGGGCGATTTCGTTCAGCCGTTTCAGATCGAGGCGAGCGGCCTGCGCGGCCGCCTGGTGCGGCTGGGTCCGGTGATCGATTCCGTCCTTGGCCGTCACGCCTACCCTGAGCCGGTCGCAAATCTTCTGGCGGAGATGCTGGCGCTGGCGGCGGTGCTGGCAAGCGCCCTCAAATATGACGGCGTCTTCACCTTGCAGGTCAAAGGCGCCGGACCGATCCGCCTCATGGTGGCGGACGTGACCAGCGGCGGCGACATGCGCGGCTTCGCGCAGTTCGATGGAGATCTCCTCGAAGGTCTCGATGCGCTGCCCTCGGTGCCGCGCGCGCTGGGCGCGGGCTATCTCGCTTTCACCGTCGATCAGGGCGAGCACAGCGAACGCTACCAAGGCATCGTCGAACTTGTGGGCGCCAGCCTGGTCGATTGCGTGCATCACTACTTCAGGCAATCGGAGCAGATTCGCGCCGGCATCAAGCTCGCCGTGGCGGGCGGCGAGGGGGAGCGCCATTGGCGGGCAGGCGCCCTCATGTTGCAGCGCCTGCCGCGAGGCGGATTGGCCGAGGACGGCGACGGCGACGAGGATTGGCGCGACGCGCTCATCCTCATGGCCAGCGCCACCGCGGCCGAGCTCGTCGACGCCGAGCTGCCCGCGAACGACCTGCTCTATCGCTTGTTCCACGAGGACGGGGTCAGGGTCTTCACGCCAGCCGCCTTTCGGCCCGGCTGCCGCTGCTCGCGCGAGCGCGTCGAAACCGTTCTTCGTTCTTTCGGGCCCGATGATCTCGAAAGCGTCACGGTCGAGGGACGCGTGGTCGTCACCTGCGAGTTCTGCAACGCGCGCTATGATTTCAAGCCGTCGGAGATCGTCGGCGACGGCGCCGCCTGATAAAGGGGTCGGGAGTCGTTTTTCGAGAAACGACTCCCGACCCCTTTTCCTGCTCTAGCTCGGCTCCACGGCCCAGTCGATCAGCCGGCCGAGGATCGCGGTGCAAGCGGCCACTTGGGAGATCGCGATGAACTCGTCGGGCTGGTGCGCCTGGGCGATGCTGCCCGGTCCGCACACCACCGCCGACATGCCGGCCGCCTGGAACATGCCCGCCTCGGTGCCATAGGCAAGGCCGGTTGTCGCGTTGGCGCCGGTCAGCCGGCGCATGAGCGCCACGGCCGGCGAGTACTCGTCGGGCAGGAGACCTGGCACCGCGCAGAGACTCTCGATCGCGATCGTGGCTTCCGGCGCGACGCGATGCATGCGCGCCAGCAGGTCGCGCTCGATGAAGGCGTCGAGGCGCCCGCGCACGTCATCGGGCGTCACCCCGGCGACGGGGCGCGTCTCCCACTGGACCCGGCAGCGCCGGGCGATGATGTTGAGCGCCTGGCCGCCGTCGATCGTGCCGATGTTGATGGTCGTGTAAGGCGGGTCGAAATGGTCGTCGAAGGGCCCATGCGCGCGAAACTCCTCGGCGAGCGATTCCAGGAACTGAACGATTGCGGCCGCCGCCGCGATGGCGTTGACGCCGCGATGCGTGGCGCTCGAATGGCCGTCGCGCCCGGTGATCACCGTGTCGAAGGCGGCAAAGCCCTTGTGGCGGTCGCCGATTCCCATCTCGGTCGGCTCGCCGATGATGGCCAGCGCCGGCGCCGGAAGGCTCTTTCCGAGATCGGCCAGCAATGGCGGCGCGCCGGTGCAGCCCACCTCCTCGTCGTAGGACAGGGCGAAATGGATGGGCACCGTCATCTCGCGCTTCACCATGTCCGGCACCAGCGCCAGCGCTATGGCGATGAAGCCCTTCATGTCGGACGTGCCGCGGGCATAGAGGCGCCCGTCGCGCTCGACCATGCGGAACGGGTCGTTGCTCCAGGGCTGGCCTTCCACCGGCACCACGTCGGTATGCCCGGACAGCACCACGCCGCCGGGGCGATTCGGCCCGACGCTCGCCAGCAGGAACGCCTTGGTCTTCTCCGGATTGTGGCCGATTCGGGCCTCGATGCCGTGCTCCTTCAAATATGCGGCGGCAAAATCGATGAGCGCCAAATTGGACTTCGCCGAAACCGTGTCGAACGACACCAGCCGTTCGATCATCTGGGTCGGCGTCGGTTGCTTGAAAACCATGACTCTCCCCTTCATCCACGCCAGTAGGTCGGGCTCAACAATACCAGAACGGTCAGGAGTTCAAGTCGCCCGAGCAGCATGGCGAGCGACAGCAGCCATTTGACGCCATCGGGCATCGCGCCGTAATTGCCGATGGGCCCGATCGCATCGGTGAGGCCGGGCCCGACATTGCCCAGCGCCTGGGCCACCGCGCTCATCGCGCTCACCAAATCGATGCCGAATGCCGCGACGGCGATACTGATGAGCGCGAAGGCCATCATGTAGAACACGAAGAAACTCAAGACCGACCGCACCACGTCCTCGGAGATCGCCTGCCCGTTGTAATTGGACGGCAACACCCGATGCGGGTGGACGAGATGGCGGATCTGCTGCAGTGCGGCGCCGGCCAAGATAATGAAGCGGAACACCTTGATGCCGCCCGAGGTCGATCCGGTGCAGCCGCCGACGAACAGGAGAAACATGATGGCGACGACCGGGAAAGTCCCCCATTTAAGAAAATCCTCCGAGGCGAATCCCGTCGTCGTCGCCAGCGACACGACGTTGAAGGCGCTGGAGCGAATGGCCTCCATCGCCGGGCGGTCATTGACGGCGATCTGCCACAGCGCGATCGCGCCGATGAAAGCAAGAATGTATCCGGCATACCCGCGCGTCTGGGTGTCGCGCCACAAGATTCCGGGCTCGCCCTGGGCGGCGCGGGCCAGAAGTGGGAACGTCATGCCGCCGAGAAACATGAAGAGCGTCAGGATCCATTCGATGGGCGGGCTCTGGAAGAATCCGACCGAGGCGTCATGGGTCGAAAACCCGCCGGTCGAAACCGCCGCCATGGCGTGGGTGGCGGCATCGAAGAGCGACATGCCGGCGACATAGAGAAACACCGCGCAAAGCACGGTCAAGGACATGTAGACGAGGACCAGGATCGACGAAATCTGCGAAATGCGCGGGCGCATCTTCTCCGACTTGTCCGACGATTCGGCGCGGAACAATTGCATGCCGCCCACCCGCAGCATCGGCAGCACCGCGACCGCCAAGACGACGATACCGATACCGCCGATGAGGTGCAGCAGCGCCCGCCACAGCAGCAGCCCCTGGGGCATGGTGTCGAGACCGCTGAAGACCGAGGCGCCGGTCGTGGTCAGGCCCGACATGCACTCGAAAAACGCCCCGGCGAAGTCGAGTCGCCGGGCCGATAGCATGAAGGGCAATGCTGCGAAGGCGCTCAGAACCACCCACGCCACCGTCGTCAGCAGAAATCCTTCGCGCGCCGTGAACCCAAGCCAGGTCGGTTGGCGAAAACCTAGGAGCAGTCCGCCGCCGATGGTGCCGGTCACGATGGCGGCATAGGCGAAGGCCTGCCAGTCGTCATCGCCTTGTGCCGCATCGAGGACAAGCGGCAGCAGCATCGTGCCCGCGAGCGCCAACAGCAGAATGCCGAGGATATACAGAACCGGTCGGAAATCGGGCATGGGAAGGTAGGCCGGGCCGGTACCGGCCGTCAGACGTTTCCGAGTTGCGTCGTCGATGGGCTGGCGATGATGGCGAGGAACTCGCGCCTTGTCGCCGGATCGGTGCGGAAGGCCCCCAACATGCGGCTCGTCACCATGGACATGCCGGGTTTATGGACGCCGCGCGTCGTCATGCACTGATGGGCGGCGTCGATGACGACCGCGACGCCCTTGGGCTGCAAGACCTGTTCGATGGTGTTGGCGACCTGCGCCGTCAGTTTCTCCTGAATCTGCATGCGCCGGCTGTAAACCTCGAGCACGCGGGCGAGCTTGCTGATACCCACCACGCGGCTGCGCGGCAGATAGGCGATATGCGCCCGGCCGATGATCGGCGCCAGGTGATGCTCGCAATGAGATTCGAAGCGGATGTCGCGCAAGACGACCATCTCGTCATAGCCGCCGGTTTCCTCGAATGTCCGCTGCAAGAGTTCGACGGGATCCTCGCCGTAGCCGGAGAAGAATTCCTCGAACGAGCGCGCGACTCGCGCCGGCGTGCCGGCCAATCCCTCCCGGTCCGGGTCGTCGCCGGCCCAACGGATCAGCGTCCGTACCGCCGCCTCGGCTTCGGCGCGCTTGGGCCGCTTGGTCGCGTGCAGCCGATGAATCTTGAGAGCCGTCTTCGGGGCTTCGGGTCGTTGGGACATGGGCCGGTTTCCGCCTTTTTTTGGGAATGTCGGGTTCGGACGTTCGGATGGCGCCAAGGAACCGGCGGCGATGGCGATCAATTCAGCCGGGCTTGCTGGTGCGGGCTGTCGAGCGAAAAGGCCGGCACGTCGATGTCGAAAACCTCTCCGACCGTGCTTTCCATCCGATAGCTCCCGACCATGATGCCCGATGGCGTGGGAAGCGGCGTGCCGCTCGTGTATTCGAACGACTCGCCCGGTCTCAGGGTCGGTTGCTCGCCCACGACGCCGGCGCCGCGAACCTCCTGCACGCGTCCCATTGAATCGGTGATGCGCCAGTAACGATGGCGCAGCTGCACGGTCTCCTTGCCGCCGTTCTCGATGCGAACGTGATACGCCCAAACGAAGCGCGCATCCTCCGGCTCGGACTGCTCCTCGAGGTAGAAGGGCTTGACGGTAACCGTGATGGAACGGGTCGTCTTACTGTACATGGGGGCGGGCGACCTCCGAGGGGCCAGGGGGCCGAGAACACCGGTCCGGCGCCCGCGGGGAACCCGAATTCATTCTACCCGCCGCCGGCCGAAAAACAAAGCGGCGCCGAGTTGCCTCGGCGCCGCCAGTTTCCTAAAGAAGGATCGGTATGGTTATTGAACGATGATCTCGACGCGACGGTTGGCCTGTTCCTTGACTCCGTCGGCCGTCGGGACCGCGTTCTCGGATTCGCCGCGGCCCGACACCGTGATCTGGTCGGCCGTGACGCCGCCGTCGATCAACGCCTGGCGGACGGTATCCGCGCGGCGCAGCGACAGCCCCATGTTGTAGTCTTCCGGACCGACGCGGTCGGCGTGGCCGGTGAGCGAGATCCCCGGAGCCGCGCCCCCAGCCGCCACGTCGGCGAGCAACTGATCGACCACGGCGCGCCCGGCATCGTTGAGGTCGGACTTGTCGAAATCGAACAGCACCAGGTAGGTCTCCGGAGCCATTGCGGGTTCGGCCATGGCTTCCTTCGGCGCCAGCGCCGCCTCGAGCTCCTCGAGGGCCTTGAAGAACTCATCGCGGCAGGCCGCGATGTGATCGGGCTGGTGATTCTCTTCTTGCTGCTCGACCCAGCAGTCGAAACGACCTTGGGCGCGCGCCGCAAGTTCGGGCGCCTGATCGCGGCCACCGCCATCCAGCGCCGCTATGAGGCGGGCGCGGGCGGCCGTGATCTCGTCGACCTTATCGGCCGGCAGATCCCAAGCAGCCGTATCCTCGGGCAGAACGACCTCGCCGCCCGCCGCGGCCAAGCCCTTGCGGGCGAAGTAGCTGGCGTCGGTCCAGTCATACATCTCGTCGGCTTCGAAGATCGTAAACTGACGGTATTCCTCGGTCAGCGCGCGGGTGAATGGCGAGCCGGTCGCCTCGACTGTGCGGACTTGCTCGATGTCCGACGCGCAGGCCGTAAGCAGGCCGAATGCCGCCAGAACACCCAAAACTTTCAATTTGAACATAGATCCCTCTCCCTCAATCCCCAAAATTTGCGAGCGTCGGAACGCCTCGATCACGAAAGGGCCCAAACCCCCCAACGGATTCCCGCCCCGCCGAAATAATTACGACGACCAAGCTGGAAGTGCAACTACCTTAGTGGATGGACACAAAAAAGTCAAAAGCCGCCAGGGCCATTAGAAGCCGTCGAGAATGCCCGGCGGACCCGCCAGAATGTGAACCGGTCCGCCGGCGGTTTGGGCGTCGGCGCTGTCATGGGTGGCGATCAGGGCGGGCACGCAACGGTTTCGGATATAGTCCAGGAATCCTTGTCGAATCTGGGATCTAAGGGGCAAATCCAGCTTCGAAAACGGCTCGTCCAGAAGCACCGCCAAGGGCTCCGCCAGCATCGCCCGCAACAGGCTGACCCGGGCCCGTTCGCCCCCCGAAAGCCCGGCCACGTCGCGGTGCTGGAAGCCGGCAAGGCCCAACTGGGTCAGCGATTTTTCCGCCAACTGGTGCCGTTTTGCCACAGGTTCGCCGGCAGGCAGCGCCATTTCTAGGTTTTCGCCGACTCGGAGGTGCCGGAAAAGCCGGTCATCCTGCGCGACCAGCCCGATTCGGCGATTCTCGGGCGCCAGGTCCGTGACATCGCGGCCATCGAGTACGACGCGGCCCGTGGCTCGAAAGGCCGGAATGGGGACGCCAGCGATCCAGGCGAGAAGGGCGGATTTTCCGCTGCCGCTCGGCCCCATGATGGAAGCAATGGTTCCGGCGGCGAGCGAAAGCGTCAGCGGCTCGAACAACTGTCGCGGCCCGATCCAGAGCGTCACCTTGTCGAGATCGAGCCGGCCGCCGGTCGCGCCCGGGCTCATGGCGCACGCCCGACTCGGCGCCGGCCGATGGCCGCCGGGACGAGAATCGCCAGCGCATAGGCAACGAGCGGCAGAAAGGCCTGCAGCGAAGCGGCAACGCCGATCGCACGCCGATCGGCGCCGGCCATGGCGTTGACCGCCTCGATGGCAAGCGTCGAGATTCGCCCGCCGCCGGCGAAGACCGTCGGCACGTAAAGGGCGACGCTGACGGCAAAGCCGACCGCGCCGGCGGCGAGGAGCGGCCCCAGCAGCAGCGGCAGCTTCACCCGCCACAGGATCGTCCACGGGCCGGCGCCGAGGCTGCTTGCCGCATCGACGTGGCGCATGTCGAGCCGCCGGTAGGCGTCGCCCAGCGACAGGAACACATAGGGCAGGACGTAGAGCAGATGGCACCACAAGACCGCCAAGGCGCCGCCATCAATGCCGGCCGCGATCATGACGATCTGCGCGCCGGGCAGAAAGGCGATCTGCGGCGCCAGCAGCGGAAGATAAAGTAGAATCAGGCCGCGCGACCCAAGCCTGATGCCGCGGCGCTGCTCGTTCTCGAGGCAGGCGATCGTCAGCGCGAGCGCGATCGCGGTGGCGAGAAGCCCGAGAGCGAGCGTCGCGATCGCGGGTTCGGCCAGGCGCCGGCCCTGTGCCGCCCAGGCATTCATCGACAGCACGGCTGGCAGATCGTCCGGGAACCGCCAGCGCCCGGCCACCGACCAGAGTGCAAGGGCAGCGATCGACGCCGCGCTCAAGCCCAGGGTCGCGACCTGGAGCGCGGCCAAGAATCGCCGCGCCGCGGCGCCGGCTCGCCCGCGCTTTCCGTCGGTCAGCCACGGGCGGGCCAGCCGCGTCACGATCGTCTCCATGGCCGCCCAACCCAGGATCGCGGCGCCGACCAGGCCGAGCTGCAGGCAGGATGCCGCCGCCGCCTGCAGCCGCAGCGCCAAATCCGGGTCATGGAACCAGCGCAAGATCAGCACCGACAGCGGCGGCGGAGTCGCGGGTGCGAGGATGAGCGCCATGTCGACGACCGAGAGCGCGTAGGCCAGCACCGCATAGAGCGGAAGGCGCAACAGCGGGTAAAGCCGTGGGCCGACGACCTTCAGCCAAGCCTTCGCCGGGGTATAGCCAAGCGTGCGCGCCGCGGCGAGATCGCGCGCCGGATCGAGATGGCTGAGCGCCGCCAGGATCGCGAGCAGAAGATAAGGCGTCTCCTTGAGCACGAGCCCGAGGATGAGGCCGAGCCCCAAGGGGTCGCGGTCGGTCCAAAGGTCGGGCGGCACGCCCCAGCCGGTCGCCCACGGCGACAGCAGGCGCGCGATCCAGCCGCTGGGCGCGATCATGAACGCGAGACCGATGGCAAGCGCCGCATGCGGCAACGAGAGGACCGGGGCGAGCCAGCCGGTAAGCCGCCGGAACAGCGGCCGGTGATGGCTGGTGGCGACGAAGCCGAGTGCCAGGGCGAGCGACAGGCCGGTGCCGGCAAGCCCGGTCCAAACCGTGAGCATGACCGCGCCCGGCAATTCCAGCTGGGCCAAGAGCGCCACCCACGCGCCCAGACCCGGATCGACGGCGCCGATCGCCGGCATCCATCCGAAGGCCGGCAGGATGGTGCCGATCAATCCGGCGCCAATCGGCGTCAGCGACATCGCCAGCGTGACGCCGGGGGCAAGCCTCAGCCAGCCCTGGCGGTCCGCCCCGCCGCCGCTCAAGTGCCGTAACGCTGGCGCCACAGCGATTCGATCTCGCTCATCCAGGCCGGATGCGGCTCGGGCAAGGCCGGGCCGAGCTCGGCCGGCGTCAGCGTCGCCACGCCCAGCGGCAGCGCGTCGAACAGCGCGCGGGCCGCCGCCGGCAGCTTGTCCATGGCGAGCACGGTCGGATCGCCCCATATGCGCGGATCCTGCTTGCGCGCCTGCGCCTCCGGCGACAGCAGGAAATCGGCGACGACCATGGCGCCGGCCTTGGCGCTGGCGTTGAAGGGGATGGCGAGGAAATGCGTGTTGGCGATGGTGCCGCCGTCGAGGACATAGGTGCGCACCGTTTCCGGCAGCAGACCTGCGGCGATGGCCGACGAGGCCTCCCCGGGGTTGAAGGAGAAGGCGATATCGATTTCGCCGTCGTCGAGCAGTTGGCGCAGGTGCTGATCGCTCAGCGGAAAACTTCGCCCCGCCCGCCACAGATAGGGGTGAAGCGCCTCGAGGAAATCCCACAGCGGCCGCGACAGGGTCGCCGCCTCGCCCGGCGCCGGCGCCCGTTGCAGCACGGACGGATCGCCGATGGTCGCATGGAGCGCCTGTTTGAGGAACGTCGTCCCGGTGAAGTCCGGCGGCGCCGGATAGGTGAACCGGCCGGGATGGGCCGCGGCCCAGGCCGGGAAATCGGCGATGCGCCGCGGCGGCTTAGGTACCCGGGCCCTGTCGTGCAGGAACACGAGTTGGGCCATGCCCCAGGGCGCTTCGAGCCCCTCGACGGGAATGGTGAAATCGACCGTGGTCGTGGGCTTGGTCTCCACATCGACCATACCGAATCCGGGCAACAGGTGGACGAACGGGCCGGCCAGAAGGCCCGCCTGCTTCATCGCCGCGAAGTTTTCGCCATTGATCCAGATGAGATCGACCGAGCCGCCATCGTCGCGTCCGGCCGTCTTCTCGGCGAGTACGCGGGCGACGGCCTCGGCGGTATCGGCGAGCTTCACATGGCGAAGCCGGACGCCATGAAGCGCCCGCACCCTTTCGCCGGCCCAGGCGATGTAGGCGTTGATGCGCTCGTTGCCGCCCCAGGCGTTGAAATAGACCGTCTGGCCGCGCGCCGCCGCCGCCGCGTCCTCGAAGCGCGCCGGCAACGAATCGGCGTGCGCGTCGCCGGCGATGGCCAAGACGGCAAGAGCGAACAGACGGGCGATCGAAGGCCGCAACGCGATGCTCTATCTTAAGCGTTCGCGCCCGGCCGCCGCCTGGCCAGCACGTCGTCGAGCCAGCCGACCTTCATCTCGGGCACCGAGGACAGCAGCAGGTCGGTGTATTCGTGATGCGGGGGCGATAAGACGCGGCTCTTCATGCCGCTCTGCACCACGCGGCCCCGATACATGACGACGATCTCGTCGGCGATCGCCTTCACGGTCGCCAGATCGTGGGTGATGTAGAGATACGAGACCTTGAGTTCTTTTTGCAGCCGCAGCAGCAGCTTCAGGATCTCCTCGGCCACGATCTGGTCGAGCGCCGAGGTCACCTCGTCGCAGATGATGAGCTCCGGCTCGGCCGCCAGCGCCCGGGCGATGCACACGCGCTGCTTCTGTCCGCCCGACAATTCGCTGGGCAGCCGCTCCATGAATTGCTCGTCGAGCTCGGTCATGGCCAATAGTTCGGCGATGCGCCGGTCGAGCGCGGCTCCGCCCAGGCCAAGGAAATGTTTCACCGGCCGGCCGATGATGTCGCGCACGCGCCGGCGCGGATTGAGCGCGGTATCGGGCATCTGGTAGATCATCTGCACGCGCCGCAGCAAATCCTTCGAACGGGATTTGAGCGCGGGCGGCAGCGGCTTGCCGTCGAAGACGACGGTCCCTTGAGTCGGCGGCAGCAAGCCGGTGATGGCGCGGGCAAGCGTCGACTTGCCCGATCCCGATTCGCCGACGACGGCGACGGTGCGCCCGCGCGGCACCTCGACGCTCACGTCATGCAGGACCTGGACCGCGCCGTAGCTGGCGCTGACGCCCTTCACCGACAGCAGCGGCTGTTCGCCGCGCTCCTCGTCCTTCCTGAGCGAACGCACCGCCCACAGCGACTTGGTATAGGCCTTTTGCGGGTTCGACAGCATCTGGGCCGTCGGCGCCTCTTCCACCAGCTCGCCATAGCGCAGGACCATGATCCGGTCGGCCATCTGCGCCACCACCGCCAAATCGTGGGTGATGTAGAGGGCGGCGGTGCCGTATTGCTTGATCGTGTCCTTGATGGCGGCCAGCACCTCGATCTGCGTCGTCACGTCGAGCGCCGTCGTCGGCTCGTCGAACACGATGAGATCGGGGCGGCACGACATGGCCATCGCCGTCATCGCGCGCTGCAATTGTCCGCCCGATACCTGGTGGGGATAGCGGTCGCCGATGGTCTCGGGCGTGGGCAGTTGCAGGCGCCGGTAGAGGTCCACGGCCGCGCGACGGCATTCGTCCGCGCCCATGCGGCCGTGCCACAGCGGCGCCTCGGCGAACTGGTCGGCCAGTTGGTGCGCCGGGTTGAAAGCGGCGGCCGCCGATTGCGCGACGTAGGAGATGCGGGCTCCCCAAATCTTGCGCTTGGCCGCCTCGTCGAGCCGGGCGAGGTCGACGCCGTCGAACTCGATGGTGCCGGCGGTGATGCGGCAGCCGGGCCTCGCGTAGCCCATGGCGGCGAGCCCGATGGTCGATTTGCCGGCCCCCGATTCGCCGATGAGGCCGAGAACTTCGCCGCGCTTCAGATCGAGGTCGATGCCCTTGATGATCTCGTGCCAAGTGTCCTCGCTCTGGCCTTCGATCCTAAGCCCTCGGATGCGCAGCAGGGCGTCGCCGGCGCTCATTCCTTGAGCCCGCTGGTCTTATGGAGGAACCAGTCGACGATGAAATTGATCGAGACCGTCAGCAGCGCGATCGCGCCCGCCGCCAGAAGCGGGGTGATGTCGCCGTAATTGATGAGGGTGGCATTCTCGCGCACCATCGATCCCCAATCGGCGGTCGGCGGCTGGATGCCGAGGCCGAGGAAGGAAAGCGCGCTGATGGTGAGGAAGACGAAACAGAAGCGCAAGCCGAACTCCGCCACCAGGGGCGGCAGGATGTTGGGCAGGATCTCGCGGGTCATGATCCAGCCGAGCTTCTCGCCTTGCAACCGCGCCGCTTCGACGAAATCGAGCACGACGACGTTCATGGCGACCGCCCGGGTCAGGCGGAAGACGCGTGTCGAGTCGAGCACCGCGATGATGAGAATGAGGTTGACCACCGAGGCGCCCAGGATCGACAGCAGCACCAGCGCGAAGATGAGCTGCGGGATCGCCATGAGGACGTCGATGGCGCGCCCCAGGACCTGGTCGATCCAGCCGCCCAGCACCACCGCCAGCAGCCCGAGCAACCCGCCGAGTACGAACGACAGCGCCGTGGTCACGAAGGCGATGCCGATGGTGTTGCGCGCGCCGTAGATGAGCCGCGACAGCATGTCCCGGCCGAGCTGGTCGGTGCCGAGAGGGAAGACCTCGCTCCATTCCTCATAGGCATTGCCCACAAGCTCGGTCTCGGGGTAGGGCGCGATCGCCGGCGCCAGGACCGCGATAAGAATATAGGCCGTCACCACGACGAGTCCGAACCAGGCGGTCGGCGGCGCCTTCATGAGCGCGCGCCACGCCCGTTGTCCGGCGCTGGCGCGGACGATCGTGGGAGCGCGCTCGGCAAGTTGGCTGGTCGGGGTTGCGGTCATCGCGGGTGCAACAGCCTCGGGTTGGTGACGATGGCGACGATGTCGGCCACCAGATTGAGCAGGATGTAGGTGGCGGCGAAGATGAGCGCGCAGCCCTGCACCACCGGCATGTCGCGCTTGGAGACCGCATCGACCATGAGCTGGCCGATGCCCGGATAAGTGAAGACGACCTCGACGATGACGACGCCGACCACGAGATAGGCGAGGTTGAGCGCGATGACGTTGGCGATCGGCGCCCAGGCATTGGGCAGCGCGTGGTGGACGATGATGCGGCGCGGCGGCACGCCCTTCAACCGCGCCATCTCGATATAGGGGCTGGCCAGCAGGTTGATGATCGCGGCCCGCGTCATGCGCATCATCTGCGCGACGGTGACGAGCACCAGTGTCAGCACCGGCAGCGCGATGCGCGCGAGGTGCTCCAGGAACGGCGTGTCGCTGGAGACGTTGGCGAGCGCGTAGAACCACGGCAGCTTCACCGCGAGGAACAGCATCAGGATGTAGGCGACAAAGAACTCGGGCGTCGAGATCGAGGTGAGGGTGACGACGTTCACGACCCGGTCGAACAGGCTGTTGCGGTAAAGCGCCGCCAGCAGGCCCAGCACCAACGCCAGCGGCACGGCGACGATCGCCGCGGTCGCGGCCAGGAACAGCGTGTTGCTAAGGCGCGGCGCGATGAGCTTGGCCACCGGCCTCTTCGATCCGCCGAGGCTGCCGGCGCCGGAATAGGATTCGCCGAAATCGCCCACGACCACGCCGCCGATCCATTTGAGGTAGCGCTCGACCGGCGGGCGGTCGAGGCCCTTCTCGCGCTGGAACGCGGCCACCGTCTCGGGTGTCGCCGACTGGCCGAGAATGGCCTTGGCGAAGTCGCCCGGCAGCAATTCGAAGACGAAGGAGATGATGATGGAGACGACGAAGAGCGTGATGACGCCCAGACCCAGGCGTTTGAGGACGGTGACGAGGATGGCGTTCAAGTGGCGGACAACCTGCCAGGGCCCGCTTTCGCGACAGGCGGAATCGCGGGTTCCCGCCTCTCGTGCTTCGACAGGCTCAGCATGAGGGGCTCCTCCTGAGCCTCCTCGTCCCGAGCCTGTCGAAGGACGAAGGATGATGGCGCATGTCAGTCATCTATGATTCGCGGGTAACAGGGCCGCCGTCCCTTGGAACGGCGACCCCGCCCTTTAGCAGGTGGCGATTACGCGAACCACCAACGTTCGGCCAGCTTGAGGCCGTCGGCTTCCCAGTTCGGCGCGACGTCGCCGTGCGCGAGTTTTTTCGAGTGCGCCTCGACATAGTTGTTGAACACGACGACGACCACGCCGCCATCGTCATGGACCAACTGCTGGATCTCGGCGTACATCCCGGCGCGCTTGGCTTCGTCGAGCTCGCCCCGGGCCGCGACCAGCAGCTCGTTGAAGCGGGCGTTGCTCCACGCCGTCTCGTTCCAGGCCGCGCCCGCGGCATAGACCGTGGTCATCATCCAGTCGATGGTCGGCCGGCCGCTCCAATAGGACGCGCACCAGCCCTTCTTCAGCCAGACGTTGTCCCAATAGCCGTCATTGGGCTCGCGAATCAGGTTGATGTCGATGCCCGCCGCCTTGGCGTGCTCCTGGTAGAGGACGCCCGCCTCGACGGCGCCGGTGAACCCGGTGTCGGCGACGGAGAGGTCGACCTTGAGCGAGGTTAGGCCGGCCTTGCCCAGATGGAACTTGGCCTTGTCGGGGTCGTAGGCATAGATCGGCTCCGGGTTCGTCGCGAACTTGATCCCCGGCGCGATCGGGTTGTCGTTGCCGGGCGCGGCATGGCCGAAGAACACCTTCTTGGCGATGTCCTCGCGGTTCATCGCGTATTTGAGCGCCTGGCGCACGTGCACGTTGTCGAAGGGCGCCACGGTGGTGAGCATCGGATAGACGTAGTGGCCGTAGCCGGTCACTTCGGTGATCTGGATGTCGGGATTCTTCTCCAGCAGGTTCAGCGTCTTCAGATCGGCGCGGCCGATCCAGTGCAGTTCGCCGGTGATGAGGGCGTTCATCCGCGCCGCGTTGTCGGCGACGGAGACGACCTCGATCTCGTCGAAATACGGCATCCCGCTCTTGTGATAGTTCGGGTTGCGCTTCAGCTTGGCGCTGACGCCCGGCTCCCACTTCTCGAACGTGAAGGCGCCGGAGCGCACGGTGCCGTTGGCGTCGACGACGCCGTCCTTCGACGGCATGATCGGGATGTGATAGTCGCTGGCGATGTAGGGGAAGTCGGCGTTGCCGCCGGAGAGGTTGAAGATGACGGTTTCCTTGCCGTCGGTCTTGATGTCGGCGACCGCTTCCAACAGCGACTTCGCCGCCGATTTCGAATCGGCGCCCATGTGATAGCGGAACGAGGCCACGACGTCTTCCGAGGTCACGTCCTTGCCGTCATGGAAGGTGAGGCCCTTGCGCAGCTTGAAGACCCACGACTTGCCGTCGTCGGCGGGCTCCATGCTCTCGGCCAGGTCGCCGACCACGTTCCCCTTGGCATCGACCTCGGTCAGGCTGTTCGACATGGCGCCCCAGAACGGCACCTGGGTACCGGTGTCGAGATAGTTGCCGGGGTCCATGGTGTCGGAGGTCGAGCCATGCGCCACGCCGATGCGCGCAAAGCCGCCGCGCTTGGGTTCGGCCTTGGCGACCTTCGAGAACATCGTCTGCGCCGCCGCGATCGTCATGCCGGTCGTCACCGCAAACTGGATGAACTCGCGCCGGGATACCTTGCCCTTGGTGGCGAGGTGCTTCATCTTCTCCAATTCCATCAGTGCCTCCTCCTGGTTGGGTCGCCATTTTTGGACCGCAGCCGCCTTTTTTGGGCGGCGATTATGACGGTAGGTTTGCACTTCCCACCAGCAAGGTCAACGGCGCCTTGCGCCGGACTGGGCACCGGACATAGAGTCGATCGAGGCGCGGGTGTAGCTCAATGGTAGAGCAGAAGCTTCCCAAGCTTACGACGAGGGTTCGATTCCCTTCACCCGCTCCATAGGCCGGCCGGCCCTAGGGTCGGCACGAAGAAACAAAAACGAAAAGCGGGCGATGCACCCCATGTCCAGCGGGAATTGCCGCTGGGCGGATAGGCACCGGGTACCAAGTATCCGCTGGCGGTTCCCGGTTGGGGAGGGGTATCCCCCTACTGATTTTGGAGGAACAATTATCGCGCGCCTGGCCATCGCAAAGGGCAGGAATCGAACCGGAATCGCTTCGACGCCCTTCCGCGAGAGGCGCGCAAAGGGTTTCCTGGCAGTCCTATTCACGGTGTCAAGGAACCACACCGGTCCCGCCGAAGCGGGATAATCGAACATTACAGGAACATAGCCGAAAAAGTCAACGGTTTTCGCCGTCATTCCAGGCCACCATGCCAATAAGTCCAGCGAAATCGAAGGCGAAAAGCTGGACCCGGCGCAAGTACGGACATCCATTGCCCGTCGCCTCGGCATGGATATCGGCGCTCTCGCTCCCGCCGATCGCAACGTCGAAGGCGTTGTCGAGATGATGCTCGATGCCACGCGGCATTACGACCGGGCGCTGACCGAGGGGCGACTATTTGCCTGGCACGCGGCTCTCTTTCCGAGCGGCCGCGCCGGCATGACCAAGATTCGCGTCGGGGCGTGGCGCGATGAAAGCGCCGATCCCATGCAGGTCGTTTCGGGACCGATCGGGAAAGAGCGCGTTCACCACCGGGCGCCGCCCGCGAATCGGCTCGAGGCCGAGATGTCGCGGTTCCTCGAATGGTTCAACCGCGAGGACGGCATCGATGCCGTCCTCAAGGCCGCGCTCGCCCATTTCCGGTTCGTGACCATCCATCCCTTCGACGACGGCAACGGCCGTATCGCGCGGGCCATCGCCGACATGGTGCTGGCCCGCTCCGAAAACAGCAGCCAACGCTTTTACAGCATGTCGGCGCGGATACGACGGGAGCGCGACGCCTACTACGATGTGCTGGAGCAGACCCAGAAAGGTTCGCTCGACATCACCGTATGGATGGAATGGTTCGCGGGGTGCCTTTCCCGCGCCATCGATCGGGCGGGCGACACACTGGCCGCCGTCGTCCGGAAAGCCCGTTTCCGGGAAACGCATGTCGGCGAATCGTTCGACCAGCGGCAGAAAATAGTCCTGAACCGCCTGCTCGGCGGATTCGAAGGAAAGCTCAATTCCTCGAAATGGGCAAGGCTTGCCAAATGCTCGCAGGATACCGCCCACCGCGACATCATGGATCTGGTGAGCCGTGGCGTACTCGGGAAGGACTCCGCCGGCGGGCGCAGCACAAGCTATTCGCTAATGGAAACCGGTGACAGTCAGTAGTTTTTTCCGGCAGCGTCACGGGAATTTCGGGGAATTTCGGTGACAGTGCACTAAATTCATTCGAAGCAGGCAAGAGCGAGCCTCGGACAAAATGCCCATTATGTCACGCTTGGAAATTTTCAAGATTCAAATGGTGAATTAAGTGCACTGTCACCGAAATCGCACCGAAATTCGAATTAAGTGCACTGTCACCGAAATTCCGAAATTCGCACTATTCGATGGCCGCGCCAACAAGAGCTTCTCAAGCCGCGTTTACTTCCTTGACGATGCGTGCGCCGGTCTTGCGCTCCGTCAGCGCCAGGTCGTAACGGCTCTGCAGCGCCAGCCAGAACCGTCCGCCATTGCCGAAGTAACGGCCGAGCCGCAGCGCCGTCTCCGCGCTGATCGCGCGCTTGCCGTTGACGATATCGATGATCCGGCCGGGCGGAACGCGCAAGGCGCGGGCAAGCCCATTGGCGGAGAGTTCGCGCGCCTCCATTTCTCGCTTTAAGAGCCGGCCGGGGTGAACGGGAATCATCATTCTCCTCCTTCAATGGTAATCGACGATCTCGACATCGAAGGCGTCGCCATCGCGAAAGCGAAAACACAGTCGCCAGGGACCGTTGACGGTCATCGCCCACTGCCCTTTCCGGTCGCCCTTGAGTTTGTGCAGCCCGATGCTCTTCAAGGGACTGAGTTCGGTCAATGAGACCGCCTCGTCCAGCGCCGTCAGTAGTTCAAGGGCCTTGTCGGCGTCGAGACCGGAAAACTTCGAGCGCCCGGTGTCATACAGCCGCCGCGCGGCGCCGCTCGCCCAGCTTCGGATCATGATCGAAACTAGTACGCCACGTGTAGCATGTAAAGCATCATAAGCCGAGGAAGCCCAGCCCGGGCCAATGCGCTATTGCCGGCCGCCCACCCCGCCGCTACTGTCGCCGCCCATGACCGCCCCGAAGCCAACCCCCAAGCCAAGTCCCGCCGGCGACCACAACCTTCAGCGCGCCCTCGACCGGCTGCACGAGGACGTTTACAGCCGCGACATGGCGCCGTTCTGGGTCGTCGACCGCGCGAATGCGCATGACGAGGACCGCCAGGTCATGGACAAGCGGAAAGCGCTGCCCTTCCGCTGGAACTACCAGGCCGACATCCTGCCGCTGCTGCACCGCTCGGCCGAACTCATTACAGCCGAATCCTCCGAGCGTCGCTCGCTCATCCTCGTCAATCCCGGCCTGGCGCCGCGCCGCGCCACGGTCGGCACCCTCTACACCGCCTACCGCCTCAACGACCCCAACGAGATCATGCCGCCGCACCGCCATTCGCCGAACGCCATCCGCCTCGGCCTCACCGGCAAGCAGAACTTTACCGGCGTCGAGGGCGAGAACATCACCTTCGGTCCCGGCGATTTAGTGCTGACGCCGCACGACACCTGGCACAACCACGGCAACCTTGGCGACGAGCCGGCCATCAATTTGAGCGTGCTCGACCTGCCGCTGTGCGAGACCCTCAACGCCACCTATTTCGAGCATGACTACACCGAGGTGGAAAAGGGCGAGCGCGTGAGGAAGGCGGTCCAGTCCGAGCGCTTCCCCGCCGACTATTCGGCCCGCGCCTATGGCACCGGCGGTCTTAGGCCGAGATTCCTGGCGCACGATCGCGGCACCGGCAACGCCTCGCCGATGTACGTCTATCGCTGGGACGCGATGCGGGCGCTCCTGGAGAAGTTCCGCGATTGGGACGGCGATCCGCACGAGGCGCTGATGATCGAGTATGTCGACCCCACCACCGGCGGCCCGGTGTACAAGACCATGACCTTCTTCGCCCAGATGCTGCGGCCGGGCGAGCGCACCGCGCCACTGAAGCAGAACGCGAGCCTCTTGTGCGCGCCCTTCGAAGGTATGGGCCACAGCATCATCGACGGCACGCGGCTCGACTGGGCGGAGTTCGACACCTTCGCCGTGCCGGGCGGGACATGGTGCGAACACGTCAACGGCTCCGACAAGGACCCGGTCATTCTCTTCGTCGCCAGCGACGAGCCCACGCTGAAGGCGCTCGCCTTCTACCAGAAGCACGGCCGCCGGCCCTCCGGCGAAGTCGTGCGGCTCGCCTGATTCCGCCGCCTGCCTGTTGCCCGATGCCCAAGTCCCGGAATACCAAGCACATCGCGCATATCGACTGTCCCGGCGGCGGGCAGGTGTGGGTCGATGGCACAACGCTCTATGTCGGCCACATGCGCGCGCCCGTCGGCACCACGATCTACGACGTGGCCGACCCGTCCCATCCGCGCGAGCTGGCGCGCATCGACATGCCCGTGGGCTGGCATTCCCATAAGGTCCGGGTCGCCAACGGCATCATGATCGTGAACCACGAGCGCCATGGCGAGGGGGCGGTGGAATTCGGCGGCGGGCTCGGCATCTACGATGTGTCGGCGCCGGCCAGGCCCCGCCTCATCGCCAAGTGGCGCACCCATGGCAAGGGCGTGCACCGCTACGACTTCGACGGCCGCCATGCCTATATATCGCCCACCGCCGAGGGCTATGTCGGCAACATCATGATGATCCTCGACCTCGCCGATCCGGCCCGGCCCGAGGAAGTCGGGCGTTGGTGGATACCGGGTCAGTGGCGGGCCGGCGGCGAGGACTACCCCTGGGAGAACTGGACGCCGCCGCGCTGCCATCACCCGTTGCGGGCCGGCGACCGGCTCTATGTCAGCTATTGGCATCATGGGTTCTACATCCTCGACATCGCCGACATGGCGCGGCCCAAGGCCGTCGCCGGGGTCAACACCACGCCGGCATTCCCTCATCCGACCCACACCTGCCTGCCGATCCCCGAGACGCTGAAGGGCCGGCGCATCATGGTGGTGGCGGACGAGGACGTGGCCAAGCTCTGGCCGGCGGCGCCGGCCTTCGCCTGGATCTACGACATCACGGCGGAAGCCACCCCGACGCCCATCGCCACCTTTCAGGTCGAAGGGCTCGACCCCGACGGCGCGCCGCAAGCCGCGTTCATGGGCTGCCACCAGCCCTCCGAGCGTTTCACCGGCACCAGGATCCCCTTCGCCTGGTTCGCCAAAGGGCTTCGTATCGTCGACATCGCCGATCCGTTCCACCCACGCGAAGTGGCCTCGTTCGAGCCCGACCCGCCCGAAGGCTGCGCCATGGCGTCCTCGAACGACGTGACCATGGACGATCGCGGCCTCTGCTACCTGATCGACCGCCAGCGCGGCGTCGATATCGTCGAAATCTCGGTCAAGTGAGGACGCCATCATGAACGACAAGAGCGCCGCCGCCCGCCCGGCCGGCATCCGTGCCATCGGCAAGAAAAACCCGAACCTGCCGTTTCATCCGGCGGTGCGGGCAGGGGATTTCGTGTTCGTCTCCGGCCAGGTGCCCAAGGACGAGGCCGGAACCATGCTCGCCGGCACGATCGAGGAAGAGACGCGCTGGACCATCGAGGCCATCCGCCGCATTCTGGCGCTCGAGGGGATCGGCCTCGAACATATCGTCCGGGTCACGACATACCTGGATGACGCCCGTGATTTTGGGCGGTACAACAAGGTGTTCGCGGAGTACTTTCCGGACGGCATGCTGGCGCGCACCACGGTCGAGGCGCGCGCCGTGATCGCCACCAGGATCGAGATGGACGCGGTCGCCTATGCGCCGCGAAGCTGAACGGTAGGGGAAGAATGCGATGTTGAAACTTCTGGGCCGCAAGACCTCGGGCAACGTGCAGAAAATCATCTGGCTGCTCGAGGAGATGGGCGAGCCCTACGAGCGCGAGGATTACGGCCGCCTGTTCGACAATACCGAGACGCCGGAGTACCGCCGCCTCAACCCCAACGCCAAGGTGCCGACGCTGGTGGATGGCGACACCGTCGTCTGGGAGTCGAACACCATCCTGCGCTATCTCTGCAACAAGCGCGGCAGTTCATTTTACCCGACCGCGGCCGCCAAGCGCGCGCGGGTGGAGCAGTGGATGGATTGGCAGCTTTCCGCGATCTACAATTCCTATATCGGGGTTTTCAGGGAGGCGAAGAAGGCGCCGGCCGAGCGTCCCGCGAGCCTCGCCAAGGACGTGGCGGAACTGGGCCAGCAGCTCCTGATCCTCGAAGGCGCGCTTGGGACCGATCCGTATCTGGCGGGGGCGGAGATCACGCTGGCGGAATTCAGCCTGGGTCCGATCGTGCGCCGCTGTCTCGATTTTCCGGTCGATCGCCCGCCGCTGCCCAAGGTGAACGCCTGGCGCCAGAGGTTGGCGGCGCGCCCCGCTTTTGCTAAGGTAGCGACCGACTGATATTTTTGGAGAATGACGATGACCAAGGCGGCAGTAGTGGGTCTGGGCACGATGGGCCCCGGCATCGCGGCGACGCTCTTGCGCGGCGGCATGAGCGTCGGCGCGTTCGATCCCTTCGCCGAGCAGCGCCAGAAGGCGCCCGATGCCATCCGCATGGCGACGGGCGTGCTGACGGCTCTGGGCATGCCCGACCGTAGCGGCGGGGCCGAGATCGAGATCCATGACGACCTCAAATCTTGCCTCGCCGGGGTCGATCTGGTGGTCGAGACCGTGCCGGAGAAACTCGACATCAAGGCCCAGGTCTTCGCCGAGATCGACAAGCACGTTGGCAAGGCTTGCGTCATTGGCTCCAACACGTCGGGCATCCCGATCACCAAGCTGCAATCCGGCAATTCGGCGCCGGGGCGCGTGGTCGGCATGCACTGGTCCAATCCGCCGCACATCATCCCCATGATCGAGGTGATCGCCGGCAAGGAAACCTCGCCCGCGACGGTGACCTGGATGTGCGACATCGTGAAGGGGCTGGGGCTTCTTCCCGTGGTGGTGAAGAAGGACGTGCCGGGCTTCGTCGAGAACCGGATTCTCTACGCGCTCCTTCGCGAGAGCGTCGAACTGGTCTCCGAAGGCGTCATCGACCCCGAGGGTCTCGACACCTGCGTCTCCTGGGGCATCGGTTACAAGATCGCCGTCATCGGCCCGATGGCGCTTCTGGACATGGCCGGCCTCGACATCTATCAGGCGGTCGGCAGCTATCTGAACAAGGACCTCTGCAATCGTGCCGACGTGGCCGAGTTCGTTACCTCGCGCACGAAGGCGGGCAAGCTCGGCATGAAGACCGGCGGCGGCATCTTCGATTATACGCCCGAGAAGATCGCGCAACTACGCCAGGAACGCGCGCGCAAGCTCGTCGCGGTCCGCAAGGCGCTCGACGGCTAGAACCTGGAACTCGAATTTGCGGCCGGTGGCCGCGGCGGTGTGGGTGCCAGACCCACGGACACTTCCATAGGGAGGAACGACGACGATGAAGACCAATAAACGGCAACTCTTGGGCCTGGCCGCTGGCGCGCTCGCGCTCGGGCTCAACGTGGGGATCGGCGCCGCCAGTGCCGCCGAAGTGACGAAGATCGCGGTGATGGTGCCCGAGCAGGGCACCGATTTCGGCTGGAACCAGCAGGGCGTCGACGCCGCGCGCATTGTGGCGGAACGCTTCGGGCTGGAATTCGTTCCGGCCGAGGGCCTGGGCTATGGCGATGTGCGCCCGACGCTGCGCGAACTGGCGGACGAAGGGGCAAGCCTCATCATCGCGCACGCCAGCGGCTACAACACCGCGGCGCCCGAGATCGCGGTCGAGAAGAACGTGGCCGTCGCCATCGTCGATGCGCCGGGTTCGATCAAGCCCGGCCTCGTCGCCGACTACACCTTGTCCGGCCATCAGGGCGCCTATCTCGGCGGGCATCTGGCGGCGACCATGTCGCGCACCGGCACCGTCGGCATCGTCGTCTCCGGCGAGCCGCCGTCGTGGAATTCGCAGTCGGCCGCCTTTGCGTTGGGCGCCAAGGCCGCCAAGGCCGACATCAAGATCGTCTATGCCGTGATCGGCCCCGCGGCCTACGGCGACGCCGCCGGCGGACGGCGCGTGACCGAGCAGGTGATCGCGGCGGGCGCCGACATCGTCTTCGGCCAGGGCAACGGATCGAGCTTCGGCATGATCCAGGCGGTCGAGACCACCAAGGCCGTCGATGGCGGCAAGGCGTGGTTCATCGACGTGATCGGCGACAAATCGACGATCGACAAGGGCCACCTTTTGTCCTCGGTGCTGTGGAACATGGTCCCCGTCTACACCGCCATGGTCAACGACCTGAAGGCCGGCACGTTCGGCACCAAGGCCTACACCATCGGCTTGGCCGACAATTCGGTGGCGTTGCTCAAGACCAAGTACATCCCCCAGGACATCTGGGATGGCATCTGGGGCATGCGCCAGCAGATCATCGACGGCAGCCTGAAGGTGGAGGAAATCTACGACGCGCAAGCCGTGCGCGCCCTGATGACTTCCGTGTCGGCGCAGGAATAGCCGACTTCGAGTCGAGGCGGGGGTGGTCGCGACGGCCGCCCCCGCCGCTCTAGAGCATTGTCCGAACTGTTGGAATCATGCCCTCGACATTCCTGTCGTCCCGGCGAAAGCCGGGATCCATCGCGACGACGGCTCGATGGACCCCGGCTTTCGCCGGGGTGACGGACTTGGGACATGAAGGGCGGGGGGCGCGATGCAATCCGATCGGATCGTGTTCTAGCGCGTGACATCCTTCGACCGAGCCGCCCCATCGCCAACCGCCATGGGCAAGGCCCCGGTGCTCTCCTTGCGCGGCGTCACCAAACGTTTCCCCGGCGTCATCGCCAACGACAACATCTCGCTCGACTTCCGGGCCGGCGAGATTCATGTCCTCCTGGGCGAGAATGGCGCCGGTAAATCGACGCTGATCGGCGTGCTCGCCGGCATGCAGCAGCCCGATGCGGGCGAAATCCTGTCCCATGGCCGGGCGGTGCGCATCGGTTCGCCGCGCGAAAGCCTGGGCTTGGGCATCGGCACGGTGTTCCAGCACGTGTTGCTGGTGCCGAGCCTCACCGTCCTCGAGAATCTCATGTTGGGCAGGGGCCGCGCGAGCCGTCTCGACCGCGCCGGCACGCTCAGGCGATTCCACGATCTGTCCCAGGCGCTCGCCGTCTCGCTCGATCCCGAGGCAAAGCTGGGCGCGCTCTCGCTCGGCCAACAGCAGCAGGTCGAGATCATGCGGGCGCTGTGGCGTGGCGAGGGCGTGCTGATCCTGGACGAGCCCACCTCGATGCTGACGCCCCAGGGCGTGCGCGAATTGGGCGAGGTCATGCGCCGGCTGCGCGGCCAGGGGGTCGCCGTCATCTTCATCACCCACAAGCTGCGCGAGGCTTACGAATTCGGCGACAGGATTTCGGTCCTGCGCCTGGGCCGGCTCGTCGGCCAGCTCGGACCGGAGCGCCTCTCCGCCATGAACCAGGAGCAGGCGACCGATGAGGTAATCCGCCTCATGTTCGGCTCGCCCTCCGGCCACCAGGGCGAGGCCGAGACCCTGGCCGGGCGCGGCATCCGGCGCCGCGCCGGAATCATCGACAGGAGCGGCGAGGCGATTTTGCGCGCGCGCGATCTTTCGACCGTGGCCGAGACGGGCGAATGCCCCTTGCGCGAGGTCGGCTTCGATCTCTGGCCGGGCGAGGTGCTGGGCATCGCCGGGGTCGACGGCAACGGCCAGAAGCACCTGGCCGAGGTGCTGGCCGGCCAGCGCATGGCCGCTCAAGGGAGCATCCGCCTCGGCGGCGTCGAAATCGGGGGCACGGATGTCGGCGCGCGCCGGCGCATGGGCCTGCGCTACATCACCGACGAGCGCCTGGGCGAGGGCACGGTGCAGCCCTTTTCGGTCGCGACCAATCTGGTGATGAAGGAGATCGGCGTTGCCGGCCTGTGGCGCCATGGGGTGAGCCTGTGGGGGCGCATCCACGGCCACGCGCGCGAGCGCATCCGCGAATTCGATATCCGCACGCCCTCCGAGCGCACGCCGGTAGGGCGGCTGTCGGGCGGCAACATCCAGAAGGTGCTGCTGGCGCGGGAGCTAGGATCGGCGGCCCGTGTCGTCATCTTCAACAAGCCGACTTACGGCCTCGACCTGCAGAATACGAAGCTGGCGCGCGACCGTATCCGCGAAGGCGCCGATGCCGGCCTGGCGACGGTGCTGATCTCCACCGAGCTTGACGAGCTCATCGAGCTTGCCGACCGCATCGGCGTCATGTTTCAGGGGCGGCTTGCCGGAATCATCGACAACCGCGAAGGTGTCGAGCAGCGGATCGGCCTCCTCATGACCGGGGCGGCGGCATGAACGCCGCCCTTGGCCTATCGCCCCGCCGGGCCGCGCAAGTGGATCGAGTCCGATGTTCACCCCCTAATCTTGTCATGCCCGCGCTTGACGCGGGCATCCAGCAACCCACTCGAAGAGCGCTGGAATTCCGGATCGCCGGGTCAAGCCCGGCGATGACAATGATGGTGGGATGGGAGTCTCTTGTTGGATTGCATTCATTGGATCGCGGCATGGAGGCGGCATGAGCAGGGTGGCGGCCGGCGTGCTTCGCACTCTCATCCCGATCGCGCTCGCGCTCGGCGCCGGCGCGCTCGTTCTCCTGGCGCTCGGCGCCGACCCCATCGACTACTACGCGTTCGTGCTTCGCCGCGGCCTTCTCACCTGGAGCGGGCTGCAGGAAACCATCACCAAACTGGCGCCGCTCCTTCTCATCTCGGCCGGGCTCATCGTCGCCTTCCGTGCCGGCATCTGGAATCTCGGCGTCGATGGGCAATTCCTGTTGGCCGCCGTCGTCACCGCCGCCCTTGGCCCCGCTCTCGTCGGCGCGATCGGGCGCTATCCCACCCTCATCGTCTGCGCGCTCGCGGGCGCCGCCGTGGGCGCCGCCTGGTCGCTGCTGCCGGCGATCCTCAAGGCCCGCTATGGCCTCAACGAGATCATCACGACCCTGATGATGAGCTTTCTCGGCACCAGCCTCGCCAACGTGCTCATCAAGTTGCCGTTCAAGGATCCGGCGACGACCGTGCCGCAGACGGAAACGCTGTTGGTGCCGGACCGCCTGCCGCGCCTCTTCGATTCCACCATCCATGCCGGCGTGGTGCTGGCCGTGATCGTGATCCTCCTCGTCCATCTGCTGATGACCCGCACTGCCTTCGGCCTCAGGCTGCAGGTGGTGGGCGCCAACCCCCGCGCCGCCGTGCATGCCGGCCTTAACGTCGGCCGGCTCACGATCGCGACCTTCGCTTTGAGCGCCGGGCTCGCCGGCCTTGGCGGGGCGGTGGAGATTCTAGGCGTGTGGGGTACGGTGCGCGCCGACTGGAATCCGAAATTCGGGCTGCTCGCCATACCCCTCGTGTTCCTCGCCCGCTTCAACGGCATCGCGGTCATCGGCTTCGTCTTCTTCTTCGCGGTGCTGCTGATCGGCGGCGAAAGCGCCTCGCGGCGCATGGGTGTGCCGACTTTCTTTATCCTGGTGCTGGTGGGGCTGCTGCTGGTGTTCCTGGCGCTGGTCGAATATCTCGATCACCGCCGGCGCGAACGGACCAAGTCCTGAGATGGAAACGCTCCTTACCCCGGCCTTCGTCACCGCGCTTCTTTTCGGCGCCGTCACCGCCGGCGTGCCGCTGCTGCTCGCCGGATTGGGCGAACAGGTGTCGGAGAAGGCGGGCGTCCTTAACATCGGCATCGAAGGCATGATGCTGGCGGGCGCCTATGCCGGCTTCGTCGCCGCCTATTACTCGGGATCGTTCCTGGCGGGCTTCGTCGCGGGCGGGCTCGGCGGCGCCGGCGTCGCGGCCCTGATGGCGCTCTTCTGCGTCCGGCTCGGCATGAACCAGATCGTCATCGGCATCGCGCTCACGCTTGGCGCCGAGGGGCTGACCGCGCTCTTGCATCATTTCCAGTTCTCCCGCTCCTATCCCCGCCTCGACGCCGCCCCGGCGTTGGCTCTGCCGGGGCTGGCCGAGATTCCGATCGTGGGACCGGCGCTCTTCAGCCACCATTGGCTCGTCTATCTGGCGGTGCTGCTCGTGCCGCTGCTGGCTTGGGTGTTCCGGCGGACCCATCTCGGCCTCAATCTGGAGGCCGCGGGGCAGATGCCGGCGGCGCTCGACGCGGCCGGAATCGGCGTTTTGGCGACGCGCACCTTCGCGGTGCTGGCGACGGGGTTCCTGGCCGGCATGGGCGGCGCCTACATGGCCAATGTCGGCGCCGGCCTCTTCGTGCCGTTCATGACCGGGGGGGCCGGGTTCATGGGCATCGTGCTCGCCATGCTGGCGCGAGGCCGGCCCAGCTGGGTGCTGGTCGGGTCGATCGTCTTCGGCCTCTCGCTGTCGCTCACCACGGCGTTCCAGGTCGCCGGCGTCAACGTGCCGACCGACGTGGTGCAGATGTTGCCATTCCTGATGGTCATGCTCATGCTGGTGCTGTTCGCGCGCCATAGCGGCCTGCCCCCGGCGCTGGGGCTGCCCTATGTGCGCGGCAGCCGATGATAGTTTGAGAAGTAGGAGGGAAAGACCGATGTCCGACACCAAGGTTTATCTGCTCGATGGCGGCTCGCTGGTGATCGACGGCTTCCATGCGTTCTGGAACCGCGGGCCGGCGGGCGAGCTCCGCTTCCCCTGCTATGCCGTGCTGATCGAGCACAAGGACGGGCGCTACATCTTCGACACCGGCTACGACCACGCCCACGTCATGCGCGTGCTGCCGTTCGAAAAGCCGTTGCAGACGCCCGACCAGACCATCCCGGGCGCGCTCGCCAAGCTCAACCTGCGCCCCAAGGACATTAACTTCGTCATCAATTCCCACTACCATTTCGACCATTGCGGCGGGAACAAGCACCTGACCCACGCCTGCACGGTGTGCCACGCCAAGGAGCTCGAGGCCGCCCGCCACCCGCAGCCCTTCGAGCATCTGGGATATTCGGACGCGACTTTCTCGCCGGAACTGGTGAAGGCGCGCGGGCAGAAGCTGCCGCCCGACCCGGCGCTCGACATCTACACGCCGAAATTCGAGACCATCTCCGGCGATCAGGAGATCGCCAAGGGCATGTGGCTCTATGAGACGCCGGGCCACACGGCCGGCCATTACAGCCTCATGGTCGAGCTGGCCAACCGGCGCCCCCTGCTGTTCACGGCGGACGCCTGCTACAGCAAGAAGAACATGGACATGATGGTGATCTCGAGCTTCCACCTCGACCCGGTGGCGAGCGTGCAATCGCTGGTGCGGTTGAAGGAGCTGGCGACGAAGCACGACGCCGAGCTGTTCTATTCCCACGATCCCGAAAGCTGGCCCGGCTACATCAAGGCGCCGGGGTATTACAGCTAAGGCCGGTGGGGTTCATGCCGCGCCGGGCGCCGGATAGTTGTTCTCGGTTACATACGCGACTGCTTGCAGAACCTCGGCGAAGGGCGGCCGCGCGAACGGCATGGTCTGGACCGAAGAGGCATAGAGCGTCCCGTCGGGCCGTATCAGGAACAGCCCCGGCTCGGCGAACAAGAGCGGTTCATCGTCCGCCGTAGAAGCCGATACATAAAGCCCCCATCGCCGGGCCTGGTCGATACCAAGATCATAGGCCACATCGAGACGCTCGATGCCCCAATCTTTCTTCGACCTCTCGGCCCGCTCCTTGCTGTCGGTGCTGATCGCGACCGCCTCGACGCCGAGCTTCGCGAAGTCGTCCAATCGACGATCGAGGTCGCGCAAATACGTCCGGCAGATCGGGCAATGCAGCCCGCGATAGAACACGAGCATCGTGAAAGTCCGCGGGCGCCGCGCCGAGAGATCGAAACGCCCGCCGCCGGCGAGCGGCAGGTCGAGGGTTGGAACGCGGCCGAGCGGCTTCACCACCGGACCATGCCGGCGTCGACGGCGAGCGTCTGGCCGGTGATCCAATGCGCCTCCTCGGACGCGAGGAAGGCCACCGCCGGCACGATGTCGGCGGGCGTGCCCTTGCCCTTGATCGCCTGCAGCATGTCGACGAAGCCGAACGCCTCGTTGTGCGGCGAATTGCGCACGCCCTCGGTATCGGTGAGGCCGGGAGCGATGCAATTGGCCGTGATCCTGTCGCCGCCAAGCTCGGTCGCCAGCGACCGGGTGAAGGTCAAGACGCCGCCCTTGGACGCCACGTAGTGCGCCATGTTGGGCGTGCCGGCGAAGATCGAGTTCGAGGCGATGTTGACGATGCGGCCGTATTTGCCCGCGCGCATGATGTCGGAAGAGGCGCGGCACATGAGATAGAGGCCGTCGAGGTTGACGCGCATGACGCGCCGCCACTCCGCGAAGGTGAGATCGTTCCACTTCACGAAGGGGACGATGGCGGCGGCGTTCACCAGCACGTCCACCTTGCCGCACTTGTCGAGGACGGTCTTGTGCAGCGCCGCCACCGAACCCTCGTCGCCGATGTCGCACGCGACCGCGAAGGCCCGCGCGCCCATGGCCTTGGCGGCGCCTTCCGCGCCCTTGCCGTTGATGTCGACGGCGGCCACCGTGGCGCCCTCCTTGGCCAAGCGCTCCGCGATCGCCCGGCCGATGCCTTGCGCGGCGCCCGTGACGATGGCGACGCGTCCCTCGAACCTGTTCATGACTAGATTCCTCCAAAGAATGTAAGAAGCAAGATCATGCCGCCGCCAGCGCCGCCTCGACGCCGGCGCCGATATCGACCTTGGCGCCCATGGCGCCGAGAGTCGCGCCGAGCGCGGCCAGAGCGAGCACGGCATGAATCGGATGCGCCGTCGGCCCCATGTGCCCGATACGCAGGATTTTCTTGGCAAGCTCGCCCGAGCCTGCCGACAGCATCACCCCATGGCGGCGCAGTACTTCCGCCACGACCGCCTCGGCGTCGATGCCGTCGGGCGCTTTAAGCGCGGTCACGGTGGGGGACGCGATCGCCTCGCTCCGGGGCCAGAGGTCGAGGCCCATCGCCGCCGCGCCGCGCCGGCACGCGGCCGCCGTGCTTGCATGCCGGCGCCACACGTTCTCCGGCCCCTCGGCGGCATAGCGGTCGAGCGCCGCGTCGAGCGCGTTCATGTCCGCCATCAACGGCGTGAAGGGGAAGCCGCGATCGGCCCGGTGGGCGTGGCGCCAATCCTTGATCGAGAGGATGGAGGCGAAGGGCGCGTCCTTGTTGGCCTCGATCTTGGCCCAGGCCCGGTCGCTCACCGCCAGCAACGTCAGCCCCGGCGCCCCGCCCAGGCACTTGGCCGTTCCGGCCACGAAGATGTCGGCGTTCGAATCCTCCGGGTGGATGTCCATGCCGGCGAAGGACGACACCGCATCGACGATCAGCAGGGCGCCGTGGCGGCGGGCGACGGCCCCGATCTCGCGCACCGGATTAAGGGTGCCGGTCGGCGTCTCGTGATGCACGACCGAGACGACCGCGATCTCCGGGTGCTTCTTGAGCATCGCCTCGACCGCCGCCGGGTCGATCGCGGTGTCGTAGGGCACCTCGATCTCGACCACCTCCTTGGCGTAGCGCGCCGCCCAATAGCCGAAGCCCTTGCCGTAGATGCCCGACGCCAGGTTCAGCACCACGTCGCCGCGCGCGATCAGCGAGGCGGCGGCCGCCTCCAGCCCCAGGATCGCCTCGCTCTGCAAGATGACGGCCGGCGTCGAGCATTCGAGCGCGCGCGTCAGCTTGTCGTTGACGCGCTCATAGAAGGAAAGGAATCCTGGGTCGCCGTCCGACAGCACCGGCCGGGTGAAGGCCGCCCGCACTTCCGGGTAGAGATCGACCGGCCCGGCGCCCAACGTGAACAGGGTTTCGCTCATGGCCGGTTATCGGCGCGCGCGATCTCGGCCATCGCCGCTTCGATGCCGGCGCCGACATCGACCGGCCGGCCGAGCGCCCGGAGCGCCCCGCCCAGCGCCGTCAGCGCCACCATGACGTAGCCGGGCTCCGCCACCGGACCCATGTGGCCGATGCGAAGAAGCTTGCCCAGGGTCTCGTTGCGCCCCTTGGAAAACACGGTGCCATAGAGCGCCCGCGCCGCGGCCAGGATGTCGGTGTCCTTGAGTCCGTCGGGCACCCGCACCGCCGTCACCGTCGGCGCCGCGATTTCTTCCCGCGCCGGCCACAGCGCGAGACCCATCGCCTTGATGCCGGCGCGGCAGGCGCGCGCGGCGCCCGCGTGGCGGCGCCAGACATTCTCCGGCCCCTCGTCGAAATAGCCATCGAGCGCGCCGTCGAGGCCGTTCACCTCGGCCACCGAGGGCGTGAACGGGAACGGCTTTTCCCGGCTCCAGGCATCCTTCCAGTCGAGCAGGCTCAGGACCGAATCCCTGGGCGCGTCGGGGTTCTTCTCCATCTTGGCCCAGGCGCGGGGCGAGACCGCCATCAGTGTGATGCCGGGCGCGCCGCCCAGGCACTTGCCGGGGCCGGTGACGAAGAGATCGGCGGCGCAAGTACCGGGGTGAATGTCCATGCCGGCGAAGGACGACACCGCATCCACCAGCAACAGCGCGCCGTGCCGGCGCACAACCTCGCCGATTTCGGCGATGGGATTAAGGGTGCCCGACGGCGTGTCGTGATGAACGACGGAAACGATGGCGGTCTCGGGCCGGCGCTTCAACGCGTCGGCCACCTGTTGCGGATCGATGGCCTCGTTGAAGGGCACTTCGACCTCGAAGACCTCCTTGGCGTAACGCGCCGCCCAAAAGCCGAAGCCCTTGCCATAGACGCCCGAAACGAGATTGAGCACCACGTCGCCGCGCCCGATCAGCGACGCCGCCGCGGCTTCCAGGCCCGGCGCCGGCTCGCAATGCAGGATAAGCGCCGGCTCCTTGACGCGCAGCGCGCGCGACAGCTTGCCCACCACCTCTTCATAGAAGGCTTGGAAATAGGCGTCGAAGTCGTAGTGAACCGGCCGCGACATCGCCCGCGATACGCTCGGATAGACGGAGACGGGGCCGGCCGCCAGCGTGAAGACCGGCTCCCTTACCGCGTTGACGGCCATGGCATTGCTCCCTGGTCTTTCATGTTCCAAGTCTGTCATTCCGGCGAAAGCCGGGGCCGGGATGACAGGGATGTTACGAGCATGATCCCAACAGATCAGCCAATGGTCTAGCGCGAAATTGGCATGATCGCCCTACTGGCTTGCGGCGAGAACGCAACAGCTCGGCGAGGCGCCGGTAGAGGGCCGCCATCAGGCGACCAGGTGGGCCATGCCTCGGCGCTCGGCCACGATACTGATGGGAATCTCCGCCGCGCCAGGCGGCACGACACCATTCGCTCGCCGCAATTC
>VFKA01000060.1 GCA_009885795.1 Rhodospirillales bacterium | reverse complement strand
GAGAGGTTGTGAAAGAATGCTGGTTCGCGGTTCCTGTGTGCTTCGAGACGGCCGCTGCGCGGCCTCCTCAGCATGAGGTCTTTTCTTTGTGCCATAAAGGCTTAACCTCGTCCTGAGGAGCGCCCCGAGCCTACTCCGCCGAAGCAGCCGCTTCGGCTGCGAAGGCTGGAAGGGGCGCGTCTCGAAGGACGCAACCAAGCCGATGCAATTCTTTCACAACCTCTGAGGAGGGCCGCAGGCCCGTCTCGAACCATGAGGAGCGCCCTTCCTTCGATGGTCCTACTTCGCCTTGGCGAGGTAGGCACAGATCTTGTTGCCGTCCGGGTCGCGGGCGTAGGCCACGTAATTGCTGCCGCCGGCGGGGCGGGGCCCCGGCTTGCCTTCGTTCGTGCCGCCGTTCGCGAGCGCGGCCGCGTGGAACGCGTCCACCGCGCGGCGCGATTTCGCCACGAGAGATATCATCGTGCCGTTGCCGAACGTCGCCTTCTTCTTGTTGTACGGTTTGGTCACGTAGAACTCGGATTTCTTCGGAGCGTTTTTCGGCGCGTAACCGATGTAGTTGTTGTCGCCCCCGCTCCGCGCGAAGCCGAGCGGCGCCAGCGCGGCGTCGTAGAACTTCGCGGCGCGCTTCACGTTGTTGGTTCCAACCATGATGTAGGCAAGCATCTTGACCCCTCTTGAATTGACAGTCCTCGGATGAATCGGCGTGACCCCGTCACATTGGACCGTCCTTGGTCTTGCCGCAAGACCGCGATAGCGGCCGATTCGAACCAGCCCTCGCCTCATCCTGAGCCTGTCGAAGGATGAGGGTCAGGTCGTGCGCGCCTCTTGCCCGGGGTATTTCGGTGACAGTGCACTTAATTCGTATGGCGTCATCCCGTGACGCAACACGGCAACGACCAAACGCAGGCGCGGTCGACCGATCCCACCATCACCGCGATCCCCCTTGACGTCGACGGGGCCCGCTATCCCGGCTCGACTCGCGGCCCCGCCGTGCCGCGCCAGAGCGGCCGGCTCATCGTCTCGGTGAAGGCGGAGAACATGATGTTGAAACTCACCGACACCCGCTCGCGCTCGCTCTGGTTCGCCGGTACGCCATGGGGCAGCCAGGCCGGGAACAGGATGAGGCGGCCATCCTTGATCTCGAAGCTCACCTCGTTGCCGATGAACTTGTTGTACGCCTTGACGCGCGGCAGCAGGGTCATCGCCTGCGGCCGCGGATCGTCGAAGACGATGCGGTTGGCGTCGGGCGGCACTTGCACGTAGTAGGTGCCGGAGAGGAAGTTGTTGGGGTGCGTGTGACGGGTGTTGAGGCCGCCGCGCGGATTGATGTTGGCCCAGCAGCCGGTGATCTCGAACGACTCGTACTCGACTTGCAGGAAATCGAGCGCGCCCTTTGCCGCGCCGCGGATAATTTGCACCAGTTCGGCGAAATCCGGAAGCGTGTGAATGTAGGGATCGGTCTGCCAGGTCTCGCCGACGCGGATCGGCGGTCGCGGGCTGGTCATCGCCTCGATCGCACGCATCAGCTTGGCATTGAGCGGCCCATGGACCTCCGGCTTCAGATCGAGCGCCCAGAGGGGCGTCGGGAAGATCTCGCTGACTTTCATGCTCTCGAACATGAATTCCTCCGGAGGCGGGCGGTTGCCGGCGCACCACTCTATGCACTCGTCCTAGGGTGCCGCGCAACCGCCGGATTTGGATTGCGGATCGTGCGTTCGGGTCTGCGCGGCCTCGATCCGGCACGACAGTCAGCCTACTGCCTGTCTTCGATCCCGCTTGACTTTCATGGATAAATGTCCTATGATTTCCATTGGTTCCGTTTCGGTTCTTGGACATCGTGAATAAGGCTCTTGGGAGACGGCGCCACGTGGTCGAGCGGCCGCCGAACGGGAAAGCCGCGGTTTTCCGCGGTGGTTTCAAGGGAGAAAAGTCTTCATGGGGTTGTTCCGCCGAAAAACAGAATCGCGCACCGGCGATTTGGGCCAAAATGCCCATACCGGACAAAGGCTTGGCTCGAAATTGCCGCCGAATTGCCTAATTTCGGGCGGGGAATCGAGAAGCCGCGAGGCGGTCCGGGAACCCGCCGGGCCATCCCCGAATTGAACCTCCGAAATCTACCCTGGGATATCCCCTTCCGACCGACGGCTGATAGCTGATAGCTGACAGCTGACAGCCAACCAATCCCGATTGCCCACAACCGGCGCGCCATAGTACCGTCCCGCTCCACGCCCCCAACGGACACGCAAGAAACACATGACCGCCAAGATCAACCTCAATGCCGACATGGGCGAGGGCTTCGGCGCCTACGACATGGGCGACGACGCGGGCCTGATGAAGATCGTCCGCTCGGCCAGCATCGCCTGCGGCTTCCATGCCGGCGACCCCGTGACCATGCAGCGCTGGGTCCGCGCCGCGGCCGAGGCCGGCGTCAGCATCGGCGCCCATCCGGGCTTCAACGATCTCTGGGGCTTCGGGCGCCGGCGCATCGACATGCCGGCCAGCGACGTCGAATACATGGTGGCCTACCAGATCGGCGCGCTCCAGGCCATGGCGGCCTATGCCGGCGCCAAGGTCACCCACGTCAAGGCCCATGGCGCCCTCAACAACATGGCCGCCGAATCGCCGGAGCTGGCGCTCGCCATCGGCCGCGCGATCAAGACCATCGACCCCTCGATCATCTACGTCGCCCTCGCCGGCTCCGAGATGGAGCGCGCCGGCGACAAGCTCGGTCTGCCGGTGGCCAAGGAAGGCTTCGCCGACCGCCTCTACGAGGATGACGGCAACCTCACCTCGCGCAAGATTCCCGGCTCCGTCATCCACGATCCGGCCGTCGCCGCCGAGCGCGTCGTGCGCATGGCTAAGGAAGGCGTCATCGTCTCGCGCAACGGCAAGCGGATCGAGCGGCGCATCCATACCGTCTGCGTCCATGGCGACGAGCCGAGCGCGGTTCGCCTCGCCGGGGCGGTGCGCCAGGCGCTGGAGGCGGCGGGCGTCGCCGTCGTGCCCCTGACCGAGATGGATCTCGCCTGAGGTGACCCTCCCGACGCTTGCGATCATCGGCGGAACCGGCGCGCTGGGCCGCGGCCTTGCCTCGAGGTGGGCCGCCGCCGGCTACCCCATCATCATCGGCTCGCGCTCGGCCGATGCGGCTATGGAAGCCGCCCGGCAATTGGGCGCCGCGGTCAAGGGCCTCGCCAACCGCCAGGCCGCGGAGGCCGCCGACATCATCGTGCTCGCCATTCCCTACACCCACCGCGATCCGGTCCTCGCCGATATCGCCCCGGCCGCGCGCGGCAAGATCGTCATCGACACCACGGTGCCGATCGTCCCGCCCAAGGTATCGACGGTGCGCATGCCCCAGGCCGGCTCGGCCGCGCAAGCCACGCAAGTTGCGCTCGGGCCGGAGGCAAGGGTGGTCTCCGCCTTCCATACCGTGGCCGCCGCCAAGCTCCAATCCGCCGGCCCGATCGAGGGCGACGTGCTGGTGTCGGGCGACGACGAGGCGGCGCGTGGCGTGGCCATCGCGCTGGTCCAGGCGGCCGGCATGCGCGGCCTTCACGCCGGCCCGCTCGCCAATTCCGTGGCCGCCGAGGCTCTGGCCTCCGTACTCATCGGCATCAACCGGCGATACAAGGTGGAGGGCGCGGGGTTCAAAATCGCCGGCGACCTCGTCGGCACGCGGGTCGCGGACCCGGATCCGGCTTCATGGGCATTGCGGCGCTGACGCTTCAAGGTGTCGCGGGTATTCCCCTGATCGGGCCGGGCGACGACCTGGCCGCGATCCTCGGCGACGCGATCTTCAAGGCGGAACTTTGTCCTAGGGACGGTGATGTGTTCGTCGTGGCGCAGAAGGTCGTGTCCAAGGCCGAGGGGCGCACCGTCGATCTCGCCGGCGTCACGCCCTCGTCCCGCGCGGTCGAGCTCGCCGCCGCGACCGGCAAGGACCCGCGCCTGGTCGAAATCATCCTCTCCGAATCCGACGAGATCCTTCGCCACCGCCCCGGCACCATCATCGCGGCGCACAAGCTGGGAATCATTGCCGCCAACGCCGGTGTCGACCGCTCGAATGTCGGGCGCGACGGCCTGGTGCTCCTGCTGCCGAAGGATCCCGATGCCAGCTGCGCCCGGTTGCGGGATCGCTGGCAGCGGCGTTTCGGCGCCAGGCTCGGGATCGTCATCGCCGACAGCGTCGGGCGCGCCTGGCGCAACGGCATCGTCGGCATCGCCATCGGCGTCGCCGGCCTGCCGGCGCTGCGCTCCCTCGTGGGCGATAGGGATCTGTTCGGCCGGCCCCTCGAAGTGACCGAGGTCGCCGTCGCCGACCAGGTTGCCGCCGCCGCGACCCAAGTGATGGGCCAGGCCGCCGAAGGCCTGCCACTCGTGCTCGTGCGCGGCCTCGAATGGGAAACCTCCGATGCCGACGCCAAGGCGCTGCAGCGGCCGAGAGAACGGGACCTCTTTCGATGACCGGTCCGGTCGTCGCGCTCTCAGGGGGAATAGGGGGCGCCAAGTTGGCGCTCGGCCTTGCCCGAATCCTCGAACCCGATCGCCTCACGATCGTCGCCAATCCGGGCGACGATTTCGAGCATCTGGGCCTTACCATCTGTCCCGATTTCGACACGCTCATGTATACGCTGGCCGGCGTGGCCAACACGCAAGCCGGATGGGGTCTCGCCGAAGAGACCTGGCACTTCATGGCGGCCTTGGAGCGGCTCGGCGGCGAGACTTGGTTTCGCCTCGGCGACCGCGACCTCGCCACCCATGTCGAGCGGACCCGGCGCTTACGCGCCGGCGAGAGCCTGACCGAGGTCAACATCGATCTCGCGCGGCGCCTGGGGTTACGCGTCCTGCTGGCGTCGGCGAGCGACGATCCGGTGCGCACCATGGTCGAGACCGAGGGAGGCCGCCTGCCGTTCCAGCGCTACTTCGTCGAGCGGGCTTGCGAACCGGTCGTGCGCGGCTTCGTCTACGAAGGGGCGGCCGGCGCGCGCCCCGGCCCGGCGGCGCTCCGCGCGCTGCGGCAACCGGACCTCGCCGCGATCGTGATCTGCCCGTCGAACCCCTTTCTCAGTATCGATCCGATTCTGGCCATACCGGCGTTGAGGTTCGCCATCGCCGACAGCGCGGCGCCGGTCATCGCCATATCGCCGATCGTCGCCGGACAGGCGGTGAAGGGGCCGACCGCGAAGATCATGCGCGAATTGGGCCTCGCCCCGACGCCGGCCGCGATCGCCCGGCACTACGCCGGCCTCATCGACGGCTTCGTGCTGGACGAGCGGGATGCGGCGGATCTCGACATTCCAACGCTGGCGACCGCCACGCTCATGGATACGCTCGAGGCGAAGAAGGCGCTGGCGCGCGCGGTACTCGGCTTCGCGGCGCGGTTGGCGGGATGAGCGAGTCTCGGCGCCTCTGGGCCGTCGTTCCCATAAAGGGGTTCGCGCGGCCGAAGCAGCGCCTCGCATCGGTCTTGACGCCGGACGAGCGGCGCGCGCTCGCAGAGGTCATGCTGGATGATGTGATGGCCGCGCTTGCGGCGGCCTCGGGGCTGGCCGGGATCGTGATCGTGAGCGGCGACGACCGGGTCGGCGGCATCGCGCGCCGGGCCGGCGCGAGGTGGCTTGGGGAGCGCCCGGCCGCGGGCCAAAGCGGCGCCGTCAGGCTCGCCGCGGCCGCGCTGGTTCGCGAAGGCGCCGAAGGCATGATCGCCATTCCCGCCGATGTGCCTCTGGCGAGCGCCCGGGACATCGAGGCGATCCTGGCCGCGCATGGTCGGGCGCCGGCCGCGACACTGGTTCCGGCGCTGGGCGAGGGCGGCACGAACGCGCTCGCAGCCTCGCCACCGGACGCACTGGCGCTGCATTTCGGCCACGACAGCTTCGCCGCCCATCGGCGCGCCGCGCGCGACGCGGGGATCGAGCCTTTGGTCCTGTCGCTGCCGGGCCTCGCCCTCGATATCGACCGGCCCGGCGACCTCGCGAACTTTCTCGCTCGCCCGCGATCGACCCGCACGCATGCCTTTCTTCTCGACAGCGGCATTGCCGGAAGGCTGGCCGCCACCTAGAGTCCAAGCGCGTTGTCGCCGCGGTGGGAAGGCTCTCATGCAGGAATTGGAGCGATTGTCGGCCGGCAGGCTGCCGGACCTGATGGCGGCGGCGAGAGAGCTGCGCGACCTCGGCCATGGCCGGGTCATCACCTACTCCCCCAAGGTCTTCATTCCGCTGACCCGGCTCTGCCGCGACGTCTGCAACTACTGCACGTTCGCGCGATCGCCCCGCCAGGGCGAGCGGGCTTATCTTACAATCGACGAGGTTCTTGCGATCGCGCGCGCCGGCGCGCGCGCCGGGTGCACGGAGGCGCTGTTCACGCTGGGCGACAAACCGGAGCTGCGCTATCGCGCGGCGCGCGAGGCCCTGGCCGAGCTCGGCCACGCGGCCACGATTTCCTATCTGGCCGAAGCCGCGCGGCGCGTGCTCGACGAGACCGGGCTGCTGCCGCACGTCAATCCGGGGGTCATGACGGAAGGAGATATCGCGGCCTTGCGCGCGGTTTCGGTGTCGCAGGGGCTGATGCTGGAAAGCGCCGCCCCGCGCCTCTGCGATAGGGGAGGCCCCCATCACGGATCGCCGGACAAGCACCCCGCGGTACGGCTGGAGACGATACGCCTCGCGGGCGAGGCTGCCGTGCCCTTCACCTCCGGCATCCTGATCGGAATCGGCGAAACGCGTAAGGAGCGCATCGAAGCGCTGCTCGCTCTGCGCGACATGCACGAATACCACGGCCACATCCAAGAGATCATCGTCCAGAACTTCCGCGCCAAGCCGGGAACGAGAATGGCGGAGGCGCCCGAGCCGCCAGTCGAGGACCAGCTTTGGACCATCGCCGTGGCGCGGCTCATCTTCGGGCCGGCGATGAACATCCAGACGCCGCCCAATCTGCGTCCCGAGGCGCTGGCGCTGCTGCTGGATGCCGGCATCAACGATTGGGGCGGAGTGTCGCCGGTGACGCCGGACCATGTGAACCCGGAAGCGCCGTGGCCGCATCTCGACTTGTTGAGACAGGCGACGCGCGCGGCCGGCAAGGAACTCGCGCCTAGGTTGGCGATTTATCCCGCCTATGCGCTGAACCGCGAGCGATGGCTTGCCCCGGCTTTGCGCGCCAAGGTCATGCAAGCGATCGATAGCGATGGGCTCGCCCGCGCCGATTCTTGGACGCCGGGCGCCACGACAACGCCGCCGTCACTCGGCTGCCCTCGGCCGGGAAGCGCCGGCCGCGAGATCGCCCGGACACTCGATCGCGCGCTCGATGGCGCATCCCTTGAGACCGAGGAGATCGTCAGGCTGTTTCAGGCCCGCGGCGATGAGTTCGATTCCGTGCGCGCCGCCGCCGATTGCTTGCGCCGATCGGTCAAGGGCGATGTCGTCACCTATGTCGTCAACCGCAACGTCAACTACACCAACCTCTGCACCTATCATTGCGGGTTCTGCGCCTTTTCCAAGGGCCGGAGCGCCGAGCGCCTACGCGGGCGCGCCTATGAGGTGGACCTCGCCGAAATCGCGCGCCGCGCGCAAGAGGCGTGGGCACGGGGCGCCACCGAGATCTGCATGCAAGGAGGCATCCATCCTGACTACACCGGCACCACTTATCTCGACATTTGCCGGGCGGTGAAGGCGGCGGTTCCGGCGATCCACATCCATGCGTTCTCGCCGCTTGAGATACTGCAAGGGGCGCGCACGCTCGGTCTATCGGTCGATTGCTATCTCCGTGAGCTGAAGGCGGCGGGCCTGGGCTCGCTGCCAGGAACCGCGGCCGAGATCCTGGATGACGAGGTGCGCGCAATCATCTGTCCGGACAAGCTCGACACGGAAGAGTGGCTGGAGGTCGTCGAGACCGCTCACGCGGTGGGGCTTCGCACGACCGCGACCATCATGTTCGGGCATGTGGACCGGCCGCTCCACTGGGCGCGCCATCTCATGGCGATCCGGTCGCTGCAGGTGCGCACCGGCGGCATCACCGAGTTCGTGCCGCTGCCCTTCGTGCCTATGGAGGCGCCGATCTACCTGAAGGGCCGCGCGCGGCGCGGGCCGACCTTCCGCGAGACGATCTTGATGCATGCCGTTGCCCGCCTCGTGCTCCACCCCCATGTCACGAACATCCAAGTGTCATGGGTGAAGATGGGCCGCGATGGCGCCGCCGCCTGCCTCGATTCCGGCGCCAACGATCTCGGCGGAACGCTGATGAACGAATCGATCTCGCGCGCCGCCGGGGCCGAGCACGGCCAGGAACTGGCGCCGCCGGAGATGGAGGCGTTCATTCGCGGGCTCGGCCGGATGCCGCGCCAGCGCACGATGCTCTACGGAACGCCGTCCTCCGAGCGGATCGAAGCGTCGATGGCCGCCTCGCCGCTGGTGGAGCCCGTCTTCGGACCGGTGCGCCGGCGCCCGAGGGCGGACGCCATCATCGCAGCCGCGGAATGATCTCCTTGGCGATGATCTCCGCCTGCTCCATCTCGTATTTGTACGGCACGAAGATGATCCGCTGCACGCCCACCTTGAGGTGTTCGCGAAGCTGTTCGACGCACTCGTCGACCGTTCCCATGACCGCGCTGTCGGGCGAGGATTCGCTCCACTCCGAATAATCCCATTCCTTGCGCAGCCACTCGTTGAGCGGCCCCGCGACGGATTCCTTGGATTTTCCGACCATGATCGGAAGCTGGTTGCAGGTCGCGAGCGTATCGGGATCGCGGCCTGCTTCCTCGGCGAATTGCCGGACCTTGTTCCACGACTTGGTGAAGCTCGCCGGCGTGTAGAAATAGGTGAGCCAGCCGTCGCTCTTGGTCGCGACACGCTTCAGCACCGGGTCGGCGTAACCGCCGACCAAAATCGGCGGCCGCGGCTTCTGCACGGGCTTCGGGTACATGACGGCATTGCGCAACGTATAGGGCGGATAGTCGCCGGTGACGCGCTCCTCCTGCCAAAGCCGCGTCAGAATCTCGAGGCTCTGATCGACGATCTTGCCGCGCCGCTCGAAGGGGATGCCGACGGCGTCGAACTCGCGTTTGTACCAGCCGGACGCCACTCCGAGGATAAGACGGCCGTTGGAGATGATATCCAAGGTCGCAAGCTGCTTGGCGAGAACCACGGGATTGCGCAGCGCCAGCACCAGGATTCCGGTGCCGAGGCGAATGCGCGTCGTGCGCGCCGCCACCGCGGTCAGCAGCGACAGCGAGTCGAGGATCGGGAAATTCGGCTCGACACCGAGCAGGATGTGATCCCAGACCCACAGCGATTCATAGCCCAGCGCCTCCATGCGCACGGCGTAGTCGAGCAGTCCGGCCGCATCCGGCATCTCCGGATAGGCCGTGAAATTGCGCATCGCGATGCCGAAGGTGGGGGCGGTTTTTTTCATGACTGTGCCGTGTGGTTTGGGGCGGTGTCCGTCGGGTCGGTCGTGCCCCCCTCACCCAGCTTCGGGTAAGCGCGGGCAACCGGGCCCGCGCAACCCTTCGCAACCCTCTCCCCCCAATCGGGGGGAGAGGGAAGGGTGAGGGGGAGCAGCGATTCGATTCGGCAGCACTGTGTGACAGAGAAACATCGAATCTAGGCCGTGTACAGGCGATCCGGGTCGAATTCGCGCAGCACGGCAAGCTCGCGCGCGCTGGGCGGTTCGGTGGCGCCTATGGTGGGGGCGCGCAACAGTTCGAAGCCGGTATTGTCCTGCACCTGTTGAAGCGTCACGCCGGGATGCAGCGAGTCGATACGCATCCGCCGGCTCGCCTCGTCGAATCCCAGGATCGCCAAATCGGTGACGACGCGGTACATGCCGCCGGCGATCAGGCCGGATGCCGAACGGCTCTCGCCGCCCGCGAGGAATCCGGGGCTGGTGATGAAATCGACCTTGTCCACGAATCGGCGTTTCTCGTGTTTCATCGCCACGATCATGCGGGTGAGGCTGGCGATATCGTTGCCGCCGCCCGAGCCGGGCAGACGCGTGGTGGGGCGCTGGGGGTCGCCGATGAAGGAGCTGTTCAGATTGCCGTGGATGTCGATCTGCGCGCCGCCCATGAAGCCGACGTCGACATAGCCGCGCTGCAGCAACAGCAGTGTGTCGGTGATCGTCAGCAGCATGTTGGCCCGGCGCGTGCAGCGCTGTTCGTTGGTCGATGGCGGCAGCTCGCCCGGCACGATGAAGGGGCCGATGGTCCCGCCCTCGAAGAGGATGGTGAGGCCGGGTGCGTGCAACCGCTGCGCCAGCGTCGCCGCCAGCAGCGGGATGCCGACGCCCGCGAACACGATCTGGCCGTCCTCGAGCAGGCGGCCGCTCATCACCGCCAGCAATTCGGAGGCCGTATAGCCGGCGCCGGGCGAGGGGTCAGTCATCGTGGATGCTCCGACCCCGTCGGGAGGCATCGAGCATGTTTTCGATGCCGAGAAGTCCCAGATACTCCGCCCAGTTCTTGGGGCCATGATAGTGGCGGTCGAGATACTGTTTCACGCCAGCCTCGGGGTCGCGCTTGGTCGCCTCGGCATAGGAATCGAGATGCCCGAAATACGGTTCGTACAGGCCGTAGCACTCGTGCGGAGCCGAGCCGAACGGCACCTCGACCACGGCATCGACGGTGAAGAAAGGGATTTTGGTCTGGTCGGGCGCGCGCCTTATCTGGTCGTTGGAGACGATGCGCTCGGTCGTCAGAATGACGCGCGTCGCCGCCATCGGGATATCGATGTCCATGAACTGGAGACCGTCGATCTGCGCATTGCCGTAAGGATCGCAGCGCTGCACGTGGACGAGCGCCACGTCGGGATTGAGCGCCGGGACCAGCATCAGTTTCTCGCCGGTGAAGGGGCAGGTCATCTCGCGCCAGGAATCGAGTTGCCCGGCCACGTCGGAGCCCATCATCGAGCGCATCGGCATGAACGGCACCCCCATGGCGCCGGCGCGGTAGCGCAGGCCCATCGCCATGTGGCTCCATTCCTCGAATTTCGCCCGGCCCGTCTCGGTGTACTGGCGCATCACCTTCGACACGCCCCAGACGATCCCTTGGCTGAACCAGCTCGTGACGATGCGGGCGCCGGCACCGGAGGCAAAGAGCAAATCGCCTTCGGTCGAGACGATGCTGCGCGAAACGGTGAGGTTCTTACGCCCGGCACGGATCAGCGCCCAGATCATCGCCATCGGCGTGCGCGACAACGTGCAGCCGCCGAGCGCCACGTGATCGCCGTCGCGAACCAGCTTGCACGCCTCCTCGAGCGACATCACCTTCTCGCGCAGGCTCCGGTCGCGGGAAGCGATCTTGCCTCGAAGGTCCAGATAGGATTCCACCACGCCGATGCCCTTTCGTCTCCGCCGCCGATCCACCGCCGCCTAGCCAGGCCGATTCACGCCGGTCCGGCTGTTGAATTCCTCGATCCTGCGGTCCCAAACCGGAAGCAGGTCGCGCAACCCTAGCCAAAAACCCTGGTCTTTCCGAGCGTCGAATTCATCCAAGGGAACACCTTGTTGCTCCACCCAGGTGAAATAGCCGAGATTGAAGATCCGGCGCCTTTCCCGGTGCGTCAATTCGAGAACGTGATCGTCGGCGATGCCGGCGACATGCTGGCCGAACGCCGCGGCGGCCGCGACTTCGTCGAAGCCGTTCGGATAGTGGGCTGCCGCCACCTTGTCGCGCTCGCTGGCATAGAGCTCGGCGCCGTCGGTCGCCACCGTCAGGATCGCGTGATTCTCGGAGAGATCGAGGCGCTTGGCCGTCTTGATCGCGGCCAGCACGTTGGCGATCCCCGACAACCCCAAGGCGGCGAGGCCGCGCACCAGCGCCGGGTCGAGACCCAGGCGCTTGGTCAGATAGGATCGCCCCGCTTCGCTGTTGAACACGAGATTGAGGCGGTCGCTGGCCTTGTCGGACACGCCCACCACCATGTCGGTGTTCATGACGTTGTGAATGAAGGGGACGTGCTTGTCGCCGATGCCTTGGATATTGTGTTCGCCGTAGCCGTTGTAGAGCAGGGTCGGGCATTCGATCGGCTCGACGGCGACGATCCGGGCGCGGTGGCGTTCCTTGAGATAATCGCCGGCGCCCAGCGTTCCGGCCGAGCCGGTGCCGGCGACAAACGCCGCGAGTTCCAAGGCCGGTTGACCGGTGCGCTGGTGCTCGTAGATGCCCTCGAGCGCCCTTCCGGTGCATAGATAGTGTGCCAGGTAATTCCCGAACTCCGAAAACTGATTGAGGATGACGTTCGCCGGATCCTTGGCGAGCCGGGCGCAGGCGTCGTAGATCTCCTTGACGTTGCTTTCCGATCCCGTCGTGCGGACGATATCGCCGGGATCGCCGACCCAGCGCCCAAGCCACGCGAATCGCTCGGCGCTCATCCCTTCCGGCAGGACGGCGACGCCGCGGCAGCCGAGGATGCGCGAGATCGCGACGCCGCCGCGGCAGTAGTTTCCCGTCGACGGCCACACCGCCCGATGCCGGGCCGGATCGAAACGGCCGGTGACGAGGCGCGGCACCAGGCAGCCATAGGCGGCCAGCACCTTGTGCGCGGCGATGAGGGGGAAACGGTAGCCCAGCGCCACGACGATGCGCGCCTTGGTCCCGGTCAGAGCCTCGGGCAGAACCAGGTGGCCGGGAATTTCGGTCCGGCCGGTGCGATTGGCATCGTTGTTCCAGTGGACCCGGAAGAGATTGGCCGGGCGCGGCGCGTCGGGCTCGACCGATTCCAGCATCGTGGCGATATCGGCGGGGATGGTCGTGGGATCGGCCAATTGCGAGAACGTCGGCAACAGAACCCGCGCCCGGCGCAGATGCTCTACGGCGCTGTCATAGGCCGCGCGGTCCGCGATGTCGCTGGTTCGGGCTTCGATGGCCATGCCGCACTCGTTCCTTAACCCACCGCCGGCGGAGGCGCCGGTTCGCCGCCCTTCCAGGAAGCACGCCACAGTATCGGGGCGGCCGAGGCGGCGCAACGGGGCGATAGCCACCCGCCATCGACACCAAACAAAGGGGACGCACCCCATTTTCGTTGTTTGTCATGCCCGGCCCCCGAGCCGGGCATCCATTCCGCCCACGGCACCATGGATTGCCGGGTCAAGCCCGGCAATGACATATGTAGGAAATACGTCAGTTTCCATTCCCAAAGGAAAAGGGAAGCGTCCCCTTTTTCCAATCAAACTCTAAGGAATCGGCGCGCCGCCTTCGCGGGTGCGGCGCTCGACGAAGGCGTCGAGCTCCTCCCTGACCGCCGGGTCCATGGCCGGCGGCTCGTACTCCGCCAGCAGCGTCTTCCAGATCTTGTTCGCCCTCTGCGTGGCACTGAGCGCGCCGTCGGCGCTCCACTGCTGATAGGTGCGCCAGTCCGACAACAGCGGCGTGTAGAACGCGGTTTCGTAGCGTTCCAAGGTATGCTTGGCGCCGAAGAAGTGCCCGCCGGGCCCGACTTCGCGAATGGCGTCGAGCGCGAGGGTTCCTTCGTCGACTTTCTCGGGCTCGAAAAAGGCCGCCATGGTCTGCAGCATCTCGGCGTCGATGATGTATTTCTCATAGGACGCCACCAAACCGCCTTCGAGCCACCCGACGCCGTGCGCCAGCATGTTGCAATGCCCCATCAGCGCGCCCCAGATCGACATGGCACCCTCATAGGCCGATTGCGCGTCGGGCGCGTTCGAGCTGTTGACGTTCGACGAGCGGTAGGGAAGGCGATAGCGCCGCGCCATCTGCCCTCCGATGAGCGCCGACTTGATGTATTCCGGCGTGCCGAAGGCGGGCGCGCCCGAGCGCATGTCGACGTTGGGGGTGAACCCGCCATAGATGACGGGCGCGCCGGGCCGAACGCTCTGCGACAGCACGATCGCGGCCAGCGCCTCGGCATTGGCTTGGGCGAGCGCGCCGGGGAGCGTGATCGGCGCCATGGCGCCGGCGAGCGTGAAGGGCGTCACGCAAAGAATCTGATTGAGCCGCGCCATCTCGATGATGCCCCACAGCATCGGCCGGTCGATGACGAGCGGCGAGTTGGTGTTGACGATCGAATAGAAGCTGGGCTCGCGCATCATCGTCTCGGCGCTGACGCCGCGCGCGATGCGCACCATCTCGAAGGTGTCCTGCATGCGCTGCGGCGTGAAGGTGAACGAAAATATGGCCTTGTCGCTTAGAGTGAGATAGGCCTGCGTCGCCACCAGGTGGCGGATCGCGACGTCGATGTCGATCGGCTCCGGCGCATAGCCGCAATGGAAATGGACGACGTTCAGCGATTGCGACAGCTTGATGAGTTCGCAAAAATCGCGGTAGTTACCGGGCCGCCTTCCGCCATCCAAATCGGAAACGTTGGGGGCGCCGCCAACCGTGCCGAAGGCGGTCCAGTTGCCGCCGAACGGCACATGGCGTTCGGGATTGCGGGCATGGAGCGTGAATTGGGTGGGCGTCGTGGCCAGCGCCTTGTCGATGAGACCGCGCTCGATGCGCACATGCTGGAGGCCGTCGTCCACATCGGCGCCGGCTTGCCGGAAGACGGCGAGCGCCTCGGGCAGCATGATCCGTATTCCCATCTCCTCGAGGATCGTGAGCGAGGCCTGGTGGATGCTCTCGATCTCGTCGGCCGACAGCGGCTCGATCGGAGGATAGGGATTGCGCGTCAGGCGCCACGGCCGCTGATGCACGCCGACCCGCCGGGAAGAAGGATCGCGAACCCGCGCCCGTTTCTTGATCGTCGCGGTCACGATTTCGCCCAGTCGGGCATCGGGAAAGGGGCTCCGACCCCGGTCGTGGGCAAGCCGTTGCCTTCGCGAATGCCCGGCGGCAATCCGGCATCGAACGAATAGTAGATCGTCTGGAACCCGGCGCGGAGCGCGTCGGCCTCGCTCTTCACGCGCTCGGGCGGCTCGCCGCGCACGACCACGCGCGCGATCAGCTCCGCGATCGTTTCCATCTCGCTTTCCATCATGCCGAACCGCGTCACCTCGATCGTGCCCATGCGGATGCCGCTGGGATAGTCCCAATCCGCGGCCGCGTCGTTCGGGATCAGGTTCTTGTTGACGATGATGTCGGCGCGCTCCAGCGCCTGCGCCACGGTGAGTCCGCGGCCGAAGGCGCGCACGTCGGCGATCACCTGATGCGTCTCGGTGAAGTCCTTGTGCGCGCCCAGGAGCGGCAATCCGCGCTCGGCCAGCGCGCGGGCCAGCGCCTTGGCGTTGCGCACGATCTGGCTCTGCAGCCTGGCGCCGTAGGCGATGGCCTCGGCGGTGGCGAACGCCAGCGCGGCCACGCGGTTCACCTGGTGGGTGGCGGCCCAGATCGGGAACACGGCGGTCGTGACCGGCTCGGTGAGTTGTGCATCGTCCCAGAGCAGGATGCCCGATTGCGGACCGGCGAAGGTCTTGCCGGCGGAGCCGGTGACGATGTCGGCGCCCTCCTTCAACGGGTCCTGGAACGTGCCGCCGCCGATCAAGCCCAACTGGTGCGCGGCGTCGAAGAAGAGGCGGCCGCCCCATTCCTCGATCACCCGCTTCATCTCGGCGACCGGCTGGGCGAAGAGGGTCATCGACAGCCCGAGCGCCACCAGCCGCGGACGCACCAGGGGGGCGACTTTGCGGAACGTATCGATGTCCACGACCAATTCGTGCGGATCGAAGGGGATGTCGACGATCTTGCGTCCCATCGCTCCCGCCGGCCCATCCGGCCGGTTCGAGGAATGGCCGCCGAGCGGTTGCGGGACGCTCATGATCACGTCGCCGGGCTCGCTCAGCGCCGTATAGACGACGGCGTTGCCGATCATGCTGGCGCAAAGCCGGTGGTCGGCATAGGCGCAGCGGAAGTGCTGCTTCAGCAGCTCGACGCAAAGCGCCTCCACCTCGTCGATGTATTTTGTGCCGGCGAACCAGCGGTTGACGGCGCCGATATGGCCTTCGGCGGCGCGGGTGCCGATTTCGGCGGACAGAAGCGCGCGCACGCCCAGGCTTGTCGGCGCCTCGGGCGCCAGAAGGTTGATGCACTGGATCCCACGCCATTCGGCGTTGCGCCTGACCGCCTTGGTGATGGCATCGCCCATCGCGGCGGCATCGGCGCAGGCATCGAGCACGGCGCGCGCCTTGGCCAGCGCCTCCGGGTCATGCACTTCGAAGACGTTCCTTCCGTTACGGCCGGCATCCATTGTCATCCGCTCGTCCTTGGTTGAAATTTTCTTGAAGCTATTGAAAACAGGCTTCGGTTGCATGTTCAAGACAAGCTTCATATCGTGGCGGGGGAGTCCGGTCCAATGAGCCGACAAACATGAATCGCCGCTGGTTGCTATTGGCGCCGGGCGCCGCCGTTTTCGGCGCGTTGTTCGTCGTGCCGCTTGCCTCGTTCTTCGCCATGAGCTTCTGGTCGGTGAAGGCGATGCGGGTGCAGCCGGACTTCACCCTCATGAACTACGCCAAGGCCTTCGCGCGCTACGGCGACATGGGCGCAAGGACGCTCGCCATCGCGTTCGCGGTCGGCTTGGCGACCACGGCGGTGGCGTTCGGCTTTGCCTACGTCATCCGGTTCAAGGCCGGCCGGCTGGGTCCGCTGCTTCTGTTCATGACGCTCGTCACCCTCTTCGGCGGCTATCTGGTCAAGATCTATTCCTGGAAGAGCATCCTCGGAACCGAGGGCATCCTCAACAGCGCGCTCCTGGCCTTGGGCGTGGTGGACGAGCCGCTCACCATCTTCATCTACAATCCCGGCGCGGTGGTGGTGACCCTCGTGCATTTCCTGCTGCCCTTGGCGGTGTTGCCGATCCATGGTTCGATGCGCAACATCGAGGACATCACCATCGACGCCGCGCGCGACCTCGGTGCCCGCCCGCATGAAGTGTTCCTGGGCATCGTCCTGCCGCAATGCCGGTTCGGCCTGCTCGTTGCCTTTGCCTTGTCGTTCCTGATCGCGGCGGGCGATTACGTGACGCCGCGCTTCGTCGGCGGCCCCTATACGTCCATGGTGGGCGACTTCATCGAGCAGCAATTCTCGCTCCGCTTCGACTGGCCCATGGGCAGCGCCATGTCGTTCTCGATCCTGGCGGCCTCGGCGCTGGCGATCGCCGCGGCCGCGTATCTGACGAGGCGGCGATGAGCGCCTTGGGCCGCGACACGGCATGGCGCTTCTTCGGCGCGCTGGTGGTCGTCTTCATGATGACGCCGCTCGTGCTGGTGGTGCTGTTCAGCTTCGGCGCCAACCCGGTGACGAACTTCCCGATGGGGGGCTTGACCCTCGACTGGTACCGCCGGCTGTTCGATCTCGATTATTTCCGGCCGGCCTTTACCAATTCGCTCATCGTCGCCGGGGCGGTTGGCGCGGCGTCCACGGTCATCGGCACCATGGCGGCCATGGGGCTCAAGCACCTTCCGCCGCGACAGGCCGGTATCGCCTTGTTGCTGGCCAGCCTGCCGGTGATGCTGCCGGCCCTCCTTATCGGCATCGCGCTCCTGTCCTTCTTCGTGCGCGTCCTCGACGTGCCCCTCGGGCTTCATACGGTCGTGCTGGGCCATCTTGTCATCACCCAGCCCTTCGTCGTCCTCATCGTCCAGGCGCGCCTGGCGACCATGGACGAGGCGGCCGCGCAGAGCGCCCGCGACCTCGGGGCGACGCCGTTCGTCGCCTTCCTCACGGTGACGCTGCCGATGGCGCGGACCTCCATCGTCGGCGCCGCCCTCATCGCGGCCGCCATTTCGCTCGACGATTTCATCATCGCCTTCTTCACGATCGGCAGCGGCAACACGCTGCCGACGCTCGTTTGGGGGATGGTGCGAACCTCGCTCAACCCGACGATCAATGCCATCGCCACCATCCTGCTGGTGCTCACCATCGGCTCGACCCTGGTGGCGCTTCATTCGAGCCGATACCGCGGATAGGGAAGGGGAGATCATGGATTTCACCGGCAAGGCCGTCCTCGTGACCGGCGCGGCGCGGGGTCTCGGCAAGGAGATCGCCCGGGCCTTTCATGCGGCGGGCGCCGCCGTGGCCGTCAATGACCTCGACTCGGTCAAGGTCGCGGCGACGATCGCCGATCTTGGCGGGGGGCCGCGGCTGGCGGCGGCGCCGGCCGATATCTCGACCGCAAGCGGATGCGCGGCCGCGGTCGATCGAGCAACCGCCGCGCTCGGGCGCCTCGACGTGCTGGTCAACAACGCGGCCGTCAATTGGGAGATGAGCATCGAGAAGCACACCGAGGAAATCTGGGACAAGCACGTCGACACGATCCTCAAGGGAAGTTTCTTCTGCGCCCGGTCGGCGATTCCCTGGCTGGCCGCGAGCCGGGGGTGCATCGTCAACATCGCCTCGGAGCTGGGGCTCATCGGCGTGCCCAAGAACGTGGCCTATTGCGCGGCCAAGGGCGGAGTCATCAATCTCACCCGCGCGCTCGCCATCGAGCTGGCGCCCGACATTCGCGTGAACTGCCTTTGCCCCGGGGCGATGAATACCGACCTCATGCGCGAATGCGCCGAAGCGAGCGGCGACGCCAAGGCCTATATCGAATTCTACAGCCGTTGGGCGCCCGCGCGCCGGATCGCCGAGCCGTCGGAGATCGCGGCCTGGGTTCTCTCCATGGCCGCGCCGGCCGCCGCCTTCATGACCGGCGCCATCGTCGCCATCGACGGCGGCAGCACCGCCGGGCGCGTCTAGCCGAGGGGCGCGGCGCGGCGCGATGCGCCGAGCAGCGCCTCGATGCGGCCGGTGACATAGGCAAGCGCGCCGTGGATCCGCTTAGGCGAACCGGGCAACGCGGCGGCGTCGCCAAGAATGCCGCGCATGCGGACGAATCCCGCGAATGTCTCGACGTCGGCCAGCGCCGCGGCGCGGGCCCGGCTTGGCATGCCGGCGGCCGGAACGCCCGACCCTTTTGCCTGGCCGAGTTCGATGATATTGGTCGACATGGGACTGGTTCCTCGCTCGATGATGTCGCGAAGAGCCTAGGCGGCGCCGGGACTCGAAATCAAAATGTAGGACGGATAGCCGGACCGTTCCGACGGTCAGGGTCCGTTGCCGGGATCGATCCTTCCGGTCCTCCCCGCCTATCCGAAAGGTTAGGCGGGTAACGGACGGTTAACCGTCGCCGTGCTACCCATGGTTGTATGCCGCCCCGAACCGACCCGCGACCGTCATTGCTGGCGGCGAGCCCTCCGGCCGCCGAGGGAACCCCGCCGGAGGAGCCGTTGGCGCGCTTTGCCGCGGTCATGGCGCACGATCTCAACAACATTGTCGCCGTCATCGCCGGCTATGCGGCGCTCCTGGGAAAAGAAGTGGCGCCCGCCGGCAGCGCCGGCGGTTACGTCCGTCAAGTGGCGCGCGCCGGCGAGAGCGCGAAGTCGCTGGTTCGCCGCATCCAGGCCTTTACCGGCACCGATACGGGCGAGCGTCGCGACATCGACCTCAAGACCGTCGTGCACGAGGCGCTGGAGTTGATGCGGCCATCCTTGCCGCCTTCCATCCGGCTATCCTCGTCCGAAATCGCCGAGCCGCTGACAATCCATGCCGATCGGGCGCAGCTCGCGTACCTGCTGCGCAATCTTTGCCTCAACGCTCGCGATGCCATCGGCGGACAACGCGGCCAGGTCATCCTCGACGTGTCGCTGTTGCGCGCAGGCACGAATGCCGGCGATGCGCCGCTCCTTCCGCCGGATCGCCAGCGGCGCCAGCGGGTCGTTCTTGGCCGGCCGGCGCCCGGCCCGCTCGCGCGGGTCGCCGTCATCGACAGCGGCAGCGGCATGGAGCCGGCCATCATGGGCCGCATGTTCGAGCCGTTCTTCACCACCAAGAAACCCGATCTGGGCGCGGGACTCGGACTGGCCGCGGTTGGCGCCATCGTTCGCGCCCATGGCGGCGCCGTCATCGTGGATAGCGAACCCGGCGCCGGAACGTCCGTAACCGTCGTCCTGCCGGCTAGTTCAAGCCAAGCGCCATCGCCGTCGTGACCGCCTGGGTGCGGTTCCTGACCGCGAGCTTTCGAAAGACGCCGCGCAGGTGCAGCTTGACCGTTACTTCACGCAAGTCGAGGGCGCGGGCGATTTCCTTGTTCGACCGGCCGAGGACGAGGCCGCGCAAGACGTCGGCCTCGCGCTTGCTCAAGGCGGGCGGCGGGCCGGCGGCGCCGGGTCCGGCCGTTTCCATTGCCGCGACCGGCACGAAGCGCTCGCCGGCCAAGATCAACTCGATGGCGCTCATCAGCGCGCGCCCGCTCAGCGTCTTTGGAAAATAACCGCTGGCGCCGTGCCGCATGGCCTGGTCGATATCGGCGCGGCTGGCCATTCCCGACAGCAGGACGACCGGCAGCGCCGGATGCTCGGTCTTGAATCGAGCCAGGCCTCCGGCCCCGCCCATGCCGGGCATGTTGAGATCGAGAACCGCGATATCGAGATCCGGCGTATCGCGGGCGATGGCGATCGCCTGGTCGAGATTGGCGGCCGTCAGTACGCACGCGCCGGCGGCCGCGCGCTCGACGAAGTGCTTCAGCGCCTCGCGAACCAGATCGTGATCGTCGGCAAGAAGCAGTTTCATCCGAAGGCGCATCCAACCCGAGGGAGGCCCCGGAGGACCCTGGCGTTGGGTTTAGAGCGCCTTTATTGCTAAATAGTTTATTTCTAAAGTCATAGTGCGATCGTCATGCCGCCATCGACCGTCAGCACCGCGCCGTTGACATAGGCCGCCGCGCCGGAGGCAAGAAAGAGAACCGGCCCGGCAATGTCCGCGGGGATGCCCCAACGCCCAAGCGGCGTTCGCCGGCAGCCATAGTCGTAAAATGCCTTGTCCTTCACCAGGCTCGCGGTCATCTCGGTTTCGATGAAGCCGGGGGCGATGGCGTTGACGGTGATGCCGTGGGGCCCAAGCTCGACGGCGAGCGCGCGGGTGAGCGCGGCGAGCGCGCCCTTGGCGGCGCAATAGGCCGACACCGAGGGCCGCGCGATGGCGCCCATGATCGAGCCGATGTTGATGATCCGGCCGGAGCGGCGCCCGATCATGTGTCGGGCCGCGGCCTGCGACAGCGTGAAGGCCGCGGTCAGATGGACGTCCAGGATGCGCTGCCAGTCGGCGAGCTTGGTCTCGATCGCCGGCTGGCGCAGCGGCATTCCCGCGTTGTTGACCAGGATGTCGCACCGGCCGCGCTCCGCCACGACGCGCTCGATGGCGGCCTCGCCGGCGGCATGATCGGCAACGTCGAAGTCGGCGATGGATGCGCCAAAACCCGCCGCGGCAAGCTCGTCGCGTCGCAGTTGCAGCCGCTCCTTGTTACGCGCGTTCAGCACGACATGCGCGCCGGCCTCGGCCAGGCCCTGGGCGATGCCCCAACCGATGCCGCTCGACGCTCCGGTGACAAAGGCAACGCGTCCTTCGAGGGAGAACATCGGTGTCATGGCGGGATCCTCCGTTGGCGATAGTCGGGACAGGCGATCCATAATCCCTCTTGCCGCGGGGCGGCAAGCGATGCTTGACCCTATTGGGCCGAACCCCTTACGGTCGCCGCGATTGGGGGAGAACGCGCATGAGCGAACTCGTTATTGTCGTGGACTTCCTCTTGAAGCCCGGGGCCATCGACCGGTTCCGCCAGCTCATCATGGATAATGCCCGAGCCACCATGCGCACCGAGCCGGGGTGTCGGCGTTTCGACGTGGTGACGGTCGAGGGCGATCCCGACCGCATCATGCTCTATGAGATTTACGAGAATGACGATGCGTTCGCCGCGCATCTGCGCACGTCCCACTACGAGGCATTCGACAAGGCGAGCCAGGCGCTGGTCGCCGGTAAGACCGTTGTTCGCGGCGGGCTGGCGTTGGAAGCGTCGGCCTGACGAGAAGAAATCCCAAAGGAGCAGCCCATGGCGCCGCCGAACCTCAAATCCATGACCCGAACGACCAAGCCGAAATTCGGGCACTTCGTCGTCGAGTTCGCCACGCCGGGCATCGGCCACATCCTGAAAGCGGCCGGTTGCGATTTCGTCCTGTTCGACATGGAGCATAGCGGCTTTGGCATCGAGACCGTGAAGAGCGCCATCCGCTACCTGGAAGCCGCGGAATTGCCAGCGATCGTTCGCGTGCCGTCGAGGGAGTACCATCACATCGCGCGCGCCGCCGACATGGGGGCGGAAGGCATCATGCTGCCGATGGTGGGGAGCGCCGCCGAGGCCCGCCGGATCGTGGAGTCCATGAAATACGCCCCCGAGGGCCGGCGGGGCGTCGCCTTGCAGGTCGCCCACGACCGCTATCGGCCGGGCCCGCTCAAGGCGAAGTTCGAGGCCGCCAACAAACGCACCACGCTGTTTGCCCAGATCGAAACCGCCGAGGGCGTCGCCAACGCCGACAAGATCGCGGCCCTTCCGGGCGTCGACTGCCTTTGGATCGGTCACATGGACCTCAGCGTGTCGCTCGGTATTCCCGGGGAATTCGACAATCCGAAATTCGAGCATGCGGTGGCGAAGGTGGTGGCGGCGGCGCGCAAGCACGGCAAGTCGCTAGGCCGCCTTGTCGTGACGGTCGAACAAGGGGAGGCGCTTTATAAGCAGGGATTCGATTTCATCTGCTATTCGGGCGATGCCTGGGTGCTGCGCGATGCCTTGGCCGGGGCGTTGACCACCCTTCGCGCCCGCTGCAAGCGGCGCTGAGGTAGCCGCCATGCCGGTCGAGCCGTTTCGCGTGGTCCTCAGCGGCGATTTCCGCAAGGCGGATCTGAGCCCGACATTCCCCGATTTCGATCTGTCGCCCTTGGACCACCAGAAGAACCTGGCGTGGCGGTTCCTCGATCCCGCCGACGAAGTCCGCCCGGAGCAGGTCGCCGACGCCGACGCCCTTGTTCTGCTCACGCCTCGCTTCACGCGGGCGAGCCTGCACCCGAATGACCGCCTCGCCGTCGTCGCCCGCTTCGGCGTCGGCTACGACAATGTCGAGGTGGACGCGCTGACCGAGCGGGGCGTCGCCCTTGTGATAACCCCGGACGGCGTGCGCCGCCCGGTCGCGGTCTCGATCCTCACTCTCATGCTGGCGCTCACCGGCAAGCTGTTCGTCAAGGATCGGCTGACCCGCAAGGGGCCGGCCGGGTTTGCCGAGCGGTCCCAATACATGGGCACCGGGCTTGTCGGGCGGACGCTGGGCTCGATCGGCATCGGCAACATCGGGGCCGAGATGTACCGGCTCGCCCGCCCCCTCGACATGGTCTTCATCGCCCATGATCCCTACGCCGATCCGGCACTGGCGCGGGAGCTCGGCGTTCGCCTGGTCGATCTCGAAACGGTCTTTTGCGAAGCGGACGTTCTGGCCGTCAACTGCCCGCTAGTAGCGGCAACCCGTCACCTCGTGAATGCCGAGCGCCTCGCTCTCATGAAACCCACCTCATACCTCATCAATACGGCGCGCGGCCCCATCGTGGATCAGTCGGCGTTAGTGGCTGCCTTGCAGGCCGGCCGCATAGCCGGCGCCGGTCTCGACGTCTTCGACCCGGAACCGCCTTCGGCCGACGATCCGATCCTGCGGCTCGAAAACGTCGTGCTGACACCCCATGCGCTCTGTTGGACCGACCAGTGTTTCGCCGGAATCGGCGCGGCGGACATTCGGGCGGTGCTCGAAGTTATGGCTGGACGCGAGCCGCCGGGTGTGGTGAATCGGGAAATCGCGGCCGGGGCTCTGTGGCGCGGCCGCCTGAACGGATTTCGCGCGCGATATTCCTGAAAGTTTGCCACGAATTGCCGCTCTTTGGCGGGGCTTGGCGGACCGAGGAATCGATACTAGGATCGGTGGAGGCTACCCCGGGCGCCCGAGCTGGAAACAAGGCCCGTTGGGGAACTCAAGGGAGAATTGAATGAGCAAGAAGTTGATCGGCATCTTGGTGGCGATCGCCATCATCATCGTCGGCGGTATCGTCATCTACAATCAGCAGCAAGAGGCGGTTCGGATCGAAGCCGAGCAGATGGCCGCGGCGCAAGCGACGGCCGAGGCCGAAGCCGCGGCCAAGGCGGCCGAAGAGGCGGCTAAGATGGCGGAAGAGGCAGCCGCCGCCGCGGCCAGCGCGATGGACGCGGCCGATCGCGCCGTCGAGGCGGCCAAGCAATATGCCGGCACGACGATCACGATCACTTGGGAAGCCGGCCTGCAATCGCTCGACCCGCTTAACTTCTCCGGCCCGAAATGGAAGGAATTGACCGGCATCGACGTGAAGGTGGTCGAAATTCCGACAGCCGAGATGTTCACCAAGACCATGCAGGAGTTTCGGGCCAGCACCGGCGCCTATGACGCGCTCAATGTGATTCCCGCCTGGATGCCCGACTTGGCCAACGCCGGGGCGCTCGAGGTACTCGACCCTTACGTCGACAAGTATGGCTTCCGCGACGAGTTGCAGATGATCGCTCCCACCTACCGTGACAACCAAATGACGGTGGACGGCAAGATCTACGGTTTCCCGGATGACGGCGACGTGTTCGTGCTCTATTACCGCACCGACGTCTTCGGCGATCCCGCCAACCAGTCGGAATTCAAGGCCAAGTTCGGCTACGACCTGGCGCCGCCAAAGACCTGGCAGGAGTTCCGCGACATCTCCGGATTCCTGACGGAAAAGTTCCAGCCCAACATGTACGGCGCCGGGTTCTTCCGCGAGCCGCCTTACGTCATGTACATGTTCCAGGAGCGCTTCCGCAACGAAGGCGGAAAGTTCTTCGATCCCGAGACCATGGCCGCGACGATCAACAGCGACATCGGCGTGCGCGTCTTCACCGAGATGCGCGATGAAAACAAGATGATGCCGCCGGGCGTCGAGACCTGGGGCTTCGTCGAGAATCTGGCGGCGTTCCTCAATGGCCAGACCGCGATGACCATCTCCTGGCCGCCCTATGGCCGCTGGGCCGCGGGCTATGGCCTGGAACAGGAGGCGTTCTCGTGGGTTCCGAAATCGCAGGTGGCCGGCAAGGTGGGTTACGCGCTTCCGCCGGGCGGGCATCCGCAACTTGCGGCCGGATTCGCGCTTTCGGTTGCGTCCACCAGTAAGAACAAGGACGCGGCCTACCTGTTCATCCAGTGGCTGAACAGCGAGCAGACCAGCAAGCAGCGGGTGCAGCTCCCCTACGCGCTGCGCGATCCGTTCCGGACCTCGCACTTCGAAAGCGCCGAGTACATCGGGCGCTGGCCGGAGGCGAAGCAATACCTCGATACCTTGAAGGCCGGCGCGGAGACGGGTCTTCTCGACCTGTCGCTGTTGCAGACCGACAAGTACGAGGAGGCCTTGCGCCAAGCCATCAGCCGGCTATGGGCGGGCGAGGATCCGAAATCGATCCTCGACCAGGCCGCTTCCCAGTGGGACGCGACCACCCAAGAGGTCGGCGTGGACGCGCAGAAGGCCGTCTACGGCAGTTGGGCCGCCAAGTCCGGCGCCTATCCTCGGTAGCAGCATGACCGCCCGCGGGGATCGCCAGAAGCGATACCTCGCGGGCGCTTCGCTCCGTCGCGTCGGCGCGCGGCCGCGGACGGCGTCCGGCCGCCATTCATGACCCAGACGACAACGTCCTCGACCGAGCGGCTGGTGGCCGGCCGGGGCATCGGCGGCTTCGGCGAGCGGCATTTCAAATACACGGTCCTGGCCCCGGCGATCTTCATCCTGCTTCTGATCGGCCTGTTCCCGCTCGTCTACTCGCTGATCGTCAGCTTCCAGCGCGTCACCATGATGTCGGCGGATACCTCGTTCGCCGGGTTCGCCAACTACGCCAAGCTGTTCGCCGATGCGCGGTTGTGGGAATCGCTTCTGCATACCGCGATTTTCGCCGCGATAGCCCTGCCGCTCGAGCTTGTGCTGGGATTGGCGATGGCGCAGCTTTTCCTCGAGCGCATGCCGGGCCGCCAGGTCTTCGTGGCGCTACTGGTCCTGCCGACGGTGATCTCGCCCATCGTCGCCGGCGCCAACTGGCGGCTCATGTTCGATCACCGCTTCGGCCCGATCAACCAGGTCATCGGCTGGTTCATGGGCGAGCCCACGCCGATCCTGTGGATCATCAACCCGCTGACCGTCTATCCGGCGATTCTCATCTGCGAGGTCTGGCAGTGGACGCCGTTCATGTTCCTGATCCTGCTGGCGGCGCTCTCCAACGTCGACAAGTCGCTCACCGAAGCGGCCGAGATCGACGGCGCTTCCCAGTGGCGCATCTTCACCCGCATCGTGCTGCCGGCCATCTGGCCGGTCATGGCCATCGCCATTCTCATTCGCGGCCTCGATCTGGTGCGCCTCTTCGACATCGTCTGGAGCCTGACCCGCGGCGGCCCTGGGACGATGACCGAGACCATCTCGTACTACACCTATGTGCAAGGTTTCAGTCAGTTCGAGATCAGCTATACGGCGGCGATGGCGTTTCTGGTGGTGGCGCTGCTCACCGTCATCGTGACGCTGGCGTTGAAGCGCATGGGGATCGCCCGATGACGTCCGCGATCGCCCGAAGGCGCGCGCGCCTGGCGCTGCGTTATGCCGCGGCGACGATCGTGACCGCCACCTTCGTCTTCCCCATCTACTGGCTTTTCATGACGTCGTTCAAGACGCCGGAGGAGATCTTCGCGTCTCCGCCGCAGTGGTACCCCGGCAGTATCCAGTTTCAGAATTTCAACGTTCTGTTCCTGGATGGCGATGCGATCGCCGTCTGGAACAGCCTGGTCACCGCCGGAATCAGCACGGTGATCGCCATGTTCCTGGGCACGCTCGCCGCCTACAGCCTCGCGCGCTTCAAGACCGGCGGCGACAATCTCGCCGTCTGGATATTGTCGCAGCGCATGATGCCCCCGATCGCCATCGTCTTTCCCGTTTTCCTGCTCTATGTGTGGCTGGGTTGGGTCGACAGCTTCATTGGCCTCATCCTGCTCTACACCGCCTTCAACCTGCCTTACGTCATCTGGATGATGCGCGGCTATATCGGCGACGTGCCGTTGGAACTCGAGGAGAGCGCCCAGGTCGATGGCTGCACGCGCTGGCAGGTGCTGCTCAAGGTCGTGTTCCCCTTGGTCCGTTCCGGCCTGTTCGCGACCGCGGTCTTCACCTTCGTTTTCGCATGGAACGAGTTCATTTTCGCCCTCGTGCTTACCCGCACCGAAATCGTTACCTATCCCGTCCAGGTGACGCGTTATTTCGGCGGCCAGTCCAATTTCTGGGCCAAGATCGCGGCCATGTCGGTGTTGGGCACGCTGCCGATCTTCATTGCCGTCGCGATGATGCAGCGCTATCTGGTGCGCGGGATTTCGATGGGCGCGGTGAAGGGTTAGCATGACGGACGTAACCCTCTCCGGTATCCATAAGCGCTTCGGCGCCGTTCACGCCGTGCGCGGCGTCGATTTGGCGATTCCCGATGGCGAGTTCACCGTGCTCGTGGGGCCGTCGGGCTGCGGCAAGAGTACGCTGCTGCGCATCATCGCCGGGCTCGAGGAAGCCGATGCCGGCACGGTCGCCATCGGCGGGCAGGTGGTGAACCACCTGCCGCCGCGCGAGCGCAACGTCGCCATGGTGTTCCAGAACTACGCGCTCTATCCGCATATGAAGGTCTATGACAACATCGCCTTCGGCCTGCGCGCCCGCAAGGTGGCGGAAAGCGAGATCGGCGAGCGGGTGAAGCGCGCGGCCGGCATGCTGTCGATCGGCAATCTGCTCGACCGGCTGCCGCGCCAGCTCTCGGGCGGGCAGCGCCAGCGCGTGGCCATCGGGCGCGCCATCGTGCGCGACGCGCGCCTGTTCCTCTTCGACGAGCCGCTCTCCAACCTCGACGCCCAGCTTCGCGACGACATGCGCAGCGAGATCAAGCGCCTGCATCGGGACCTCTCGACCACGATGATCTACGTCACCCACGATCAGATCGAGGCGATGACGCTGGCCGACCGCATCGTTCTCCTGCGCGACGGCCGGATCGAGCAGATGGGGGCGCCGCTCGATCTTTTCGAGCGGCCGGCGACGCGCTTCGTGGCCGGGTTCCTCGGATCGCCGGCCATGAATTTCGTGCCGGCCCGGCTGTCGGCGGACGCCTCGGTCGTGGAAGTCGATGCCGCCATGCTGGCGGTGCCGGCCGGGCGGCGCGCTTCATTGGCCGGGCGGGGCGCCAGCGCGGTCGTCCTCGGCCTGCGGCCGGAGCACATGCGCCGCTTTGCCGACGGCGAGCAGCGCGAGGGCGTGGTTCGCCTCGGTGTCACCATCGAACTTATCCAGCCGACCGGCTCGCGCACCTATGCGACCTTCCGCTTGGCGGGCGTACCGGTCGTGGCCGAGCTTCAGGCCCATGACGTCAATCGCCCCAATGAGCGCCTCGATCTCGGTGTCGATATGAACCGGGCGGTGCTGATTGACCCGGCCACGGACCGGGTCCTATAAGGCGGCGCCGGGCAGCGGGGGAATGGCAATGGGGACCGGGCGGATCGCGCGCGCCGTTAAGCTGGTGGGGACGACGGTTCCCGAGAGCAAGAGCCGGCGCCTCGCGGCGGGGCCGCTCTCGGCGGAACTGGACAACGGGCAGCTCCGGTATATCCGGATCGGCGGCGTCGAGGTCTTGCGCGCGATCGCGTTCCTGGTCCGGGACGAGAACTGGGGCACGTTCACGCCGGCCTTGTCGGGCCTCAAAATCCACCAAGGCCGCGGCGGATTCGAGGTCGCCTATGCGGCTCTATGCGGCGACGCCAAGCGCAAGATCGCCTACCGCGCCACGATCGGCGGCCGGCCAGATGGGACTCTCGTCTTCGAGTGTACCGCCACGCCGCGTAACGATTTCCCGACCAACCGTACCGGATTCGTCGTCCTGCATCCCTTGAAGAACGTGGCGGGCTGCCCGGTCGAAATCGAACGTGTCGATGGCCGGATCGCGCGCAGCCTTTTCCCGCGCCTGGTGAACCCGGTGCAGCCCTTCCACGACATCCGGTCGCTTGCCCACGAAGTGGCGCCCGGCCTGTGGGCGACCTGCCGCATGGATGGCGACACCTTCGAGATGGAGGACCATCGCAACTGGTCGGACGCGTCCTATAAGACCTATGTGCGGCCGCTGGCCTTGCCCTGGCCCTACACCCTGAAGGCCGGCCTGAGCTTTACCCAGAAGGTGACGCTCTCCTTCAAGGGCCCGCTGCCCAAGCCGGCGAAGGCGAAGGCGCCGGCGCCGGTGCGGGTCGCGATCGGCGAAGCCACCGGCCCCGCCATGCCGCAAATCGGCTTCGGCGTGCCGGCGGCGGAGGCGCAAGAGGCGCTCGGGGCGATCGAGCCGGTTCGCGCCTTGGGCTTGAAATGGCTCGTCTGCCAGGTGGATTTGCGTCGGCGCCATGGCCTGGCCGAACTCAAGGCCTATCGCCGGCTCATGGAGGAGACGGGCGCGGCCCCCGTGCTTGAAGTGATCCTGCCCGGCCGCCGGCCCCCGGCCGAGGAATTGAGACCTCTCGTCAAGGCCGTCGACGCGGCCAAGCTTCCGCTCGCCGCCATAGCCATTTCGCCGGCCGCGGATTTGAAGGCCGTGCTGCCGGGCAGCAAGGGGGCGAAGGTGCCGCCGCTGTCCGAGATTTATGCCGCGGCGCGCGCGGCTTTCCCCGGTGTTGCGCTCGGCGGCGGTTCGTTCGCGTTCTTCACCGAGCTCAATCGCAAGCGCCCGCCGGCGGGTCTCGACTACGTCACGCACACGACCTGCCCGATCGTTCACGCGGCCGACGACGTATCGGTCATGGAAACGCTGGAGGCCCTGCCCTTCGAGATCGAGACCGCCCGGAGCTTTCTCGGCGGCGCGGCCTACCGGGTCGGGCCCAGCGCCATCGGCTGCCGCGACAACCCTTACGGCGCCGCCGCCTCGCCCAATCCCGGCAATGGCCGCGTGTGCCTGGCCGAGATGGACCCGCGCTGGCGAGGGTTGTTCGGCGCGGCCTGGACGTTGGGCTATGTCGCGGCGTTCGCGCGCGGCGGTCTCAATGCCATCGCCATCGGCGCGCCGACCGGGCCCCATGGCCTCATCTACCGCAAGACCGGCTACCGGCAACCAGGCTTCGATGGATCGCGAGGGCCGCTGGTCTATCCGGTGTTCCACGTCATGGCCGGCCTCGCGCGGGCCTCGGGCCGGAAGCTCCTGGCGACGACGACCAGCGACGCCTCGGCCGTGACCGCCTTGGCCTTTCGTGGCGTCAGCGGGCCGGTGCTGTGGCTCGCCAATCTCACGGCCGCGCCTCGGATCGTGGACCTTGCGGGCTTCGCCGGGCCGGGCGTGTTGCGCGTTCTGGACGAGGCCAGCTTCATGGCCGCGACCCGCGATCCCTCTTGGTTGCGCGGGCCGGGCAAGCGGCTTGCCAAGGCCGCGCGCATCAAGCTCGGCCCTTACGCCGTCGCGCAACTGACCAGCGGCTAGTACCATGCTTCGAGACGCCGCTTCGCGGCTCCTCAGCATGAGGTAATATTCCTCATCCTGAGGAGGCCCGTAGGGCCGTCTCGAAGGATGGGCCATGGGTCTCGGCCACCGAGATTCGGTATGATTCCTACGCCGCCCAATTCCCGCCCAGCTCGTCCTCGATATGGGCGCGGATGATGTCGTCGATGCTTCGGTCGGCTTCGAACCCCATGGACTGCGCGAGCCTGTCGTCGAGCCGGCGCGGCCAGCCATCGACGATTCCCTGGATGCGCGGATCGGGCCGCCATTGGATGCGCCCGGCGGCCGTCTTGCCGGCGACGCGCGCCAGCGCCTCGGCGGCGGCACCCATGCCGACGGTGATGCCGGGCAGATTGAGGACACGGGGCGCTTCCCAGCGCTCGGGCCCCAGCTCGAAGGCATGCAGGACCGCCGCCACGGCCTTTCGCGGCGACAGGATCCACATCTCGCTGGCCGGACTTACCGGGCAGATGGCCTCCCGACCGGCCAACGGCCCGCGCAAGATATTGCTGGCAAATCCGGACGCCGCCATGTTCGGCTTGCCCGGCCGCACCACCACCGTCGGCAGCCGCAACGACCGGCCGTCGATGAAGCCCTTTCGCGTATAATCCGAAACCAGCAATTCGCAGATGGCTTTCTGGGTTCCGTACGACGTCCGCGGCGTCAGCGCCCGGGTCTCGTCGAGCGTGCCGCCAAGCTCGCCGCCATAAACGGCGACCGAACTCGCGAAGACGATTCGCGGCGGGCGGGTAAGGGCGCGCGCGGCTTCGAGCATATGGCGCGTTCCATCGACGTTGACGCGCATGCCGAGGTCGAAATCGGCCTCGGCCGCGGCGCTGACCACGGCCGCCAAGTGAAAGACGGCATCGGTCCCCGGGCCGATGGCTCCGGCCACGGACCTAGGATCGGTAATGTCGCCGGCGACGACACGCACCCGCCGGTCGCTCTTGGGCGGAGCCGCCGGCGCCAAGTCGAAAAGAACCAACTCTTCGACCGCCGCCGCGCCAGTCCGCGCCAGCAACGCCCGCGCAAGCTGTTGGCCGAGAAATCCGCCGCCGCCGGTGATGACAACCTTCAACGATCGACCCCCCCAACTATAACCGCGGCACGACGCCATAACGCCGCGCCCAGCCAAGTCCGGCGGCGGTGTCGGCGGCCGGCCTGTACTCGCACCCGATCCACCCTTCATACCCGAGCCCGTCGATGAGATCGAACAAATAGGGATAGTTGACCTCGCCCAAATCGGGCTCGTGGCGATCGGGTACGCCGGCGATCTGGAAATGCCGGATCGCCGGCAGATGCTCGCGGATGCGCCGCGCCAGGTCGCCGCCCATGATCTGCGCATGGTAGAGGTCCATCTGCAGAAAGAGATTGGGGCTGCCGGCGGCGGCCATAACGCCACGCGCCCGCTCGACGGTCGCGAGGAAATACCCCGGCATGTCGAAGTTGTTGATGGGCTCGATCAGCAGCCGGGCCCCTATGTCTTGCAAGCGCCGGGCGGCGGCGTGAAGATTGGCGACGTAAACGGACATGCAGTCGCCCGGCCGGTTGCCTTGCGGCGGCACGCCCGCCATCGCGTGCACTTGGGGGCAGCCGAGCGCCTCGATGTAAGGGAGCGCCTGCTCGACGCTGGCACTGAAATCCGTCTCGCGGCCGGGGATCGCGGCCAATCCCCGATCGCCGGCCACCCAATCGCCCGGTGAAAGGTTGAACAAGACGGTCCGCAACCCCTGGCGCTGGGCGGCCGCCGCCACCTCGCGCGCCTCGAATTCATAGGGAAACGCGAACTCGACCGCCTTGAACCCCGCGCGCGCCGCCGCCTCGAAGCGGTCGAGGAAGGGGCGGTCGGAAAAAAGCATGCTGAGGTTGGCGGAGAATTTGGGCATGATCGGCACGTCAGGATAGCGGGGCCGCCGTGGGTAACAAGTCTGTCGTCGAGGAGGGGGTCGACCCGCCCACTGTAGGCGCCGGGCCGGATCGCCCCATGGTTCGATTGCGCGGCGTCGCCAAGCGCTTTGGCGCCCTCGATGCGGTTCAGCCGCTCGATCTCGACATTCATCGCGGCGATTTCCTGGCGATCCTCGGGCCTTCGGGCTGCGGCAAGACGACGCTGCTGCGCGTCATCGGCGGCTTCCTCGCGCCCAGCCGGGGCACGATCGAAATCGATGGCGTCGACGTGACGCGCCTCGGCCCCGAGCGGCGGCCGACCAACATGGTGTTCCAGGGCTATGGCCTGTTCCCGCATATGAACGTGCGCCAGAACATCTCCTATGGGCTGCGGCTCGCCAAGCTGGCCCGCCCGGAGATCGACCGGCGGGTCGGCGAGATCGCGGCGCTGGGGCGGATCGAGGACCTGCTGGACCGAGAGGTCCATCGTCTGTCCGGCGGCCAGCAGCAGCGCGTGGCGTTGGCGCGGGCCCTCGTCATGCGCCCCAAGGTGCTGCTGCTCGATGAGCCGCTGGCGGCGCTCGACCTCAAGCTGCGCCAGACGATGCAGGAGGAATTGCGGCGGCTTCACCGCGAGATCGGCGGCACCTTCGTGTTCGTGACCCACGATCAAGGCGAGGCGCTCGGCCTCGCCAATCGGATCGCGGTGATGGAAGCGGGCCGGATCGTCCAGGAGGGCACGCCCGAGGACATCTACGGCGCGCCGCGCACGCGTTTCGTTTCCACCTTCATCGGCGAGGCCAACATGATTCCGGGCCACCGCCGCGACGGCATGATCGAGCTTGCGGCCGGTGCGATGTTCCAGGCGCCGGGCCCCGACGGCCCGGTCACAATCATGATTCGCCCGCAACTGGTGCGCGTCGGCATGGATAAGCCCACCGGCGATGTGATGGTGTCTGGCCGGCTCGAGGACGCGGTGTTCCTCGGGCCTTACGTCCGCTATCGGGTTCGGCTCGACAATGGCGCCGGGATCGACGCGCACGACGCCGACGCCAGGCGCCGCATCGGGCTCGAGATCGGCGCGCGGGTGCATGCGGCCTGGACGCTCGCCGATCAGCGCATCATCGATGATTCGTGAGGGTCGATGACGGAGCTTGAATCGTTTCAGCGCCTCGGGCTGGCACTCGTTCTCGGGTTGCTGATCGGGCTCGAAAGGGGCTGGCACGGGCGCGCCGGCGCGGAAGGCAGCCGGGTCGCGGGGATTCGCACCTTCGGCATCATCGGTTTCCTGGGCGGGATCTCGGCGATGCTGGCCGGGCCCTTCGGCCTATGGCTGCCGAGTGTCGCGTTCGGGGCGATCGCCATCCTCATGATCCGCGCCTATGCGCTCCGCCCGAGCCGGCACGACGACGTCGGCGCGACCACGACGGTTGCCTCGCTCGTCACCTTCCTCCTCGGCACGCTCGCCGTCAGCGGCGACATGGCAATCGCGGCGGCGGGCGCCGTGGTTCTGACCCTGCTGCTCGGGATCAAGCCCATCCTGCATGGCTGGCTCCGGCGCATCGAATACGACGAGCTGCTCGCCGTTCTCAAGCTGCTGCTCATCTCCGTGGTTCTCCTGCCGGTCCTGCCCGACCGCGGCTACGGGCCCTGGGGGGCGCTCAATCCCTACGAGATCTGGTGGATGGTCGTGCTGGTCGCGGGCATATCGTTCTGCGGCTACGCGTCGGTGCGGCTCATCGGCCAGAGGCGCGGATTGCTGGCGACGGGGCTACTCGGCGGATTGACTTCGTCCACCGTCGTCATGCTGAGCTTTGCCCGCCTGTCGCGCCGGAATGAAGGCGCCGACGCCCTGTTGGCGGCGGGCGCCGTCGCCGCGTCCGCGACGATGTTCCTGCGCGTCATGGTCATCCTCGCGATCGTCGCCCCGGCCTTGCTGGTCCCGCTGGCGCCGCCCTTCGCGGCGGCGACGGCTCTCTCCTATGCGGGGGTTCTTTGGCTGTCGCGCCGCGGCGCGCGGGAGACTCCGCTGCCCGACCTGCGCATGCCCAACCCGTTCGAATTCGGCGTCGCGCTACAATTCGGCCTGCTTTTGGCGGCCATCCTGGTGCTGGCGCGAGCCTTGCCCGCATGGCTGGGCGCGCCGGGACTCTATCTGTTGGGCGCCGTGTCGGGCTTGGCGGACGTGGATGCGATCACGCTCTCCATGGCGCGCGGGACGATCGGCGCGGACGCAGGCGTCGTCGCCGGCAACGTCATCGTCGTGGCGGCGCTGGCGAACACGGCAACGAAGATCGCGCTGGCCTTGATCTTCGGCAGCGCCGGAATGGCATGGCGCGTCGCTCTCGTTCTGGGCCTGGCCATCCTCGCGGCTTGCATTCTCGTGGGCCTGGCCCTTCCTTTCGAATTCGGAACGTTGCGTCTATAACAGCGAATATCATGACCTCGAAATTCCCCATCGCCGCGCGAATCGTCATCATCGGCGGCGGCATCGTCGGCTGCTCGGTCGCCTACCATCTGACCAAGATGGGCGAGCGCGACGTGGTGCTGCTGGAGCGCAAGAAGCTCACCAGCGGCACCACCTGGCACGCGGCCGGGCTGGTGCGCGCCATGCTGCATACGGTCAACCTGACCAAGCTCGCGCAATACACCATCGCCCTCTATCGCGATCTCGAAAAGGAGACCGGCCAGGCGACCGGGTTCAAGCAGAACGGCAGCATCAGCATCGCCACCAACGAGGAGCGCTGGGAGGAGCTGCGCCGCGGCGCCTCCATGGCCAACGCGTTGGGCGTGGGGGCCGAGCCCATCTCGCCCAAGCGCGCCGGCGAGCTATGGCCGCTGCTCGACACATCCGACGTGGTCGGCGCCATCCATTTTCCGTTCGATGGGCAGACCAATCCCGGCGATACCGCGATGGCGCTGGCCAAGGGCGCGCGCCAGGGCGGCGCGCTCGTCTTCGAGGATACGAAGGTCACCGGCATCATCCACCGCGAAGGCCGCGCGATGGGCGTCAAGACCGATCGCGGCGACATCGCGGCCGAGATCGTGGTGAACTGCGCCGGCCTTTGGGCGCGCGAGGTCGGACGCATGGCCGGGGCCAACGTGCCGCTGCAGGCGTGCGAGCATTTCTATGCCGTCACCGAGCCCATGGACGTGCCGCCGAATCTGCCGGTCATGCGCAACCAGGATTCTTGCGCTTACTACAAGGAGGATGCCGGCAAGCTTCTGATCGGCGCCTTCGAGCCGCGCGCCAAGCCCTGGGCCGTCGATGGCGTGCCGGAGGATTTCTGCTTCACCGAATTGCCGGAAGACCTCGACCACTTCCAGCCGATCCTGGAAGGGGCGCTGCACCGGGTGCCGCGCCTCGCCGATGTCGGCATACGCAAGTTCTTCAACGGCCCCGAGAGCTTCACGCCCGATCAGCGCTACCTGCTGGGAGAGACGCCGGAATTGAAGGGCTTCTACGTGGCCGCGGGATTCAATTCCATCGGCATCCAGTCGGCCGGGGGCGCCGGCAAGACGCTGGCCGAATGGATCGTCGCCGGCGAGCCGCCTTTCGATCTCTCCGATGTCGATATCCGCCGCATGATGCCGCACCAGGGCCGCAAGTCCTATCTGGTCGAGCGCGTCTCCGAGGCGCTCGGCCTGCTCTACGCCATGCACTGGCCCTACCGGCAATTCGAGACCGCCAGGAACGTCCGCCTGTCGCCGCTGCATGAGCGGACGAAGGCGCGCGGCGCCTGTTTCGGCGAGGTCGCGGGCTGGGAGCGACCCAATTGGTATGCGCCGCCCGGCGTCGAACCGGTCTATCGCTATAGCTGGAAGCGGCAAAACTGGTTTCCTTATTGCGCCGCCGAGTGCAAGGCGGCGCGCGAGCGCGTGGCGCTGTTCGATCAGACCTCGTTCGCGAAGTTCCTAGTCCAGGGCGCCGGCGCGGCGGACCACTTGCAACTTCTGTCGGCCAATGACGTGGCCGGACCCGTGGGCCGAGCCGTCTATACCCAGTGGCTCAATCGCCATGGCGGCATCGAGGCCGACCTCACCGTGTCGCGCCTAGCCGAGGACAGCTTCCTGGTCGTGACCTCGGCGGCGTCCTCGGTACGCGACTGGGCGTGGATGAAGCGCCAAATCGGCGAGGATGCGCGCGTGACCCTCACCGATGTGACCTCGGCCTATGCCGTCATCGGAATCATGGGGCCGAAAAGCCGGGACCTGCTGCGGCGCGTGACCGACGCCGATCTATCGAACGAAGCGTTTCCGTTCGGCGCCGTGCGTGACATCGAGATCGGCCCGGCGCCGGTGCGCGCCATCCGCATGAGTTACGTCGGCGAATTGGGCTGGGAGCTCTACATCCCGACCGAGACGGCGGTGGCCGTGTTCGATCTCCTGGTTTCGGCGGGCGAGGATTTGGGCCTCGGCCTCGCCGGCATGCACGCCATGGATTGCTTGCGCCACGAGAAAGGCTACCGCCACTGGGGCCACGACATCACCGACGAGGACACGCCGATCGAGGCCGGCCTCGCCTTTCTCTGCGCCTGGGACAAGACTCCGCATTTCATCGGCCGCGAGGCGCTGTTGCGCCAGCGCGGCAAGGGCGTCGGGAAGCGCCTGGTTCAGTTCGCGCTCGAAGACCCGGAGCCGCTGCTCTACCACAACGAGCCGATCTTCCGCGACGGCGCGGTCGTCGGCAACGTGACCTCGGCGGCCTATGGCCACACGCTCGGCCGCGCGCTCGCCTTCGGCTACGTGCGCGGCCCCGGCATCGTGGACGCGGCTTATGTGAAGGCCGGGCGCTACGAGATCGAGATCGCCGGCACTCGCTACGCCGCCCGCG
>VFKA01000052.1 GCA_009885795.1 Rhodospirillales bacterium | reverse complement strand
TCATGCTGAGGAGGCCGCGCAGCGGCCGTCTCGAAGCATGCAAGAACCGCGATCCAGCATTCTTTCACAACCTCTCAGGATGAGGCCCTCATGCTGAGCTTGTCGAAGCATGATGGCGACAAGGAGACCGAAGAAATGAGCGCGACCGTCCTTCAAGTCCGAAACGGCCCCGTGGTCGAGATCACGCTGGATCACCCGAAGGCCAACGCCATCGACCCGGCGACGAGCCAGGCGCTGGGCCTCGCCTTCGCGGAGTTCCGCGACGATCCGGAGCTGCGTGTCGCCATCGTCACCGGCGCCGGCGACAGGTTCTTCTCGGCCGGTTGGGATCTGAAATCCGCCTCCGAAGGCGTGAAGCAAGATTTCGGGGTCGGCGGGTTCGCCGGTCTCACCGAGATGTTCGACCTCAAGAAGCCGGCGATCGCGGCGGTGAACGGCATGGCCGTGGGCGGCGGCTTCGAGCTGGCGCTGGCGGCGGATCTGATCGTCGCGGCCGAGGGGGTGGAATTTTTCCTGCCGGAAGTCACGATCGGCCTCATTCCCGATGCCGGCGGCGTCCTTCGCCTGCCGCGCCGGCTGCCGCGCGCGCTCGCCGCGGAAATGCTGATGACGGGCAAGCGGTTGGGCGCGGCCGAGGCGCTTTCCCGGGGCCTCGTCAACCAGGTGGTGCCGTTGGCCGGCCTCATGGCGGCGGCGCGCGCGCTCGCCGGCCGATTGCTGGCGGCGGCGCCGCTGGCGGTCTCGACCGTGAAGGCAGTGCTGGCCGCGACCGAAAACCTCTCGATCGAGGAGGGCTACCGCAAGATGCGAAGCGGCGGCATCCCGGAATACGAACGGCTGCTCGCCTCGGAAGACTATAAGGAGGGGCCGAAGGCCTTCGCCGAGAAACGCCCGCCGCGCTGGAAGGGGCGCTGAACGGCGGGCACTCGAATTTGGCGGGTCCGCGGTCTCATGGTTCGAGACGGCCGCTGACGCGGCCTCCTCACCATGAGGCACATCATTGGCTTTCCTCATCTTGAGGAGCGCCCGTTGGGGCGCGTCTCGAAAGAGGAGGAAAGCCGTTCGCGGTTAAATGCGATTGCTCTGGCGCCGGACGGCGGGTTTCGAACGGTTTCGATGGCGGTCGCCATTGGGATTGCTTATTCTCGCCATAACGATGCCGTGGTTCTCGGATAGATACCGGGACGCGGATCGGGGTGGGCGTCTCGTGCGAGGATTTGTCGGCATCGGCGGCGCGATCATCTTGGCGGCGGTCGTCTGGGCCGCGCCGGAGTTGTCGTTGCAGGCCCAGGAGACCCGGTTTTTCCGCATCGGCACCGGAGCCACCGGCTCGACCTATTTTCCGATCGGCGGCGTCATCGCGAGCGCGGTCAGCAATCCGCCCGGCTCGCGCGGCTGCGAGGAAGGCGGCAGTTGCGGCGTCGCCGGTCTCATCGCTGTCGCCCAGACCACCGCCGGGGCACTCGCCAATGTCGAAGCGGTGGCCTCGGGGGCGCTCGAATCCGGGCTTACCCAGTCGGACGTCGCCCATGCGGCCTTCAACGGCGAGGGAATGTTCGAGAAGAAAGGGGCGCTCGGCAATCTGCGGGCGATCGCCAACCTCTACCAGGAAAGCCTGCATGTCGTGGTGCGCCGCGACAGCGGCATCACCTCCGCCGCCAAGCTCAAGGGCAAGCGTGTCTCATTGGGCGAAGAGGAGTCGGGCGCGAGGGTGACCGCGACCCTGGTGCTGCGTGCGCTTGGATTGTCGGAAAAGCGCGTCAAGGCCGTCTACCTCTCGACCGTGGAGGCCGCCATGAAGATGAAGAGCGGCGAGCTCGACGCCTTCTTCGCCGTCGGCGGCGCGCCCATCCCGGCGATCGCCGAGCTGGCGGGCGCCATGGAGATCGACCTGTTGCCGGTGCTCGGTGAGAAAATCGCGGCGATGCGCGCCGATAATCCGTTCCTGACCATCGACATCATTCCGGCCGGAACCTATCCCGGCACCGAGGCAGTGGTCACGGTCGGCATCGGGACCATCTGGGTGGTGCGCGAGGATCTCGAACCGGAGCTGGCCTATGGCCTCACCAAGGCGCTGTGGCACCCGAATACGCGAAAACTGCTCGACGCCGGCCATCCCATCGGGCGCGAGATCCGCGTCGACACGGCGCTGTCGGGCCTGCCGATCCCGCTCCATCCCGGCGCGGCGAAATACTACGCGGAACCCTCCGGCGCCCACGAGGCGCCAGCGGATTAGAACGCCGGCGGCGGCCAGCGCCATTGGTAAGGATCCAGGGCGGCCCGCGCCTGATCGGCCTGTTTTGCGCGGCCGAGATCCTGACCCTTGCCGGATTCGCCAGCTTCGCGGCCCTTATCCCGGAGCTTCGGGCCAGTTGGGGCCTTAGCAACACGGCAGCCGGGTGGATCGAAGGCGCGCACCAGGCAGGCTACCTGATTGGCGTCCTGTGCCTCCTCGGCTACACCGACCGGTGGCCGGCGCGGCGCATCTACATGATTTCGACCCTGGTGAGCGCCGTCGGCCTTGCCGGTTTCGGGCTGCTGGCCCATGGGCTTTGGAGCGCCGCGTTTTTCCGATTTCTCGCCGGTGTGGGGCTCGCCGGAACCTTCATGCCGGGGTTGAAGATACTCACCGATCTAACGGAAGGAAAAACACAAAGCCGCGCCATCGCTTTCTACACCGCGTGCTTCAGCTTGGGAGGCAGCCTGTCGCTGTTGCTGGCCGGCGCGACCGCGGATGCGCTGGGCTGGCGCTGGGCCTTCTTGCTGCCCGGCCTATGCGCGCTGGTCGCCTATCCGATCGTCGCCCGAGCGGCGCCCGGCACCGTCCAACCAAGCCGGGCCCGCGCCTTCGACCTTGGGCCGGTCTTGCGAAACCGCATGGCGATCGGCTTCAGCCTCGCCTACATCGGCCATATGTGGGAGCTCTACGGCTTCCGGGCCTGGCTAGTGGCCTTCCTGGTCTTTGCCGAGCCGTCGCTCGGCTCGCCGACGGTGGTCGCGGCGCTGATCCTGACGCTTGCCCTTCCCGCGAGCCTCCTTGGCAACGAGGCCGCCCTGCGGTTCGGCCGGCGGCGGACGCTGATCGCCATCATGTCGCTGTCGGCGATCGGCGCCGCTATGATAGGATTCGTGGCCCAGCTTCCCTGGCCCTTCGTCGCAGCGGCGCTCGGCGCCTACTGCCTGTTGGTCAGCGCCGATTCCGCCGCCCTGACGGCGGGTGCGGTCGCGGCCGCCGATCCCGGTTACCGCGGTGCGACCATGGCCATGCACATGTTGTTCGGCTATCTCGGCGCGACGCTCGGCCCGCTCGCCTTCGGAGCCGTGCTCGACCTCGCCGGCGAGCGCGAGCCCGTCGCCTGGGGACTGGCCTTCGCCGCGCTTGGTGCCGGTGTCGCCTGCGGCCCGCTCGTGCTCTGGCGCTTTGTCGCCTGGCGTCAACCGCCTTTACGAATGACGAAGACGTAGACGTCGCCGGCCCGCGACTCCTCGACCATCTCGTGGCCGGCGGCCGCGCAGAAATGCGCGAAGTCGCCGGCGGCACCCGGATCGGTCGCCTCGACGCGAAGGACGCCGCCGGCCGGCAGCGACCCCATGGCCTTGCGGGCGCGCAAGACCGGCAGCGGGCATTTCAGCCCTTTGGCGTCCAGCACGGCGCCCGGCGCGGTCATGGGATCGCCGCGCGCGCTAGCGTCCCGTCCCCGAAATTTCGATGCTCGAAATTCGGGGCAAACGGGCCGCTAAGCAATTGAATCCAATGGCCTGCTTATCTCGGAATTTCATATCGGAAATTCCGAGGCAGGACACTGGGGTCGCATACAGGGTTTGACGCCGAACATCATTTCGTCTTCATATGTGCCCGCCCAGCCGTTGGCTGCCGGCGCCTCCCAGGGAAAGGTCATTGATGGGCACGATGTCGGGCAAAGGCAAGTATGCAATCGACACGTCGCCCAAGGTGCATGACGAGGTCAAGCACACGACCTGCTACATGTGCGCCTGCCGCTGCGGCATCAAGGTGCACCTTCAGGACGGGCGCATCCGCTACATCGAGGGCAATCGCGACCATCCGGTGAACAAGGGCGTGCTGTGCGCCAAGGGCGCGGCCGGGATCATGAACCACTACTCGCCGGCGCGGCTCACCAAGCCGCTGATCCGGGTGGGCGAGCGCGGCAAGGGCGAGTTTCGCGAGGTCGAGTGGGAAGAGGCGCTCGCCGTCATCGCGCGCTGGCTGGGCGAGGTCCGGCAATCCGACCCGCGCAAGCTTGCCTTCTTCACCGGCCGCGACCAGAGCCAGGCGCTGACCGGCTGGTGGGCGCAGCAATTCGGTACGCCCAATTATGCCGCCCATGGCGGCCTCTGCGCGGTCAACATGGCGGCGGCCGGGTTCTATACGATCGGCGGGTCGTTCTGGGAGTTCGGCGAGCCCGATTGGGAGCGCACGCGTTATTTCATGATGCTCGGCGTCGCCGAGGATCACCACAGCAACCCGATCAAGATCGGATTGGGCAAGCTCAAGGGCCGGCCGCCGGAACGGGATGCGAAGTTCGTGTCGGTCAATCCGGTCAAGACCGGTTACTCGGCCATCGCCGACGAGTGGCTCGGCATCCGACCGGGCACCGACGGGCTTTTCGTGCTGGCGCTCATCCACGAGCTGTTGCGGGCCGACAAGATCGACCTTCCCTTCCTCGTTCGCTACTCCAACGCGCCCTGGCTGATCGTGCAAGACCCCGGCGGCGCCACGGACGGACTGGTCGCGCGCGACGACCAGGGGCGCCCGCTCTGTTGGGACACGGCCACCAACAAGACCGCGAGCGCGCTTTCGCCCGAGGTGAAGCCCGCCATGGTCGGGCAATTCAAGCTGCCGGACGGAAGGCGCGTGGCGCCCGTGTTCCACCTGATGGCCGCGCGCTACCTCGATCCCCAATACGCCCCCGAGGAAGCGGAGAAGCAGACCGGCATTCCGGCCGAAACCATTCGCCGCATCGCCAGCGAAATGGCGCACGCCGCCTTCGACCAGGAGATCGTCATCGAAACGCCCTGGGTCGATTGGGCGGGCCGGCGCCACGATCGCTTCGTCGGCCGGCCGGTCAGTATCCTCGCCATGCGCGGCATAGCGGCGCATAGCAACGGATTCCACACCTGCCGGGCGATTCATCTCTTGCAGATACTCTTGGGCAGCATCGACACGCCCGGCGGCTTCCGCTATTGCGCGCCCTACCCGAAACCGGTACCGCCGCGCCAGCGCCCGACCGGGCGCACGCATGAAATCGTTCCCGGCCATGCCATGCCCGGACCGCCGCTCGGGTTTCCGAGCGGGCCGGAGCAACTTCTGGTCGAGCCGGACGGGCGGGCGCGGCGCATCGACAAGGCCTTTTCCTGGGAGGCGCCGCTCGCCATCCACGGCCTCATGCACATGGTGATCGCCAACGCCTGGCGCGGCGATCCCTATCCCATCGACACGCTGTTCCTCTACATGGCGAACATGAGCTGGAATTCGAGCATGAATACCAGCGGCACCATGCAGATGCTGACCGACTGGGACGGCGCCACCGGCAACTACAAGATACCGCACATCATCTATTCCGACGCCTATTACTCGGAGATGGTGGCCTACGCCGACGTGGTTCTGCCCGACACCACCTACCTCGAGCGCCACGACTGCATCTCGCTGCTCGACCGGCCGATCAGCGACGCCGATGGCGCGGCGGACGGCATTCGCCAACCGGTCCTGAAACCCGACCGCGACGTGCGGCCATTCCAGGACGTTCTCCTCGACCTCGGCGCCAGGCTCGGCTTGCCGGGCATGGTCGATGAGTTCGGCGGCCCCAAATACCCGGGCGGCTATCCCGATTACATCGTGAACCACGAACGCCGGCCCGGCATCGGCTTGCTTGCCGGTTGGCGCGGCATTCTGGGCGAGCACCAGGGCAAGGGACCGGTGAACCCGCGCCAGATCGAGAAGTACAAGCAGAACCAGTGTTTCTGGCGTCACGAGCTCGCCGACAACCAGAAATTCTACAAGCACGCCAACCGCGCCTATCTCGAATGGGCGACCCAGATGGGGTTCATCGACCGGCCCGAGCAGGTCGTTCTCAATATCTATTGCGAGCCGCTGCAGCGTTTCCGCCTTGCCGCCGAAGGCCATGGCCCGTTGCAGCCTCCGGTCGCCCTTCGCCAGCGCGTCGCCACCTACTGCGATCCGTTGCCGATCTGGTATCGGCCGACCGTGGACGAGGAGATCGCGCCGACAAGCTTCCCGCTGCACGCCATCACGCAGCGGCCGATGGCGATGTATCATTCCTGGGGATCGCAGAACGCCTGGCTGCGGCAGATCCACAACGCCAACCGCCTGTTCATCAACCGCCGCACGGCGCAATGGCTCAACATCGGCGACGACGATTGGGTCTGGGTGATCAGCCACCATGGCCGCATCAAGGCGCAGGCGCGGCTCATGGATGGTGTCAACCGGAACACGGTGTGGACCTGGAACGCGGTCGGCAAGCGCGCCGGCGCCTGGAACCTCGCGCCCGACGCGCCGGAGGTGAAGCGCGGATTCCTGCTCAATCACCTGATCCCGGAGCTGATCGCCGACCGGAACGGCGGGCTCTTGCCCAACGCCGACCCGATCACCGGACAGGCGGCGTGGTACGACCTTCGCGTCCGCATCGAGAAGGCGCTCCCGGAGGAAGCCGGCGAGACGGTCCCGCAATTCGACCCGCCCAACGCGCCGCCGAACCAGGCGCCGGCGCCAAGCATCCTGCGATACGGCGCGCATTTTCGCGGCCGGCCCGGCGAGGATATTCCGCCGGCCGGGCCCGTGACGGAGCCGCGATCATGACCAGCGTCCCCCATCGTACCGCCAAGAAGCTCGGCCTGGTCATCGACCTCGACATCTGCGTCGGGTGCCATGCCTGCGCGGTCGCGTGCAAGGAGTGGAACAGCGGCGGCCACATGGCGCCGCTCACCGACGAGAATCCCTATGGCGCCGATCCGCTCGGCGTCTGGTTCAACCGGGTTCACACCTATGAGGCGGGTGTGGGCGGCAACAGCCGCACGGTGCATTTCCCGCGTTCGTGCCTGCACTGCGAGAAACCGGCCTGCGTCGAAGTTTGCCCGACCGGGGCTTCCTACAAACGCGCCGAAGACGGCATCGTGCTGGTGAACGAGGATCTGTGCATCGGCTGCAAGCTCTGTTCCTGGGCCTGCCCTTACGGCGCCCGAGAATACGACTACGATTCCGGCACCATGAAGAAGTGCACGCTGTGCGTCGACCGAATCTATAACGAGAATTTGGAGGAAGCCGAGCGCGTGCCGGCTTGCGTCAGCGCCTGCCCGGTGTCGGCCAGGCATTTCGGCGATTTGGGCGATCCGAATTCCGATATCTCGGAGCTGGTGCGCGAGCGCGAAGGCTATGACCTGATGCCCGAGATGGGTTTCAAGCCGGTCAACAAGTACCTGCCTCCGCGGCCGCGCCGGAACAAGGTTGGAGACACCGGCGCGCCCGCCGCCCTGGACTCCGCGGCCCCGCTATCGGCGACCCACGGCGCCGAGACCTCCTCGAATCCATTGCTTCGCTGGGTGGATCGCGCGCTATCGCGTTGATCGGCGGCGAACGTCTTCGTATAGTCCGACATGCATCCAGCACTCTCCGTCATCATCTTCACCAGCGTGACCGGCGCCGGCTATGGGCTGCTCGGGCTGATGTGCGCGCTGGCCGCTTTCGGCATCTTGCCGGGCAACCGCTTGTTCGGCTTGGCCGGGTTCGTCCTGTCCTTCGGCGCGATCGCGACCGGCCTGATCGCCTCGACGTTTCACCTCGGACATCCCGGACGCGCCTGGCGCGCGCTATCGCAGTGGCGGTCGTCCTGGCTTTCGCGCGAAGCGGTGCTGTCGATTCTGACATTCGGGCCCAGCCTGTGGCTGGCGAAGGGATGGATCCTGGACGGCGCCGATCCCGCCGCCGCGCCCTGGCGGTGGTACGGACTGGCCACCGCGGCGCTGTCGTTGCTGACCGTCATCTCGACCGCGATGATCTACGCGTCGCTGAAGCCCGTGCCGCGCTGGCGCCATCCGCTGGTCATGCCGGCTTACCTGCTGTTGGGGCTGGCGACGGGCGGCCTTTGGCTCAATGTTCTGCTCCATGGCTTCGGTCTCGCGATCGACGATCTTGCCGGCGCGGTCACGGTGGCGCTCCTGCTCGCATGGCTGGTGAAGATCGCGTACTGGTATTCGATCGACCGGGCGCCGGGCCGGTACACGGCGGAACACGCGACCGGGCTGTGGTCGCAAGGATCGGTGCGCCAGCTCGAAGCGCCGCACGTTCAGGACAACTATCTGCTGAGGGAGATGGGGTATCAAATTGCGCGCCGCCACGCCGGGCGATTGCGCCGCCTGGCGCTCTTGGCGGGGCTGGGCGGGCCAATCGTGCTGACGATCGCCGCCGCCCTGCTGCCGCGGTGGGGCGCCTTCGCCCTGTCGGTTCCGGCCGCCGGGCTGGCGATAGCGGGCGTGCTGGTCGAGCGTTGGCTGTTCTTCGCCGAGGCCAAGCACGTGGTGACGCTGTTTTACGGAGCAGAGCGGGCCTGACGGAACTGACGAAGGGGGAATGGTGCCCATGCTGTGGCTGACGGGCGGACAGGTCTATGACGTCGAGCGCGGCGCCTTCCGCCGTGCCGATATCGGAATCGACGGCGAGCGCATCCGCGAGATCGGCCGTGCTAAGATGGCCCGCGCCGACAAAACGATCGACATGGCGGGCGCCTGGCTGCTGCCGGGTTTCATCGATTGCCATGTGCATCTGACCCTGCCGACCGACGCCGGCGACCCCGCGGCCGCGCGCGACCGGTCCGACGCCGCGGTCGCGCTGTTCACCGCCTGGGCCGCCGAACGGACCCTTCTAGGCGGCATCACGACGGCGCGCGACGTCGGCGGCTGGAACTACGTCGAGATGGCGGTGCGCGAGGCGATCGAGGCCGGGCGCGCCAAGGGCCCGCGCCTCTTCCTCGCCGGCAAGCTGCTGTCGATCACCACCGGGGGCGTCTCCTATTACCCCGGCATGTATGACGAAGCCAACGGCCCCGACGAGGTGCGCGCCGCCGCGCGGCGCCAGATCGCGGCCGGCGCCGACCTCATCAAGGTGATGGCGACCGGGGCCGTCCTCTCGCCCGAATCGGAGGACGCCCGCGCCATCCAATTCACGCTGGAGGAGTTGAAGGCCGCCGTCGAGATCGCCCGCGACAACTTCAAGCACGTGGCCGCCCATGCCCATGCCCGAGCCGGCATCCGTAACGCGGTCGGCGCCGGCGTCGACAGTATCGAGCACGGCACCTTCGCCGACAGCGCCGTCTTGAAGCTGATGGCGAAGGCCGGCACTTTCCTGGTGCCGACCAACTGTGCGTTCGTGCAACTGCTGGCGAACCCCGGAATCATGGCGACCATGCCGCCGCATTTGCGCGCGCGGATGGCGGGCCACCACAAGACCCATACCGATGCGGTGCGGCTCGCCCATCGCCTGGGCGTGCCCATCGCCATGGGCACCGATGTGGGCACGCCGGGCAATCATCATGGCGAAAACACCGTCGAAATCGCCCTGATGGTCGAAGAAGCCGGGATGACGCCGGTGCAAGCGATCCACTGCGCCACGGCCAACCCCGCGAAGCTGCTGCGTCAAGAGAACAACCTCGGCGGCATCGATGCCGGCAAGTACGCCGACATCGTCGCCTGCGCTAAGAATCCGCTGCGCGATATCCGCGAGGTGACCCGGATCGCCTTCGTCATGAAGGGCGGCCGGGTTTACAAGAACGAGCTGGCCACCCTCCCGGCCGCAAGGAAAAGAAAGCCGTCATGAAAATCATCGAGAAGTTTCCGCGCCCCATTCGCGAGATCGAAAATACCTTTATCCCGCTTGCCGACGGCACGCGGCTCGCGGCGCGCATCTGGCTTCCGGAGGACGCGGGCAAGAATCCCGTTCCGGCGATCCTCGAATTCCTGCCGTATCGCAAGCGCGACGGCACCGCCGAACGCGATCACCTCACGCATCCCTACTTCGCCGGGCACGGCTATGCCGGCGTACGCGTGGACATGCGCGGCAGCGGCGAGTCCGACGGCCGACTCATGGACGAATACCTGAAGCAGGAGCAGGACGATTGCCTGGAAGTCATGCGCTGGCTCGCCCAGCAGCCCTGGTGCACCGGCGCCATCGGCATGATCGGCATCTCCTGGGGCGGATTCAACGGCTTGCAAGTGGCCGCGAGGCGGCCGCCCGAATTGAAGGCCGTGATCACGATCTGCTCGACCGTCGACCGCTACAACGACGACGTGCACTACATGGGCGGGTGTCTCATCAACGACAATCTGTTCTGGGCCTCGACCATGTTCGCCTATCAGACCCGGCCGCCCGATCCGGCGCTGGTCGGCGAACGGTGGCGGAAGCTCTGGCTCGAGCGCATGGAGCACGAGCCGCTTCTGGTCGCCAAATGGCTCGAACATCAGCGCCGCGACGACTATTGGAAGCATGGCTCGGTCGGCGAGAACTTCGCCGACATCCGCTGCCCGGTCTATGCCGTGGGCGGCTGGGCCGACGCCTATTCCAACGCCGTGCCGCGGCTTCTGGCCGGCCTCACGGTGCCGCGCAAGGGGCTGATCGGACCATGGGGGCATAAATACCCACACTTCGCCGGCCCCGCCCCGCGCATCGGATTCCTGCAGGAATGCTTGCGCTGGTGGGACCAGTGGCTGAAGGGCGTCGATACCGGCATCATGTCGGAACCCGCCTACCGGGTCTGGATGCAAGAGAGCGAGGCCCCCAAGGCCTATTACGCCGACCGGCGCGGCCGCTGGGTGGCGGAACCTTCCTGGCCCAGCAAGAACATCGCCGAGCGGCGGCTGTTTTTCGACCGCGGCCGGTTGGCGGAGACGCAAGGCGCGGACATGGAGGTTACGCTGTCATCGCCCCAGGACACGGGCGAGGCCGGCGGGGCGTGGTGCAGCTTCGGGCTCGGCCCCGACATGCCGACCGACCAGCGCGCCGACGACGGCAATTCCCTGGTGTTCGACAGCGAACCGCTGACGGAACGGCTGGAGATTCTGGGGGCGCCGGCCGTCGCTCTCGACCTCGCGGTCGATCAACCCAATGCCTTCGTCTGCGTGCGCCTGAACGAAGTGCATGCGGACGGCGCGTCGTCGCGGATCACCTATGGCCTTCTCAACCTGACGCATCGCCAAAGCCACGAGACTCCGTGGCCGCTGGTTCCCGGCGAGCGGGTCCGCGCGACCATACGTCTCAACGACATCGCCCACGCGTTTCCCGCCGGCAGCCGGATCAGGATCGCCATCTCGAACGCCTATTGGCCGCTGGCCTGGCCGTCGCCCGCGCCTGTCGTCACCACCCTCCACGCCAAGGGCTGTCATCTCGACCTGCCGGTCAGGCCGGCGCGCGCCGATGACGGCAAGCTGCCGCGGTTCCCCGATTCCGAGGCGGCGACACCGCTGAAGAAGACCTTTCACCGGAAAGGGGGCTACCAGCGCACCATCGAGCGCGACGTGGCCAGCGGCGAGGTCGTGCAGCGCGTCGTCGACGATAGCGGCGCTTATACGATCGACCATATCGGCCTCGACTACGAGCTCGTGCAGGAGGAAGTGAGCCGCATCCACCCCGACGATCCGTTGAGCGCGCGCGTCGACGTGACCTGCACGATGCGCATCGGGCGGGGCGAGTGGCGCACGCGCAGCGAGACGCGGACGCGGCTGCAAGCGACGGCAACGGAATTCGTCATCGACGCCACGCTCGATGCCTATGAGGGCGAGACCCGCGTCGTCGCCCGAAACTGGAACCGGCGCATCAAACGCGATTTGGTGTAGGGGTATGGATTGGACGAGCGTCATGATGTCTTCATGCTTCGACAAGCTCAGCATGAGGACGTTTGTTTTGACCTCACCCTGAGCCTGTCGAAGGGTGAAGGAAAGGGCGCCATAGCCCATGCTCTACTACTCCCTCCAACGCGTAGCCCTCGCCGTCGCGATCTGCATGGTCGCCATGACCATCCTGTTCAGCCTGGTCTACGTGATCCCGGGCGACCCGGCGAGCCTGGCGCTGGGGCCGCGCGCCACGGCGGAGATGAAAGAGGCCTTGCGCGTGCGCATGGGGCTCGACCAGCCGCTCGCGATGCAGCTCTACAATTTTTTCGCCAACGCCGTCACCGGCAATCTCGGCTATGACGTTTGGACCCGACGCCCGGTCACGACCATCATCATGGAGGCGCTGCCCTACACGCTGGCCTTGGCCGGGGCCGGCCTGGGCTGGGCGATCCTGATCGGCATTCCATTGGGTTGCTATTCCGCGATCAACCGCAACTCGCTCATGGACAAGATCACCGGCATCATTTCGGTCGGCACCATTTCCATGCCGTCCTTCCTGGTGGCGGTCTATTGCCTGCTGCTGTTCGCGGTCCACCTCAAATGGTTCCCGGCCATCGGCGCCGGCGAACGCGGGGATCTGGCCGACCAGCTTTGGCACCTGGTCCTGCCGGCCTTCGCCATCGGTCTCGGCTGGGTCGGCTATCTCGCGCGGCTGGTGCGCGCCTCGATGCTCGAAGTGCTGGGCGAGAGCCATGTGCGCACCGCGCGCGCTTTCGGCCTGCCCGAGGCGATGGTGATCCGCCGCTACGCGCTTCGCCTCGCCATCCTGCCGACGGTGACGCTGCTGGGGATCGCGGTGGGCGGACTTCTTTCCGGCGCGGTGTTCGCCGAGCTCGTCTTCAACCGGCCCGGCATCGGGCTGCTGGTCTATAACGAGGCCGCGCGGCGCAACTATCCGACCGTCATGGGCACGGTGCTGGTGACCGTCGGGGTCTTCGTCATATGCCAACTCGTCGCCGATCTGCTGGTGGCGCTGCTGGACCCCCGTGTCCGCCGAAGTCTCTAGAATCGCCCCCGCGGCGGCGGCGCGCGTCGGCGGGTTCGTTCGGCGCATCGCCGCCGATCCCATGGGCTGCCTCGGGCTTACGCTGGTGACGCTGCTGCTCTTCACCGGCGTGTTCGCCGATTTGCTCGTCCCTTACGATCCGATCAAGATCGCGGTGCCGGAACGCCTCATGGATCCGAGCTGGGCCCATCCGCTCGGCACCGACCAGCTCGGACGCGACGTGCTCTCGCGCGTCATCAAGGGCAGCCAGATCGCGCTCGGCGTCGCCGTCTCGGCCATCACCCTTTCATTCGCCGGCGGTGTCATTCTCGGGCTGTTGGCCGGCTATGGACCGCGCTGGCTCGACAACGTGCTGCTGCTGCTGTTCGACGCCGTCTATTCGTTCCCGAGCATCATGCTGGCGCTGGCGATCATCACGCTGCTGGGACCGAGCCTCGGCACCGTCGTCCTCGTGGTCGTCATCGGCAGCGTGCCGGTCTATGCGCGGCTGATTCGGACCCAGACGCTGACCGTCAAGACCTCGGAGTTCGTTCTGGCCGAACGGTCCATGGGCGCCGGACGATTTCGGATCATGGCCCGGCATATCCTTCCGAACGTCATCGGCCCGCTGCTCATCGTCGCCAGCATGGACGTGCCCGTCGTCATCACCATCGAGGCGGGGCTGAGCTTTCTCGGCCTCGGCGTGCGCCCGCCGGCGCCGAGTTGGGGACGCATCCTCAATGACGGCTACACGCAGATTCGCGACACGCCGTGGATCGTCATCGGCGGCGGCATCCCGCTCATCGTCACGACGCTCGGGTTCACGTTCCTGGGCGAGGCGTTGCGCGACCAACTGGACCCCAAATTGCGAAAGCCCGTCGGATGAGCGCGGGCGCGGTCTTGGACATTCGCGGTCTCGGCGTCGATTTCCTGACGCCGCGCGGGCGGGTTCACGCGCTTCGCGACGTCAGCCTCCAGGTTCCGCGCGGCAGCGTGGTGGGCGTAGTCGGCGAAAGCGGGTCGGGGAAATCGACGCTGATCCTGGCGGCGCTGCGTCTGCTTCCCGCCAATGCCCTGATTCTCGGCGGCGAGGTCGTGCTGGACGGAGAGGACGTGCTGCGCATGTCGCCCGCGGCGTTACGCGATCTGCGCGGGCGCAAGGCCACCATGGTCTTCCAGGATCCCTCGACCTCGCTCAATCCGGTCCTCACCATCGGCCGGCAGATGATCGACATTCAGTATCGCGACCGCGTGCCCACGGCCCGGAAGCGCGACCGCGCCGCCACCATGCTGCGCAAGGTCGGCATTCCCGATCCCGCGACGCGCCTCGACAACTATCCGCACGAGTTCAGCGGCGGCATGCGCCAGCGCATCGCCATCGCCATGGCGCTTCTGTGCAATCCCGACCTTCTCATCGCCGACGAGCCGACGACCGCGCTCGACGTCACCATGGAGGCGCAGATCATCCACCTGCTGCGCCAACTGAAGAGCGAGTTCCACGGCTCGATCCTGTTCGTCTCGCACAATCTCGGCCTGATCGCCGAGCTCTGCGACAGGGTCGTCATCCTTTATGCCGGCGCGGTGGCCGAAGAGGGCAGCGTCCACGACCTGTTCCACCGGCCGCGCCACCCTTATACGCAGGCGCTGCTGGAATGCGATCCGGCGCGATTGGCCAAGGTCAGCCGCGAATTGCCGACGATTCCGGGCGACGTGCCCGATCTTCTGGCCGCGCCCGTGGGTTGCGCGTTCGCGCCGCGCTGCCCCAAGGTGTTCGAACGCTGCCGCCGCGAAGCCCCGCGCCTCGTCGCCGATGGCGACGGCCATGGCGCCGCCTGCCATCTCGTACCCGCTATCGCAAGTTCGAGAGTCGGGCCTCGTCCTTCGACAGGCTCAGGACGAGGCCCTCCTGTTGAGCCTGTCGAAACATGAGCCCACTGCTCGAAATCCGCGACCTGCGGATACGCTTTCGCGTTGCCGGACCCATTCGCGCGCGCCTCAAGGGGATCGACGATCCGTTCCTCGATGCCGTGCTCGGCGTCTCCTTCGCCTTGAAGCCGGGCTCGACGTTTGGACTCGTCGGCGAAAGCGGTTCGGGCAAGAGCACGCTCGCGCGCGCCATCGTCGGCCTCGTGCCCGTCCATAGCGGCGCCATTCTTTTCGAGGGCGAGGAGGCCAAGGGCGGCGATTCCGACTTCGCCACGCGCCGGCGCCACATCGCCATGATGTTCCAGGATCCGGTCGGTTCGTTGAGCCCGCGCCTCACCGTGCGCGCGCTCATCACCGAACCCTTCCTCATTCATGGCAAGGACGGGCGCGATCTCGACGCCGAGGCGCGCCGGCTCCTGGACATGGTGGGACTGCCGGCCAATTTCGCCGGGCGATATCCCCACGAGCTGAGCGGCGGCCAGGCGCGGCGCATCGGCGTGGCGCGGGCACTGGCGCTGGCACCCAAGCTCATCATCGCCGACGAGCCCACCGCCGGGCTCGATGTCTCGGTCCAGGGCGAAATCTTGAATCTCCTGGTCCGGCTGCAACGCGAACTGGGCCTCGCCTATCTCATCATCACCCACAACCTGGCCGTCATCCGCCATGTCAGCGACGAGTTGGCCATCATGTACATGGGCCGCTTCGTCGAGCAGGGCGCGACGCGCGACATCTTCGAGAACCCGGCGCACCCCTACACGCACGGATTGCTGGCGGCGCAGCCGCTCCCCGACCCGGACCGCCGCCGCGCGAATGTGGAACTGCAAGGCGAAGTGCCGAGCCTGGCGCGCCGGCCCAAGGGCTGCGAATTTCATACGCGCTGTCCCCGCGCGATCGCGCGCTGCCGCGTGGAGATTCCCCTTCCAAGCCGGCTCGACGCCGGACGCCTGGTGCGCTGCCATGCACCGCTTGTAGCCCCGATCGCATCGACCGATTGACTCTGCCCGGCCGTAGCGCTTTCATGGTTCGCGCGCGGCCGTGGCCGGCGTTTTGTTAACCATACGGCAGCCAAGAATGTCCATGATCGGCCAGTGGTTCGCCGAGCGTCGCCGGTTTTTGTTGGCGCTCGCCACCCTTCTAGCCGGTGCCGCGGCTTCGTTAGCCGGCGCGTCGTATTACCGGTCGTTCATTGACGCCGAAGCCGCCGCGCGATCGAGCGTAGCGGCGAAGGAACGCGCGGCAAGTATCGCGCAGACCCTTTCCTACCATGCCGGCGCCGCACTCGTGCGTATGCGGGCGGCGGGGCTCGTGGCCCTCGGCCAGGGAACGGCGGCGCCCGATGCCCTCGAATCGCTGCTCGAGGAATCCTTTTCCGAGATCGCCGGGCTCACCGACACCATCTGGATCGCGGACCCCGCGGCCATGGAAGGCTTAGGCTTAAACGAATCCTGGTCCGCCATCGCCGCCAAGGCCTGGGAGAGCGGGACCAGCATGGCCGTGCTGGAGCAGCGCGACGATTTCGATGGCGCCACCCTCCTCGTCGCCGAACCCATCATGCCGCCGGGCATGGCGCTGGCGGCGGCACCCGAATTCGCGGATGGCGCCGGAGGCGTCGTCCTCGGCGCCATCGATATCGGGCGGCTGTTTTCCGCCACGCTGCCCGATGTCTCGGCGTCCGAACGTGTTCGCCTGCTGTTGGGCGACGGCAGTGGCAATATTGGCGCCATCGGTCTTCTGGTCGGGGACACGCAGGGTTCGTCTTCCGGGACCGTATCCGGCGAAGCGAAATTTTCCGTCGCCGGTCAGAAATTCGTCGTTCATGCCGTCGTTAGGCCTGTCCGCGCGCGGGCAACATGGCTTCCGCCTCTGTTGCTTCTGGTCGCCGGACTGGCCGGGTCGGGGCTGGCCAGCGTCGGAGCCTATCGGGCGTCCGGCCCGGGCCGACAACAAGAAACGCCTAGGCTGCCGGCGCCGGATATTCCGCTCAATGAGCGTGTCGCCCATCTCGAGCGCGCCCAGAGAATCGCCAAGGTCTGCCATTGGGTCTGGACCAGCGACCGGCCCTACGAGGGTTGGGAGAAGGGCGGCGTCGAGTACTCGTACTCGGCCGCCGAGATCTTCGGCGTCGACGCGAAGGAACTCGCCGTATCCGACGAAGCCTATATCGAGCGATTCGTTCACCCGGACGATCGCGACCGCGTGCGCGCCGTCTTCGCCGATTACGTCGAACGGCGCAAGAACGGCACGCCGCTGGACTACCGCATTGTGCGGCCCGACGGCGAGGTGCGGGCGGTAACCGAGATGAGCGAGGTCATCGCCGGCGATCCCGACCGGCCGACCGCGGTCATGGGAACGATTCAGGACATAACGGCGCGAAAGCAGGCCGAGAATCGGCTGCGAGAAAGCGAGGCGCTACTGTTGCGCGCCCAACGCGTCGCCGGCCTCAGTCATTGGGTCTGGACCCGCGATCCAAGACAGCACCGCTTAGGGAACACTAGCGGCAGGTCCGTTTGGTCACAGTCCACGGCCGAAGTTTTCGGCGTGGCCGCGTCCGACATGCCGGTTCTCGACAGCGAATACGTCGAACGTCTTGTTCACTCCGACGACCGTGACCGCGTCATGGCTGAATACAATAAGGTCTCGTTCAAATCCGGGGGATCGTTCGAGTACCGGATCATCCGACCGGACGGCGAGGTTCGACTGGTGCGCGAGCTTCTAGAATCCTACACGAGTGGCGAGGCTTCGGATACCGGGATGGGTGTCGTCCAGGATATCACCGATCAGAAACGGACCGAACTGGAGCTGCGGGAGAGCAAAGCACGGCTTCAGGCCTTTTTCGATAATGCCCCGATTGAGGTACTGATCAAGGATCGCGACGGCCGCTATCTCGCCGTCAATCGTACGGTTGAGAAGGGATTTGGACTCGCTGCCGATCAGATCCTAGGCCGTCGAATCACCGATTTTGCTTCCGGTGAAAGCGCGTCGCTTGTCGCCGGGATGGACAGCGAAGTCTTGGCTACCGGCCGTCCAGTGACCCGCGAGATTGGGTACCACGACCTGCCCCACGGCCCATCATGGGACTATGAGGTGAAGTTTCCTCTTACCGATGCGCAGGGCAACATCACCGCCATCGGCGGCTTCGCGATCGACATCACGGATCGCAAGCGCGCGGAAAACGAACTGCGCGAGAGCGAGGCGCTGCTTTTGCGCGCCCACCGCATCGCCGGCCTCTGTCATTGGATCTGGGCGCGACATCCGGATCAGCACCATTTCGGCGTCGATAGCGGCGCGTCCGTTTGGTCGGACTCAACGATCAATGTCTTCGGCGTGGCCGCGTCCGAGATGCCGACCATGGACAGCGACTATGTCAACCGCTTTGTCCATCCCGACGATCGGGCCATGGTGACGACCGCTTACAACGACTATGTCGCGGCGTTGAGATCGAGTTCCGCGATCGAATATCGAATCGTGCGCCCTGACGGTAAGATTCGAGTGTTGCGCGAGTCGCTGGAATCCGATGCGAGCGCCAAAGCCCCGGACAACGCGATCGGCACGATCCAGGACATCACGGAGCAGATAAACTTGAAACGCGCGCTGATCGAGAGCGAAGTGCGGTTGCGTGGATTCATGTATCACGCGCCGTTCGGCATGATGATGAAGGATCTCGACGGTCGCTATCGGATGGCGAACCCCATGGTCGCAAGGCTCTGCGGCAGTACCGTCGAGGACATGGTCGGGCAGCGGCTCGAGGACATACTGCCCCCGGCAGTAGCGGCGACGTTAGCCCAGCAGGACCGCTATGTGCTGGAGACTGAGACTCCAATAGCGCGCGATTACCATTTCACCGACCTGCACGAAGGATTGTGGACCCACGAGATCAAGTTTCCGATCCGCGATGCCGAAGGTCGCACGGTCGCGGTGGGTGGCATCGTGGTGGACATCAGCGATCAAAAGCGGGCCGAAATCGCGCTGAGCGAGAGCGAGGCGCGCTTGCGGGCCCTGCTCGACAACGCCCCCATCGAAGTATCGATCAAGGACCGCGATGGCCGTTACCTCGTGATCAATCGCGCGGCCCAAATCGGTTTTGGGATGTCCGAGGACCAGATCCTCGGCCGGCGCATCGGCGATCTCGTTCCCGATGACGGCGCCGAGGTCGTGGTGGAGATGGACCGCGAGGTTCTGGCCACCGGCCGGCCGGTGTCCGCCGAGGTTCAGTT